>NZ_JAVDTO010000011.1:0-211805 GCF_031455875.1 Azospirillum sp. BE72
CGTATCCCCCCCCCCCCGCCGGCGCCCCCCCCCCCCCCCCGGCCCCCCCCCCCCCCCCCCCCCCGGGGGGGGGGGCCCCCCCCCCCCCCGGGGGGTGGGGGGGGGGGGGGGGGGGAGGCATAGCGTGGATTCTCGGGGAGGGACCGCCGTGCGTCCCCCTCACCCTAACCCTCTCCCCGGGGGGGAGAGGGGATACTCGAGGGAGATGGACGACTACTTCGCCAGCCAGACGTCTTCGTACGTGTCGTTCACGCCGATGGCGGTCTTGTTGGCGTTCTTGACCCGCTTGTCGAGGAAGGTCGGGAACTCCATCTCCAGCAGCCACACGACCGGCAGCTCGTCGGACAGGATGCGCTGCACCTCGCTGTACTGCTCCTGGCGCTTGGCCGGGTCATTCTCCTGCGACGCCTTGGCGAACAGCTCGTCCACCCTCGGGTTGGAATAGCCCATGGTGTTGGAGAACAGCACGCCCTTGCGGATGTTGGACGAGATGTAGGTGCGGGCGACGCCCAGCGCCGGATCACCGTACTGGTAGACGAAGTTGGTGGTGATCTCGTAATCCCAGTTGGCGACGCGCTGGCTCCAGCCGGCGGCGTCGGTGCTTTCCAGGACGACGGCGATGCCGACCTTGGACAGCGACTGCTTCAGATACTCGCCCAGCCGGGTCCAGGTCTCCCCATAGGGCATCGGCATGATCTTGACGGTGGCGCGCACGCCCTTGCCGTCGGGCTTCAGGCCCATCTCGTCCAGCAGGGCCTTGGCCTTGGCGAGATCGGGCTCGTAGGTGGTGACCTTCGGGTCATAGAACTTGACCACCGAGTTGATCGGACCGGTCGGCACGCGGCCCAGGCCGAACCAGATCTTGTCGCGGATGAACTTGCGGTCGATGGCGTAGGCGATGGCCTTGCGGAAGCGCTTGTCGTCCAGCGGCTTGACGCGGTGGTTGATCTCCAGCCAGGACAGCGGCGCCACGAACTCGTAGCCGGCGGTGGTCATGGTCAGGTTGGGCAGCGCCTTCATGCGCGGAACCTCGAAGGGCTCCAGATCGCTGTACTGGGTCTGCTGCACCTGTCCGCTCTCCAACGCCAGCGAGCGGCTGGCGGCGTCCGGGATCACGCGGAAGGTGATGCCGTCGAGATAGGGCAGGTCCTTCTTGTAATAATCCTCGTTGCGGACGAGCTGGATGTAGCTGCCCTTGACCCATTCCTTCAGCTTGAAGGGACCGGTGCCGATCGGCGTGGCGTTGGCCGGGTTGGCACGGAACTCCGTCCCTTCATAGAGGTGGGCCGGCACCATCGGGGCGGAGGACACCTCGAAGGCCTGGATGAAGGCGGGGAAGGCTTCCTTCAGCTTGAACTCGACGGTGTGGTCGTCCAGCGCGGTGATCGACTCGCAGCGGCTGAAGACGGCACGGGCGCGCGGGTGGACCTCCATCAGGAACTTGGAGGTGGAGAAGACGACGTCCTTCGCGGTGAAGGGCTTGCCGTCATGCCACTTGACGTTCTGGAACAGCTTGAAGGTGTAGGTCAGCCCGTCCGGCGACACCGTCCAGCTTTCGGCCAGCGACGGCATCGGGTTCAGCTTCTGGTCGTAGGTCAGCAGGCCCTGGTAGATCTTGCCGGCGACCGTCTGGGTCGGCCCCTGCTGGTTCAGGCCCAGCATCAGGGTCGGTGGCTCCGGCTGCACGATGGAGTTGAGGACACCGCCGCGGACCGGCGTTTCCTGGGCCATGGCCGGGGCGGCGACCAGCGCCGCGGTGCCGGGAACGGCGAGCACGGCGGCCAGCAGACCGGCGGCGGCGGCGCGGTGGAACCCGCGGGTGAAACCGCCCTGAAAACTGCGGCGGAAGCTGGCGGGGATACCGGTAAGGCGTCTGGTCATCGGGTGTCCTCGTCTCCAGAAGTTGTCGGTGGTGTCAGCGACCCTGTCGTGTCGGTGTTTTTTGTTGGGAGGTTAGGTGGGGGTCTAACTTACCCACTCACCGCGGCCCCACCGGCCCGGACGTGCCGTTCAGCCAGCGCAGCATCGCGTCCCATTCCAGGACGCCGGCCTTCGGATAGGCGCGCTCGTACTGCTGCGCGGTGTGCTCGCAGACTTCGGGCGACGGGTAGATCAGCGGACGGCCGCCGGCCAGCGCCATGATCTGCTGCTTGCAGGCCTGCTCCAGGTAGTACATCAGCACCGCCGCCTCGGCGACGTCCTGGCCGGCGGTCAGCAGGCCGTGGTTGCGCAGGATCATGCTGTGATGGCCGCCGAGATCGGCGACCAGCCGCTCCCGCTCCGCCAGATCGAGCGCGATGCCCTCGTAGGTGTGATAGGCGATGCGGTTGTACCAGCGCAGCGAATGCTGGGTGATCGGCAGCAGCCCGTCGGCCTGGGCACTCACCGCCATGCCGGCGTCGGTATGCAGGTGGATGACGGCGCCGACGTCGGGGCGGGCGTGGTGGACGGCGCTGTGGATGGTGAAACCGGCGGGGTTGATGGCGTCACCCTCGCGCCCGTCCACCAGATTGCCGTCGATGTCGACCTTCACGAGGTTGTCGGGCGTCACCTCGTGGAACATCAGTCCATAGGGGTTGATCAGGAAATGGTCGGGCGTGTCGGGAATCCGCGCCGACATGTGGGTGTAGATCAGGTCGGTCATGCCGAGCCGGTCGAACAGCTTGTAGGCGGCGGCCAGATCGGTGCGCACCTTCCACTCCACGTCGGAGCAGTCGCGGGTGGCGCGCGGGGCGTGGGTGGCGGCGGCGGCGGCGTTGGCGGTCAGCGTCTCGGCGATCATCGGGCGGGTCTCGTCGGGAAAGAAGGGATCAGATGGGTTCCAGGCCGCACCAGCCGGCGATGAACAGCGCCAGCACGCGGGTCACGTCGCGCAGGCTGTCCAGCGACACCGATTCGTCGATGCCGTGGATGCGCGTCGCCTCCGGCCCGTAGCAGGTGGCGGGGGTGTCGCCATAGAGCTGGAAGAAGCGGGCGTCGGTGGTGCAGGTCAGCGCCACCAGTTCAGGGTCGCCGCCCCGCACCGCGCGGTGGCTGTCGGCCAGCATGGTCACCAGCGGATGGGCCGGGTCGATCTCGCAGCCGGCGGCCTGGAAGCCGTTCCACTGCAGCTCGATCCCCACGCTGGAAAGAGCCGGGTCGGCGGAGCGCGCCTGCTCCACCGCCCGGGTCACCTCGGCGCGGACCGCCTCCGGCTCCTGCCCGGGGAAGAAGCCGAACCGGAGGTCGAGCGCGCAGCGCGTCGGGACTGACGACGGCCACTCGCCGCCCTCGATCCGGCCGAGATTGATGTTGACGGGATGGGCATGACCGCAGAAGGCGGGATGGCGGCAGGCCGGCTCGTTCCAGCGCACTTCCAGCGCCTTTAGATGCGCCGCCAGCGCATAAGCCGCCTCGATGGCGTTCACGCCGGCCGAGGTGTCGAGCACATGGGCCGGCGTGCCGGTCAGCACCAGCCGCAGCCACATCACGCCGACTTGGGCGACGGAAATGGAATGGTTGAACGGCTCCGGGATCACCGCGGCGTCGGCGCGGTAGCCGCGGTGCAGGCAGGCGAGCGCGCCGTTGCCGGTGCACTCCTCCTCGATCACCGACTGCAGATAGACCGGGGCGGCCGGCTGGTAGCCAAGCTTGCGGAGCGCGCCGAAGGCGGCGGTATAGGCGGCGATGCCCGCCTTCATGTCGCCGGCCCCGCGGCCGTAGAGCCGCCCGTCGGCGATGCGCGGCTCGAAGGGCGGGGTGGTCCACAGCTCCGCCGGGCCGGTCGGCACCACGTCGATGTGGCCGTTCAGAATCAGCGAGCGGCCTTTCGCCTCGCGTGGCTTGTGAACGCCGACGACATTCTCCCGGCCGGCATAGGCTCCCGGCAGCACTGGCGGCGAGAAGCCCGGCATGCGGGAAATCGCCTCCTCGTCCACGTCGAAGCGGTCGACCTCCAGTCCGAGCGCGGCGAAACGGTCGGCCATCAGCGCCTGCGCTCCGGACTCGTCCCCCAGCAGCGACGGCTGGCGCACGAGGTCGGACAGCAGGTCCACGCACTCGGCCTGCGCGGCGTCGGCGGCGTCGAGGATCGCGGTGCGCAAGCCGGGGTCCGGCAACGCATGGTCGAGACGGTCTGCCGTTTCTCGTGTCATTCCGAATCCTCTTCACCGCTGCGGCAGGACTGCGCGGTCGGTTGAAAAAAGACAAAGCGACTCTTGTGCAGACTATCCTAAATGGATATGACCGCGATAATGCGACGCTATGGATGTCCGGCTTGGCGATGTTTGAAGGTCGCCATATGTCGATTAGGCGGCGTCGAAAGCGACGAGGCAAATAAGCATTTTTCATTTGGCCTATGAGTTTGATTTATGCCGCAGTTGCTCACAAGGCATTCATGTGCGTAGAATTTGGGCGATCGAACGAAAGCACCGGAATCGGGCAGAGTGGATAAGGGGCGGGCGGTGATCGAAACCGAGGCGGAACGGCAGGCTTTGGCCCGCCTGGGTCAGCAGATGGACTGGAACCTGCTGCGCACCTTCATGGTGATCGTGCAGGAGGGGAGCATCACCAAGGCCTCCGTCCGCCTGTTTTTGACGCAGCCCGCGGTCAGCCTCGCCCTGAAGCGGCTGGAGGAGCAACTCGGCCGCACCCTGATCGACCGCGGCCCCGGCCGCTTCGCCGTCACCGCCGCCGGTGAGCAGGTCTATGACGAGGCGGTCGCGATCCACGCCACCGTGTCCCGCCTGGGCGCCCTGGTGCGCGACGCCAAGGATGAGATCAGCGGCCATGTCCACATCCTGATGACCAGCCGCATCCAGACGCCGCTGCTCGACCGGTCGCTGCGGGAATTTCACCGGATGTACCCGCAGGTGACCTTCCGCATCGACGTGATGGCCTCGGCCGATGCCCATATCGCATTGCAGCAGCGGGTCGGCGCCATGGCGATCTGCCTGTTGCGCGAACCGATTCCCGGGCTGTCCGCCCAAGTGTTCCTGCGCCAGACCTACCGCCTCTATTGCGGTTCCGAGTTCCGCCTGTTCGGGCAGCGCGACATCGACATCGCCGAGTTGCGGCACGAGAATTTCGTTTCCTTCACCTCCGACCAGATCGACGGCGCCCTGTCGCCGCTGACGCTGTTCCGGGCGCGGGAAGGTTTCGCCGGACGCGTCGTCGCCTCTTCCGCCAATCTGGAGGAGGTGCGCCGCATGATCCTCTGCGGCCTTGGCATCGGCCCGCTGCCGGAACACATCGCCGCCCGCGACGTGGATGACGGCATGCTGTGGGAACTGCCGCCCTACGAGGGGATCGCGCCGGTCAACGTCCACCTGATCTGGAACGAACAGGCCAAGCTGAACCGCGCCGAGCGTGCTTTCCTGGAGTATCTGCAAACGGCGCTCGCCACCGCCCCGGCGCGGGAACTGGCGGGGGCGAGCGGGTAAGGGGGACGCGAGGTGGCACCCGTAACCCTCACTGCATCTCCTCCAGCCGCAGCGGCGTTTCCACCAGCAGCCGGAACCGCCCGCGCCCCGTCTTCTCGATCCGCAACGGTCCGCGGCGGTCGTCCAGCCGGCGCTGCAGAAGGATCAGCCGCGCTTCCAGATTCTCGGCGAAATCCGGCAGCGGGATGTCCGGCGCCAGCCGCAGTTCGCGGTTGGTGAAGTCGGTGCGCCCCAGCGCTGTGTGGTCGCGCACCAGCTTCCACAGGATCGCCCCGGCCACGCCCTTGATCAGATAGTCGTGGTCGAGGAAGACGCTGTCGTCGCTGGCGTAATGGCGCACGGTGATCGGCTGTCCGCCGGCCGGTGCCGCCACGGTCTTGGCCGGCGTATCCTCCACCTCAGCTTCCGTCGTCGGGGCCGGAACCATCGGCAGGCTGCGCATCAGCGCGCCCAGCTGTGCGGCGAGCGTCGCCAGCGCATCCTCGTCGTCGTAGGTGAAGCGCATCTCCTGCGTGCTCTCCACGAAAAGCACCCCGGCCAGTACCCCGGCGAGCCTGCCGCAGCCGTCCCCGGCCTCATGCGCCAGGATCGGAACCGCCAACTGGCTGTGTGGCCGCTCCAGACCGGGGAAGGGGATCTCGCGCAGCGGTCCCGCCTCCGTCCCCTGCCGCATCGCCATGCTGTAGGCGACGTCGGTGGTCATGTGGGTGATGCGGATCGGTACCCGCTCGCGCGCCGCCACCCCGATTACCCCGTCGCCGGGCGCCACCTCCCAGCCGATGCCGCTGCCCCGCCCGCTCGCCTCCCCGCTGGCCTCGTAACCCAGCGCCGCGACTGTGAACAGCCGCCCGCTGGCGGTATCTGGCAGCAGGATCAGCGCATGCTCCACCCCGAACAGGTCGCGCAGGGCGACGATGGCGCGGTCGAGCAGGTCGGACAGGTCGGCGCAGCCGCGCAAGCCTTCGCAGGCGCGCCGGACGGCCGACAGCAGGCTGCGGGGGCGCATTCGCGCGGGCAGGGGACGACCGCCGGGAACCCCCTCGATTTCCGTCACCCAGAACAGGTCGGCGCCGCGCAGCCGGAACACCTCCGCCATCCCGACATGCGAGGCGATGCCCGACAGCTTGGCCTTCATGCTCTCGAACAGCGGACCATCGGTCTCGGTCCGCAGATAGGCCAGCCGCAGCCGGTACTGTGCCCCCGTCGACGGGTCGATGACCTCCAGAAGGGCGTCCCGGCAGTCCAGGATGTTGGCCCGCGTCTTGTTGAAGAACTGATAGGACAGGGCGATGTGGCCGGGGTCGACGTAATGGACCTGCGACAGCTGCGAGACGTTGGGCGTGCCGTCCGGCGCCACCGTGGCGATGGTGGCGGGGATCACCCCCTCCAGGCAAGTCCGGATGGCGTCGAGCGTCAGCGTGTGGTGGGCTTGCGGGGCGCTCATGCCTGCACCGGTTCGCCGGCCTTCGGGCCCGGCGTCTGGTCGAACACCGCCGCCGGGCGGACATGCAGCGCCACCAGATCGGCCGGATCGCAGGTCATCACCGCCCGGATGAAGGGCTCGGTGAAGCCGATGCCGGTCAACTCGGTGATGAAGCCATCCAGATAGGGGCCGGTGAGCGCCTCCTCCTCCGCAGTCGGGGCGGCCACGACGGCGCCATCGCCCTTGACCTGCAGGGAGCGGTGTGTGCTGGGTTCGGAGAAGACCACGGCCAGCCGGCCGGTGTCGGCGACGGCGGCCACCAGTTCGGCATTGGCCCGCCCGTCGAGCAGAACGGTCAGCCGCTCTCCCCCGCAACTCGCCCGCGCCGCCACCGCCCGTGCGACCAGGGGCCGGTTCGCCCGGTCGCTGGAGGCGACGTTGACGCTGAGGCTGCGGTCGAGGAAGCGCAGGACCGCAGCGCCCACACCTGTTCCAAGCTGAAGACCGTCCGGCTCCGCCACGCCCGCCCCCTCAGCGCCCCTTGGCGCCGTTGTTCGGAGATCAGGATAGCAACGGCACCGGCCGGGCGGCAAATCAACCGATGGACGTCATCCATGCGGCAGGGACTTGCCCGGCCATGCCGGTCACGCCCCCGGCGCCACCACGAAGCAGGCCATGCCGATGGTGACCAGTCCGTTGCAGGCGCTGGCCGCATCCTGCTGCGACAGGCCGGACAGGCGGGCGCGGTAGAGCGGCCCGGTCTGGGTATCCACCGCCTGCACCACCCGTTGCGAACGCGACAGCACCGGCATTGAATTGCGGGCGCGGTCGATCACGCGCTGGCTGTCGTCGGGCGAGCGGAAGGCGCCGAGCTGGACCGTCCACACCCCGCCGCCGGCCGTCGCCGCTCCTGCCATCGTCGCCACCGGACGCGGCGCCGGAGCGTCGGGAGTCGAGGTGTCGGGCGCCACCACCCGCACCGCTGGCGGCGGAGCCGCCGCAGGGGCAGGCGAGGGCAGCGCCGCCACGGCGATCGGCGGACGGCTGGCCGCCGGGCGGCTGTTTGCGGGCGGCGCGTAGGAGGGCGCCTGATAGGAGGGCGTCGGCCGTGACGACGAGTAGGAGGACCCGAAGTCCGGCGTCGAATCGGAGGACGGCGCGCTGACCAGCACGATGTCGGCGCCGTTGGGGGCCGGGGTGCGGTTCAGCCGCGGGCCGACCGACGCGATGTAGCGCCGCGTCTCGCCCGGCAGGCTGCGCTTGCCGGCCAGATAGTCGCCGTAACAGCCCGGACCGCAGTTGTAGGCGCCGAGGAAGCCCGGCGCGCCGAACAGGTTGTACATCTCGCGCAGATACGCGGTGCCGGCGATGATGTTGTCATGCGGATCGAACGGGTCGGAGCCCAGATCGTGCTTGCGCCGCATCTCCTCATAGGTGCCGGGCATCACCTGCATCAGGCCCATGGCGCCGGCCTTGCTGACGATCGGCTTGCCGTTGACGGTGGTGCGCCCGCCGCTTTCCTGGCGGATGACCTCGCGGATCCACAGCTCCGGCATGTCGAAGCGTTTGGAGGCCTCGGCGACGTGGGCGTCGATCTCCGCCGGGGTGGCGGTGCGGTGCGATCCGCCCCCGCTGGCGCAGGCGCTCAGCAGGGCGGTCAGGGCGGCGCAGGTCAGCAACGGCTTCAGGCGACGCACGGAACCCCCGGTCATCGTTTGATTCTAACTTTAGGATAAGCCCGATTTGGAGGTAGCGACCTTTGCACATTCCGGCCCCGCCGTAAACCGTCCCGGCTGTGACCTTCGACGCGGCCGGAGAACGCGGAGGGGGGAGGGCATCGGAGTCCTTCGGACGGACAAGCGGCCGGACGGGCATCTGCCGTCCGGATCTCCCTCTACCGGGATTGCCCTTGCCCGGATCTTTCGGCGATCGGGTCTTCAAATCTCCCGGTCATCGTCCGGGTCGCGGCGGGTCGTCAGTTCGCGCATCAGCCGTTCCTTGGCGGTCTTCCGGCTCGGCCGCCCCCCGGCCCGTCCGAACAGCCCGCCCAGCAGCCCGCCGGATTTCGGCTCGTCCTCCGGCTCCGCGGTCACCTGCGCGCGCTCCGCCTCGCGCCGGGCCAGCATGGCGGCGCGGTCGACCAGCGGGTTGCGCAGCCGGTGCGGCAGCGCCTTGAAGGCGAGGTTGGCGCGTTCCAGGTCCGCCACCGACTCGGTGGACCGCGCGATGCGCAGCGCCACCCGGAACAGGTCGAGCCGCCACGCATCCTCCGGCGCATGCGGCAGCGTCTCCGCCGCCGCCAGCAGGGTATCCAGCCCCTTCCCGGTCAGTCCGCTGGTGGATCGTTCGCCGGTCGATCGTTCGGTGTCGCGGTCCCGTCCCATTCCGTCATCAATGCTGTCGCGCTGAAGGCGGACTTTAGGACGCCGGCCGCCGCTTTGTCTGCCCCCAAGCGGTGACCACACCGTTTGGGTGGGGGAGGGGGTGAGACGGCGGCGAAAAAAGCCCTCCCCCGTTTCCGGGAAGAGGGCTGCCAAGTCAAACGGGGAAATGCGCGGCTGGATGCCGGCAATCATGCCAGCGCCCAGGGGGATGGGCGCGGCATCTCAGAACCGGCCCCTCCGCACAGCCGCGGAAGGGTCGGAAACCTCACGTCACGCCGCGGCCTGCGCCACGGTCAGGCCCAGCCGCTTGGCCACGCCCTCGCCATAGGCGGGGTCGGCGGCCAGGAAGTGCTTCAGCTGGCGCTGCTGGATGAACAGCGGGACCTTGCCCAGGCTGCCGGCGATGTTGTCCATCAGACGGTCCTGAGCCTCCCCGCCGATCAGGCGGAACAGCGCGCCGGCCTGGGCGTAGTCGTCGTTGCCCTCGCGGTGGTCGTAATGGGCGGCGTCGCCGCGGATGCGCAGCGGCGGCTCGCTCGCGACACCGGTCTGGGTCGGGCCGCCGAAGCTGTTCGGCTCGTAGTTCGGCCGGCCGCCGCCGTTGCCGTCCACCCGCATGGCGCCGTCGCGCTGGTAGTTGTGGACCGGGCAGCCCTGCGGCCTGTTCACCGGGATTTGGGCGTAGTTGCCGCCCAGCCGGTAGCGGTGGGCGTCGGCATAGGCGAACAGCCGGCCCTGCAGCATCTTGTCCGGGCTGAAGGAGATGCCGGGCACCACGCTGGCCGGGCTGAAGGCGGCCTGTTCGGTCTCCGCGAAGAAATTCTCCGGGTTGCGGTTCAACACCAGCTCGCCGATCTCGATCAGCGGATAGTCGGCATGCGGCCACACCTTGGTCAGGTCGAACGGGTTGATGCGGTAATCGTCGGCCTCGGCCTCCGGCATGATCTGCACCGAGACCGTCCAGGCCGGGAAGTCGCCGTCCTCGATCGAGGCGAACAGGTCGCGGGTGGCGTGGTCGGGGTCGATGCCGCCCATCACCGTCGCCTGCTCGGCGGTGAAGTTCTGGATGCCCTGGCGGGTCTTGAAGTGGTACTTGACCCAGAAGCGTTCGTTCGCCGCGTTGATCCACGAGAAGGTGTGGCTGCTGAAGCCGTCCATGTGGCGATAGCTGCGCGGCGTGCCGCGGTCGCTGAACAGGATGGTCAGCTGGTGCATGGTCTCCGGCGACAGCGAGAAGAAGTCCCACATGGCGGTGGGGTCCTTCAGGTTGGTGGCCGGGTTGCGCTTCTGGGTGTGGATGAAGTCCGGGAACTTCAACGGATCGCGCAGGAAGAAGACCGGCGTGTTGTTGCCGACCAGATCGTAGTTGCCCTCTTCCGTGTAGAACTTCACGGCGAAGCCGCGCGGGTCGCGCTCGGCATCGGCGGAGCCCTTCTCGCCGCCGACGGTGGAGAAGCGCAGGAAGACCGGCGTCTCCTTGCCCACCGATGACAGGAAGGCGGCCTTGGTCCAGCCGGTCACGTCGCGGGTGACGCGGAAGCTGCCGTAGGCGCCGGCCCCCTTGGCGTGGACCACGCGCTCCGGAATGCGTTCGCGGTTGAAATGGGCCAGCTTCTCGATCAGGTGGAAGTCCTGCAGCAGCAGCGGACCGCGCGGCCCGGCGCTCAGAGAATTCTGGTTGTCGGGAACGGGCTGGCCGAAGCTGGTGGTCAGGGTGCTCATCCGGGTCATCCTCGTTGGGGCGGTGTCGCTTGAAGCGGCGTCATTGTCTCGCCCCTGGTTATCCGGCGTCTTGAACGATATATCCAAGACATTGAAGGAAATGCTCCCATAGGCACCGTCTATGAATCTCTCCGCCCTGTCCCTGCGTGACCTGGAATATGTTGTCGCCGTCGCCGAGCTGCGCCATTTCGGCCGGGCCGCCGAACGCTGCGCCGTCAGCCAGCCGTCGCTGAGCGCCCAGATCCGCAAGCTGGAGGAGGCCCTCGGCCTGTCCCTGTTCGAGCGGACCAGCCGCAAGGTGCTGCTGACCCCGCGCGGCGAGGCCATCGTCGCCCAGGCCCGCGTGGTGCTGGAGGAGGCGCGGCGGCTCCTGGCCCTGGCCGACGGGTCGGGCGGTGCGCTGACCGGGCGGCTGCGGCTGGCGGCGATCCACACGCTGGGTCCCTACCTGTTCCCCCACATCCTGCCGGCGATGCGCGATGCCTGGCCCGACCTGACGCTGATCCTGTCGGAAGGGCGGACCGACAGCCTGCTGGAGGAGCTGCGCGACGGCCGGCTCGACGCCGTGCTGCTGGCTCTGCCGGTGGAGACCGACGGGCTGGTGGCGGAGCCGCTGTTCTTCGAACCCTTCCTGCTCGCCCATCCCGCCGGCCATCGCCTCTGTTCGGCGCCGACCCTGTCGCTGAACGACCTCGACCCGTCGGAGCTTCTGCTGCTGGAGGAGGGCCACTGCCTGCGCGATCAGGCGCTGGCCGCCTGCGGCCTCAGCGCGCGCGGCGGCGGCGTCCACGCCACCGGGCTGGAGACGCTGCGCCACATGGTGGCGGCCGGAGCCGGCTGCACGCTGATGCCGCTGCTGGCGACCCAGGGTGACGCCGGCCGGACCGCCAGCGTCGGCGGGCTGGTTGATTACCGTTCCTTCGATGCGTCCTCCAATGGCGCCCGCCCGCCCGGCCGCGTCATCGGTCTCGTCTGGCGGGCCAGCGATCCGCGCGACCGCGGCTTGCGCGACTTGGCCACATTGCTGCGCCGCGGCATGCCGGCGGGCACCGGGCCGGTCCTATCCTGAAGGGCTGAGGAATTTCGGGAAGGAACAAGCGCCCATCGGCTGGGTTGAAGGCTCGGCCCGCGCTTCTCACTGTCCAGGAGCGAGGGCACGACTTTCGATCCAGGCGGAGAAGTGGGCGATCATGGCAAACATCCTGAAACAGGCAACGCGGCTCGGTGAAGGATTGCCCTTTCCGCTGGGTGCGACGTGGGACGGCCTGGGCGTCAACTTCGCCTTGTTTTCCGCCCACGCCACCAAGGTGGAACTGTGTCTGTTCGATGAAAACGGCGAGGAGGAACTCGAACGCATCGAGCTTCCCGAATTCACCAACGAGATCTGGCACGGCTACCTGCCCGACGCCCGCCCCGGCCTGCTCTACGGCTACCGCGTGTATGGCCCGTACGAGCCGGAGCAGGGGCACCGTTTCAACCCCAACAAGCTTCTGCTCGACCCCTACGCCAAGGAGTTGGTCGGCGAGATCCGCTGGAATCCGGCCCATTTCGGCTATGTGATGGAATCGGGCGACGACCTGACCTATGACGAGCGCGACAGCGCGCCCTTCATGCCGAAATGCAAGGTGATCGACCCCGCCTTCACCTGGGGCCGCGACCACAAGCCCGGCACCGCCTGGGACCGCACCATCTTCTACGAAACCCATGTGAAGGGCTTCACCAAGCTGCACCCGGCGGTGCCCGACAGCCTGCGCGGCACCTATGGCGGCATGGCTGTGAAGGAGGTGGTCGACTACATCAAGTCGCTCGGCGTCACCTCGGTGGAACTGCTGCCGGTCCATGCCTTCGTCCAGGACCAGCATCTGGTGGACAAGGGGCTAGCGAACTACTGGGGCTACAACTCCATCGGCTTCTTCGCGCCGGAGCCGCGCTATTCCGCATCGGGCAACTCCATCAAGGAATTCAAGGAGATGGTCGCCCATCTCCACAATGCCGGGCTGGAGGTGATCCTCGACGTCGTCTACAACCACACCGCCGAGGGCAACGAGCGCGGGCCGACCCTGTCCTTCAAGGGCATCGACAACGCCTCCTACTACCGCCTGATCCCGGACCAGAAGCGCTACTACATCAACGAGACGGGGACCGGGAACACCGTCAACCTCAGCCACCCGCGCGTCCTGCAGATGGTCACCGATTCGCTCCGCTACTGGGCGACGGAGATGCATGTCGACGGCTTCCGCTTCGATCTCGCCACCATCCTCGGCCGCGAGCCCTACGGCTTCGACGAGGGCGGCGGCTTCCTCGACAGCTGCCTGCAGGACCCGATCCTGAACAGCGTCAAGCTGATCGCCGAGCCGTGGGACTGCGGCCCCGGCGGCTATCAGGTCGGCAATTTCCCGCCGGGCTGGGCGGAGTGGAACGACCGCTACCGCGACACCGTCCGCGCCTTCTGGAAGGGCGACGAGGGCAAGCTGCCGGAGGTGGCGCCGCGGCTCTGCGGCTCCGCCGACCTGTTCGACAAGCGCGGCCGCAAGCCCTGGGCCAGCGTGAACTTCATCACCGCCCATGACGGCTACACGCTGAACGACCTCGTTTCCTACAACGACAAGCACAACGAGGCGAACGGCGAGGACAACAACGACGGCCACTCCCACAATCTGTCCTGGAACCATGGGGTGGAGGGGCCGACCGACGACCCCGAGATCAAAGAACTCCGCGAACGGCAGAAGCGAAACATGTTGGCGACGCTGCTGCTGTCCCAGGGCTCGCCGATGCTGCTGGCCGGTGACGAGTTCGGCAACACCCAGCACGGCAACAACAACGCCTATTGCCAGGACAACGAGACGGCGTGGCTGAACTGGGACGGCATCGACGAGGACGGGCAGGCGCTGATCGAGTTCGTGCGCCGGGTCATCGCGGTGCGCCAGTCCTTCCCGATGCTGCGGCGCGGGCGCTTCCTGTCGGGCGAGTACAATGCCGAGTTCGACATCAAGGACGTGACATGGCTGACCCCCAGCGCTGACGAGATGGACGAGAGCCATTGGCACGATGGCAATGCCCGCTGCATGGGCATGCTGCTGGACGGTCGCGCCCAGGCCACGGGCATCAAGCGGCCGGCGATGGACGCCACGCTGCTTCTGGTCATCAACGCTCATCACGATGTGGTCGGGTTCACCCTGCCCGAGGTGACAGGCGGCAACGTCTGGCGCTGTCTGGTCGACACCAACCTGCCGGATCCGGACGAGGCGCCGCGCGTCGACACCGGCGACACCTATATGGTGACCGGCCGCTCGCTGCTGCTTCTGGCGCTTGAGCCGGAAGGCAAGACCTCATTCGCGCTCCGCCGCGCCGCCCACGCCCTGCGCAACGTCGCCGAAAGCCCGACCCTATCCTTCGGCGAGGAAAGCGTGGAGGAGGAGAAGCCGGCGGAGCCGGCCGAGACGAAGGAACCGGTCGAGGCGGAGGAGACGGTGAAGGAACCGGAAAAGGTGGAAACGGCTGCCGAGGCCAAGCCCGAAGCGAAGAAGCCCACCTGAACCGACACTCAATCCCCCTCTCTCTCTGGGGAGAGGGGAACCCCCGGCCTCCGGATCCCCCGCCATGAAACTCTTCGAATGCCAGAACTGCCACCAGCCGCTCTACTTCGAGAACACGCTGTGCGAGCGCTGCGGCTACCGGCTGGGCTATCTGCCGGATGTGGGCACCCTGTCGGCCATCGACCCGACCGACCATGACGGGGTGTGGAGCGCGCTCGCCACCAGCGAACCGCTCTACAAGTTCTGTGCGAACGCCGAACTGGATGCCTGCAACTGGATGCTGCCGGCCGACTCATCCGACACCCATTGCGCCGCCTGCCGGCACAACCGCACCATCCCCGACCTGTCCGACACCGCCAACCTGACGCTCTGGCGCAAGCTGGAACTGGCCAAGCACCATCTGTTCTACACCTTGACCAACCTGAAGCTGCCGCTGCAGACCCGGATCGAAAATCCGGAGGAAGGGCTGGCCTTCGACTTCCTGTCCGACACCGTCGGGCCCGACGGCACGGTGACGCCGGTGCTGACCGGCCACGCCAACGGCCTGATCACCATCAACGTCGCCGAGGCCGACGACGCCGAACGCGAAAGGCGCCGCACCGACATGGGCGAGCCCTACCGCACGCTGCTCGGCCATTTCCGGCACGAGATCGGCCATTATGTCTGGGACCGTCTGGTGCGCGACGACCCGGCCCTGCTGGAACGATTCCGCGCATTGTTCGGCGACGAGCGGGAGGATTACGGCGAGGCGCTGAAACGCCACTACGCCAGCGGCGCGCCGGCCGACTGGCAGGCGAACTTCGTCAGCTCCTACGCCACCGCCCACCCGTGGGAGGATTTCGCCGAGACCTGGGCGCATTATCTCCACATCGTCGACACGCTGGAAACCGCCCGCGCCTTCGGCCTGAAGATCCGCCCGCGCATCACCGAAGGGGCGGAACTGGAATCGGAGATCGACTTCAACCCCCACAAGGCCCGGCACATCGAGGACCTGATCGAACCCTGGCTGCCCCTGACCTATGCGGTGAACAGCCTGAACCGCAGCATGGGCCAGCCGGATCTCTACCCCTTCATCCTGTCGGCGGCGGTGATCGAAAAGCTGGGATTCATGAACGGAATGGTCCGGGGGTTGGAGGGGCGCTAGACCCCCACCCCAACCCTCCCCCGCTCTCAGCGGACCTACGGTCCGCCTGCCGCGTCAGCACAAAGCAGAGCTTTGTGCGAGAGCTGGGCGGGGGAGGGGGTAAGTGCTTATACGGAAAAGCAGCGGCAATTCCCCCCGCCCAGCGGGGGAGGTTAGGTGGGGGTCCAACTCCCCAAGCATCCTACCCCTCCGCCCCCACCTCGACCCTGGTCCAGCGCACCGCGCGGTTGCGCCCGTCGCGCTTGGCCTTGTAGAGCGCGGCGTCGGCATGGCGCATCACCGTCGCCATGTCGCCGTCATCCTCCGGCCAGGAGGCGATGCCGATGGAGCAGCCGACACGAACCTTCTCGCCATTGATCGACACCGGCTCGTTCACCGCGGCGATGATGCGGGACGCCAGTTCCTCGGTGTCGGGGGCGGGGCGGCCGGCGCGGCGCGGCAGGACGGCGGCGAATTCGTCGCCGCCCAGCCGGGCAATCACGTCGTCGTCGCGGAAGATGCTGGCGAGACGGCCGCCGACCTGCCGCAGGACGGCGTCGCCGGCGTCGTGGCCCAACCGGTCGTTCACCGGCTTGAAGCCGTCCAGGTCGATGTACATCATCGTCGCCGATCCGCCGCCGCTGCCGGTCGACGCCTCGACATACTGTTCGAAATAACGGCGGTTCGGCAGCGCGGTCAGCCGGTCCTCGTAGGCGATGTCCTCCAGCCGCATCAATGCGGCGTCCTTGTTTGTCAGGCTGTCCACCATGTCCCGCAGCGAGACGGACAGCCGGCGGATCTCCGCGGCACCGCCGACATCGGGGATGGCGACGCCGCGCTCGCCATCGCCGATCCGTTCGGCGGCGCCGGCGATGGAGCCCAGCGGACGGGCGATCCGCCCGGCGGCGAACCAGCCGATCACGCTGAACAGCAGGGCCAGCAGGATGCCGGACCCGATGATGGACAGCCGAAGCCGGTTGGTCTCGGCGAACACCAGATTGGCCGGCTGCCGGGCGATCACGGTCCAGCCGAGCCCGGCATAGTCATGCAGTCCACGACCATACGCCACGCCGGTCACATAGGTGACGCCGTCCGGCCAGCGGTCGGCGCTCCAGCCGTCGCGCAGCTTCGCGGTCAGCGCCGGAACCGGCAGAGGCTTTCCCACCGCCTGGTCCGGACCGATCAGAACGGAGCCGTCGGCCGACAGGATGTAGAGCGTCAGTTCCCGGCGGTCGGACAGCGGCTCCGTCAGCTGGCGGATCGAGGCGTAGGCCCACTCCCAGCTGTAATGGGCGGCCAGCACGCCCACCGGGGTGCCGTCGGCTCTCTGCAGCGGGGCGGAGACATCGACGAACTTCGGCGTTTCGCCCTCCAGGTACGGCACCTTGCCGCGCAGGGCCACCGCCTCGTGCACGTCGCCGACGAACAGGCCCTTCATGCCTTCCTGGTGGACCGGGCGGGTGGAGATGTCGGCGCCCAGCAGCAGCCCGCCGGAGGCCGCCATCACCCGCCCGTCCGCATTGGTCATGCCGATCCAGGCGATGGTCGGGTCGCGGCGTTTCAGTTCGTCGATGGTCGATTGCGCCACCGCCGGGTCCTTCAGCGCTTCGATCCGCGACAGAGCGGCGATCTGGTTGGCGCGTGCCCACATGGTCGAATCGAGCTGCCGCGCCAGCGACTGCGCCAGACCGGTCATCGAATCGCCGATCTCCTGCTTCAGGGCGTCGGCGGCGCCGCTGCCGACCATCAGGCCGGTCACCACCGTCGATCCCAGCACGAGGATCGCCACGGTTACGGCGACCGTGGCACGCAGGCCAAGCGCCCGGTTGCGGCGTTTGGACTTGCCGCTTGGCTGTCCAAGGGGCGTCATCGCGGCATCGTCCTTTCGGGAATCGCAAGGGGTGGGGCAAAGATCGATCAGTGCAGACACTGTATCATTCCAGCCCTTTACAAAGGGTCAATCAAAACAGCCGCAGGCATTTACAATGTACGGGCGTGCAGCTTTTTGCGTTAAGCACGTACCGGTCGTGCATCCGCCAAAAAAGTTTGCGAAGCTGACTTTCAGCATATTGCGTAAAAAGGGAAAGGCCGCTAGCTATTGAGCCGCGGCCCGAGTTTAGGGAGGAAACGCCTGAAAGGCGATCGAAACAACAAATAATGCTGCGTCGCCGAAAATCCAGCCCAATGCGGCTGGATTTTTCGTTTCTGGCGCAAGGATCTTCCGCAGATTCTGTATTGCCCCGGCGGAAGAAGGATTCCCCAAACGGTTGGTTGCGCTATCATGTCGGCCCAACGAACCATACAGTCGGGAAGATTCGTCATCATGAAACGGCGTGCGTTCCTTTCCAGCGCCGGCGTCGGCCTTGCCGCCGCCGGAACCGCCGGAGCCATTGCGGCCCCGGCCATCGCCCAGGGCTCCCAGCCCGAGATCAAGTGGCGCATGGCGTCGAGCTATCCCAAGAGCCTCGACACCATCTATGGCGCGGCGGAGTTCATTGCCAGGCGCGTGTCCGACGCCACCGACGGCAAGTTTCAGATCCGCACCTTTGCGGCGGGCGAGATCGTCCCGGCGCTGCAGGTGCTGGACGCGGTGCAGAACGGCACGGTCGAGTGCGGGCAGTCGGCGGCCTATTTCTATGTCGGCAAGGATCCGACCTTCTGCTTCGACACCGCCATGCCCTTCGGCCTGAACACGCGCCAGCACATCGCCTGGATGATGCATGGCGGCGGGTTGGAGCTGATGCGGGAGGTGTTCAAGGATTACAACATCCACCATATCCCCGCCGGCAACACCAGTGCCCAGATGGGCGGCTGGTTCCGCAAGGAAATCAAGAGCCTGGAGGATCTGAAGGGCCTGAAGATGCGCATCGGCGGTCTGGTCGGCCAGATCCTGACGCCCTTCGGCCTGGTCCCGCAGCAGCTCGGCGGCGGCGACATCTATCCGGCGCTGGAACGCGGCACCATCGACGCGGCGGAGTTCGTCGGCCCCTACGACGACGAGAAGCTCGGCTTCCACAAGGTCGCCAAATACTACTACTACCCCGGCTGGTGGGAGGGCTCGGCCCAAATCCCGCTGATGTTCAACATGCAGGCCTGGGAATCGCTGCCGAAATCCTACCAGACCATCCTGGAACAGGCCTGTTGGGAGGCCAACACCTGGATGATCGCCAAGTACGACACGCTGAACGCCGCTGCGCTGAAGCGGCTGGTCGCCGGCGGCGCCATCCTGCGCCCCTTCCCGCGTGACATGATGCAGGCCTGCGAGAAGGCGTCGTTCGAATTCTACGACAAGCTCGCCGCCGGCAACCCGCGCTTCAAGAAGGTTTATGACGGTTGGAAGCCCTTCCTGGAGCAGGAGCGGCTGTGGTTCCGCGTCGCCGAGAACGGCTTCGACAGCTTCGTCTACTCCCAGGCCGCCCAGCAGCGCTGAGCCGACACCGGGGGCGGATCGCCTGCGGCGATTCGCCCCCTCTTTTCGCGGCAAGAGCTGATTTTCATGCTTCCGTCTGTCCGCGATATCGATCATTGGTCTTCTCAATCGCATGCGAATGGAGCACACTGGCGGTCGCCGCGTGGGCAAGGCCTTCGCATTTGCACAAAAAATCGGCAGACTGTTGAATTGATCAAGTCATAGTCATTCCTCTTGTCTATTTTCTTAAACGCGTGTTACCGTCAGGGCCACAAAGACGGACCGGGCCGGGGTGGCGTACCCGGTTCCAGGTCGCCTGTGACGGGAGCGGACGGATGGACGGCGGGATGATCGCGACGACAGATACCCTGGTGCGCTTCACCGGGGTGCAGAAGACCTACGATGGCGAGCATCTGGTGGTGAAAAGCCTCGATCTCGACATCCGCAAGGGCGAATTCCTGACGCTTCTCGGGCCTTCGGGGTCGGGCAAGACCACCACGCTGATGATGCTGGCCGGGTTCGAGGTGCCGACCCATGGCGATATCTTCATCGGCGACCGGCCGATCAAGAACGTGCCGCCGCACAAGCGCGACATCGGCATGGTCTTCCAGAACTACGCCCTCTTTCCCCACCTGACGATCGAGGAAAACGTCGCCTTCCCGCTGTCGGTGCGCGGCGTTTCCAAGGCGGAAATCAAGGAACGGGTGGCCGCCGCGCTCGACATGATCAAGCTCGGCAACCTGGCGTCGCGCCGCCCCGGCCAGCTGTCCGGCGGCCAACAGCAGCGCGTGGCGCTGGCGCGCGCCCTGGTGTTCAATCCCGCCCTGGTGCTGATGGACGAGCCGCTGGGCGCGCTCGACAAGCGCCTGCGCGAGCATATGCAGCTGGAGATCAAGCACCTGCACGAAACGATGGGCCTGACCGTCGTCTACGTCACCCATGACCAGGGGGAGGCGCTGACGATGTCCGACCGCATCGCGGTGTTCAACGACGGCATCGTCCAGCAGATCGACCGCCCGGATGCACTGTACGAGCGGCCGGTGAACAGCTTCGTCGCCAACTTCATCGGCGAGAACAATGTTCTGAGCGGGGTTGTTGAAAATATCGAACACGGCTGGGCGCGGGTCGCGCTGGATGCCGGCGGCTCCGTGGTGGCGCAGGCGGTCAATATCGGCGGTGCCGGCAGCCGCACCTCGCTGTCCATCCGTCCGGAGCGCGTGGCGATCGAGACCGGCGACAGCGGCGATGCGACCACCAACCGCCTGCCGGCCACGCTGACCGACCTGATCTATGTCGGCGACCACACGCTGGCGATCCTGTCCACGCCCTCCAACCCGGAATTCATGGTCAAGCTGCCGGCCGGCTCCTATGCCGGTCTGGCGCCCGGCCAGGACGTCTACATCGCTTTCCGCCCGGAGGACTGCCGGGCGCTCGATCCGGTCTGAGGACGTGGTTCCTCAGTGCCAGGGTGCCTTACCAGCAACAACAACCACGACGAATAAGGACGGGGATCATGTCGAAGATTAAGGTGGCTCTCGGTTTCGCTGCGACCTTCACCGCCCTCACGGCCCTGTCATCGGCCGCCAGCGCCCGCGACCTGACCGTCGTGTCGTGGGGCGGCGCCTATCAGGAAGTCCAGAAGAAGGTCTATTTCGAGCCGTTCAAGGCCACCGGCACGGCGATGAACGACGAATCCTGGGACGGCGGCGTCGGCGTCCTGCGCGCCAAGGTCCAGGGCGGCGCCTCCACCTGGGACGTGGTGCAGGTCGAGAGCGAGGAACTGGCGCTCGGCTGCGACGAAGGCCTGTACGAGAAGCTGAACTACTCCAAGATCGGCGGCGAGGACGCCTACCTGCCGTCCACCGTCAACGCCTGCGGCGTCGGCGCCATCGTCTATGACTTCGTGCTGGGCTACGACAAGGACAAGCTGAAGGACGCGCCGAAGAGCTGGGCCGATTTCTTCGACACCAAGAAGTTCCCGGGCAAGCGCGGCCTGCGCCAGGGCGCCAAGACCACGCTGGAAATCGCGCTGATGGCCGACGGCGTGGCCCCGGCCGACGTCTACAAGGTGCTGGGCACCGAGGCCGGCATCGAGCGCGCCTTCAAGAAGCTCGACACCATCAAGAACGACATCGTCTGGTGGAAGGCCGGCGCCCAGCCGCCGCAGCTGCTGGCGTCCGGCGAAGTCGCGATGACCTCGGTCTACAACGGCCGCATCGACGCCGCCAACAAGAACGAGAAGAAGAACTTCGGCATGGTGTGGAACGGTGCGCTCTACACCATCGACAGCTGGGTGATCCTGAAGGGCAGCCCCAACCAGGAAGCCGCCTACAAGTTCCTGAGCTTCGTCGGCAAGGCGGAGAACCAGGCCAAGCTGTCCGAAGGCATCGCCTACGGCACGTCGAACAAGAAGGCCCCGTCGTTGCTGTCGAAGGCGGTCCTGACCGACCTGCCGACCGCGCCCGACAACATGAAGAACGCGATCGAGATCAACACCGACTTCTGGCTGGAGAACATCGACCGCCTGACCGAACGCTTCAACAAGTGGGCGGCCAAGTAAGCTTACCCAGCGACACCCCAGAAAACCCCCTCTCCCCCCCGGGGAGAGGGTCGGGGTGAGGGGGATGCACAACGGCACGCATCGGGCCGAACATGGCTTCCCCAATATGCTTTCCGGCGGACCATTTCCCGCCCTTCGGTGACCGGACGCCATGCGACCCCCTCACCCTAACCCTCTCCCCGCTTTCGGCGGACCTATGGTCCGCCTGTCGCGGCAGCGCAAACTTCGTTTGCGCGTAAGCGGGGGGGGAGAGGGGATGGTCCCGGGTTACGGGGCCTTGTGCACCTGCGTCTTCTCAACAGGACAATGCCGATGACAGCCGCCTTCGTTGCCGGCGCCGACGTGCCGTTGAAGCGTCGATTGAAACGGGCCGAGCGGGCCCGGCAGTTCCGTGCGCTGGGTCTGGTGCTGCCGCTGCTGGCCTTCCTGCTGTTCACCTTCGTCGTGCCTCTCGCCGGCATGATCTGGAAGTCGGTGGACGACTGGGAAGTGCCGCAGGTGATGCCGCAGACCGTGGCCGCGCTGGAGCAGTGGAACGGCCAGGGCCTGCCCGACGAGGCTGCCTTCGCCGCGCTCGCCGCCGACATCCGCACCGCGCGCGAGGCCGGAACGCTGGCCGTCGCCGCCAAGCGGCTGAACTATGTCGTCAACGGCTTCCGCACCACACTGCTGTCGACCGGCCGCAAGCTGAAGGAGCAGCCCGCTCCCGGCACCGCCAAGGCGACGCTGATCGAGATCGCCCCGGCCTGGGGCGAGCGCGAGAGCTGGGCGGCGATCAAGAGCGCCAGCGGCCCGGTCACCAGCTATTACCTGCTGGCGGCGGTCGACCTGACGCGCAACCCGGACGGAGACGTCATCCATGCCCCGGCGGACCAGTCGATCTACCGCGATGTCTTCCTGCGCACCTTCGAGATCGGTTTCGGCGTTACCGCGCTCTGCCTGATCCTGGGCTTCCCGGTCGCCTTCATGCTGGCGAACCTGCCGACCGGCCGGTCGAACCTGCTGATGATCTTCGTGCTTCTGCCCTTCTGGACCTCGCTTCTGGTGCGCACCTGCGCCTGGATCGTGATCCTGCAGAGCGAAGGCATCGTCAACGGCTCCCTGCAATGGCTGGGCATCATCGAAGAGCCGATGCGGCTGATCTACAACCGGTTCGGCGTCTACATGGCGATGACCCATGTGCTGCTGCCCTTCATGATCCTGCCGCTCTACAGCGTCATGCGCGGCATCTCGCCGGCCTACATGCGGGCCGCCGCCTCGCTGGGCGCGCCGCCGGCCACCGCCTTCCTGCGCATCTACCTGCCGCAGACCATTCCGGGGATCGGCGCCGGCTGCCTGCTCGTCTTCATTCTGGCCATCGGCTACTACATCACGCCGGCGCTGGTCGGCGGGGCGGCAGACCAGATGATCTCGTCCTTCATCGCCTTCTACACCACGGAAACGGTCAACTGGGGCCTCGCCTCGGCGCTGGGTGCGGTGCTGCTGCTGTCCACGCTGGTGCTGGCGCTGCTCTACGGCAAGCTGGCGCTCGGCCGCCAGACGACGGGAGGTCTGAAGAATTGAGCGCGAACCACTCCCCCCAGACCGCCAGCCAGCGCATCGCCTGGATCACGACGGTCGTTGTCGGCACGCTGGTGCTGTTCTTTCTGATGGCGCCGATCCTGGCGATCGTGCCCCTGTCCTTCAGCTCCAGCACCTACCTGACCTATCCGCTGCCGGGACTGTCGCTGCGCTGGTACGAGGATTTCCTGGGATCCGCGCGCTGGATGAACGCGCTGAAGAACAGCGTCATCATCGGCGTCGCCTCGGCCATGCTGTCGATGGTGCTGGGCACGCTGGCCTCGCTGGGGCTGGCGCAGTGGAAGAGCAAGTGGAAGCCACTGGTGCTTGCGCTCGTGCTGTCGCCGATGGTGGTCCCGGTCGTCATCACCGCGGTCGGCGTCTATTTCTTCTTCGCGCCGCTCGGCCTGACCGGCAACTATCTGGGCCTGATCCTGGTCCACACCGCGCTGGCGACGCCCTTCGTCGTCATCACCGTGTCGGCGACCTTGCAGAGCTTCGACATGACGCTGGCCCGCGCCGCCGCCTCGCTGGGCGCGCCGCCGCTGCTGACCTTCCGCAAGGTGATCCTGCCGCTGATCCTGCCGGGTCTGGCGTCGGGCGCGCTGTTCGCCTTCGCCACCAGCTTCGACGAGGTGGTGACGGTCCTGTTCCTCGCCGGGCCGGAGCAGCGCACCCTGCCTAGAGAGATGTTCAGCGGCATCCGCGAGAACATCAGCCCCACCATCACCGCGGTTGCGGTGGTGCTGACGGTGATCTCGGTCTGCATGCTGTCGACGCTGGAATACCTGCGCCGGCGCAACGAGCGGCTGAAGGGGAATGCGGGGTAGGGGAGTTAGACCTCCACCTAACCTCCCCCGCTCTCAGCGGACCTATGGTCCGCCTGCCGCGACAGCACAAAGCGGAGCTTTGTGCGAGAGCTGGGCGGGGGAGGGACTACCGCTACTCTCCCCAACAAGCACTTGCCCCCTCCCCCGCCCAGCGGGAGAGGGTTGGGGTGGGGGGCTAACTCACCCCGCTCACAAATACGGCGGCGTGCAGGCGCTGATCAGCTCGCACTCGATATCGCCGATGTTGCGGAACCGGTGGGGCACGCGGCTGTCGAAGAAATAGGCGTCTCCAGGGCCGAGCAGCTGTTTGCGGTCACCGACCGTCAGCTCGATCTGGCCCTTGATGACGATGCCGCCTTCTTCGGATTCATGCTGAAGCATGGTGCGGCCGGTGTCGGCGCCGGGGGCGTAGCGTTCGTGGAGGATCTGCAGGTTGCGGCTGCGCAGGTCGCCCACCTGCCGGAAGGAAACCTGGCCGACGGTGCCTTTCAGCTCGCCGGCCAGTTCGATCAATTCGTCGCCCTTGAAGAAGATCTGCTCGGGCGGCGGCAAATCGTCGGAGGAGAAGAATTCCGCAAGAGTCATCGGGATGCCCTGAAGCACCTTGCGCAGCGACGAAACGGACGGGCTGCTGCGGTTCTGCTCGATCAGGGAAATTGTACCGTTGGTCACTCCGGCTCGCTGGGCGAGCGCCCGCTGAGACAGCCCATGCTGCTCGCGGATCTGCTTCAACCTTGCGCCGACGTCGAATTCCATCATCGGACTCCTGCTCCACACCCGTCTAGGCAATAGCTCATCCGCGCAACCCCGTCATCAGAATATGAACAGTTAAACAGGGGTTGTTTAATTTATTAAACATGGTACGCTTCTTTCCACGATCCAGGCCCCCGCGCAGGAAGCCCTTGATGAACAAGGGAAATTTCGCCGGGCGCGGCCTAACGGTTCCACAATCCTTCATCCAGGGCGGATAGAACATGCTGTCGTTGAACGACCAGGGCCTTCTCCGAACCAAGGGCTACGTGAATGGTGCGTGGCGCGCGGCGGATTCCGGGAAGAGCTTCCCGGTCACCAACCCCGCCACCGGCGCCGTCATCGCCGAAGTGTCCGACATGGGTGCCGCCGAGACGCGCGAGGCGATCGACGCCGCCAACGCCGCCCTGCCGGCCTGGAAGGCCAAGACCGCCAAGGAGCGCGCGGTCATCCTGCGCCGCTGGTACGACCTGATCCTGGCGGCGCAGGAGGATCTGGCCCAACTGATGACCGCCGAGCAGGGCAAGCCCCTGACCGAATCGCGCGGCGAGGTCGTCTACGGCGCCTCCTTCATCGAGTGGTTCGCGGAAGAGGGCAAGCGCGCCTATGGCGACGTGATCCCCAGCTTCGCCGCCAACAAGCGCATCGTCGTCCTGAAGGAGGCCATCGGCGTCGTCGCGGCGATCACGCCGTGGAACTTCCCGAACGCCATGATCACCCGCAAGGTGGCCCCGGCGCTGGCCGCCGGCTGCACCGTGGTGGTCAAGCCGGCCGAGGACACCCCGCTGTCCGCCCTGGCGCTGGCCGAGCTGGCGGAGCGTGCCGGTTTCCCCGCCGGCGTCTTCAACATCGTCATGGGCCGCGACCCGGCCGCCATCGGCCATGAGCTGACCCACAGCCCGATAGTCCGCAAGGTCAGCTTCACCGGCTCGACCGAGGTCGGCAAGCTGCTGATGCGGCAGGCCGCCAGCACGGTAAAGAAGGTGTCGCTGGAGCTGGGCGGCAACGCGCCCTTCATCGTCTTCGACGACGCCGACCTGGACGAGGCGGTCAAGGGCGCCATGGCGTCGAAGTACCGCAACGCCGGCCAGACCTGCGTCTGCGCCAACCGCCTTCTGGTGCAGGCCGGCGTCTACGACGCCTTCGCCGCCAAGCTGGCCGAGGCCGTCAAGGCGCTGAAGGTCGGCAACGGTGCGGAGGCCGGCGTCACCCAGGGTCCGCTGATCAACGCCGACGCCGTCGCCAAGGTGGAAGAGCTGATGGGTGACGCGCTGGAAAAGGGCGCCAAGGTCGTGCTCGGCGGCAAGCGCCACGCGCTGGGCGGCACCTTCTTCGAGCCGACGATCCTGACCGGCATCACCACAGAGATGCGCGTCGCCCGCGAGGAGATCTTCGGCCCGGTCGCCCCACTGTTCAAGTTCGAGACGGAAGAGGACGCCATCCGCATGGCGAACGACACCGAGTTCGGTCTTGCCGCCTACTTCTACAGCCGCGACATCGGCCGTGTCTGGCGCGTGGCGGAAAAGCTGGAATACGGCATCGTCGGCATCAACGAGGGGATCATCTCGACCGAAGTCGCCCCCTTCGGCGGCGTCAAGGAGTCCGGCATCGGCCGCGAAGGCTCCAAGTACGGCCTCGATGATTTCATGGAAGTCAAATATCTCTGCGTCGGCCTCGGCGCCTGACCGTCGTCAAAGGAAAGAAGACCATGACCACCAACCAGTCCTTCGTCGCCCGTCGCGAGGCCGCCGTCTCCCGTGGCATTTCCGCCGGCATGCCCTTCTACATCGACCGCGCCGAGAACGCCGAGATGTGGGATATCGAAGGCAAGCGCTTCATCGACTTCGCCGGCGGCATCGCCGTGCTGAACACCGGCCATCGCCACCCGAAGGTGATGGAGGCGGTGAAGGGCCAGCTGGAGCGCTTCACCCACACCTGCGCGATGGTCACGCCGTACGACAGCTTCGTCGAGCTGGCGGAAAAGCTGAACGCGCTGGTTCCCGGCCCGACCCCGAAGAAGACCGCCTTCTTCACCACCGGTGCCGAGGCGGTGGAGAACGCCGTCAAGATCGCCCGCGCTTCCACGGGCCGTCCCGGCGTCGTCGCCTTCTCCGGCGGCTTCCACGGCCGCACGCTGCTGACCATGGGCCTGACCGGCAAGGTCGTGCCCTACAAGGTCGGCTTCGGCCCGTTCCCGGCCGAAATCTTCCATGTGCCGTTCCCCAACGCCTATCGCGGCATCAGCGAGGCGGAAAGCCTGAAGGCGCTGGACAATCTGTTCAAGTCCGACGTCGATCCGGCCCGCGTCGCCGCCATCATCATCGAGCCGGTGCAGGGCGAGGGCGGCTTCAACATCGCTTCGCCGTCCTTCCTGCAGGCGATCCGCGCGGTCTGCGACAAGCACGGCATCGTCATGATCGTCGACGAGATCCAGACCGGCTTCGCCCGCACCGGCAAGATGTTCGCCGTCGAGCATGCCGGGATCGAGCCGGATCTCGTCACCATGGCGAAGAGCCTGGCCGGCGGCTTCCCGCTGTCGGCGGTGACCGGCAAGGCCGCCCTGATGGACGCGCCGATCCCCGGCGGCCTCGGCGGCACCTATGCCGGCAGCCCGCTGGCGACCACCGCCGCGCTCGCCGTCATCAACGTCATCGAGGAAGAGAAGCTGATCGAGCGCGCCGAAAAGCTCGGTGAGCGCATCGCCGGCCGCTTCCGCACCATGGCCCAGCGCAACAGCCTGTCGGTGATCGGCGACGTCCGCAACCTGGGCGCCATGGTCGCCATGGAGCTGGTGACCGACCGCGAGACCAAGGAGCCGGCCGCCGACCTGACCAAGGCGCTGGTCGCCAAGGCCGCCGAGAAGGGCCTGATCCTGCTGTCCTGCGGCACCTACGCCAACGTGATCCGCGTCCTGGTCCCGCTGACCGCGTCGGATGCCCTGGTCGACGAAGGCCTGGACATCATCGAGCGTTCCCTGGAAGAACTGGTGTCGGCGTAATCGCTCCCTCCCTTGCGAAGCGGGGGAGGGAAGGGGCCCATGGCATAGCCATGGGAAGGGTGGGGGCAAGGGGCGTCCAGTCACGGACCCCCACCCCGACCCTCCCCCGCTCCGGCGGGGGAGGGAGAACCAACAGGAGGAAGTGACCTTGGCCGGACCCTTGTCGCACATCCGGGTGCTGGAACTGTCGCGCGTGCTGGCCGGGCCGTGGTCGGCGCAGACGCTGGCCGATCTCGGCGCCGACGTGATCAAGGTGGAACGGCCGGGCGCCGGCGACGACACCCGCGCCTGGGGTCCGCCCTGGGCCGGCGACCAGTCGGCCTATTTCCTGTCGACCAACCGCGGCAAGCGCTCCATCACCATCGACTTCGAACGGCCGGAAGGCCAGGAGCTTGTCCGCAAGCTCGCCGCCCAGGCCGATGTGGTCATCGAGAATTTCAAGGTCGGCGGGCTGGTCAAATATGGCCTCGACTATGACAGCCTGAAGGCGGTCAACCCGCGGCTGGTCTATTGCTCGATCACCGGCTTCGGCCAGACCGGGCCGTACCGCAACCGCGCCGGCTACGATTTCATGATCCAGGGTATGGGCGGGCTGATGAGCATCACCGGCCAGCCCGATGGCGAGCCGGGCGGCGGTCCGGTCAAGGTCGGCGTCGCGGTGACCGACATCTTCACCGGCCTCTATGCCACCATCGGCATCATGGGCGCACTGGCCCACCGTGACCGCACCGGCGAGGGGCAGCAGGTCGACTTGGCATTGCTCGACGTCCAGGTGGCGGTTCTGGCGAACCAGGCGATGAACTGCCTGGTCGGCGGCAAGGCGCCGCAGCGGCTTGGCAACGCCCACCCGAACATCGTGCCCTATCAGGCCTTCGCCACCCGCGACGGCTACATCATCCTGGCGGTCGGCAACGACGGCCAGTTCGCCAAGTTCTGCACGGTCGCCGGCCGTCCCGATCTGGCCAAGGACGAACGCTACGCCACCAACCCGGCCCGCGTCGCCAACCGCAAGGAGCTGGTGGCCCTGCTGGAGGAACTGATCCGTACCCGCGACAGCCACGACTGGCTGGCCGCGCTGGAAGAGGTCGGCGTGCCCTGCGGCCCGATCAACGATCTGGCCGCGGTCTTCGAGGACCCGCAGGTGAAGGCCCGCAACATCCACCAGGATCTGCCGCACCCGACCCAGGGCAGCGTGCCGACGGTGGCGAGCCCGATCCGTTATAGCGGCACGCCGCTGGTCCACGACACCGCCCCGCCGACGCTGGGCCAGCACACCGACGCCGTGCTGGCGGATCAGCTGGGCTTGAGCGAGGCCGATATCGCGTCCTTGCGGGACAGGGGTGTGATCTGAGGGTGTGAAAGCGGGGCGGCGCTTCGGTTACTCTGCCGCCCCAATCGATCACACACTCAACCATCTCCGGGCGATTCCATGACCGCGGCACCCGCGACCGACACCCGCCTCGGCATCCTGATGATGCTGGGCGGGATGACGCTTTTCACGCTGAACGACGCGCTCGGCAAATGGCTGGTGGCCGACCATTCCGTCGCCATGCTGATCGCCGTGCGCAGCCTGTTCGGGCTGGCGGTGCTGGCGCCGATGATCCGGCGCGAGGGCGTGTCCAGGGTCTTCGCCGTCGACCGGCTGCCGCTGCACATCCTGCGCGTTTTCCTGATGACGGTGGATGTCGCCTGCTTCTACTGGGCGGTGGGCTATCTGCCGCTCGCCGACGTGATGACGATCTACATGTCGGCGCCGCTGATCATCACCGCGCTGTCGGTGTTGGTCCTGGGGGAAAGCGTGGGCTGGCGCCGCTGGGCGGCGGTTCTGGTGGGCTTCGTCGGTGTCGTCATCGTGCTGAATCCGACCGGCCGCTTCGATCTGTGGCCGTCGCTGGTGGCGCTGCTGGGCGCCGTCATCTTCTCCGGCGGGGTGATCTCGACCCGCGTCCTGCGCTCATCCTCCAGCCTGACGCTGGTCGGCAACCAGATGGTCGGCGGCATCCTGATCGGCGGTGCGGCGCTGCCCTGGTCCTGGTCGGCGCCGGGCTGGCTCGGCTTCTTCCTGCTGGGGCTGCTGGGCATCACCGCGCTGGCCGGCCATGCCATGATGAACCGTTCGCTGCAGCTCAGCCCGGCCGCGGTGGTGGTGCCGTTCCAGTATGTGTCGATCCTGTGGGCGGTGATCCTCGACCTCGCCGTCTGGGGCACCGCGCCGACCGCCCGCATAGGGGTGGGGGCCGCGCTGATCATCGGTAGCGGCCTGTTCATCGTCTACCGCGAGCAGCGCCTCAAGCGCGGCGTGGCGGCGGAGGGGGTGGCGGAGGTGCCGTGAGGCCCCCGACCCACCTCCGGACTCAACCCCCGAAGAACCGCGGCACCAGCCTGATCGTCACCGGCTCCACCGGGCGCCAGCCATAGTCGCCGATGACGTCGTTGGACTCCGCTGCCCGCCGCCCGGCGGCCAGCGACCATGTGATGTGGTAGGTGGAGCCGTCGGGCCGGTCGCTGGTGCCGTCGATGGCGACGACCACCGCCTGCACCCCCTCGCCGTCGTCCGCGCAGCCGATGACCTCGGCCTCGCTGGCGGTCGGCAGCGGCTCGTGCTGGCCGACGCCGAACTTCTGGGTCACATGGTCGGCGACGAGCCGCTCATAGCGCGGCGGGATCAGGGCCAGCAGCCGGCCGCGCTCCTCCGCAGGCAGTTCCCAGCCGGTGTATCCCGCTCCCATCGTCCGATCCTCCAAACCGCCAGACGCCCGTACACTCAACGCCGGCCGCCGTTCATGATCCCGTCCATGATCTTATTCGCTTCGGCGGGTCCGGCAATCAGCTCGATCATGCGGATGGCGGTGTAGCCGCTGCGCGCGTTGCCGGCGGGTCCGCCCAGCGCCTGCTGCGCCTTTTCCGTCAGCGAGGCGGTGGTCTTCTGCGTCATCTCCCGCAACTCGCCGCGCAGGCCCAGCGAATCGGCGATGGTCGCGCATTTGCGCAAGGCCCGCGCCTGGTTCTCCGCCTGGGCCAGTTGGGCCCGCCCGTCGTTGCCGCCATCGAGTGCGCCGATGGCGGCGACGATGCCGGCATCCGCGTCCTGCAGGACCTGGGTCTTCACCATGGCATGGACGGAGTTGCGGACCTCCTTCAGCCGCTGGTCGAACTCCCTGTTGCGGCTGTGCTCCATCGCCGCGCGGGTGGCGTCGAGGCTGGCGACGAGGTCGAGCGCCAGGTCGGCCACCGCCATGCGGTCGGTGCCGGTGCCGGGTGCGCTCCGGAAGGCGCGGGAGCGGTCCTCCATCTGGGCGACGACCGTTCCGCTCAGCGCCATGAACAGGGCGGCGCGGTCGGCCGACTTCTGTCCCAGATCCATGTCCCACAATCCGCTCAGCAGGACCGTCGGGTCGCTGAGCCGCGAGGTGGCGATCAGCACGAAGATCTTCAGCGCCTCCGGCCGGGCGCGGGTGACGCGGCGGCCGATCGCCTGGATCGCCTCGACATGGTCGGCGTGCAGCTTAGGCACCGGCTTGGGCGACAGCGCCGCCTTCATCTCCGCCACCTCGGGCGCGATGGACAGGATGGTGGCGATGTCGGTCAACGCCCGCATCCGCGCCGGATTCATCCGCAGCTCCAGCGCGTCGCTGTAATGGCCGGCGACCGCGCCCTCGGCGATCCGCGCCACCGCCGCGCCGCATTCCGTCCAGAAGGCTTCCGTCAGCGCCTTGCGCTGCGGCCCGTCCTGCAGGGCGGGGCGGAAGCTGCGCAGCCGGTCCTTGCCGATCTCGGCCTCTACCAGCGGCCACAGGCTGTTCATCAGCGACCGCTCGATCACGCTCAGCGGCACCGGGTCGGCCTTGCCCAGCGCCTCGAACAGATCCTCGAACGGGTCGCAGAACAGACGCTTCAGGGTGGGCCGGCGGTGCACCCGCAGCTCGACCAGCCGGGGGCGGATGGCGGCGATGGTGCGCTGGATGTCGGGATGCTCGTTCATCTGCTCCAGCAGCTCGACCACCTGACGGAACTTGGGCTCGTCGATGTCCAGAAGCTTGTCGCCCAGCGCGACCAGATCCCTCATCTCCATGGTCAGGCCGCCTTCCCTTTGAGCGTCTCGATCCGCATGACGAGATCGACGTCCAACTGGCCGCTGCGCCAGTCGACATAGGCGCGCACCGACCGCCTCTGGCTGGTGATCAGCTTGTCGGCCATCAGCGACTGGTCGATCCGCCCCTCGTCCCTGGGCAGCAGCGGAATGACGCGGAAGATGTCGTGAACGGCCATGTCCTGGGAGTATCGGTCCTGGGTCAGCGCGTCGCTCCACAGCAGGATCAGGTATTCCCAGCCGTCCAGCAGCCAGGACAGCCGGCTGCACGCCTTGCGGATCTGCGGCCGCTTGGTCTCCCACTGGCGCAGCAGCGTCTCGAAGGAGGCCATCGCCTGATCCAGCTGGCCGATGACGTTGCGGGCGTGGTTGACCGTGTGCTCCGCCACCTCGGCGCAGAAGCCGCCGATGGGGGCGGCTTCCGACACGTTGTCGGTCGCCCAGTCGGTCATGCTGTCGCGGAAGCCCTGCAGGTCGCGCATCAGCCGCCGCAGCCGTGCCGGCTTGGGCGAGGTGGCGATCCCGATCGACTCCATCATCACCGCCAGTTCGGCGATGCGGCCATAGAGTTCGGTCGGCTCCAGGGCAAGGCGCTGCGCCGCCTTCATCATCAGGTCGCGGGTCAGCTTCTGCCCCTCGGCGGAGGTCAGGCCGACCCGCAGGATCTCGGTCGATTCCAGGCCGACCGCCTTCAGCGCCTCGACGATCAGCTGATAGTTGATCAGAAGCCGCTGTTCGTCGTCGTCGCTCAGTGCCGCTTCCGCCGCCGCCACGGCGCCGCCGCCGGCAAGGCCGCAGCGCGCCGCCTCCAGCACCGCCTTGCGGATGTCGTCGGGAGAGCAGCCGTCCGCCTTCGCGATCAGGTCGTGCAGCATGCGGTCGTGCACGGTCATCGGGAAGGCCAACGGCAACGACTTCCACGGCACCACATAGACGCCGCGCCCTTCCGAGAGGTTGGGCACCAGAACCTCCAACTGGTCGCGGCTGTCCTTGCGCACCCGCGTCTGCGCCAGGACCGGCGTGGTGAAGGCCACCGCGGCACCGCGTTCCTCGAAGGTGGACGGGGCGAAGTTGGTAAGGGAGCGCATCGTGTCTGCGGCCGTGGCTGTCAGGGAGTGTCGAACCGGATCATTGGATTACGGACCCGGGAAGCTGAATTTTGCGTTAAATCCAATATAAGCGACAACGGAAATATATCACCTTAGGGCTAGGGGAGGGGATCTCTTGCGGTACTCCCGGCCCCGACCCTTCGCCGTTCCTCTCTGGCGGACGTTGACAGGAAATGACGGTTTGCGGAGGGCCGGCGGAATGGCAGCGGGAGCGGGATCGGTGTTCAAATGGATCGGCTACGGCCTGCTGGGCCTGCTCGGCCTCGCTGTGGTCGGCGTCGGCGCGGTGCTGCTGCTGTTCGACTGGAACGATGCCCGCGGATTCGTCGCCCGCCGCGCCTCGGCCGCGCTGAACCGCGAGGTCGCGATCGACGGCGACCTGCGCGTCCATCTCGGCAATCCGATCCGCATCCATGTCGAAGGACTGCGCGTCGCCAACGCCCAATGGGCGGTGGAGCGCGGCGAGGACAAGGACATGGTGGCGATCCAGGCGCTGGACGCCACGCTGCGGCTCTGGCCCCTGCTGCGCGGCGACTGGGAACTGCCGGAGCTGAAGTTCCAGGGCCCCAAGCTGATCCTGGAGAAGAACGACAAGGGCGAGGCCAATTGGAATTTCGGCCCGCCCAATGCGGAGAAGGAGGTGGCGAAGGAGGCCGCGACCCCCGACGACCGCGGCGACATCCCGGTGATCGAACGGCTGGTGATCGCCGACGGCCGGATTCGCTACCGCGATCCCACCAGCGACATCGACATCGACAACACCATCAACACCGCCACCGGCGGCAACGACGACGACACGGTGCAGCTGAACGGCAAGGGCAACTTCGCCGGAAAGCCCTTCACCCTGGCGGCGGAAGGCGGTTCGCTGCTCTACCTGCGCGACGACCCCAAGCCCTATCCGATGAAGATCGAGGCCGCAATCGGCAAGACCAAGGGCCGCATCGAGGGCTCGGTGGCGGAGCCGGTGAGGATGGAGGGCATCGACCTGTCCGTGGCGCTCAGCGGCAACGATCTGGCGGAGATCTTCCCGATCCTCGGCATCCCGACGCCGAAGACACGCCCCTATTCCATCTCCGGCCACCTGTCGCGCGAAGGGGGCCTGTGGGCCTTCCACGGCATGAACGGCAAGGTCGGCGAAAGCGACCTGTCCGGCGACCTGTCGGTCGACACCAACGGCGAACGCCCGATGGTGAAGGCCGACCTGACCTCCAACCGGCTGGCGGCGCAGGATCTGGCCGGCCTCGTCGGCGCCTCGCCGCGCGGCAGCGACGATTACCCGACCCGCGGCAACAACCGGGTCATCCCCGCCACCCCGATCAATGTGGAAAAGCTGCGCAACACCGACATGGACGTCCGCCTGCGCGGTAAGCGGGTGGAGGCGCCCTTTGCGCCGCTCCAGGACCTGGACATGCGCGTCAAGCTGACCGCCGGCGACCTGCATTTCGACCCGCTGTCGCTGGGCATCGGCGGCGGGCGGATCGCCGGCACGGTGCAGGTCGACGGCCGCCGCAAGGTTCCGGCGCTGCGCACCAACCTGGACATCCGCTCCATGAAGCTGTCTTCCTTCTTCAGCGAAACCTCCTTCGCCGGCCAGATCGGCGGTACGGTGGCGGGGCGCATCCAACTGGCCGGCACCGGCAAGACGGTGGCCGACCTGCTGGCGACCTCCGACGGCAAGGTCGGCGTTTCGGTCGATGGCGGGCGAATCACCAGCCTCGCGGTCAAGGGGCTGAAGACCAACATCCTGGAGACGCTGGGCGTGGTGATCTCCGGTTCCGAGCCGCTGCCCTTCAACTGCCTGGTCGGCAACCTGTCGGTGGAAAACGGCATCGCCCGCGCCGAGGCGCTGGTGCTGGACACGCCCGAGACGATCGTCACCGGCAAGGGGACGATCAGCCTGCGCAACGAGGCGCTCGACCTGCGGATCGTCGGCGATTCCAAGTCGCCGCAGATGTTCGCCACCCATGTGCCGGTGCTGGTCGGCGGCACGCTGGGCAACCCCGACATCGGCGTCGATCCCACCGAGTCGGCGGCGCGCGGCGCCGCGGCGGTGGCGCTGGGCGTGCTGCTGACCCCGCTGGCCGGCGTGCTGCCCTTCCTTGACCCAGGCAGTGATGAACAGCCACAGTGTGGCCGGCTGGTACGGGATGCCCGCTCCCCCAACAAGGGAGCGCCGGCGTCCGGCAAGTCGGGCAATGACCGCGGGGAGGGGAAGGCGTCGGGTTCGGCCCGCTGACCGCCTGCTCCGCGTCGTTCCTGTCCGACTCCCCTTGAACGGGGCAGCCGGGGAAAACGGACAGGAAGGACGCCGCCTCTCTCAATGACCATCGACCAGATGTTATCGTTCGGCATCATCGGCGCGGTCATCGCGCTGCTGATCTGGGACCGGCTGCGCTACGACCTCGTCGGGATGATCGCCCTGCTGGCTTCGGTCGCGGTGGGGATCGTGCCGGCCAAGCAGGCTTTCCAGGGCTTCTCCGACGACATCGTCATCATCGTCGGCTCCGCCCTGGTGATCAGCGCCGCCGTTGGCCGGTCGGGCGTGGTGGAGGCGGCGATGCGCCCGCTGGCCGCACGGATGACGACGGTGTGGACGCAGGTCGTCATCCTGGCCGGGGCGGTCACCCTGCTGTCGGCCATCGTCAAGAACATCGGCGCGCTGGCCATCTTCATGCCCATCGCCCTGCAGGTGGCGCGGCGAACCGGCACGCCGGTGTCGATGCTGCTGATGCCGATGGCCTTCGGGTCGCTGCTGGGCGGGCTGATGACGCTGGTCGGCACCTCCCCCAACATCATCGTGTCGCGCGTCCGCGCCGAGATGACGGGCGAACCCTTCCACATGTTCGATTTCACGCCCGTCGGGCTGGTGATCGCGGTGTTCGGCGTCGCCTTCCTGGCGGTAGGGTACCGGCTGCTGCCCAAGGGGCGGACCGCGGCGGCCGGTCCGGCCTTCAACATCGACGATTACACGGCGGAGGCCAGGCTGCCCGCCGGTTCCCAGTTCGTCGGCCGCACGGTCGCGGAGCTGGAGGCCGTCAGCGACGGCGAGATCACGCTTGCCGCCATCGTGCGCGAGAATTACCGCCGCTATGTCCCATCGGGCCATTGGGTGCTGTTCGCCGACGATATCCTGGTGCTGGAGGGCGACACCACGGCACTGGCCGAACTGGTCAAGCGTGCCGGACTGAAGATGGTGCACGACAAGGATCTGGAGGGGGTCGAGAAGGAGGACGAGATCGCAGTGGTCGAGGCGGTGGTGGAACAGCGCTCCGCCATGATCGGCCACAGCATCGAGGAGGTGAACCTGCGCGAGCGCTTCGGCGCCAACCTGCTGGCGATCAGCCGGCGCGGACGGCCGATCCGCCAGCGGCTGCGCCGTGTCCGCCTGCAATCGGGCGATCTGGTCGTCCTGCAGGGCCGGCAGGCCGCCATGTCCGACACGCTGGCCGAGCTGGGCTGCCTGCCCCTGGCCGAGCGCGACCTCGCCATCGGCCGCACGCCCAAGCGGGCGGCGGCGGTCGCGGTACTGGGACTGACCGTGCTGCTGGTCGCCACCGGGCTGGTTCCGGTCGCCATCGCCTTCTTCGGGGCGGCGGTGGCGATGATGGCGCTGAAGGTGGTCAGCCTGCGCGAGGCCTACGAGGCGGTGGAATGGCCGATCCTGGTCCTGCTCGGCTCCCTGATTCCGGTCAGCGAGACCCTGCGCACCACTGGCGGCAGCGAACTGATCGCCGGCCTGCTGTCGCAGGCGTCGCAGGGAATGCCACCCATCGGCGCGCTCGCCATGATCATGGTGACGGCGATGGCGGTGACGCCCTTCCTGAACAATGCCGCCACCGTGCTGGTGATGGCGCCCATCGGCGCCAGCCTCGCCACCCATCTCGGGCTCCGGCCGGACGCCTTCCTGATGGCGGTGGCGATCGGGGCCGGCTGCGACTTCCTCACCCCCATCGGGCACCAGTGCAACACGCTGGTGATGGGGCCGGGCGGCTATCGCTTCGGCGATTACTGGCGGCTGGGGCTGCCGCTGTCGATCATGGTCGTGATCCTGGGCACGGCGGCCATCGCGGTGTTCTGGCCGCTGACGCCGCGCTGAGGATCGCGTCCGTTCACGGATTCGTGTCTCGCGGACCGGTTCCGTTCTCCCTCCGACTGGTGTAGGCTTCTTCCTGGGGCTGAAGCCTGACGGGAGGCCGATATGTCGGTGTGGCGCCGCTATCTGGTGAAAGACGTGACCGGCCGGCTGGTCGACCTGCCGAGCAGCCTGCTCGACCGGGCCGACGACGGCACCGCTCCGCTGCCCCATTTCGCCGGCCGTTGCGTGGAGCTCGTGGCCGCGGTGATCGTCGGCGACCGCAAGACCCACGCCCGCGTCACCGAACTGGCCTTCACCAAGATGTATTTCGACCAGATGGGCTATGTCGACGCCGCCAAGCGCGAGCGGATGATCCGCCTGATGCTGGAAAGCTGCGCCGACCGCCGCTGCACGCCGCCCCGGCGGGACGGCCGCCACGAGGATTGCGCCCGTCTGTCCCGGCGCGCGGGTGCCGCCCGCGATCAGCTGATCCGCGAATTCGGCTGGGAACCCAAGCCGGACGAACGCGACGCCGCCCTGAGCCGTCTCGACCCCGCCCGCCTGCGCGCCACCCGCCCGGAGCCGGCGCGGACGCTGCATTGATCAGAGGGGCGCAAAATCCCCCTCTCCCCAGGGGGAAAGGGGATCGATTCGAGATCGAGGACCTGTGCATTCCTCACCCGCAAGGGGAGGGGGCCTTTTCGGCTGCCACCTTCCGGCCCATATGCAGGCCAACGGAAGCATGGAGCCTAGCGAACCACAGATGAGTCCTCCCGATACCGCCCAGACGCTGTCTTTCGCGCGTGTGCGCCAGCTGGCACTGATCGGCGCCGGATGCACCATCATCCTGTTCGGCCTGCTGCTGGCGCCTCTGCCCGGTCCCGGCGGGCTGCCGGTGATGCTGCTCGGCGGCATTCTCGTGCTGCGCAATTCCGCCGATGCCCGCCGCCTGTTCGTGCGCAGCAAGCGCCGCTATCCCCGCGTGTTCAGTCCGGTGGAACGCATCCGCCAGAAGCTGCGCGCCCGCCGCCTGCGCAAGATGAACCGCGGCTGACCCGCCGCTTTTTCCCGCAGTCCATTACCCGCCGGCCCTCCGAGTGTTAGGAATGGACACCACCATTCCCAACGGCGAGGGGGGCCAGCGTGACCAGCCGACCTCATGGCGCCGAGACCGTCGTCCCCCTCTCCGCGCGCCGTGGCCGGCTTGACCGGTTGAACGGTGGAACATCGCCGGAAAACCGTTCCACACCGTTTCAAACGTTCCATTCGCCCCATCGGCCGCCCGCGGTCTGCCCTGCGGAAGCGGGCACTGGACAGCATCGCCCCGCAGCCTCCATCTTGTGCGTCCGTTCGCATGAGGAGGGTTTGCGGTGAAGTCGGGCAACGCGCTGCTGTCCAGCTATGGCACCACCATTTTCGAGGTCATGTCCCGCCTGTCGGAAGAGCATGGCGCGATCAACCTGGGCCAGGGGTTCCCCGACGACCGCGGGCCGGCCGACGTGCTGCAGACCGCGGCCGACGCGCTGCTCCAGGGCTGGAACCAGTATCCATCGATGATGGGCACTCCCGACCTGCGGCAGGCGCTGGCCGCCCATGCCCAGCGCTTCTACGGTCTCGACGTCGATTGGAAGACCGAGACGATGGTCACCTCCGGCGCCACCGAGGCGCTGACCGCCTGTCTGCTCGGCCTGATAAATCCGGGCGACGAGGTGGTGCTGTTCCAGCCGATGTACGACAGCTACCTGCCCATCGTCCGGCTGGCCGGCGGCGTGCCGCGCTTCGTCTCGCTCAAGGCGCCGGACTGGAGCTTCAGCCGCGCCGATCTGGAGGCCGCCTTCTCGCCGCGCACCAAGCTGGTGCTGATCAACGATCCGCTGAACCCGGCGGCCAAGGTCTTCGACCGGGCGGAACTGGAGCTGATCGCCGAATTCGTCCAGCGCCACGATGCCTTCGCCGTCTGCGACGAGGTATACGAGCACATCGTCTTCGACGGCCGCCGCCACATCCCGCTGATGACCCTGCCGGGCATGCGCGACCGCTGCCTGAAGATCGGCTCGGCCGGCAAGACCTTCTCGCTGACCGGGTGGAAGGTCGGCTACGTCACCGCCGCCCCGCACCTGCTGCAGCCGGTGGCCAAGGCCCACCAGTTCCTGACCTTCACCACCCCGCCGAACCTCCAGGCCGCCGTCGCCTACGGCCTCGGCAAGGAGGAGGGCTACTTCACCGGGCTGGCCGCCGGGCTGCAGGCCAAGCGCGACCGGCTGGCCGCCGGGCTCGCTTCCGTCGGATTCGACGTTCTGCCCAGCGCCGGGACCTATTTCGTCGCCGCCGACATCGGCCGTTTCGGCTTCGACGGCGACGATCAGGCCTTCTGCCGCTGGCTGGTGGCGGAGGCGAAGGTCGCCGCCATCCCGGTCAGCGCCTTCTTCGTGGAGAATGCGCCGGCCGGCGTCGTGCGTTTCTGCTTCTCCAAGCGGGACGAGGTGCTCGACGAGGCCATCGCCCGCCTGCGCAAACGCTTCGCGGGCAGCTAGGCGTTGCCGCGGTGGGAGCGATCTGCGCGCCCCCGCCGCAAAGCCATGGCGAAACCCCAGCCGCTTGGGCATACTCCCGCCGGTTTTGTCCAGGTCCGAGCCGACGCCAGGGCTGTCCCCGGTTTTGCGGTTTCGGACCCACCCGCGGAATTGGGGTCTGTCTCGAATGTTGCGTGCGCTGGCGCGTGTCTGTGCCGTTCTCGTCGCGTGCTCCGGCACGAACACCGTTTCCCGGACCCTCGCCGCCGATCCCCCGGCCGAGCCGGTGCCCTTCGGCGTGTCGGGCGTGGAGGTGGTGGCGGAGCGAGATACGCCCCAAGCCTGCTTCACCTTCACCGACCGGCTGGAGCGCTCGCGCGCCGTCAACTACCGCGACTATGTCGCGGTGGAGCCGGCGGTCGACGGTGCCGCGATCGCCCGCGACCGCACCCTGTGCGTGGAGGGGCTGCGCCATGGCGTGGCCTACCGCGTCACGCTGAAGGACGGGCTGCCGGGCATCGACGGCAAGCGGCTACCCGCCGCCGACACCCGCGAGGTGCAGGTGCCCAACCGCAAGCCCTCGCTGGCTTTCCGCGGAGCCGGCTATATCCTGCCGCGCGTCGGGTCGGACGGACTGCCGCTGCGCTCGATCAACCTGGACCGGGCGAAGCTGCAGGTGCTGCGCATCGCCGACCGGGCGCTGGTCGAGAAGATCTATTTCGGCCGCATCACCCAGCAGATGACCGACTACGACATCGGCGAGATCCTGGACAAGTCGGGGCAGGAGGTCTGGCGCGGCGAGATGGGGATCGGCAACCAGCCGAACCGCAGCGTCACCACCGCCTTCCCGATCGACGCCGTGCTGGGCAAGCTGGAGCCGGGCGTCTATGTCGCCGTCGCCGGCGCGGACGAGATCAAGCCGGGCGGCTGGGACCGCAAGGCGACCCAGTGGTTCGTGGTGTCCGACCTCGGCCTCAACACCATCCTCGGCGACGATTCGCTGGTGGTCTTCGCCCGCTCGGTCCAGAGCGCCAGCCCCGCGGCGGGGGTGGAGCTGCGTCTGGTCGCCCGCAACGGGTCCGAACTTGGCCGCGTCCAGACCGGAGAGGACGGGCTCGGCCGTTTCGACCTCGCAGCATTGCGCGCCGCCGGGACCGAGCCGGTGCAGGCCCTGTTCGCCGCGCGCGGCGACGGCGACTTCGCCGTTCTCGACCTGACCGCCGGTGGTGCCCCCTCGGCCGAGACGCCGGACAAGCCCGCCCCGATCGCCCGTCCGATGACCGGCGGATTCGACGCCTATCTCTATACCGAGCGCGGGATCTACCGTCCCGGCGAGACGGTGCAACTGACCGCCCTGCTGCGCGACACCGACCTGAACCCGCCCGCCGGCAAGGCGCTGACCATCCGCGTCCTGCGCCCCGACGGCTTCGAGGTGGAGCGGCGCACCCTGGCCGACAGCGGGGCCGGCGGCTATGCCACCCGCATCGACATGCCGATGAACGCCTTCCCCGGCAGCTGGACTGTCACCGCCCATGCAGAGCCGGACGGCCCGGCCATCGGCAGGGCCGAGTTCCTGCTGGAGGATTTCGTGCCCCCGCGGCTCGACCTGTCGCTGTCCTCCCCGACGACGGAGCTGGCGGCCGACGGCGAGGCCGATGTGGTGCTCGACAGCCATTATCTCTACGGCGCGCCGGCCTCCGGCCTGCCGGGAGAGCTGACGGTGACCCTGCGCTCTGCCGCCAACCCCTATCCCAACCTGCCGGGCTATCATTTCGGTCTGGCGCAGGAGGACGTGAAGGCGGCCCGTGCCGATCTGCCGGGATTCATCACCGACTCCAACGGCTCGGCCCGCCTGAAGGTCAAGCTGCCGCTTCCGCCCGAAAGCACCCGCCCGCTGGAAGCGGTGGTTCGCGCCACCCTGTTCGATATCGGCGGCCGTCCGGTCGGCCGCGACTTCGTCCTGCCCGTCCGCCACCAGCCCTTCGCCATCGGCATCAAGCCGCGCTTCGAGGGCGACGGCGTGCCGGAAGGCGCCACCGCCGGGTTCGAGGTGATCGCCGTCGGGCCGGACGGCAAGCCGACCGACCACGCCGACCTCTCCTACGAGCTGTTCGAGGAGGAGTACGACTACGCCTGGTACGAGGCCAACGGCCGCTGGGACTACAAGGTCACGGTGAAGGACCAGCGCGTGACCGGCGGCACCCTGTCGGCCCAGGCGGGAAGCCCGACCGCCGTGGAGGCTCCGGTCGCCGCCGGACGCTACCGGTTGGAGGTGTTCGATCCCAAGACCGGCGTCGCCACCAGCGTGCGCTTTGCCGCCGGCTGGTGGATGACCCCGACCGCCGGGGAGCGGCCGGACGCCGTCGACGTCTCGGTGATGATGCCGGCCTACCGCGCCGGGGAAAGCGCCTGGGTCTTCGTCAAGCCGCCCTATGACAGCCAGGTTCTGGTGGCGGTGGCCGACCGCGGCGTGACCTATGCCGTCACCCGCGCCATCGGCACCCAGGGCGCCTTCCTGGAAATCCCGGTCGGGCAGGGCTGGACCAGCGGCGCCCATGTGCTGGCGACCGCCTTCGCCACCTCCGACCCGCAGTCGAAGAAGCCGCCGCGCCGCGCGGTCGGCCTCGCCTGGCTGGCGATGGACAAGGCGCCGCGCACGCTGGACATCCGCCTGTCCGCCCCGGCGGAGATGGAGCCGCGCCGCGCCATGACCGCCGACATCACGGTGGACGGCATCGCCGAGGGCAAGCAGGCCTTCGTGACGCTGGCCGCCGTCGACGAATCGGTGATGCAGCTGACCGACCAGCCGTCTCCCGACCCGGCCCGCCACTATCTGGGCAAGCGTCCGTTGACCGTGGAGCTGCGCGACTCCTACGGCCGCCTGATCGATCCGGCCAGCCTGGATGCAACCCGGCCGCCGGCCGCGCCGGCTCCGCGCCTGCGTCAGGTCGCCGGGCTGGTGCCGCCCAAGTCGGAACGTGTGGTCTCGCTCTATTCCGGCATCCTGACCGTGGGAGCCGACGGCAAGATCTCGGTTCCCTTCGATCTGCCCGATTTCCAGGGCCGCCTGCGCCTGATGGCCGTGGCCTGGAGCGATGGGCGGATCGGCCATGCCGAAAGCCAGATGCTGGTCCGCGACCCGGTCGTCGCCGACGCGGTGCTGCCGCGCTTCCTCGCCCCGGGCGACACGGCGCAGGTGATGCTGTCGCTCGACAACCTGAACGGTCCCTCCGGCGATTACCGCATGACCCTGACCGCCGAGGGCGCCGTCTCCATTCTGCAGGGTGAGGGCGGTGCCGAGTTGGAGGTGCCGAAGCTGGCGCGCGGCAAGCGGGCGACCGCCGGCCGGGTGCTGACCGCCACCGCCGTGGGCGCCGGCCACGTCACGCTGGACGTCACCGGTCCGGACGGCGTCCGCGTCACCCGGCGCTGGGACGTCACCGTGCGCCCGGCCTCGCCGCCGATTTCGCGCCGCAATGTCGCCGCCCTGCCCACCGACAAGAGCCTGACCCTGCCGGCCGACATCGCCGCCGGACTGAGGCCGGAAACCCTGTCCGTCGGTGCCGTGGTCGCTCCGCTGCCGGACCTCGACGTGCCGGGCCTGCTCTTCGCGCTCGACCGGGCGGCACCGGGCGGGGCGGAGCAGACCGCCAGCCGCATCCTGCCGCTGCTGTCGATGCCCGACGTCGCCGCCGGCCTGGGCATCGCGCCGGAGGACCGGATCAAGGCGCGTGTCCAGCGCGGCATCGACCGTCTGCTGACCTTCCAGCGTGCGGACGGCGCCTTCGCCGCATGGTCGCCGAAGGGTGATCTCGACCCGTGGCTGACCGCCTATGCGGTCGACGTGCTGGGCCGTGCCAAGGCTGCGGGCTATCGCATCCCCGACCAGCCCTATCGCAAGGGGCTGGACTGGATGAAGCAGGCGGTCGACAACGCCTGGGTCGAGACCGCCGACCTGCCTGGCCGTGCCTATGCCCTGTATGTGCTGGCGCGGGCGAAGCTGATCGATGCCGGCGCGTTGCGCTATTTCCGCGAAAACTACTGGGACCGGCTGCCGACCGACTTCGGCAGGGCACAGATTGCCGCCGCCGCCGCCGCGCTGGGCGACCAGCCGGCTGCCGCCGACGCCTTCGCCAAGCTGACCGGCGCCCGGATGGTTTCGGCCAGCCTGCGCGACCATGGTTCCTCCCTGCGGGACGAGGCTGGCGTGGTTGCGCTGCTGGCGGAAAGCGGGGCGGTCGACCGCGAGCGCATCTTCCAGGCGGCGGAGCGCGTGGCGAAGACCTTCGCCGCGGTCCGCACCACCAACCCGCAGGAACAGGCTTGGCTGCTGCTGGCATCCAAGGCTCTGATCGACCGTGCCGCCCCGATGAAGCTCGCCATCGGCGACCAGACGGTGGAGAACGCCAAGCCCCAGATCCTGCGCATCGACCCGGCCGCACCACCGGCGATCCGCAACCTGGGCGGCGAAGTCCGGCAGACCGTTTCGGTGGCCGGCGTGCCCGACCAGCCGGCCGGCGCGGAAGAGCAGGGCATGACCATCCGCCGCCGCCTGTTCGACATGGCCGGCCGTCCGGTCGACCCGGCCGGCATCCGCCACAACGACCTGCTGGTGGTGATCCTTGAGGGTGAGGTCGGCGACCCGCTCGACCACTCTGTGCTGGTCAGCGATCCGCTGCCGGCCGGCTTCGAGATCGAGAATGTCCGGCTCGCCAACAGCGGCCAGCTCGGCAAGCTGTCCTGGCTGGGCGAGCTGTCCTCGGTCCGCAATGTGGAGTTCCGTGACGACCGCTTCCTGGCTGCCGTCGATTTGCCGAAGGCGGCCCCCCGCTTCCGGCTGGTCTATCTGGTCCGCGCCGTCACGCCCGGCGACTTCACGGCCCCCGGCGCCCATGTGCAGGACCTGCAGCGGCCCCACCTGTCCGCCCGCACAGCGGTGTCCCGCCTGCGCGTGCTGCCGGAGTGAGATGAATGCTCAAGGGGCGCCGACCGGCGCCCCTTGATTGCAACACCGTGCCTAAAGATAGCTCTGCTCGCCCCGATGATTGTCGCGCCGCCGGACGAGCAGGGTCAGTGCCGCGACAACCACCGCGAAGCACAGGGTTAGCAGCACGTAGAAGGCCAGCGCAAGGCCGACCGTCATGGTGCCGAGCAGCACCATGGCCAATATCCAGACGCCCAGCGATACGATGGCGCGCGCCGACATGGGTTGTCTCCTATCCCCTGTCCTGATCCGCCGAAAACAGTCGACCCACCCTGAACCCGCCGCGGCCTTCTGACCGTCTGTCCGGCGCCGTATCCGCTTCCCATATGGAATCGGGGAACCGGCGGGGCTCGTCGTGTCCTGGGCAAAGCCTGCCACAGCCGCAATGCGGAACGGGGCGTGGCATCCTGTCACTGCGCGGGCGCGCCGCACCCGTTAGTGGCTGAACAGTTGCCTGCCCAAGGGAATGGCCGGGCGGTTCGCCAAAACTGGTTGGCTTGGTCAACAAGTCTGTTGACAGCATGCGGCATCGACCTTACCTTTACGTAAACGTCAAGGAAGGGAGCGAACGGAGTGGATCGGCTTTCGGTCGGCTACGGCATGGCGGAGACTGGGGAGGGCGCGGAGAACAGCCGCATGTCCGGCTCGCGGCTTGCCATCGGCGAATTGGCCGGGGAGTTCGGTCTGACCCACCGCACCATCCGCCATTACGAGGATGAAGGGCTGCTGGCGCCGGAGCGGATCGGCAGCGCCCCTGGAGGCGCCCGTGTCTACGGCCATCGCGACCGCGCCCGGCTGGCGCTGATCTGCCGGGGCAAGCGGCTGGGCTTCAGCCTGGCCGAAATCAAGGATTTCCTGAACCTCTACGACACCGACGACGCCCAGATCGAACAGATGCGCTACATGCGCTCCATCGCGCGCCGCCGGATTTCCGCGCTTGAACAGCAGCTTGCCGACGTCCAGCAGACGCTGGCGGAGCTGTGCACCATCGACACCCAGATCTCCGAGCATCTTCGCCGCAACGGCATCACGGAGACGCAGGACATGGAGGAGAAGCACTCATGAAGTCGGTCGTCATCGCCGGTTATGCCCGTTCGCCCTTCGCCTTCGCCCACAAGGGCGAGCTGACCAAGGTCCGCCCCGACGATCTGCTGGCCCGCGTCTTCGCGGCGCTGGTGGAGCGCACCGGCCTGAAGACCGACGACATCGAGGACGTCATCGTCGGCTGCTCCTTCCCCGAAGGCGAGCAGGGGCTGAACGTCGCCCGCAGCATCTCCTTCCTGGCCAAGCTGCCGCAGACCGCCGCGGCCACTACGGTGAACCGCTATTGCGGCTCCTCCATGCAGTCGATCCATCAGGCGGCGGGCGCCATCCAGATGGGCGCCGGCGAGGTGTTCATCTGTGGCGGCGTCGAGTCGATGACCCGCGTGCCGATCATGGGCTTCAACCCGATGCCGAACCCGGCGCTGAAGGCCTCCTACCCCGAAGCCTACTGCTCCATGGGCATCACGGCGGAGAATGTCGCCCGCAAATACACCATCTCCCGCGCCGAGCAGGAGGCGCTGGCCGTCGCCTCCCACGCCAAGGCCGCCGAGGCCCAGGCTTCCGGCCGCATGGCCGCCGAGATCGTCGGCATCCAGACCCCGGCCGGTCTGGTCGACAAGGACGGCTGCATCCGTCCCGGCACCAACGCCGACAGCCTGTCGGGCCTGAAGCCGGCCTTCACCGCCGACGGCACCGTGACCGCCGGCACCTCCTCGCCGCTGACCGACGGTGCCGCCGCCGTTCTGGTGACGACGGAGGAGTATGCCAAGGCCAACGGCCTGCCGATCCTGGCGAAGATCCGCTCGGTCGCCGTCGCCGGCTGCGCACCGGAACTTATGGGACTGGGTCCGGTTCCCGCCACCCGCAAGGCGCTGGCGCGTGCCGGCCTGTCGATCAACGACATCGACATCATCGAGATCAACGAGGCCTTCTCGTCCCAGGCCATCGCCTGCATGCGCGACCTCGACATCGACCCGTCCCGCATCAACCCGGACGGCGGCGCGCTGGCGCTCGGCCATCCGCTGGGGGCCACCGGCGCCCGCATCACCGGCAAGGCTGCGGCCTTGCTGAAGCGCGAAGGCAAGCAGTTCGCGCTCGCCACCCAGTGCATCGGCGGCGGCCAGGGCATCGCCACCATCCTGGAAGCGGTCTGACGAACGGGATCGGGGAGGAAAAACCATGAAGATCGAACGCGCCGCCGTGATCGGTGCGGGTGTGATGGGCGCCGGCATCGCCGCCCATTTCGCCAACGCCGGCATCCCCTGCGTCCTGCTCGACATCCCGGCGAAGGAGGGTGCGGACCGCAGCGCCATCGCCAAGGGCGCCGTGGCGAAGATGCTGAAGACCGATCCGGCCCCCTTCATGCATTCCAAGAATGCCAAGCTGATCACGCCCGGCAATCTTGAGGATGACCTGAACCTGCTGGCCGACGTCGACTGGATCGTCGAGGCGATCGTCGAGAACCCGGCGATCAAGGCCGACCTCTACAAGCGCATCGACCCGGTGCGCAAGGCGGGGTCGGTGGTGTCGTCCAACACCTCCACCATCCCGCTGGCGGTGCTGACCGAAGGGCAGAGCGAGCAGTTTGCCAAGGACTTCCTGATCACCCACTTCTTCAACCCGCCGCGCTACATGCGGCTGCTGGAGATCGTCGGCGGTGCCGATACGCGGGCCGACGCGCTGGCGGCCATCGCCGACGTCTGCGACCGCCGCCTCGGCAAGGGCGTCGTCCACTGCAAGGACACGCCGGGCTTCATCGCCAACCGCATCGGCGTCTTCTGGATTCAGGCGGCGGTCAACGCCGCGGTGGACCTGGGCCTGACCGTGGAGGAGGCGGACGCCGTCGGCGGCCGGCCGATGGGCATCCCCAAGACCGGCGTGTTCGGCCTGATGGATCTCGTCGGGCTCGACCTGATGCCGCACATCGCCAAGAGCATGTCGGCCACCCTGCCGGCGAACGACGCCTATCGCGGCCAGATGCGCGAGCACCCGGTCATCACGAAGATGATCGCGGAGGGCTATACCGGCCGCAAGGGCAAGGGCGGCTTCTACCGCATCAACAAGGCCGGCGGCGGCAAGGTGAAGGAGTCGGTCAACCTCCAGACCGGCGAATACGCGCCGTCGGAGAAGGCCCGGCTGGACAGCGTCTCATCCGCCGGCCGCGACCTGCGCAAGCTGTGCGAGCATCCGGACAAGGGCGGCCGCTTCGCCCGCCGCGTCCTGGCCCAGACGCTGGCCTATGCCGCCAGCCTGGTGCCGGAGATCGCCGACAGCATCGTCGCCGTCGATGAGGGCATGCGCCTCGGCTACAACTGGAAGCAGGGTCCGTTCGAGCTGATCGACCGGCTGGGCACCGAGTGGTTCGCCGAGCTGTGCCGCTCCGAAGGCATCCCGGTCCCGGCGCTGGTAGAGACGGCATCCGGCCGTCCCTTCTACCGGGTCGAGGGCGGCAAGCTCCAGCACCTTTCCACGGCCGGCGTCTATGACACGGTGGTGCGTCCGGACGGCGTCCTGCTGCTGTCGGACATCAAGCGCGCCGCCGGCAAGCCGGTGTGGAAGAACGGCTCCGCCAGCCTGTGGGACATCGGCGACGGCGTGCTGTGCGTCGAGTTCACCAGCAAGATGAACGCCGTCGATGGCGACATCATGGCCGCCTACGAGAAGGCCATGCGCCTGATCGGCGATGGCAAAGGCGACTGGAAGGCGCTGGTCATCCACAACGAGGCCGACAATTTCTCGGTCGGCGCCAATCTCGGCCTCGCCCTGTTCGCGCTCAACATCGGCCTGTGGCCGCAGATCGAGGAGATGGTGGAGGGTGGCCAGCGCACTTACCGCGCGCTGAAATACGCCCCCTTCCCGGTGGTGGCTGCCCCAAGCGGCATGGCGTTGGGCGGCGGCTGCGAGATCCTGCTGCATTCCGACCATGTCCAGGCCCATGCCGAGACCTATGTCGGTCTGGTCGAGGTCGGCGTCGGCCTGATCCCGGCCTGGGGCGGCTGCACCGAGATGCTGGCCCGCCATCAGGCCAACCCGAAGGCGCCGCGCGGGCCGATGCCCGGCATCGCCAAGGCCTTCGAGATCATCAGCACCGCCACCGTCGCCAAATCGGCGGCCGAGGCCAAGGAGCTGCTGTATTTCCGGGCCACCGACGGCATCACCATGAACCGCGACCGCCTGTTGGCCGACGCCAAGGCCAAGGCGCTGGAACTGGCGGCGGACTACACCCCGCCGGAGAAGACCACCGCCTATGTCCTGCCCGGCCCCAGCGCCAAGGCGGCGATGGAACTGGCGGTGGAAGGCTTCGCCCTGCAGGGCAAGGTCACGCCGCACGACAAGGTGGTCTGCGCCGCCCTGGCCGAGGTGCTGAGCGGCGGTGAGGAGGCCGACATCTCCAAGCCGGTCGGCGAGGACCATGTCCTGCGGCTGGAGCGGGAGGCGTTCATGGGTCTGGTGCGCACCGGCGGCACCATCGACCGGATCGAGCACATGCTGCTCACCGGCAAGCCGCTGCGGAACTGAGGGGGAGGAACGAGAGATGCCGATCTACAAGGCTCCGCTTGAGGATGTGCGCTTCGTCCTGGACGAGATCGTCGGCCTGGACAAGCTGTCGGCCCTGCCGGGCTATGAGGACGCCACGCCGGAACTCGTCGGCCAGGTGCTGGAGGAAGGCGCCAAGCTGTGCGAGGAGGTGCTGTTCCCGCTGAACCAGTCCGGCGACGGCGAGGGCTGCCATTTCGAGAATGGCGAAGTCCGCACTCCCAAGGGCTTTAGGGAAGCCTACGACACCTACATCGCCGCCGGATGGCAGGGTCTGGCCTGCGACCCGGCCTATGGCGGGCAGGGGCTGCCGAAGCTGGTCAACATCATGCTGGAGGAGTTCATCTGCTCCGCCAACCTCAGCTTCGGCATGTATCCCGGCCTGTCGCTCGGCGCCTACAACGCGCTGGCGATGTACGGCTCGGACGAGCTGAAGCAGCGTTTCCTGCCCAAGCTGGTCGACGGCACCTGGTCCGGCACCATGTGCCTGACCGAGCCGCATTGCGGCACCGACCTCGGCATCATCCGCACCAAGGCGGTTCCGGCGGAAGACGGGTCGTTCAAGATCACCGGCACCAAGATCTTCATCTCGGCCGGCGAGCATGACCTGACCGAGAACATCCTGCATCTGGTGCTGGCCCGCCTGCCGGACGCACCGGCCGGGACCCGCGGCATCAGCCTGTTCCTGGTGCCGAAGTTCATGCCGAAGGACGACGGCACACCGGGTGCGCGCAACGGCGTCGCCTGCGGCTCCATCGAGCACAAGATGGGCATCAAGGCGTCCTCGACCTGCGTCATGAACTTCGAGGACGCCACCGGCTGGCTGGTGGGCGAGCCGCACAAGGGCATGCGCGCCATGTTCGTGATGATGAACGCGGCCCGTCTGGCCGTGGGCATCCAGGGGCTGGGACTGGCCGAGGTGTCCTACCAGAACGCCGTCAACTACGCCCGCGAACGGCTTCAGGGCCGGTCGCTGTCGGGGGTGAAGGCGCCGGACAAGCCGGCCGACCCGATCATCGTCCATCCCGACGTGCGCCGGAACCTGCTGACCGCCCGCGCCTTCACCGAGGGTGCGCGTGCCCTGGGGGCGCTGGCCGCCTACAAGCTCGACGTGGCGGAAAAGCACCCGGACCCCCGCACCCGCCGCGATGCCGACGAGTTCGTCCAGCTGATGACGCCGATCATCAAGGCGCTGTTCACCGACATCGGCTTCGACGCGGCCAACATCGCCGTGCAGGTCCATGGCGGCCATGGTTTCATCTGGGAGACCGGCGTCGAGCAGTATGTCCGCGACGCCCGCATTTGCCAGATCTATGAGGGCACCAACGGCATCCAGGCGCTCGACCTCGTCGGCCGCAAGCTGCCGCAGGACATCGGCCGTCTGCTCCGTCACTTCTTCCACCCCGTCGGCCGCGACATCGAGGCGGCGATGGAGAAGGACGAGTTGGGCGAGTTCGTGATGCCGCTGGCCAAGGCCTTCGCCAAGCTGCAGCAGGCCACCGCCCTGATCGCCCAGAAGGGCCTGAAGGATCCGGAGGAGGCCGGTGCCGCCTCCAGCGACTACCTGCGCCTGTTCGGGCTGGTGGCGTTGGGCTGGAGCTGGCTAACCATGGTGGAGAAGGCACAGGCCAAGCTCGAAGCCGGGGAGGGCAATGCCGCCTTCTATGAGGCCAAGATCAAGACCGCCCGCTTCTACATGACCAAACTGCTGCCGCAGACGAACAGCCTTTTCATCACCATTGCCGCCGGTGCCAAGCCGTTGATGGAACTGGAAGAGGCCGCTTTCTGACACATGTCGACCGTCCCACAGGGGCGCGCGATTTCAGGCCGGACCGGTGCCCGCAAGGGGCCGGCCCGGCCATTTTTTTGCCTTTGCACAAGCTGGAAGCACGCATTCGCACAGTGACCTAAAATTGTCATACCCCATTGGAAATATCACCCTCGGGAAGCTCTTGCCTCAGCCGATCAGCATTCGGGGCCGTGACAAAAGTTAATTTCGGGTTGTTCCATCTCGTCCCTGCGTGTTACATCTCAATAGAGATTACGTTCGGCCGGTGCCTGCTATATCCTTTGGATTTTAGGGAATATGCGGGTGGCGACAGCCCCCTCCTTTTCTCAAGCCTCTGGGGCGACTTTCGGAGGGGCAGGCATGGTTCGGGAGTTTGAGCGATGAAGATCCTGATCGGTGATGATCACGTCCTGTTCCGGGAAGGTCTTCGCCGTCTGCTTGAGCAGCTGCGCGAAAACGCTACCTTTGCGGAGGCCAGCAATTTCGACGAGCTTCTGGACATGGCGGCTGTGAAGGATGAGGCCTATGACCTGATCCTGACCGACCTGCGCATGCCGGGCTGGCCCGGTTTTTCCGGAATCGGCATGCTGCGCGACCGGCAGCCGAATTCGAAGGTCGTCGTCGTATCCGCGTCCGAGGCGCACTCCGACGTGCGGGAGGCGCTGGAGAACGGCGCCGCCGGTTATATCCCGAAATCGTCCAGCGTGAAGATCATGCTGAGCGCGCTCGATCTGATCTTCTCCGGCGGCGTCTATGTGCCGGCGACGGTACTGCGCGAGGGGATCGAACCCGACCAGCGCGGCGGTTCGGTGATGCCGCCGAGCGACCCGCAGCTGGAGCAGCTGCTGACCCAGCGTCAGCGCGAGGTGCTCGACCGCCTGCGCGAAGGCAAGTCGAACAAGCAGATCGCCCATGAGCTGGGCCTGTCCGAAGGCACGGTGAAGATCCACATGACTGCGATCTTCAAGTCGCTGGGAGTGCGCAACCGCACCCAGGCGGCCATGGCCTTCCCGCAGTCGCATTCGGCGTAAAGCCGCATTCCGGACATCGATGCGAAAAGACCCGCCGGGGCAGCCCGGCGGGTCTTTTCGCATTGGGGATGGATTGTTCGCCTCAGCCCATTCCGGCCACATAGCCGCGCAGCGATTCGACCTCCAACTCGGCATCGTCGATGCGGGCCTTCACCACGTCGCCGATGCTGATGACACCGACGACGCGGCCGGCGTCGACAATCGGCACATGGCGGATGCGCCGTTCGGTCATCACCGCCATCATGTCGGCGACTGTGTCGGTCGGGGTGGCGGTGATCAGGTCGCGCGTCATCAGGTCCGCCGCCGGGCGGTCGAGTGCCGTGGCGCTGTCGCGGGCGATGGCCCGCACGATGTCGCGTTCCGACAGGATGCCGACCGGCTGGCCATCGTCGTCCATCACCAGCACGGCGCCGATCCGGTGCTCGGTCAGCAGGCGGGTGACGGCGGCCACGGTATCGTCCGGTGAGGCGGAAACGATCCGGTTGCCCTTGCGCTTCAAGACGGCTGCAACATGCATGGCTGTACGGCCTCCCTTCCGATGACCCTGATACTGGAATCATGGGGACGCGCGTACAATCTGCAAGACAGATTGTTCAAAGAAAAAGGCGGCCTCTCCGGATGGGAGAGGCCGCCTTTCGGATGTCCGGGACTGATCCCGGAACCCGTTCTTAGAGTTTCGAGCGTTTAATCTGACGCGTATCCGGCGTGCCTGAGATAATTCCAGCACTCGTCGGGTGTGTAGAGGTCGCAGATGGAGCCGACAGCTTTCCACAGCTCCTCGATGGTGGGGGCGCCGATGCGTCGGAGATGAGCTTTGAGCTTGGCGAACGCCATTTCGATAGGGTTGAGGTCGGGACTGCAGGGCGGCAGGTAGAGGACACACGCGCTCCGCGCCTCGACGGCTTCCCGGATGCCGGCCACCTTGTGGTTGGAGAGGTTGTCGAGGATGAGGATGTCGCCGCTTCGCAGGGTCGGGGCCAGAAGCTGCTCGACACAGGCGCGGAAGACGGTGGCGTTGATCGGTCCGTCGAACACATAGGGTGCGACGATGCCGGTGGTGCGCAGTCCGGCGATCAGCGTGGTCATCTTCCAATGCCCATGCGGGACGGGGGCCGGAAGGCGCAAGCCGCGTGCGCACCGGCCGTGGCGCCGGGTCATGTTGGTGCTGGCCCAGGTCTCGTCGAGGAACACCAGGCGCTCGGGATCGGGGGTCGGCTGACGGCGGATGAAGGCGCGCGCTGGACCATCGAGAGCAGTTTCGAGATGGCCAAGGGTGAGGTCGGGCTCGACCACTCTGAGGTGCGCTCCTGGACCGGATGGCACCGCCACATCACCTTGGCCATGCTGGCATTCGCCTTCCTCACCGTCTTGCGCAAGGCGGCTATCGGAGGGAGAGGACCTGGTCGACCTGGCGGCCGACTTGATCCTCCTGACCGTACCGGAAATTCGACGCCTGCTTCACCACTTTTGCCTTGGCCGATACTCGGCATCAACGCCGTTATCGCTTGGTCACTTTGGCGAAGACGGCATCAACAGCGAGCAAAGCGATCACATTGGAAACGACGCACACAAATCGATGTTGTCCGGCTGCAGTATTAGTTCCCAGCTGCGGGAAGTGACAACTCGGTCCGCAGCCCCCCAAGAGGTGAATTCTCCAGACGGACATCGCCCCCGTAGAGCCGAGCCACGTCCTGCACCACGGCAAGTCCAAGACCAGCTCCCGGTATGCTCTCGTCCAGACGGACACCAGGGGCAAGAACCGTCTCGCGCCTCTCGGCGGGCAACCCTGGGCCATCGTCGTCGACGGTGATGGTCAGCATTCCGTTCGTACCCATCCATGCGGCGACCTCGACCCGCTGCCGAGCCCATTTGCAGGCATTCTCCATAAGGTTGCCGAGCATCTCATCGAGATCCTCACGATCGCCTGCGAACGCATGGTTTGGAGATACGGAAACATTGACTTGGATCCCGGCGTTTGCGTTCAGCTTCTCCATCACGCGGCCGAGCGCCGAGGCGCATTCTAGGACCGATGTGCTCATTCCAGGCACGCCACGCGAGGCGGCGGCCCGCGCGCGCGCCATGTGGTGATCGACATGGCGGCGCATCACGTCGACCTGCCGCACAACAATTGCACCGATTTCACGGGCGTTGTCAGGTTCGAGGTTCCGCGCCTCATTGGCCAGAACGGCGAGGTTCGTCTTCAACGCATGCGCAAGGTTTCCGGCTTGAAGCCGGGCGCGGCCAATGACCTCCTCGGAGTGCTCCAGGAGCGCGTTCAGATCGTCGACCAGGGGTTTCACTTCCATTGGCACGGTCGCCCCAAAGCGCCTTTTGCGTCCCGAGCGGACCTCGGCGAGCTCCGCCCGAAGCCGCGCCAGCGGTTGCAGTCCGACCTGCACCTGGATGACAGCCGCCATGATCAACACCGCCGCGAGAGCGCCAAGCGACGACCAGAGCACACGGTTGAAGGCCGCCGTGGCGCTCAGCACCTCCCCCTCATCGGCGGCAACGGCAATCCGCTGCGGCGGCGCCCCGTCCGGAAACGTCAGGGCGCGCTCGAGGACAAGCAACCTGCGCCCTGACGGTCCAGGGACAACGTGCTGGTGGACCTCGCCGTCCGCCACATGGTCGGCGGGGAGCGGCAGCACCGCATCCCACAGGGAGCGCGAGCGCAGTCCCGGTGCCTCGGGAGGTCCGACCTGCCAGTACAGACCTGACAACGGTCGGCGGAACCGCGGATCGCTCAAGGGTTGCCGCAGGGTCGGTGCGCCGTCCGCGCCCACCTCCAGGAGCGCCGCCATCTGCTCAAGGTGGTTGGCCAACTCAGCCTCGAAGCGCCGCCGCACATGATCCTGGAACAGTCCGGATAGAACGATTCCCGCGGCGAGGAGCGCCAGCGCGGTCGAGACGGCCGCCCCGGTGAGCAGGCGGAAGCGGAGGGAACCCGACGCGCTCACGGTTCGTCGATCCGATAGCCGAGCCCGCGCACGGTCTTGATGACGTCGGCGCCGAGTTTGCGGCGCAGACGTCCGACGAATACCTCGATGGTGTTGCTGTCGCGGTCGAAGTCCTGGGCATAGACGTGCTCGGTTAACTCCATGCGCGAGACGACCTGGCCCTTGCGGTGCATGAGGTAGGCGAGGACCCGATACTCGTAGCCGGTCAACTCGACCGGACGCCCTTCGACGGTAACGCGGCCAGTCCGAGTGTCGAGCACGACCGGACCACAGCACAGTTCGGCCGAGGCGTGTCCCTTCGCACGACGGATCAGGGCACGGATGCGCGCCAACAACTCCTCCATGCTGAAGGGCTTGGCGAGGTAGTCGTCGGCTCCGGCGTCAATCCCCTGGACCTTCTCGGTCCAGGCGCCACGCGCCGTCAGGATGATCACCGGCGCCGTCACGTCCCGCTTGCGCCAGGCGCGCAGAACGGTGAGACCGTCGACCTTGGGCAGGCCCAGGTCCAGGACCACGGCGTCGTAGGGTTCGGTTTCGCCCAGGAACTGCCCCTCCTCGCCGTCGCGGGCGAGATCGACTGCATAGCCCTCGTGCCGCAGCCTCTCGCCGAGTTGACGCCCGAGATCCGGTTCGTCTTCAACCACCAGCACACGCATCCCGTCACCTCCGGCGTCCCTTGGAGCGGAGCAGGTCTCCGGTGGCCGCGTCGTATTCGAGCTTCAGGATGCGCCCTCCCGGGGCGAGCACCTTGATCTCGTAGACGAGGCGCCCGTCGTGCTCGTCCTCCAACTCCACGTCCAGTATGTCGCCGCTGACCTCGGCGCGGACCCGTTCGACAATGGCTTCGAGCGGCAGGATGCGGCCCAAGGCGACGGCCTCGCGGGCGCGCTCGTGGTCCCGCTCGTCGGCCGAAGCCGGGCTGGAGAGGAACAGAACACCGCACAGGGCGGCAGCGGTCAGGCGGACGTGAAGCATGCCTGATCCTAACATGGGGTGGCTGAACGGCGGCTGAACGGGGCGCGGCGTTCCGGCGCACGTCCTGAACGGAAACTGAACGCCCCGGTCACATCCGGTTCAGCCACGGGGGCGCATCTTGCCATTCGAAGCGGCCACCGCGGCCGTACCGGATCGGAGACGGAAGATGATCGGCAGGATGATACGCCACGGCATCGCGGCCGCCCTCGTGGTTGGTGCCCTTGGGTTCGGCTGGCAGGCGCTCGCTTCCGGCGGTTCAGGCGGCGCCTCCAACGCCAATGCGGGACTGGTGGCGGGAGACAGTCACGGCTCTCGGCACGACGACTGACCAGAGGGGAACCCAACCATGGCCGCACGCAAGCCGACCACACTCGAACTCGGTATCCTGCTGGTGTTCCACGCTTCGATCTCGGGGGCGTTCCTGGTCGCCTACCTGACCGGCGACGAGGACACCTACGGGATGCACGTTTTCTCCGGCTACACGGTTCTGGGGGCGGTCGCCGTCCGGCTGCTGGCCGGACTGTTCGCTCCGACCGGCAGCCCGCTACGCCTGCCCCGCCCGCGCGCCACCCCGGTGCGCGCCTGGCTCGGCAGGCTGGCGACAGGCGACGCCTCGGCGCTTCGGGAACGCAGCCCGCTGCTTGCCTGGATCGCCACCGCGCTCCTCGTCGCCGTCGGGACCGCGGCTCTGGCCGGGGTCGGAGCCGACTTCGTGACCGCTCTGGAAGATCTGCACGAGGCGCTCGGGGAGGTCGCGCTGTGGGTCGTGTTCGCGCACATCGCCCTGGTCCTCGCACTGCATTGGCTGAAACGCCCCGACTCTTTTCGGACCGCCGCCGGGACCTGATCACGCCACCCCTTCCGTATGAACCGACAGGACGACCGACCCTATGAAGTTCCGCTTCGCCCTCACGATGGCCGCCGCGCTGGCGGCGGGTTCAGCGCTGGCCGCGGCCGAGAACCCGAGCCGCACGAAGATCCTCGCTGACTACGCTGCCCAGGCAAAGACGGCGGAGCCGGGATTCTCCGGCTTCTCCGCCGAGCGCGGCCGGGCGCTCTACCTGGGACCGCACACGGGCGGCAAGGCCGAGACAAACGCCTGCGCCGCTTGCCACACCTCGAACCCGGCCGCCGTCGGACGGCACTACAAGACAGGCAGGGAGATCCCGCCGATGGCCATGTCCGCAACGCCGAAACGCTTTACCGATCCGGCCGAGGTCGAGAAGCGGTTTGAGCGCGACTGCCCGAATGTGCTCGGCCGCGCCTGCACGGCCCGCGAGAAGGGCGACTTCATCACCTATCTGGTGGGCCAGTAAACGGAGCTCAGACAATGGACATCGATCCCCGCGTCCTGCGCGCCGCCTTCGGCCGGTTCGCCACCGGCGTCGCCGTGGTCACCACCCTCGCGGCCGACGGCCTGCCGGTCGGACTGACCGTGAATTCGTTCGGCTCCGTGTCGTTGGATCCGCCGCTCGTCCTGTGGAGCCTGATGCGACGCTCCGCCAGCCTCCCGGCGTTCCTCGGCGCGCCTCGATTCGCGGTGAACGTCCTGGCGGCCGACCAGCAGGACATCTCGGACCGCTTCGCCTCCCGTGCCGAGGACCGCTTCCGCTCCGTCGGATGGGCGCCCGGCGCGGGCGGCGTTCCGCTCCTGGCCGGATGCCTGGCGCGCTTCGAGTGCGCCACGCATCGCTCCGTCGAAGCGGGCGACCATCTGGTGTTCCTCGGACATGTCGAGCGATTCGAGCACAGGGACGGAGCCCCGCTGCTCTTCTTCTCTAGCGGGTACGCCGCGCTGAAGCCCGGTACGGATGCCGTTGGAGCCGCGGCATGAAGGAGGTTCTGATGCACGTTCGGATCGTTGGCGCCGCGCTCCTCGCTTTTGCCGCCACGGCGGCCCTGGCCAATGAGCTTGAGCGCGTTCCGCCAGTGAGCCACGCGGCGACGCGCAAGGAATGCGGCGAGTGCCACATGGCCTTCCAGCCCGGGTTGCTCCCGGCCGCCAGTTGGAACCGGATCATGGACGACCTTTCCGACCACTTCGGCGACAATGCCAGCCTTGGGCCCGAGGTGGTGGCCGATATCCGGACCTACCTGACCCGGAACGCCGGGCCGGGGGACGGCCGCCTGATCCGGATCACCGAGCAGCGCTGGTGGACGCACGAGCACAAATTCGGTCCGGAGGTCTGGCAGCGTCAGGATGTTCGGTCCCGGGCGAACTGCGTCGCCTGTCACCGTGGCGCGGAGAAGGGGCTCTACGAGGACGACTGACACCGCCCCGTTGGAGCGGGACTTGAACAACGATGAATAATCAGTAGGAGAAGATGAAGGTTTTGGGGACGCGATACGCCTCCATGTTTGCGGTGGTCCTGGCGTTGGGGACGACTGGCCCCGCCCTGGCAACCACGAGCCTCTCCCACCACGGGCATGGCGAAGGCACGGTGCAACTGTCGTTCGGCAACCGGGCAAAGTGGCAGACCGACGAGGCCCTGCGCCGCGGGATGACCGCGGTCCGGGCGCAAATGGTGGAGGTGCCGGACCGGGTGCACCACGGCTGGTATGGCGCCGAGGAGTATGCCGCCCTGGCGGGACGGGTGGAGGAACATGTCGATGACGTGGTGAAGAACTGCCACCGTCCCGGGGACGCCGATGCCCAACTCCATGTCGTACTGGCCGAGATCATCGACGGCATCGAGGAGATGCTTCTCGCCCGGGCGACGACGCCTCCGAAGTTCCGTGAGCAGTGCGGCATCCGCCACATGAGGGCGGCGGACCTCGCGCGGGACGCCCTCATCGTTCGGGACGGGGAACTGCTCGGCCGGTACACCGGCCTCCGCGCGAGCAACTTCCTGCGCGGCCACGGCCGCCTCGACGAGGCGGGGGGCAGCCTTCTTCACCGAGCTTCTGCGACGTGTGAGCGGGAGGTGCATCATCCCTGATGCGGGACAGCGACACGGCTCCGCCTGAACGGACTTTGAACGCCCCGTTCAGGCCCCGCTCAGGCGCGGTCCGGCATGCTCTCCTCCATGGGGCGCCTCCGCGCCCGCCGACAGGAGGAACGGACATGCGCACATCGGCAGCAACCGCCATTCTCGTCGCGGCCCTGGTCACCGGCACGATGCTCGGCGCCGGGGCGGCGCACGCGGACCGGAAGCACTCCGCCGTCCAGCCATCGGCACCGCAGCCGATCGCCGAGGTGCTCAGGGTGGGAAGCGGCACGGTAATCGGGTCGGTGACCGAGCGCGGCGCGAACTGGCTCACCATTGAGGATGGTTCGGCTCGGGTGGATGTGACCACGGGGCATTTCCTGCCCGAGGGCATTCGCAAGGACGACCCGGTCACCGTTGTCGGCCGGGTGTGGCGGGGAGGGCTGATAGCCAGCGAAATCATCCTGGCTGATGGAACCCCCTACGGCCCGGCCAGCCACGCCGCAGCCCGTAGCGCCCGCTTCGACGGGGATGACGACTGACGAACCAGGCGGACGGAGCACCACAAGAAGGCGCTCCGTCCGGTTCGGTGGCCGATACTGGCTCGGTTGACCAACATCCATGTGGACGGGTGCTCGGGCACCGAGCCAAACATGCCGTCCCCCATGCCCTACTGCCGGCGGCCAGCCATCGAGCGAATGGGGCGCCACTCCTGCACCGTTGTGGTGTCCCGGCCCGGTCAAGCATGATCCGGGCGCGACGCGGCTTTGGTCCAGAGGATGGGCACCGGCTTTCCAGGCTGGCCAGGTTGGTTCGAGTCCAACAGCCCGCTTCATCCCATTCGAACAGTCCCCGCCTCCATCACCGGATAATGGTGGCGGGGCTGTTCCCTTTGCGGTTCAGCCCCTGCGCGCCTTCCTGCCGACGGTGACCAGTATCCCGGCGAGTGCCAGGAACACCACGGCGCCACCACCCCAGACCCGCACGTAGCCGGGCATACCGAGGCTGGGGACCATGGCATAGACGGCGGCGAGGACCGCCCAGACGGCCACGATCGCCGCGGTCAGCCAGAGTTCATCGTTCTTCATGGCTTTTCTCCTGCGCTCAGTGCCCGTGCCCGCCGCCAATGGCGACGATCGGCAGGGACTGGATCAACTGGAACGCAACGATGGTGAAGACGTACATGGCGGCGACGAGCGCGGCGACCGACACCGGCCCGGTCCACGCGGGCGCCGTGCCGACCCCGCGCTCCCCGGCTCGCCAGTCGACCACCGGCCCCTCGGCTGCGGCCGCCGAGCGCCGCGACAGCAGCGTGCGGACGACGCCGTAAACCGTGACCGAGATGGCGACGGCGAAGATGGTGGCGCCGATGCCGACCAGCGCCATCAGCACCGGCCACGCCGCAGGGGCCATGCCGCCGTAGCTCACGTCGAACACGCGGCGCGGCACTCCCATGAACCCGGCCGTGATGCCCGCGGCGCCGAAGATGAGCAGACCGATGGTCACGACCACTGGCATCCGCCGCAGCGCCGCCGGGCGCCACAGCGTGCCGCCGCCGAGGGCCGGGAGCATCACCATCATGGCCGCCAGGAAGGTCTGCGTCAGAACACCGACGGCGAAGAAGTGGAAGTAGCCGGGCACGAAGAAGGTGTCTGACAGCATCGGCGCCAGGTCGCCCTGGATCAACACGAAGGCGAAGGTGATGCCGATCATCATGTTCACGACCGACCAGCCCATGTTGGCCATGGCCGGGTTGCCCCAGGGCAGCCCGCGCATCCAGCCGAAGAAGCCGGTCGCGCCCCGCGCCCGGGCACTGGCTTCCAGCGAGGAGACGATGATGGCGAAAGCCGCCAGGGTCGGCACTGAGACGAACAGCGAGAGCAGCGAGCCGGCCACCCGCACGCCTTCGGACAGGTTCGGCTCGAGGAACATGTGATACAGCGAGGTCGGCGGCACGAAGACCAGATACGCCGCGAAGACGATCTTCGACATCCGTGCGCCGTGGATCGACGTCACTCCGGTCAGGTGCTCGGTCAGCACGTACCACACCAGCACCGTCGCCATCAGCGGCAGGTAGTGCAGGTTATGGAACAGGATGTGCCACTCGGTGCCGTGGTCGGCAGGGAACGGCCCGGCGCCCAGCGACCACAGCACGCCCGGCAAGAAGGCGTTGGTCGCCGCGATGGCACTGACCACCAGGAAGCCCGCCCAGGCGAACAGGGCGAAGCCGACGGCGGTGAACTCGTCCGCCTCGCCGCGCAGCCGAGGCTGGAGCACCGTGGCGATGCCGCTCACCGCTGAGGCGACCAGGCCACCGGAGAGCAGCAGGTAGCCCAGCGCGAAGAAGCCGACCGAGCGCGGGTCGTCCGCGGCGAGCTCCGGGTTGCCGTCGTACAGCAGCGGCGTGCCGGTGTACGAGATCCACTCGCTGACCCCGAAGCCCGCCACCATCAGCGCGGCACCGAGCCAGGCGAACGGGCGCAGGGCGAGACCGCGGCCGTTCTCCGCCGCCGCCAGCCCGAGCAGCAGCGCCGCCTGGATCAGGTAGAGCCAGTAGAAGAACACGGACACGCCGTGCAGCGTCAGCAGCCGGTAGGTGTCGTCCGGGAAAAAGGTCAGTGCACCGGCGCGGGCCAGCGCGGTCACGAAGCCACCGGCGAGGCCCAGCACCAGCGCCAGCAAGGCGGCACCGAACAGCAGCTTGAGAAGGGCCTTGTCAGCCCCGGGAAGGGCGGAGATCCGCGAGGTCAGGCGCGACGTCGCGCCGACCGGGGCGGAAGGCTTGGATATCATGTTCATGGTTTCCTTCCTCCGCTCAGGCGACGACAATGCGGCCCATCATGGCGTCGTGCGCCTGGCCGCAGTAGACGGTGCAGTACACGAGGTACTCGCCCGGCCTGGTGAAGGTGATCGTCTGCTCGGTGACCGTATTCGGCCGCAACCGGATGATGCGGCTGGCGGAGCCCAGTTGGATCGACGCGCCGTGAGTGATGTCATCCGCCATCATGCGGAACCGGTACGCCTGCCCGGCCTTCAGCCGCAGCATGTCCGGGCTGTAGGCGAACTTCTGCGCCATGAGATAGACGTCGACCGGCTCACCACCGGCGTCTTGGCCGTGGTCGTGTCCCTCGGCGGCGTGGCTGTGCGTGTCTTCGCTGACGTGCGGGTTCACGCCGCCGTCCGGCTGGGTGTAGCGCTGGACGAAGTAGTCGTGCTCGAAGCGGAACTCCTCGGGCGCCATGCCCGCCGAAGTCCCGTGACCACCGTGCACACCGGCCTCGGCGGGCGCCTCCGCGGTGCCGTGGCCGCCATGACCTCCGCCGTGAGCGTCGGGTTCGGGGGCAGCAGCCGTCTTGCCGCCGAAGGGGAGCGGTGCGGCCCCGTAGGCCGCCCAGGCGCCGTACAGGGAGACGGCGCCGAAGCCCAGTCCGGCGATGAAGCCGCGACGGGTCGTGAAATGCCTCTCAGACATAGCGAGAGTCCTCTGATCGCGTGGTCGGAATCACGTGCGGCACCGCACGAACGCGGCGCGTGGCCGGACTCCCGACGCGAACGTCAGAAGGCTCGGCCGATCAGAGGCTGGTCTTCGGAGGGGGTGTGTCCGGGGTGATGTCTCGGGCGTTCGGGACGTAGTCCGGCCGCGGATGCCAGGACGTCTCGACCGTCGTCACCGAGAGGGTGATGACGTGCTTCGCCGGAGCCTCGGCCGCCGGGCAGCACGTCGCGGCGACGGCGAGGGCGGCCTTGTGATGGTCGTGTTGGGACGGTGCCGATGGCGCCGGTGCATGGTGGGACCCGTGGTGGTCCATCGCGCCGCCATAAGTGTCCACATACGCCATGGCTCCGCCCGCCGCGCCCGTCAGGAGCGCGATGGCGAACGCCAGAACGGCGAAGATGTGGCCCAACCGCTTCATGTCTGCCGCGTCATGAACGACCTGGATCCGCCCAGGCCAGCTTGACCATAGCCCACATTCCAGGTCCGGACATTGATCAGGGTCAACGGCGAGCCCTTTAGAATCAGTGATTTTCCCGGCTTTCAGAAGGCAAGCCCTTGATTTCGACCGCTTCCTTATGCACCGACGGCAGGGTCGATGCTGGCGCTGCTCCGGCTTGCCGCGCTTGCGCGCCCAGCTCGGAGGCAAGGACAATTGGCCGCTCGACTTTTCTCAAGCGGACATCGTTTGAGGGGTTGAAGGCCAACGCCACTGTGCCACGTAGAGACCGTTCGGTGGCTGCCCGTGGCTGGTATCGGCACCGCACATTTTGTTGTTGACCTTCCAGTGGCTGGAAGGTGGATGGTGGTCCGGTGGCCTTTCAGGCAAGGTCGAAGGGGGCGGTGACAATCCGTCACACCCTCCTCCTTATCCCTCGCGGGGCTTGCCGGGCGGGCAATCCTGTTGTTGCAGGGGGCGGGGAACGGCCCTAGGTTTTTAGAAGAGGTTGGAGTGAGCACTCCGGTGCCGCACAACCTCCATCGATGATGAGGCAATCGCCATGTGGCGCGGAACATGGTCGACGGTGAGGAGGGTGGTGGTGAGCCTGCTGACGCTGGCCACGCTGCTCGTCTACGCCGCGCCGAGCCACGCCAGCCTTCTGCCCCATCACCAAGCCCCGGCCCCGCACGAGCACATTCTGGTCGACAATCACGGCAACGCTGTCGCCGCTGTCGCCGACCACGAGCACGAACGAGCCCCCTGCGGCGACCTCGGCCTGACGGACGACGGAGCCTGCTGTAGCGTCGCCCAGTGCGCCACCATGCACGGTGGACTTCCCGCGGTGGTCATCGAGGCGTTCGTCCCGCGCCTGAACGCCTCCCTGCATTTGCCTGCCCTGGCCACGCCCGACGGCATCGGCATCGACCCGGCCCTGCGCCCCCCGCTCTGATCATCTGACGCCACGAGTCCGTCCGCGCCCGACCTGAGCCTTGGCCCGGTGAAGGACGCCGGTTCCGGCCCTCGTGCGCTTGGCTTTCGCGTCCCCGGAACTCCCGCGTGGAGTCCGTCCGGGGGAGGCTCGAACCAGATGATCCGATGGAGGACGCCATGTCGTCTCTCACCCGCACGATGCTCCCGACCTTCGCGCTCGCCGCCATGATGGCCACCGCTCAGGTTAGCACCGCCATCGCCGACGACGCCCATCACCCCGATGGCGCGACGACCACGCAGCCCCAGTCCGCGCCGACTCCGGCGCCCGCACCCCAGGCCCAGACAGCCAAGCCCGGCGCGGCAGCCAATGCGCCGATGATCGGCCAGGGGATGGGCAGCGGGGCCATCGTCCAGCCCGGTACCCAGCAGCCGGGTGGTCAGCCCGGCATGATGATGAACATGGACCAGATGCGCTCAATGATGGGCCAGCAGGACGGGCAGTCCGGCATGATGTCCATGATGCGCCAGATGATGATGGGCCAGCAGGCCGCCATGGGCTTGCCCTTCGAGCACGTCGAGGGCCGCATCGCCTTCCTGAAGGCCGAACTCAAGATCACCGACGCGCAGGCGCCGCAGTGGAACGCCTTCGCCGACACCCTGCGCTCGAACGCCAAGGCCCATCAGGCCGTGCACGAGCAAATGACCAAGGGCGGCATGTTGTCCTCCTGGCCCGACCGCCTGGTGTTCCAGCAGAAGGCGCTCTCCACCCGGCTCGACGCCGTGAAGGCTCTCGATGCAGCCGCCAAGCCCCTCTACGCCGTGCTGACCGACGACCAGAGGAAGCTCGCGGACAAGCTGCTCACCGGCCCCATGGGCATGATGTGAGGAGGCGGCCATGACGCACCACGAACACACCCACCACACCCCCGAGACGCAGGCCCGAACGCCCTGGTACCGGACCTGGACCGGCCTGGCCTGCCTCGGCGCCGCGGCGCTCGGCGCGCTCTACCTGTCGCTCTTCCACGTCGACCACGTGCTCGACGCCCTTCCGCTCCTCGTCCTGCTTCTGTGCCCGCTGATGCACCTGTTCATGCACGGCGGCCATGGTCATGGCGGGCACGGCGGCTCGGGCACGGGCGGCAAGGGCGCCGGAGGCGAAGGCTGATGGCACGCTGGACCATGACCGGGGGGCGCTTCTTCCGGACGGGCGCGCTGGCGGGCGCGGCGGTTGCCGCGTGCCTGCTGGCGCTCCCCGCCGGGGCGCAGACGCTGCGCGACGCCGTCGAGGGCGCCTGGCGGCTCAACCCCGAGGTCAAGAGCCTGGAGGCGCGGCGGTCCGTGGCCGCCGCCCAGCGCGGTGCCGGGGAATCGCTGGTTCCGGCCGCCCCGGCGGTTACGCTGCGGCACACCACCGACTACCTGAGCCGGAACGTCGGACGGCGTGAGTACGAAGCCGAGGTCGGCGTTCCGCTCTGGCTGCCCGGTCAGGGCACGGCCACCGTCCGCGCCGCCGACGCGCTGCTGGCGCGCACCGATGCCGAGATTGCCGCCCGTCAGCTGGCCATTGCCGGGGAGGTCCGGACCGCCTTGTGGCAGGTCTCGTTGGCCGAGCGGCGTGCCGAGCTCGCCCGTCAGCGTCTGAAAGTCGCCCGCCAGCTGGAGGCCGACACTCAACGGACAGCCCGGGCCGGAGAGGCCTCGGAGGCCGACTACCAGCTGGCCCGCGCCGAGGCGCTCTCTGTTGCCACGGATTTCCGTGACGAGGAACTGGCCCTGAACGAGGCCCGCCAGGTGTTCCGGACGCTGACGGGCATGGCGCCGCCGAAAGCGGCACCGGAGCCGGACATCGGCCAACCGCCTCTCCAGCAGCACCCGTCGCTGCTGGCGGCGCAGCTGGGCATCCGCTCGGCTCAGGCCCAGCGCCAGCTGGTGGACCTGACGACGCGCGACAACCCGGAGGTCGGGCTGATGGCGCGGCGCGAGCGCGACGCCCGCGGCGAGCGGTATGACACGATCATGGGTGTCTCGGTCCGTATCCCGTTCTCGGTGGATGCGGTGAACGCGCCCAAGCGTGCCGAGGCGATGAGCGAGGTCGTTCGCGCCGAAGCCGAGCAGGCCAACGCGGCGCGCATGGTCGAGTCCGATATCCAGCAGGCCCGGCTGGCCCAGCAAGCCGCGACCGAGCGCCTGGCGATCGCCCGCGACCGTGCCGCCGCCCTCCGAGCCCGTCTTTCGAACGTCGAGCGCGCCCGGAGAGGCGGCGAGATCAGTCTCGTCGAGTACGTGCGCGCCCAGGAGGCGGCTTTCGAGGCCGACTTGGCCCGCGCCACCGCCGAAGTCCAGGTCGGTGCCGCCCGTGCCCGCCTGAACCAGTCCTTTGGAGTTCTGCCATGACCGTCCAACGCTTTCTCGCCGCCGCTGCGGTCGTCATGAGCGTTGCAGCACCTCTCCCGGCCCTCGCCCATGAAGGGCACGTGCACGGGGGCGAGGAGCCGAAGCCGGTCGTGGCGACGGCGGCCCCCACCCTGGAGACGGTGTCGGCGGACTTTCAGCTTGTGGCGGTCGCCCAGGGCAGGAGCCTGCTCGTCTACCTGGACCGCTACGCCACCAACGAGCCGGTGAACGGCGCCACCGTCGAGGTGACCGCCGACGGCGAGGCGGTGACCGCTTCCCCGGTCTCCGGAGAGGAAGGCGTGTACCGCGCCGAAGCCGGGTGGCTGTCGAAACCCGGGCCGCATGACCTGACCGTCTCGATCACCGCCGCCGATGCGTCCGACCTGCTGATCGGCACCCTGGAGATCCCGGCGGCCGGGGCCATCGGGCCGGTCACCGGAACGGGCAACGGCGTCGCCGACGTGCTTGGGCGGGTCCGCCAGGACTCCGGCCTGCTGCTCGGCGCCGCGATGGTCTTCCTGCTCGGTGTGCTGACCACCGTCGCCCTGACCCAGCGCGGGCGCACGCGCACGGTCGCCGGGGCCGCCCTGATTGGGCTGGGCCTGCTGCTGGCCAGCGGCGCCGCCTTCGCCCACGGCGATGAGGACCACAGCCAGGACAACAAGGGCAAGGCTCCTGCGGCGGCCCCGTCGATGGCGCCCACGGGCGCATCGGAGAGCCCGCGCCGCCTGCCCGACGGCAGCCTGTATGTGCCCAAGCCGTCGCAGCGCCTGCTGTCCATCCGCACCGTCGTGGCCAAGCCGCAGGAGGCGGCGCAGACGGTCCAGCTGATCGGCCAAATCGTCTCCGACCCGAACGGCGGCGGCCACGTCCAGGCCACGCAGACCGGCCGCATCGAGCCCGGTGACAAGGGGCTGCCGTTCGTCGGCCAACAGGTCGAGGCGGGCCAGATCCTAGCCTACATCGCTCCGGCGGTGAACGTCATCGACCGCAGCGGCATCCAGCAGCAGATCGCCACGGTCGAGCAGGAGTTCGTCATCGCTGAATCCCGCCTCCAGCGCCTGAAGAAGCTGGAAGGCAGCGTCCCCCAGCGCGACATCGAGGAAGCGGAGGCCAACCTCAACGGCTTGCGCAAGCGCCGGGCCGCCCTGTCGCCGACCCTGACGACGAGGGAGGCGCTGCGGGCCCCCATCTCCGGCGTCGTCACGGCGAACAACGTCAAGGTTGGGCAGGTCGTCGAAGGCCGCGACCAGGTGCTGTTCGAGATCGTTGACCCGTCCCGCTTGATGGTCGAGGCGGTTGCCTTCGACCCGCGGGTGGCGAACACCGTCCACATGGCTTCGGCAACCACCGCCGACGGCGTGACCCTGAACCTGGAGCACCTCGGCCACAGTTTGACCCTCAAGCAACAAGCCATCCCGCTGCTGTTCAGCATCCATGCGCCGCCCCAGGGCCTGAGCGTCGGCCAGCCGGTGCGCATCGTCGCCCAGATCCAGGGGAAGGTGTCCGGCATCGTCCTGCCGCGCCAGAGCGTGGTACGGGGGCCGAACGGCCAGCCGCTGGTCTGGCAGCACGAGTCCCCGCAGCGCTTCGTCGCCCGGCCGGTGCGCATGCAGCCGGTGGACGGCAACACGGTCCTGGTGTCGGCAGGCATCGAGCCTGAGGCGCGCATCGTGACCGATGGCGCCGGTCTCCTCAACCAGGTCCGGTGAGGCGACGATGTTCAATTTCCTCGTCAACGCCAGCCTGCGCAACCGGCTGTTCGTTCTCGCCGCCGCGGCGATCCTGGTCGTCTACGGCTCCTTCGTGCTGAAGGACCTGCCCATCGACGTCTTCCCCGACCTGAACAAGCCGACGGTCACGCTGATGACCGAAGCCGAAGGGCTGGCGCCGGAAGAGGTCGAGCAGCTGGTCACCTTCCCGCTGGAGACCTCGATGAACGGCATGCCGGGCATCACCCGCGTGCGCTCGGTGTCCGGCGTCGGCCTGTCCATCGTCTTCGTCGAGTTCGACTGGGGCACGGACATCTACCGCAACCGCCAGCAGGTCGCTGAGCGCCTCGCCATCGTCCAGGGGCAGTTGCCCCCGAACGTCCGGCCGCAGATGGGCCCGATCTCCTCCATCATGGGCGAGATCATGCTCATCGCCATGTCTGGCGACGATGCATCGGGCAAGACTGTCAGCCCAATGCAGGTCCGCGAGATCGCAGACTGGGTGGTGCGGCCGCGCCTGCTCGCCATCCCCGGCGTCAGCCAGGTCATCCCCATCGGCGGCGAGATCAAGCAGTACCGCATCTCGCCGGACCCGGCGCGGCTGCACGACCTGGAGATCACGACCGACGAGCTCGTGAAGGCGCTCCAGCAGTTCTCGGCCAACACCGGCGGCGGCTTCATCGACCAGCACTCCGAGGAGTACCTGATCCGAAACATCGGCCGCACGACCCGGCTGGAGGATCTTCGCAACCTCGTTGTCGCCTACAAGGCCGGGCAACCCATCCTGCTCCACCAGGTCGCAGCGGTGGACTTCGCCGCCCGCGTGAAGCGCGGCGACGCCGGGGTGAACGGCAAGCCCGCTGTCATCCTGTCCGTCCAGAAGCAGCCCGGCGCCGACACCACCGAACTCACCGGGGAGATCGAGAAGGCGCTGGGTGACCTGACGCAGTTCCTGCCGAAGGGCGTTCACGCCGACGAGATCCTGTTCAAGCAGGCCAACTTCATCCAGACCTCCATCGGCAACGTGGAAAAGGTGCTGCTGGAGGCGGTTGCCGTCGTGGCCGTCATCCTCTTCCTGTTCCTGCTGAACGTGCGCACCACGTTCATCTCGCTGACCGCCATTCCCATCTCGATCCTGATCACCGTGCTGGTGTTCAAGGCGTTCGGCATGTCGATCAACACCATGACGTTGGGCGGTCTCGCCATCGCCATCGGCGAACTCGTCGACGACGCCGTGGTGGACGTGGAGAACATCTTCCGCCGCCTCGGCGAGAACCGCCGCGCGGGCAACCCGCGGCCCATCCTGGAGGTGGTGGCGTCGGCTTCGCAGGAGGTGCGCTCGGGCATCGTCTACGCCACCATCATCATCATCCTGGTCTTCGTGCCGCTGTTCGCGCTGACCGGCATCGAGGGGCGCCTCTTCGCGCCGCTGGGCGTGGCATACATCGTCTCCATCCTCGCCAGCTTGGTCACGGCGATCACCGTCACGCCGGTACTGTCCTACTACCTGCTGCCTCGCCTGAAGCGTCTGGATGAGCACGACAGCTGGCTGGTGCGGCGGCTGAAGGCGGGCAACGCCCGGCTGCTCGGCTGGGCCTTCGCCCATCCGCGCACGCTGTTTGCCGCCGTTGGCGCCGCCGTTGTCATTGCCGCGGCAACGGTGCCCAGCCTGCCGCGCGCCTTCCTGCCGCCCTTCAACGAGGGCACGCTGACCATCTCCATGGTGCTGAACCCCGGCATCTCGCTGGCCGAATCGAACCGGGTCGGCCAAGCCGCCGAGAAGCTCATCATGCGGGTCCCGGAGGTGAAGTCGGTCGGCCGCCGCACCGGCCGCGCCGAACTCGACGAGCACGCCGAGGGCGTGCACTCCAGCGAGATCGACGTTGACCTGGCACCCTCGGAGCGCAGCCGCGCCGAGGTGCTGGCCGACGTGCGCGCCCGGCTGGCGGCCCTGCCGGTGTCGGTGAACATCGGCCAGCCGATCTCGCACCGGCTCGACCACATGCTCTCCGGTGTCCGCGCCCAGATCGCGCTGAAGGTCTACGGCGAGGACCTGGACACCTTGCGCAGCCTTGCCGGTCAGCTTCAGCAGAAGCTCGCGGGCGTGCCGGGACTGGTCGACCTCCAGATCGAGAAGCAGGTCCGCATCCCGCAGGTGCAGGTCGTCGTGGACTACGAGCGCGCCGCGATGTTCGGCGTCACTCCGGCCATGGCGACCGAGGCGCTGGAGGGCCTGTCGAACGGCCGCGTCGTGTCGGAGATCGTCGACGGCACGCGGCGCTTCGACGTGGTGCTGCGCCTGTCCGACGAGGACCGCACGACCAGCGGGCTGGCGAACCTGTTGGTCGAGACCCCGGCGGGCCGGGTGCCGCTCAGCATGTTCGCCTCGGTCGAGGAGACCGACGGACCCAACCAGATCCTGCGCGAGAACGGCAAGCGGCGCATCGTCATCCTTGGCAACTCCGACGGCAAGACGGATATGGCGCAGATCGTCGCGGGCATCCGCAACGTGGTTGCCGGGGCGCAGATGCCGTCCGGCTACTTCACCAGCCTGGAGGGCACCTTCCAGGCGCAGGAGGAGGCCTCGAAGACCATCGCGCTGTTGTCCCTGGTGTCGCTGGCGATGATCTTTCTGGTGCTCTACAGCCGCTACCGCTCGGCGGTGCTGACGCTGATCATCATGGGCAACGTGCCGCTGGCACTCATCGGCAGCGTCGCCGCCCTGTGGATCGCCGGGCAGCCGCTGTCGGTCGCGTCGATGATCGGCTTCATCACGCTCACCGGCATCTCGACGCGCAACGGCATCCTGAAGATCAGCCACTACATCAACCTGGTCCTGCACGAGGGCGAGACCTTCGGCAAGGCCATGGTGATCCGCGGCAGCCAGGAGCGGCTTACGCCGGTGCTGATGACCGCGCTGTCGGCGGGCGTCGCTCTGGTGCCGCTGATGATCGGCGCCGACGCGCCGGGCAAGGAGATCCTGCACCCGGTGGCCGTCACCATCTTCGGCGGCTTGGTCAGCGCCACCCTGCTCGACACGGTCCTGACCCCGGTCCTCTTTCTCAAGCTCGGCGAGAAGCCGCTCAACCGTCTGGTCGAAGCCCAGGCCGGTTCGCTGCGTCCGGCCGAGGCCTACTGATCTCTTTCCCCTTCGTCCACATGGAGAAACACACGTGAAGTTCCCGACCATCCTCCTCGCCGCCGCCCTGTTCGCCGCTCCGGCCACAGCCTTCGCCGACGGCCCCAGGATCGGGCCCAACGGCGGCCAGCGGGCCGACGCGGGCCCTTACCACGTCGAAGTCGTGCTCAATGGCAACGACGTCGTCCTGTACGTGACGGCCGCCGCCGACAAGCCGGTAGACGTGACCGGCGCCAAGGCCGAGGCGACCGTCCTGGCGAACAGGCAGACCCAGAAGGTCGCACTGGAGCCCGCCGGCGGCAACGCCCTGAAGGGGCAGGCGAACCTCGGCGGCGCGCACGACAGCGTGAAGGTCGTGACCGCGCTGACCATGCCGGGCCAGAAGCCGGTTCAGGCCCGCTTCGAGATGGGCCACGCGGGTCACTGACGCGGACCGGAAAGGGCGGTGACGCCATGGGCGCCATGTGGGCAGCACCGGGCACTTGGCTGTGGGCGGTCCGCCGGTATCTGGCGGTTGTCGCGCTCGGCAGCGTGGCCTGTGAGTTCGCCCACATGCCGCTCTACACCCTCTGGCGCACCGGCACGCCCGGCGAGATCGTCTTTGCGGCCCTCCACTGCGCGGGTGGCGACGTCCTGATCGCGACGGCGTCGCTGGTCCTGGCGCTCCGCCGCCTCGGCCGCACCTATTCTTCAGCATGGAGATGCGCGATGAGCGCCAACAAGAAACTCACCATGACCGTAGCCGCCCTGATGGTCGGCGCGCTGTTCGCCGGACCGGCCCAGGCGGAAACCGCCAAGCTGTCCGAAGTCTCGCACCTGCACGGGATCGCTGTGGACCCGACGGACCCGGCGCGGCTGTACCTCGCCACGCACCATGGCGTGTGGCTGACCAACCCGGATGGCACGGCCACGCGGATTTCGGACAACCGGAACGACTATATGGGCTTCACGCCGAACCCGGCGCAGCCCGTCGCCTTCTTCGCCAGCGGCCACCCGGAGAAGGGCGGGAACCTGGGCGTCCTGGTCTCGACCGACGGGGCGAAGACCTGGACGCAAATCTCCGCGGGCGTGAACGGGCCGGTGGACTTCCACTCCATGGACGTCAGCCCGGCCGACCCGAAAGTGCTGTACGGGCACTACGGCAGCGTCCAGGTCAGCCGCGACGCCGGGAAGACCTGGGAGGTGACCGGCAAGCCGCCCGCCGACATGTTCGATCTGGCGGCGTCCTCGAAGGACCCGAACACCGTGTACGGCGCCACGCGCGCCGGGTTGCTGGTGAGCCGCGACGCGGGCAGGACCTGGCAGGCCGCGTACATCGTGCAGCGCCCGGCGACCATGGTCGTGACCATGAAGGAAGGCGCCGCCTACGCCTTCCAAGTCGGCACCGGCCTGCTCAGGACGACCGAGCCGAGCCTCGCGTGGCAGCCGGTCAGCAACGGCTTCGGCGATGCCGTCCTGCTGCACCTCGCGGTCGATCCGACCAACCCGGAGCGGCTGTACGCAGTGACCGACAAGAGCGCCATCCTGGCCAGTCAGGACGGCGGGAAGACCTGGAAACCGTTCAAGCCGTAACCCCGCGGAAGGCTGGGCGTCATGTACACGGTTCGCCTCGATGAACAGCAGCGGCGGCGCCACAAGCTCCGCAACGTGGTCCAGTCCGCTTTGCTGGTCGGGAGCCTGGGCCTGCTCGCGGCGGTCGTCGGCTGGCTGCTCGTGGGACCGGTGGGCATCCTCTGGGTGGGCATCCTCACCGGCGTGACGCTGGCGTTCAGCCCGACCCTGTCGCCGCGGGCGATACTGCGCCTGTACGGAGCCCGCCGCCTCGGCCGTCACGAGCTTCCGGAGCTTCAGGAGGTCATCGAGGTGTTGGCCCGGCGGGCGGGGCTGCCGGGTGTGCCGGAGCTTCACTACCTGGCGACCTCGATGCCCAACGCCTTCGCGGTCGGCTCGACGAAGAACAGCGCTATCGTCCTGACCGACGGACTCCTGCGGGTCATGGACCTTCGGGAGCTCGCCGGGATCCTGGCGCACGAGATCAGCCACATCCGCAACCACGACCTCTGGACCATGGGGCTGGCCGACATCATCAGCCGGGTCACGGGCGCCATGGCGACCGCCGGTGCCGTCCTGCTGCTCGTGAGCCTTCCGCTGATGATCGAGGAGCACGGCGCGGTGCACTGGCCGGTGATTGCGCTGCTCCTGGCGGCGCCCACCATCAACACGCTCATCCAACTCGGGTTGTCGCGCACGCGGGAGTTCGACGCCGACCTTGAGGCCGCCGGGCTCACCGGCGACCCGGAGGGGCTGGCCTCCGCCCTTGCGAAGCTCCAGCGGTACGACCCGGGCTTCTGGGAGCGCATCCTCCTTCCCGGTCGGCGGAACCCGCACCCGTCCGTGCTGCGCACGCATCCGGACACCGAGGAGCGGATCGAGCGGCTCCTCTCCCTCCGGCGGATCGCGCCGCTGCCGCCGCTTCGGCCCCGGGTCGATCACGCTTCCCGTCCACCTGGTGCCGCCAGCACACCGGCCGCGCTGGCGCGCCTCCGGACTCTGGCATTGAGGTTCCTCATGCGCGTGTCCAAAACCCGGACCGCCGTCATCGGTCTGACCCTGGGAGCGGCGGTCGTCTCCGCCGTGCTGTGGCACGCCGGTGCGACGGGGCGAGCCGACCCGGACGACGTGGCGCAGGTCGCCCAGGGCAAGGCGGTCTATGCCAGGCAGTGCGCGTCGTGCCACGGCGTGCGCCTTGAAGGCCAAGCGGACTGGCAGAGCCGCAAGCCGGACGGCCGCCTGCCAGCGCCGCCGCACGACGCCTCCGGGCACACGTGGCACCACCCCGACGCCGACCTCTTCAAGATCACCAAGCAGGGCATCGCCGCGTTTGCCCCGGTCGGGTACGAGAGCGACATGCCCGCCTTCGGCGGCGTGCTGAGCGACGCCGAGATCTGGGCGGTGCTGGCGTACATCAAGGGATCCTGGCCCGAGAAGACCCGCCGTCACGCCGCCATGAGCGAGCAGACGAAGAAGTGAGGAGCGGGGGCGGAAGGCCAGCACAAGGGCATTGACCTTCCCATCACTGGAAGGTGGAGCCTTGGATTTATGGTAGCCGCTTGGCCGGTAAACGGGGCGGCGCCCGGGTGCACCGGAAGCCGGTGCCGAGCATGCGGAGGGAGCAGCCATGAACGACCTGCACCACGGCCACGCGCACCATCATAGCCATCAGGGCCATGGCGCCGAACAGGCCGATCGCGCCAGGGTGAAGGATCCCGTCTGCGGCATGATGGTCGATCCCGAGCGGATCGAACACCGCGCGGAGCACGGCGGCCAGACCTTCCACTTCTGCTCGGCGCGCTGTCGGGAGAAGTTCGTCGCCGCCCCCGAGGAGTATCTGAAGCCGGAGGCCAAGCCCGCGGCACCGGAGCAAACCTCGCCGCAGCGGGGCGTGATCTACACCTGCCCGATGCACCCGGAGATCCGCCAGGAGGGGCCGGGCACCTGTCCCATCTGCGGCATGGCACTGGAGCCGGTGACCGCCGCGCCGGAGCAGGGCCCAAACCCCGAGCTCGTCGACATGACCCGCCGGTTCTGGGTCGGCTTGGCCCTGAGCGTGCCGCTGCTGGTGCTGGAGATGGGCAGCCACATCCCCGGCCTCGGCCTCCACGACCTCATTCCGTCCCGCGTCTCGGTCTGGGTGCAGTTGCTGCTGGCGACGCCGGTGGTGCTGTGGTCGGGCTGGCCGCTCCTCAAGCGCGGTTGGCAGTCCTTTCGGCGGCGCAGCCTGAACATGTTTTCTCTGATCGCGTTGGGCGTCGGTGTCGCCTACCTGTTCAGTCTGGTGGCGACCTTCCTGCCCGGCCTCTTCCCACCGGATTTCCGGGGCATGGACGGGGTCGTAGCCGTCTACTATGAGGCAGCCGCCGTCATTACGGTGCTGGTGTTGCTCGGTCAAGTTCTCGAGCTGCGCGCCCGCGAGCAGACCGGCGGCGCCATCCGCGCGCTGCTGAACCTGGCGCCGAAGACGGCGCGCCGCATCCAGGCCAACGGTGAAGACGAGGAGATCCCGCTCGACCAGGTTCACGTCGGCGATCGGCTGCGCATGCGCCCGGGGGACGGTGTACCTGTGGATGGCGAGGTGCTCGAAGGGCGCAGCGCCGTGGACGAGTCCATGGTCACCGGCGAGAGCATGCCGGTAGAGAAGGAGCCGGGTGCCAAGGTCATAGGTGGCACCGTGAACCAGACCGGCGGGCTGGTGATGCGCGCGGACAAGGTCGGCTCGGACACCATGCTGTCTCGCATCGTGACCATGGTCGCTGAGGCGCAGCGCAGCCGGGCGCCGATCCAGCGCATGGCCGACGTGGTGTCCGGGTACTTCGTCCCCGCCGTCATCCTCGTCGCCGTCCTGGCCTTCGTCGCCTGGATGATTTGGGGGCCGCAGCCTGCCTTCGCGTACGCGCTGATTGCGGCGGTCTCGGTGCTCATCATCGCGTGCCCCTGTGCACTCGGCTTGGCGACGCCGATGTCGATCATGGTTGGCGTCGGCAAGGGTGCCCAGGCGGGCGTCCTTATCAAGGACGCGGCGTCACTGGAGCGGTTCGAGAAGGTCGACACGCTGGTCGTCGATAAGACCGGCACCCTGACCGAGGGGAGGCCGCGGGTGACCGCCGTCGTCCCGGCGCCGAGTGTCGACGAGGCGACCCTGCTTTCGCTGGCGGCGAGCCTGGAGCGGTCGAGCGAGCACCCGGTGGCGGCTGCCATCGTCGCCTCCGCAAAGGAGCGGGGGCTGGCTTTGCATGAGGCCGCCGACTTCGCCTCCGTCACCGGCAAGGGCGTGGTCGGGAAGGCTGGCGGCCGGGCGGTGTCGCTGGGCAATGCCGCGATGATGCGGGACCAGGGCATTGCGCTGGGCGACCTGGAGGCGCGCGCGGAGGAGCTCCGGCGCGAGGGCGCCACGGCGCTGTACGCCGCCATCGACGGCCACCCCGGCGGAGTCATTGCCGTGGCCGACCCGATCAAGGCGAGCACGCCGCAGGCCCTGGAGACGCTGCGGGCCGACGGCGTGCGGATCGTCATGCTGACCGGCGACAACCGGACCACGGCCGAGGCGGTGGCGCGCCGCCTGGGCATCGGCGAGGTCGAGGCCGAGGTGCTGCCAGACCAGAAGCATCAGGTCGTCCGCAAGCTGAAGGCCGAGGGCCGCGTGGTGGCGATGGCCGGGGATGGGGTGAACGACGCTCCAGCACTTGCCGAGGCCGACGTCGGCGTGGCCATGGGCACCGGCACCGAGGTGGCGATTCAGAGCGCGGGTGTCACCCTGGTGAAGGGAGACTTGGCGGGCATCGCGCGTGCGCGGGTGCTGAGCCGGGGGACCATGGGAAACATCCGGCAGAACCTGTTCTTGGCGTTCGTCTACAACGCGCTGGGCGTACCGGTTGCGGCGGGCGTGTTCTACCCGCTGTTTGGCTGGACGCTCAGTCCGATCATCGCGGCAGCTGCGATGGCCCTGAGTTCGGTGTCGGTCATCGGCAATGCGCTTCGACTGCGCAGCACCCGTTTGTGAAGCGGCTATACTGCGAAGCGAAACCGTACATGGGGACTGCCCTGTGAGGTGGTCCCCGTTCCCCGTCCAATGGGGTGCTGCTGACTGACGCGGCCTCCCTTGAACGGTCGGGAAATGGCGTTCTCGCCATTTCTCGTATGGTAATTGCTCACCGGCCTGGCGGCGGCTGAGCGTTCAGGCGACGACGAAGGTTCCGCCGCCCAGCGCTTGGATTGCGGTCCAGGCGGACTGACCCTGTCGGCGTGCGGTTCCGGTGACCGAGCGCTAGCCCGCGTGGATGCTCAGCATCGTCAAACACTACAGGGTGGGTAGGTACGCTGGGCGCCCATCCCTCTGGTCGATGAGCATCGGCAGCCGCTCCCCGTTCACGAACTGCACAATTCCGAGACGATACAATGGGGGCATTTGTTTACGTCCCCGCCGTGGTGCGCTCCGGCGCCGACGAGGGTATGCCCGTACCATGCGCCGTAGACCACGAAAAACGGCGGACTCACAAGGAGTCCGCCGTCGTTCAGAAGCGGCAGTTTACACTGTGCTCCGAGGTAATCTTTAGAAGCGGTAGCCGATGCCGACGCCGACCAGCCACGGGTCCAGCGTGACCTTCGAGGTGACCGGCAGCGCGCCGTTGACGGTCGCGGTGACGTCGGTCTTCAGGAAGATCTTCTTGACGTCGACGTTCAGCGACCAATTGCCGGTCAGGGCGACGTCGACACCGGCCTGCAGGGCCCAGCCGAAGCGGTTCTTGTACTCGACGTCGGTGACGCGCAGGCCGCCGGCGTTCGGGTTGTTGGCCGCATCCTCGTTGTAGAACAGGGTGTAGTTGATGCCGGCGCCAACGTAGGGGCTGATGCGCTCCTTCGGCATGAAGTGGTACTGCACCGTCAGAGTCGGCGGCAGCAGGGAGACCTTGCCGACATCGATGCCGTTGCCCAGCGCCGGCAGCAGGTTGCCGCGGACCTTGTGGCGGCTGGTGCCGGCGATCAGCTCGGCGGCGATGTTGTCGGTGAAGAAGTAGGAGAAGTCGACTTCGGGAATGTAGTCGTTGCCGACCTTGGCCGACCCGATGTCGCCCAGCGCGCTGTTGTTCAGCGTGCCATTTTCCTGCGGCAGCACGGCCAGGCCGCGCGCACGGACGACGATGTCGCCGGCCGACTTGCCCTTGAAGTCCTGAGCGAGCGACGGGGAAGCGATGGCGACAAGGGCCGAGGTCGCCAGCAGGGCGGCGGCGGCGCGCGACAGGATGGTCATGGGGTCTGCTCCAGGCAATGCGTTGTTGCTGTTCTGTGGCATCAGCCGATGGAGCTATTACCAGACACCGTGTACGGGTACTAGGGGGGCTACAACCCTTCCTCTCCTCATGCAGCAGCTATGCAACAGTGACGAGTTGTCGCATGGACAAGGAAATCAAGGGGTTGGTTTGATCGTTCGCTGCGGAACCAGCGCCATGCAGTTCTGGACGATGGCATAGCATTGGCCAAGTCGTGCCGACCCACCCGATGCGCCACCATACACCACGCGTTCGACGACGCCGTTTCTCAAACTGAAGGTTGCTTCACAGTCGAAGCTGTTGACTTCATAACCATATGCCGGCCAGCCATAGCCGTAACCGTAATGGGGCCATCCCCAGCCGCCGTAATAACCCAGGGGCGGTGGGCTGGGGTAGGACACCAGGCGGGAACTGCGGTAGGTGAAGAACTCGCGATTGTCGACCGTGGCCTGACGTTCCGGCACGCCGGCGCAGGACAGCAGGGTTTCCTTCGGCAGGCCGATCAGCGCGGTCTGCGCCACCAGCGCCTCGTCCGCCGCCGGGTTGGCACAGCCGGCCAAAGCCCCGGCGACGGCGAGCGAAGCCACGGTCAGAAGCCGGCGGGCCGGCCCGCTCTCCGCCATCCGACGCTCCATCATCCGACGCCCCATCATCCGACGCACAGTCATCGCACGCCTCCCCATATCCCGCAGTCGTTTACCGCAGCCGGGCCGGCGACAGGTCGGACTCGGCGACACCCAACGTACGGACATCCTCCGGCAGGCCTCGTCCGGTGGCGAGCCCGGCCGCCACCCGCCCCATGGCCGGCGCGGTCTGGATGCCGTAGCCGCCCTGACCGGCCAGCCAGAAGAACCCCTCTGCATCGGGCGCGAAACCCACGACCGGCACCTTGTCCGCCACGAAGCTGCGCAGTCCCGCCCAGCGGTGGGCCAATCTCCGAACGGAGAATCGCGACGCTTGTTCCAGCCGGTCCACCGTCAGGGCGACGTCGATGTCCTCGGGCTGCACGTCGCAGGGCTCGACCGGCGTCTGGTCGGCGGGGGAGGCCAGAAGACGGCCGGCATCGGGCTTGACGTAGAAGGTTTCGGCCACGTCCGACACCATCGGCCAGCCGTCCAGCCCCGCCTTGTCGGCCGGATTCTCGAAAACCGGGTCGAAGGTGATGGCCGTGCGCCGCTTCGGCATCAGCCCGACGGTGGAGACTCCGGCCAGCTTCGCCAACTCGTCGGCCCAGGCCCCGGCGGCGTTCACCACCACCGGCGCCGCGAAGCTGCCGGCGCTGGTCTCCGCCACCCACAGGCCGTCTCGGCGAGCGAGCGCTCGCACTTCGGCATCGGTCACCACCCGGCCGCCGCGAGCCTTCAGCCCGCGGAGAAAGCCGTGATGCAGGGCGTGAACGTCGATGTCGCGGGCGTCCGGCTCCCACACGCCGCCGGCCACATAATCCGCGCGCAGGAAGGGTGCGCGGGCAAGCACCTGTTCGCGGTCGTAACGTTCGACCGACGGGGTCAGGCGGCGGCCCTGCTCATACTCTGCATCCAGCCGTTCGATCTCGTGGTCGCGGCCGATGATCAGCACGCCGCGGGGCGTCAGCAGTTCGTGTTCGGCAAAGCCGGCGGGCGGTTCGGTGTAGAAATCCCAGCTCGCCACCGTCAGGGCGCGGATCGGCGCCGGACCGTAGGTCTGGGTGTAGAGCGCCGCGGACCGGCCGGTGGAGTGATAGCCCGGCTGCGACTCGCGCTCCAACACCAGCACCCGGCCCTGCGCAGCCAGCTCATAGGCCGCCGACGCACCGGCGATGCCGGCCCCGACCACCAGGAAATCGACGCTTTCCAACTGTCCCGCTCCTCAGAATCTTATCGGCCGCCTATGGGATGGCGGCGCTTTGGCGTGGCATGTGATCGGGCAGGGCGACCATTTCAAGGATCAGCTTCTGCCGCAGTGCGGCGACGAAGCTCTCCTTGTCCATGGCGCTTTTCACGAAGCTTCCCGGACCGCCGATCACGTTCTCCTCGAAATACTCCTCCAGCCAGGAGAATTCGTCGAGGATGGCGAGGCCGTTGACGATGATTCCGCGCTTCGTCACCCGGTCGCGGGCCTCGGCCGGGTCGATCCCGCCGTTGGAAAAGCCGTTGGAGACCAGATCGATCACCTGCCGTGGCGCCTTGCCGCCGCGGTCGAACAGCTTCGCCGCCTCCAGGATGGCGCTGCCGATGGCCGTCGAGTCGCCCTGGAAGCCGCGGGGCAGGGCGTCGATGCGGCCTGCGAAGCGCCCGGCATCCTCCGGCTTGGCCAGAGCCGTCCAGGGGATCAGAACCTTCAGGCTGTTCGGCCCCGAATAGGCGGCCAGCGTCACCCGCGCCCGTGCCGAAGCGAGCGCTTCGGCCACCGCCGGATCGCGGAAGGCGGCGGCATGGCCCTGCAACTGGAATTCCAGATCGCCGGTCGTGATGGAGGCCGACCCGTCGAGCGCCAGCACCAGCGCCACGCCCGACTGTCCTTCCTTCCCGGGCGGGTCCGCCTGCGCAACCCCGGTCAAGGCCAGGAGGACGAACAGAACGGTCGTTACGGCACGCGGCATTCCCATCGGCACTCCATCACGCAATCGGCCAGGCAGCCGGTCCGTCACGCATTGGCAAGCGCGTGGCGCACCACCTTCACCATCACCGACGGCAACGCATGATCGCCCAGGCGGTCCACCGGCACCCAGTTTCCATCGGCCCGCTGCCAGTCCGGACCGGCCTGGGCGGCGACCACCTCAAGCTCAAGGTGAAAATGGGTGAATGTATGGCGGACCAGTCCCGGCAGCCGGCGCCAGCGCGCGGGCAGGGGTTGTTGGGCTGCGACCGCGGCCTCTCCGGGCAGTTCCGGTCCCCAGGCGGTCGACGGCACCTCCGCCATGCCGCCCAGCAGACCTTCCTCCGCCCGGCGGCGCAGCAGGACGGCGCCGTCGGGGTTCAGCAGCCAATAGGCGACGCCGCGCCGGGTCGGCTTCTCGCCCTTGGCCGCCTTGCGCGGCAGGCTTTCGGCGATGCCGGCGGCGCGCGCCTCGCAATACTCCGCCCACGGGCACAGCATGCATTTCGGTTTGCGCGGGGTGCAGATGGTGGCACCCAGGTCCATCATCGCCTGGGCATAGTCGCCGGGTCGGAAATCCGGCGTCAGGGTGGCCGCCAGCCGCCGCAGGGTCGGCTTGGCATTGGGCAGAGGCTCCTCCACCGCGAAGATGCGGGCGATCACCCGCTCGACATTGCCGTCCACCACGGTCGCCTTGCGGTCGAAGGCGATGGAGGTGATGGCGGCAGCCGTGTAGGCGCCGATGCCCGGCAGATCCAACAGCGCCGCCTCGTCGCCGGGAAAATGCCCGCCTTGCCCGTCCGCCACCACGCGGGCGCATTTATGCAGGTTGCGGGCGCGCGCGTAGTAGCCGAGCCCGGCCCAGGCCACCAGCACGTCGTCCAGCGGCGCATCGGCCAGATCGCGCACGGTTGGCCACCGTTCGGTGAAGTTGCGGAAATAAGGGGCGGCGGCGGGCACGGTGGTCTGCTGCAGCATGATTTCCGACAGCCAGACCCGGTAGGGATCGGCTGTCTCCCCCGGCTTGGCGCGCCAGGGCAGGTCGCGGCGGTGGCGGTCGTACCAGGACAGCAGCCGCCGGGCGGCCTCGATCGAATTTGGAATCATGATGGGAAGAAATAGAGGGCCGGGAGCGTCTGGGGAAGGGAGCTGGCGATATCCCCGGCCGGATGCTGGGCATCGGCCCACGCTTGCGCTAGGGTGCCGCCATCCCACATGACCCGGAACCGGTTCCCGGACCGGGGCCGCACAGGAGTGATCGCAGAGCATGAGCGGACCGCGTCGCATCGGCCAATCCGTTCCGGAGGTCGCCGGCAAGGTGCTGGGCAAGCGCGGACTTGCCTTCGGCGCGCTGATCACCGACTGGCCGTCCATCGTCGGCCACCAGCTGTCGCTGCGCACGGCGCCCGACAAGCTCAGCTTTCCCCGCGGCAAGCGCGAGGAGGCTACGCTGCACATCCGCGCTATGGGCGCCATCGCGCTGGAACTGCAGCATCTGGAACCGCAGATCATCGAGCGCATCAACAGTTTCTTCGGCTATCGCGCCGTGGCGAAGATCAAGCTGATCCACGCAGCGCTGCCGTCCACCCCTTCGCCGGTGGTGCGCCCCCGCGCCCTGACGATGGACGAGGAGATCGGCATCACCACCACCACCGCGGCGGTCGAGGACGAGGAACTGCGAGCCACGTTGGAACGCTTCGGCCGCTCGCTGATGGCCCGGCCGAAACGCGCCGCGCGATAGCCGGCTTGCTGGACGCATCGGTACGTCATTGTCTATACGTCAACATCTGGTAGGAACGAGGGCAAAGTGAACCGCAAAATTTTGGGAATCGCCGGTCTTCTGGCCATCGGCTTCACCGCCGCGTTCGGCACCGCCATGACTGCGGCGTCCACGGCCGCACAGGCCGCGGCCACCCTGCCGCCGGTTTCGGAGATGATGGCCGAGCGCGTGTTGGGCGACCCGAAGGCGCCGGTGACGATCCTCGACTATTCGTCGATGACCTGCTCGCACTGCGCCAATTTCCACGTCAACGTGCTGCCGAAGATCAAGGAAGCCTACATCGACACCGGCAAGGCCAAGCTGGTCTTCCGTGACTTCCCCTTCGATCAGGCCGCGCTCAGCGCCAGCATGCTGGCCCACTGCGCCCCGCCCGAGCGGTATTTCGCGCTGACCGACGTCCTGTTCAAAAGCCAGCCGAACTGGAGCCGTTCCTCCGATCCGGCCAAGGCGCTGGCGCAGTACGGCAAGCTGGCCGGCATGACCCAGGAGACGATCGACGCCTGCCTCGCCAACAAGGAGCTGGCCGACGCCATCCTGAACACCCGCCTGACCGGTCAGAACCAGTTCAAGATCGAAGCCACCCCCACCTTCATCCTCAACGACGGCAAGGCCCGCATCGAAGGCGCCCAGTCGTTCGAAGAGTTCTCGAAGGAAATCGACAAGCTGTTGAAGTAAGCGCCTGCATTAGACCCCCACCCTAACCCTCCCCCGCTGGGCGGGGGAGGGGATCGGTACTTAAGCGGGAAAGTGGCGGCAGTCCCTCCCCCGCCCAGCTCTCGCACAAAGCTTTGCTTTGTGCTGACGCGGCAGGCGGACCGTAGGTCCGCCGAGAGCGGGGGAGGATAGGTGGGGGCATTCGAAGCCGACACTTCGCCACCCAACGCCAGCACCTCATCAAAGCCCAGTACACCAAAGGTTCTTCCCCAGTGCAGTTCACGCGTCTCCGCCTGTCGGGTTTCAAGTCTTTCGTCGATGCCACGGAACTGGTCATCGAACCCGGCATGACCGGGATCGTCGGCCCCAACGGCTGCGGCAAGTCCAATCTGGTGGAGGCGCTGCGCTGGGTGATGGGCGAGACGTCGGCCAAGCGCATGCGCGGCGGCGACATGGACGACGTCATCTTCGGCGGCACCTCCAGCCGGCCGGCGCGAAACCTGGGCGAGGTGACGCTGGCGGTGGACAACCGGTCGCGCACCGCGCCCGCCGGCTTCAACGAGCATGACGAGCTGGAGATCACCCGGCGGATCGAGCGCGGCTCCGGTTCCGACTACCGCATCAATGGCAAGCTGGTGCGGGCGCGCGACGTCCAGCTGCTGTTCGCCGACAACGCCTCGGGTGCCGCGTCGCCGGCCCTGGTCAGCCAGGGCAAGGTCGCGCAGATCATCTCCGCCAAGCCGCAGGACCGCCGTGCCCTGTTGGAGGAGGCCGCCGGCATCACCGGCCTGCATTCCCGCCGGCACGAGGCAGAGTTGCGGCTGAAGGCGGCGGAGGGCAACCTGACCCGCCTCGACGATGTCATCGGGGCGATGGACACCCAGCTGCAAAGCCTGAAGAAGCAGGCGCGTCAGGCATCCCGCTACCGCAACCTGTCCGACCAGATCCGCAAGGCGGAAGCCGTGCTGTGGCACCTGCGCTGGATCGCCGCCCAGGAGGAGCGCGCCCGCGCCCATGCCGCCTTCGCAACGGCAGAGGCGGCGGTGCGCGACCGCATGCTCTCCGTCAACCAGCTGACTGCGCGGCGGACGGACGCCGCCGCCGGCCTGCCGGAGAAGCGCCAGGACGAGGCGCGCGCGGCTTCCGCCTTGCAACGGCTGGTGATCGCCCGCGAACAGCTGGACGCCGAGGAGAAGCGCGTCGCCGACCAGCAGCGCGCCTTGGAGTCCCGGCTGCGCCAGATCGCCGGCGACCTCGGCCGCGAGGAGGCACTGGCCGCCGATGCCGGGGAGGCGCTGGTCCGGCTGATGGCCGAGCGCGACCGCCTGATCGCCGCCCAGTCCGACGAGGAGATGCTGGAGGAAGCCGCGGCGGACACGCTGGCCGAGGCACGCGAGCAGGTCGATGCCCTCGACCGCGAACTGACCCGCCTGACCGAAGCGGTCGCCACCGACGAGGCACGCCGCGCCGCCACCCAGCGTCAGGCCGCCGAACTGGAAACCCGCGCCGCCGGACTTGCCAAGCGGCTGGCCGAACAGCAGGCCCAGCGCGCCGCCCTGGAGGCGGAGATTGCCGCCCGCGCCGACCTGTCGGACGCCGAACTGGCGGTGGAGCTTGCCGAACAGCGGTTGGAGCAGGCCCGCGAGGCGGCCGAGGCCGCTGAACAGGCGAAGGCGGAGGCCGAACCGGCCCAATCCCGCGCCCGTGAGGCGCTGTCCGCCGCCGAATCCGCCCGTGCCAAGCTGCATGCCGAGGAACGCGCGCTGGCCGAATTGCTGGAGGCCGGGGCTGGCGGGCCGTTCCCGCCGCTGGTCGATGCGGTGGCGGTGTCGCCTGGCTATGAGGGGGCGCTGGCCGCCGCGCTCGGCGACGCGCTGACCGCTCCCTTGGACGAGGAGGCGCCGGTGCATTGGCGTACGCTGCCGGCCTATGGCTCGGTGGCGCCGCTGCCGGATGGGGTGGAGCCGTTGTCGAGCCGTGTGGAGGGGCCGCGGGCTGCCGCCCGCGCTCTCGTCCATGTCGGGGTGGTCGACGATGCCGCCGCTGCCGGAGCGTTGGCCGCGACGCTGGCGCCGGGGCAAGTGCTGGTCAGCCGGGACGGCGGGGCGTGGCGCTGGGACGGTCTGACCGTTCAGGCCGGCGCTCCGACCGCCGCGGCCGTCCGCCTGAAGCAGCGCAACCGGCTGGCCGAACTGCGCGGCGAGCTGGAGCTTGCCGAGGAACGGGTCGATCTGGCACGCGAGACGCTGGACGCCGCGAAACTGGCCGTCGAAGAGGCGGCCCAGGCCGACCGCCGTGCCCGCGATGCCGTGCGCGAAGGCTTCGCGACGCTGAACGCCGCCCGCGACCGCTACGCCAAGCTGGCGCGCGAGGCCGATGCCGCATCCTCGCGCCTTGCGGCATTGACGGAGGCCGTCGAGCGGCTCGCCGCCGACGAGCGCGAGGTCGCCGCCCGCCGCGACGAAGCGCTGGAACTGCTGGAATCGCTGCCGGACCCGCGCGAAGGGCGGGAGCGGGTAAACGACCAGCGCGCCGCGTTGGCCGAACGCCGTGCCGTGCTGGCCGAGCGGCAGAATGCCGTCGACCGCCTGACGCGCGAGGCACAGGCCCGGCGCCAGCGCCTGGACGCCATCCAGGCCGAAACCACGTCATGGGACACCCGCTCTGCCGGGGCCGGGGGACGGGTGGCGGAGCTGCGCCAGCGCGCGGAGGAGGCCGAAGGGGAACTTGCCCAGTTGTCCGGACGACCGGCGGCGATCGCGGCGGAGCGCCAGGATTTGCTTAATCGGATCGCCATGGCGGAGCGCGACCGCAAGCGCGCCGCCGATGGGCTGGCCGAGGCCGAGTCCCGGCTGGCGGAGAACGAACAGGCGCTGCACGATGCCGAAGCGGCGCTGGCTGACGGCCGCGAGGCACGCGCCCGTGCCGAGGCCGCAGTGTCCGCCGCTCTCCAGCAGGAACGCACCCTGACTGAGCGCATCGCCGAACGGTTGGACTGCCGCCCGGAGGACACCCGCGCCGCCGCCGACCTCGACCCCGCCGAACCGATGCCCGATGCGGCGGCGGTGGAAGCCCGGCTCGATAAGCTGACGCGCGAACGCGAGAACATGGGGCCGGTCAACCTGCGCGCCGAGATCGAGGCGCAGGAGCTTGAAACCCAGATCACCGGCCTGCATGGCGAGCGCGAGGATCTGACCGCCGCCATCGCCCGCCTGCGCCAGGGCATTTCCAGCCTGAACCGCGAGGCGCGCGAAAGGCTGGTCGCCAGCTTCGACGTGGTCAACCGCGACTTCCAGGAGCTGTTCACCCGCCTGTTCGGCGGCGGCAAGGCCTATCTGGAACTGGTCAACGCCGAGGATCCGCTGAACGCCGGGCTGGAGATCTACGCCAGCCCGCCGGGCAAGAAGCTGCAGGTGCTCTCGCTGCTGTCGGGCGGCGAGCAGGCCTTGACCGCGCTGTCGCTGCTGTTCGCCGTCTTCCGGTCGAACCCGGCGCCGATCTGCGTGCTGGACGAGGTGGACGCCCCGCTGGACGAGGCGAATGTCGGGCGCTTCTGCGATCTGGTGGAGGACATCGCCCGCGAAGGCGACACCCGTTTCCTGATCATCACCCACCACCGCCTGACCATGGCGCGCGTCGACCGGCTGTTCGGCGTGACCATGGTGGAGCGCGGCGTGTCGCAGCTGGTCAGTGTGGACTTGAGTGCGGCGGAGGAATTGCGGGGGGTGGCGTGAGGGGGTGAGTGCGGAGTTAGACCCCCACCTATCCTCCCTCGCTCTCGGCGGACCTACGGTCCGCCTGCCGCGTCAGCACAAAGCAAAGCTTTGTGCGAGAGCTGGACGGGGGAGGGACTGCCGCCGCTCTTCCGATACAGCACTGATCTCCTCCCCCGCCCAGCGGGGGAGGATTAAGGTGGGGGTCTGACTCCGCACCCCCGACACCTCCCAATCCTCATCCCCCCCGCTTCCAAACCGTCGTCTCGATGTACCGGCTCGCCAGGAACCGGTAGGTCTGCTTCTGCAACGCCTCCACCTTCGGCGAGCGTTCCATCGTGACCTCGTCCCAGCCCTGCAGCAGTTCCTCCCATTCCAGCAGCTTGGCGCGCAGGTCGTCGCGGATCTTGCGGATGAACTGGATGGTGGGGTGGAAGTTGCGCAGCGCGCCGACGATGTCGCCGGTCTGGGCGTCGGCCTGGTCGAAGATCAGGTCGTACTCGCGCAAGGGCTTGCGGATCAGCCCCTGCATCCGGTTCAACTCGCTGCAGAAGGTCCGGTCGGTACGGTAGATGGTGGCGAGCTTCGCCATCGCCTGATCGATGCGGCGGATGTGCTTGAAACGATCGCGCAGCGCCTCGATGTAGGACAACTCCTGCGCCAGATCGTCGATGCGGTCGGTCAGGTACTGTTCATAGTCGTTGGTCAGCTTCAGCCGTTCGGCGATCTTGGCGAAGGCGGCCTTCATCCGTTCCTTCGTCTGCGGATCCTCGACCAACTGCTCCAGCTCGTCGATGTCCGACACGATCAGCTCGTTGCCGGTGAAGGACGAGACGATCTGCACGGTCAGCCGGCCCTTGGCGATGACGCGGTGCTTGTCCTCCACCGACCAGGAGGCGCGGCCGTCCAGCAACTCGCCCGGGATTTCCTCACCCGGCCGGATCAGCTTCACGAAGGCCAGCCCCTGTTCGATGATCTCCAGCAGGCGGGCGTCGTGGGTGCCGTCCTCGATCTGGAAGGATTCGAGCAGGGTGGGAAAGGCCAGCGTCGCCTTCAGATCGCCCAGCAGGATGTTCAGCACCGGCTCCTTGCTGTTCGGCTCCTGGCAGAAGAAGGCGCCGGGCAGGCTGAACACCTTGTGCTGGAAGTCGAAATGCGTGTCCCGCATCGGCTGGACCAGCACATTCTCCTGCGCGGCCTTTTCAGCGACGGCATCGTCCGGGGCGGCATCCGCGGCCGGGGCGGTCTCCGAAGAGGGGGTGGTCTCGTCGCTGCTGGAGGTGTCGGTCATGGGCGGGGGCGGTACTCGGCAGTATGAAGGAGCGGGGGAGGGGGAAGACTGCGGATTGCATCCCCAGCCTACAGCAGATCGCGCAGACGGAACCACATCATTGCGAGGACCAGCGCCGGGGTGCGGAACCGCCGCCCGCCGGGGAAGGGCGTGTGGGGAATGCGGGCGAACACGTCGAATCGCCCGGCGTTGCCGCCGACCGCCTCCGCCATCACCCGGCCGGCCATGCCGGCCAGCGCCACGCCATGGCCGGAATAGCCGTGGGCGTACAGCGTCGTCGGCGACAGCCGGCCCAGATGCGGCATGCGGTTCATGGTGATGGCGACCCGCCCGCCCCAGAAGTAATCGATGCGGGCGTCCTTCAACTCCGGATAGATCGCCAGCATCTTCAGCCGCATTGCCTGCTTCAGCCCCGGCGCGTCCACCCCGGAATAGCTGACGCCGCCGCCGAACAGCAGCCGGTGGTCGGCGGAACGGCGGAAGTAATCGAGCGAGAACTTCATGTCCGAAACCGCGATGTTGGTCGGCAATAGAGCGAGCGCTCGCTCCTCGCCCAACGGTTCGGTGGCGATCATGTAGGTCGCCACCGGCATGATGGTGCGATCGAGCGTCGGCACCAACCCGCCGAGATAGGCGTTCCCGGCCAGAATCAGGTGCTTCGCCGTCACCCGGCCGCGCCCGGTGCTGACGGATGGGGCCGCTCCGCTGTCCATGGCTATGGCGCGGCTGTTCTCGAAGATGCGCACCCCGGCGGCATCGGCGGCGCGGGCGAGGCCGAGCGCGTAGTTCAGCGGGTGCAGATGGCCGCTGCCCTCGTCCAGAAGGCCACCGATATAGGCCTCGCTGCCGACATGCTCGCGGATGCCGGCGCCGTCCAGCCGCCGCACCCGGTCATAGCCGTAGCCGTCGCGCATCTCGCGCTCCAGTGCGGCCACGTCCTGCATGTGGCGGGGTTTCAGCGCGGCATAGGCGAAGCCCCAGGTCAGGTCGCAGGCGATGGCGTGGCGTTCCACCCGCTGGGCAAGCTGGGTCTTCGCCTCCTCCCCGAACTCCCACAGGCGGCGCGCATCCTCCTTGCCGACCCAGCTTTCGATGGTCGCCATCGGCTTGTTGTAGCCGGTGATGATCTGCCCGCCGTTGCGGCCCGAAGCGCCCCAGCCGCAGCGCTCCGCCTCCAGCAGCACCACGTCGAAGCCGCGTTCCGCCAGTTCCAGCGCCGCGGTCAGGCCGGTATAGCCGCCGCCGACGATGCAGACGTCGCAGGCGACCTCTCCTTCCAGGATCGGGCGGTCGGCTCGGGGAGCGGCGGAGGCCGCGTACCAGCTGTTCAGGTATGAGGCTTTCGGCATGGCCGCAGTTAAGTCCCAGCCGATGGGGAGGTCAACGGAAAGGCGGATGTTTCACCGAAGGGTCATGCTGAACCCTCTGGCGCGGCCTGCCGGAACGGCGTCATAGTGTCGCTGTCGTCCACAGCACGGAGGGGGCTGCCCATCGCCCGGAGCGGTCCGCCATACCCATGGGTTTTATGGAAGACTTCATCAAGAAGAACCGCATTACCGAAGTCGAATGCCTGGTGCCCGACATGTCGGGCATCGCGCGGGGAAAGATCGTCCCCGCCGAGAAGTTCCTCCGCATCCTGCGCGACCGCGGCCTGCGCCTGCCAGAGGCGATCTTCGTCCAGACCGTGACCGGTGAATTTCCCGACGACGAGGACATCACGTCGGACGAGAATTCGGACATCTACATGATCCCGGACGAACGCACGATCCGCTTCGTCCCCTGGTACAACGAGCCGACGGCGCAGGTCATCACCGATTGCGTCTATGCCGACGGCCGTCCGGTGGACGTTTCGCCACGCCATGTGCTGAAGCGCATTCTGGCGCTGTACGAGGAGCGCGGCTGGAAGCCGATGGTGGCGCCGGAACTGGAATTCTTCCTGGTCCAGGTCAACAAGGACCCCGATTACCCGCTGGTGCCGCCGGTCGGGCGCAACGGCCGGATGGAAAGCGGCCGGCAGGCCTTCGGCATCGATGCCGTCAATGAATTCGATCCGATCTTCGAGGCGGTCTATGATTTCTGCGAGAAGCAGGACATCGACATCGACACGCTGACCCACGAGGCCGGCGCCGCCCAGATCGAGATCAACTTCAACCACGGCGACGCGCTGGAACTGGCCGACCAGGCCTTCCTGTTCAAGCGCACGGCGCGCGAGGCGGCGATCCGCCACCAGATCTATGCCACTTTCATGGCCAAGCCGATGCAGGGCGAACCCGGCAGCGCCATGCACATCCACCAGTCGGTGGTGGACACCGACAGCGGCCGCAACCTGTTCGCCAACCCCGACGGCACCGACAGCGACCTGTTCATGGCGCACATCGCCGGGTTGCAGAAATACCTGCCCTACGCGATGCCGCTGCTGGCGCCCAACGTCAACAGCTATCGCCGGCTGGTCCCGAACTCCGATGCGCCGATCAACGTGCATTGGGGCCGCGACAACCGTACCACCGGCCTGCGTGTGCCGGTCTCCCAGCCCGACTCCCGCCGGGTGGAGAACCGGGTGGCCGGCGCCGACGCCAACCCCTATCTCGCCATCGCCGCGTCGCTGGCCTGCGGCTATATCGGCATGACCCAGGGGCTGGAGCCGAACGACCCGATCAAGGGGTCCGCCTATCGCCTCGCCTTCACCCTGCCGCGCCACCAGTCGGAAGCGCTGACCAAGTTCAACGCCTGCAAGCCGCTGAAGGAAATCCTCGGCGAACGTTTCATCGACGCCGTCACCTGCGTGAAGCAGGCGGAGTACGAGGCCTACAACCGCGTCATCAGCTCGTGGGAACGCGAGAACCTGCTGTTGAACGTCTGATCCGAACCTATCGGTAGACAACAGGGGCGGCCGGCGGGGTTCCCGCGGGCCGCCCCTCTACGTATCCGAAACCCGCTTCCTGCGCATCTCCGCGCTGGCCAAGGCCGAGCGCCGTCCGCCGCTTCGCGCCGGCCAATTCTCCTTTCGTGAGCCCATCCACCCGGATTTTCCCGACATCCGGCGGAACGCTCCACCCTGCGGGCGCATCCCGGCCCAAGTCTTAACCCGGCGGGGAGGCATCTCCACCCCGTCCAGGCGCCTGGTGCTGCGGCTTTCCACGTCCGCGCTGCCCGGTCGTGGGCAGAAAGCAGAAAAACGCGAGGTTGCCGATATCTCTATTATGGGCGGCCGCACACGAAATCGAAGACTTTCAAAATAAAACAGTGATGTATTTTTCAACCATACCGTTGGGCTGAAAAAGGAAGTGCCGGCGCCACCCGGCAATGCCGCAGTGGCCAATTTGTTATCTCCTTTGAAAACAGTCAAGCTTTTCGACCGCATCTGCCGTGGGCATTGCGCGCCGCGTCGCCGTGGTGTGCGCCCTCTTTGCTCTGCCGGCTTGTCGAGCCGGCGGAAACGCACCGTCTCGACGCAACCGATGGATGGCCAAGTATGAGCATGCAGCCCGCGATCACATCCCTTCCAACAGGTGTCCATCGAGCCGGGCGGATCCAGCGCGTCGTCGTACTGGCGCTGCTGTTCGTCGTGCTGACCACCGGCCTGCTCGGGCTGGCGCTTCACCGTGGCGGCCATGCCAGCAACCTGACCGACATCCAGAATCTGTTCGTGCTGGAAAATCCGGATCTGGTTCCGGTCGATTCCTGGGATCCGATGATCGCGGCGCTGAACTGGCTGCACGACCGCCCCGGCGAAAACGTCTATGAAGGCGTGTTCTTCCAGCAGCGCATCAAGTTCCAGTATCCCGTGACATCGCTTCTGCCGCTGGAGGCGATGCAGGCGTTCGGCATCCTGAACCTCGCCGCGTTCGAGCGCATCAACCTGATGTTCGTTCTGGCGACGGCGGCCGGCATGGCGATCCTGATGCTGGAGATGGCGGCATGGCTGCGCCTGCCTGGTGTGCGGGACGACCGTGTGACCCAGGTGCTGCTGGGTGGGTTCGGCTTCGCCGCGACCCTGTGCTTCTATCCGGTGCTGAAAGCCTTTTCGCTGGGGCAGGTGCAGGTCTGGTTGAATGCCGCCTTCGTCTTCGCCTGCATCGCCCTGCTGCGCGACCGCCGGGCGCTGTGCGGCGCGCTGCTCGGCGCATCGACGCTGATGAAGCCGCAGATGTCGCTGTTCCTGGCCTGGGCGGTTCTGCGGGGGGACTGGCGCATGGCGGCCGGCTGGGCGGCCGTGGTGGTCCCCGGCGTGGCGGTGGCGACCCTGCTCTACGGTTTCGCGCCGATGATCGATTACCTTGACGTGCTGCTGTTCATCGGCCGCCATGGTGAGAGCTATCACGTCAACCAGACCGTCAACGGGCTGGTCAACCGCCTGCTGCACAACGGCAACAATCTGGATTGGTCGGCGGAGGCCTTCGCCCCCTACCACCCCGTGGTGCACATTGCGACGCAGCTTTCCGGCATCGCCTTCTTCGCCTTCGGCCTGCTGTGGCGCCGCCACGACCGCGGCACGGACCGGATCGCCGCCTTCGCCGTCGCCGGCCTCTGCTTCACCACCGGCTCTCCGGTCGCCTGGGTGCATCACTACGGCATCCTGCTGCCGGCCTTCGCGCTGGCCTTCCTCATCCTTCTGGAGCCAGGCGCGAGGCGTCCTGCGGGGGCCTTCGCGTTGCTGGCGACCGCCTATTTGTTGGCCGGCAACCTGCTGTTCTGGCCGGTCAACGCGCTGGCCGCGACGCCGCTGAACTTCCTGCAGTCCTACCTGTTCTTCGCCACGCTGATGCTGCTGGGGCTGGTGTGCGTGCTGACCGGCCGGCTTGACCGTACCGCAACGTCCGGGCCGGGCCGGGGGGAGGCGGCCGAAGGAGGTGCCGCCGTTTCCAGTGCTCCCGCTTCCGCTCCCGTTCCGAACGTCGCAGCCTTTGCTTCGGCTGCCGGAGCCGAGCGGCCGGCATCGCCGGTCGCCGCGGAGCCCCCGCTGTTCGTCGACCTGGACGGCACGCTGCTGCGGACCGACTTGCTCTACGAATCGCTGTTCGGGTTGATCAAGGCGCGGCCCTGGACCGCGCTGCTGGTGCCGGTCTGGCTGGCCGGGGGCAAGGCGCGGCTGAAGGCGGAACTGGCCCGGCGGGTGGACATCGATCCGGCGGGTCTGGTCTACAACCAAGCCGTTCTGGAGCGGCTGCAGGCGGAGCGCGAACGCGGCCGCCGGCTGGTGCTGGCCACCGCCGCACACCACCGCTACGCCGATGCCATCGCCCGCCATCTCGGCCTGTTCGATCAGGTTCTCGCCAGCAGCGACGCCGTCAACCTGAAGAGCGAGCGCAAACTGGCGGCGATCCGGGCGCAGGTGCCGTCCGGCATCTTCGACTACATCGGCAATGACGAGGCCGACTATGCCGTCTGGCGCGCCGCCCGCCGCGGCACCGCGGTGGACGCGTCCGCCGCCGTGGTGCGCCATGCCGCGACCCTGTGCCCGATGGAAACCATCGCAACTCCGCGCCGCCCGCGCCTGCTGCTGATCCTGCGGGCGCTGCGCCTGCACCAGTGGCTGAAGAACCTCCTGGTCTTCGTCCCCCTGCTCGCCGGTCAGAAGCTGGGCGAGATCGGTCCGACCTTGCAGGCAGCCGCCGCCTTCCTCGCCTTCGGGCTGTGCGCGTCGAGCATCTATGTGCTGAACGACCTGCTCGACCTGCCCGCCGACCGGCGCCATCCGCGTAAGTGCCGTAGGCCCTTCGCCGCGGGGGATCTGCCGCTCGACCTCGGCCTGTCGCTGATCCCCGGCCTGCTGCTGGCGAGCGTCGTCCTGTCGGCATTGACCCTGCCGCCGCTGTTCCTGGCGGCGCTGGGGACCTACGCCGCCTCGTCGCTGTTCTACAACCTGTTCGCCAAGAACCGGGTGATCTGGGACGTGATGCTGCTGGCCGGGCTCTATTCGCTGCGCGTGCTGGGTGGCGCCACGGCGACGGCCATCGTCCCGTCCTTCTGGCTGCTGGCCTTTTCCATGTTCCTCTTCCTCAGCCTGGCGATGGTGAAGCGCTATTCGGAGATGGACAGCATGGTGAAGCTTGGGCTCGGGCAGGCGGAGGGGCGCGGCTACCTGACCGCCGACATGCCGGTCCTGCAGTCCATCGGGGTTTCCGCCGGCTTCCTTTCGGTGCTGGTGATGGCGCTCTACATCAACAGCCCGGAGGTCGGACGCATCTATGACCAGCCGCAGGCGCTGTGGATCATCTGCCCGCTTCTGCTTTTCTGGATCGGGCGGGTGTGGCTGCAGACCCACCGCGGGCTGATGCATGACGATCCGGTGGTGTTCGCCGCCCGCGACAAGTGGAGCCTCGCCATCGGTCTGGTCTGCGCCGTCGTGCTCGTCTTCGGCCGGACCTGAACAGCCGGCCCCCTGTCTTCCGCCATCCTGCCGGAGTTCCCATGCCCATCGCTGTCGTCGGATTGATCCTGTTGAGCGTCACGCTGTCCGCCATCGCTCAGATTTCCCTGAAGATCGGCATGTCCAGCCCGGCGGTATCGACCGCCCTGGCGCAGGGGGAGGCCGGGCGGATCGCCCTGTCGGTCGTCGCCACGCCGCATATCCTGACCGGCCTCGCCTGTTACGGGCTGGGCATGGTGGTGTGGCTGGCCGTTCTGGCGAAGGTCGAGGTCACAATGGCCTATCCCTTCGTCGGGTTGGGCTTCCTGGTCACGCTGGCGCTCGGAGTCCTGCTGCTGGGCGAAAGCATGAGCCTGACCCGCCTGATCGGCACGCTGCTGGTCGTGCTTGGCGTGGTGCTGACGGCGCAGAGTTGAGGGAGGTGATAGGGAGGCTGCCGGCTCCATCCGCACCCGTCGAAATACATGCGATCGTCTGGAAACGCCCTGTGTCGTCTCGTCTTTCAGTTCGGAAACAAAATGCGACAATTGTGGCATTGACCCGAAAGTTGCGAGGGATATAACTGACCGCATAGTCGCGAGCGAAAATACTGGCGTATGCAATTTCAGCGTGGGCGACCCGGTTGCCGGCCGTCAGGCCATTGATCGGGGAGAGGCTTTGCCTTGCCGGCCGCGATACCTGCCACACGGGCTTTCCGGCCCCTTGGCAGCGCGGCCGGCCGCCACCTTCCTTTCGGCACGCCCCAACTCCGCAGGCGTCTGCAAACTCGACCCAAACCGTTGACAACACACCCACGCCTGGGTGCAATAGCGCCCGCGAGCCGGGTGTGCCGTTGGGATGTGGCGGCGCCCGCAACACAGACGAACAGGTCGGGGCAAACCATGAAAAAATTCGCTCTCAGCCTCATCGGCGCGGTCGCGGCGATCGCCATCGCCGGCCCGGCGATGGCCCAGGCCAAGAAGCCGGTCAACATCTACATCTGGAACGACTATCTGGGTGAAACGACCCTCGCCGACTTCACCAAGGCCACGGGCGCTGAGACGAAGGTCGACCTGTACGACAGCCTGGAACTGCTGGAGCAGAAGGTGCTGGTCGGCAAGTCCGGCTATGACGTGATCGTGCCGACCGCGGAGCCGACCCTGTCGCGCCTGATCCAGGCGAAGGTGGTGGGGCCGCTCGACAAGTCGAAGATTCCCAACTACAAGAACATCGACCCGAAGGTCCTGAAGCTGCTGGAGAATTCCGATCCCGGCAACAAGTTCGCCGTCCCCTATCTCGGCGGGACCGTCGGCATCGCCATCATCCCCGAAAAGATCAAGGCCGTCGCCCCCGACGTTGCGCTGGACAGCTGGGACCTGATCTTCAAGCCGGAAGTGGCGAAGAAAGTTTCGGCCTGCGGCATCACCGTGATGGATTCGGCCATCGACGTCATCCCGTCGGTGCTGAACTATCTCGGCCTCGACCCGAACTCCGAGAAGAAGGAGGATCTGGAGAAGGTCGAAAAGACGCTGATGGCGGTCCGCCCCTACATCAAGCGTTTCGTCACGGGTGAGAACATCAACATCCTCGCCGGCGGCGACGCCTGCGTCGTGATGGCCTACAACGGCGACGCCATCCAGGGTGCCGCCCGCGCCGCCGAGGCCAAGAGCGCCAAGGTGGAGTACATCACGCCGAAGGAAGGCGTCCAGGTCTGGTGGGATACCCTGGCGGTCCCGGCCGACGCGCCGAACAAGGACGGCGCGCACGAGTTCATCAACTTCGTGCTCGACCCGGCCAACATGGCGAACATCTCCAACAAGGTCAGCTACGCCAACGCGGTGCCGGGGTCGCTGGCGACGGTCGCCGACGACATCAAGTCGAACCCGGGCATCTTCCTGCCGGCCGACAGCAATCTGAAGCTGTTCTCGCTGAAGCAGATCAAGCAGGCCACCGACCGCGCCCGCACCCGCGTGTGGACCAAGGTCAAGACCGGCAAGTAAGCCGCCCCCCTGAGGCGCCGACCCGTGGCGCCGGCCCGCCCCGGCCGATCCCCAGCAATGGGGAACTGCCGGGGCGTTGTCATGAAAGAGGATACCGGATGGCCGGTCAGCCGATTCGCAAGCCCACCCGCCTGGAACCGTGGCAGGACGCGGGCCAGACGCCTTATGTCCGCATCGAAAAGGTGACGAAGACGTTCGGCGACTTCGTTGCGGTGGACGAGGTCAGCCTGTCGATCTACCGCAACGAGTTCTTCGCCCTGCTCGGCGGCTCGGGCTCCGGCAAGACGACGCTGCTGCGCATGCTGGCGGGGTTCGAACAGCCGACCGAGGGCAAGATCTTCATCGACGGCGTCGATATGGCCGGCATCCCGCCCTATGAGCGGCCGGTCAACATGATGTTCCAGTCCTACGCCCTGTTCCCCCACATGACGGTGGAGCAGAACGTCGCCTTCGGCCTGAAACAGGACGGGGTGGCGAAGGCGGAGATCCGCGACCGCGTGGCGGAAATGCTGGGGATGGTCCAGCTGTCGGCCTTCGGCAAGCGCCGCCCGCACCAGCTGTCCGGCGGCCAGCGCCAGCGCGTGGCGCTCGCCCGCTCCCTGGTCAAGCGGCCGAAGCTGCTGCTGCTGGACGAGCCGCTGGGCGCGCTGGACAAGAAGCTGCGCGAACGCACGCAGTTCGAACTGGTCAACATCCAGGAAAAGCTGGGCGTCACCTTCATCGTCGTGACCCACGACCAGGAAGAGGCGATGACCATGTCTTCGCGCATTGCCGTGATGAACCACGGCGTCATCGCCCAGGTTGGCACGCCGACCGAGATCTACGAATATCCGCACAACCGATTCGTGGCGGAGTTCATCGGCTCCATCAACATGTTCGACGGCCGCGTCGTGGAGACCGACGGCGATCAGGTGATCGTCGCGTCGGAGGAGGCCGGCTGCGAGCTGCTGATCGCCCACGCCACCCCGGCGCCGGCCGGCTCCCCGGTCTCCGTCGCCATCCGGCCGGAGAAGATCGCCTTGTCGAAGGAGCCGGGCCCCGACGGCGATGGCCGCAACCGGACCACCGGCATCGTGCGGGAGATCGCCTATCTCGGCGACGTGTCGATCTATCTGGTGCAGCTGCCGACCGGCAAGACGGTGCGCGTCACCGCCCCCAACGTCACCCGCCGCACCGAAATGCCGATCACCTGGGAGGACGAGGTGACCCTGACCTGGCGCCCCTTCGCCGGCGTGGTGCTGACCCAATGAGGACGGTCGTCTCCATCCTTGTTTCCGGCCTCAGCCGGATCGGGCTGTGGGGGCGCGGCGTAGTCGTCGCCGTCCCCTATCTGTGGCTGATGCTGTTCTTCCTGGTGCCCTTCCTGATCGTCTTCGGCATCAGCTTTTCCGAATCGATCATCGCCCAGCCGCCCTATTCGTCGCTGGTCGAATGGCTGACCGACGAGGATGCCGGCACCTCGAAGCTGCAGGTCCTGCTGAACATCAGCAATTACTTCCGGCTGGGCGGGGACGACCTCTACATCCTGGCCTACCTGAACTCGCTGCGGATCGCGGCGGTCACCACGCTGCTGTGCCTGGCGATCGGCTACCCCATGGCCTATGCCATCGCCAAGGCCGAGCCGGCGCGGCGCGGGCCGCTGATGATGCTGGTGATCCTGCCCTTCTGGACCAGCTTCCTGATCCGCATCTATGCCTGGATCGGCATCCTCAAGGGCAACGGCGTCATCAGCAACCTGCTGGAGTGGACGGGCATCACCAGCGGGCCGGTGGAGATCCTCTATTCCGACTGGGCGGTCTATATCGGCATGACCTACTGCTATCTGCCCTTCATGGTGCTGCCGCTCTATTCGACGCTGGAGAAGATGGACCCCAGCCTGCTGGAGGCGGCGGCCGATCTCGGCTCGCGGCCCTTCAAGTCCTTCCTGTCGATCACGCTGCCGCTGTCGCTGCCGGGCATCATCGCCGGTTCGCTGCTGGTCTTCATCCCGGCGGTGGGCGAGTTCGTGACTCCGGAGCTGCTGGGCGGTCCCGACACGCTGATGATCGGCCGCGTGCTGTGGAACGAGTTCTTCGCCAACCGCGACTGGCCGGTGGCATCGGCCGTCGCCATCGCGCTTCTGCTGGTGCTGGTGGTGCCGATCATGATCTTCCAGCATGTGCAGGGCAGACAGGCGGAGGCCGGCCGATGAAACGGATGGGCTTCCTGTCCTGGGCGCTGTGGTTCGGCTATGCCTTCCTCTACGTGCCCATCGCACTGCTGATCGTCTACAGCTTCAACGAGTCGCGGCTGGTGACGGTGTGGAGCGGCTTCTCGACCAAATGGTATGCGGAGCTGATCCACAACGACACCCTGCTGGACGCGGCCCTGCTGTCCTTCCAGGTGGCGGCGGTGTCGGCGACGCTGTCGGTGCTGCTGGGGACCTGCGCCGGGCTGGCGCTGGTCCGGTTCGGGCGGTTCCGTGGCCGGACGCTGTTCGGCGGAATGATCACGGCGCCGCTGGTCATGCCGGAGGTCATCACCGGCCTGTCGCTTCTGCTGCTGTTCGTGGCGATGGAGCAGTGGCTGGGCTGGCCCGACGGGCGCGGCATCACCACCATCACCATCGCCCACACCACTTTCACCATGTCCTATGTCGCGGTGGTCATCCAGTCGCGGCTGGCCGGCATGGACGGCAGCCTGGAGGAGGCGGCGATGGATCTGGGCGCCCGCCCGGCCAAGGTGTTCTTCGTCATCACCCTGCCGCTGATCGCCCCGGCGCTGGTCGCCGGATGGCTGCTGGCATTCACCCTGTCGCTGGACGACGTGGTGGTGGCGAGCTTCGTTTCAGGTCCCGGTTCGACGACGCTGCCGATGGTGATCTTCTCCAGCGTGAAGTTCGGCATCAGCCCACAGATCAACGCGCTGGCAACCCTGATGGTTCTGGTGGTGGCGACCGGCATCTTCGTCGCCAGCATCGTCATGACCCGCCAGGAGCGCCAGCGCAAACGCGACGAGCAGATGGCGATTCAAAACGGCTGAGCCCCGAGGACTGAGGTTTTGCGCGGGCCGGCCGGAAGCATAAGCCGGCCGGTCCGCAGTCGTTTTCGCCAGCCTATCCGTCCGCGCTCGGCAGACCCGTGCCGCTACGGATGGCAATTGCCCGTTTCTTTTGCTATGTTGAAGCCATCGTCAACAGCGAAAGAGGCTGTGCCATGCGCGCGCTCCTGTGGTTCCCCTTGTTGAGGCTCGGATTCTTCAATCCCGTTTCCACTGCTTATTCGACCACCCGTACGGTCACCGCCCGCCGCGCCCTGCGCCCGCCGTCCGGCCACTGATCGGCCACGGTTCGGCTGCTGACCGGACCTCATGCCGGCTCCCTCTCCCGGCATGCCGACGCGACCCCATGATCGCGTCCTTTGAAAAGTTTCTCTGCCATCAGGCCAAGTGCCCGCTGTCGCGGACGCGATTGCCAAACGCGCGCTCCCGTGGTTAGGGTGGGTTGGGTTGAAAAATGTCCCGACCAGTCGGAGTGCCGGCCAGCGTTGGTGCCGCCGCCGTGATGGGCCAGGGGATATGCGCCCAAGGGATATGCGCAGAGAACAAAGGGTAGAGGGATCGACGCATGACGACACCGAACGCCCCGACGCCGACGGGTCAAGGCTTCCACATGCCCGGCGAATGGGCCCGCCACAGCGGCTGCTGGATGGCGTGGCCGTGCCGGCCGGAAACCTGGCCGGAGGGTGCTTTCGACGCGGCATGCGACGCCTACGCCGAGGTCGCGCAGGCCATTTCCCGGTTCGAGCCGGTGACGATGGTGTGCGACCCGGCGGATGTGGCCGAAGCCTCGCTCGCCTGCGGTCCCGGCGTGCAGATCCTGCCGCTGCCGATCAGCGACTCCTGGATTCGCGATACCGGTCCCAGCTTCGTCGTCGATGGCAAGGGCGGGCTGGCCGGCGTCCATTGGGGCTTCAACGCCTGGGGCGGCAATTACGACGGTTGCGACAAGGACCAGCAGGTCGGCCGCCTGATCCTCGACCACCTCAAGCTCCCCTGCTTTTCCGCCCCGCTGGTGATGGAGGGCGGCTCGTTCCATGTGGACGGGGAGGGGACGCTGATCACCACCGAACAATGCCTTCTGAATCCCAACCGCAATCCCGGCCTGTCGAAGGACGAGATCGAGCGGAACCTGAAGGACCATCTCGGCATCGAGACGGTCATCTGGCTGGGCGAGGGCTATCAGGACGACGAGACCGACGGCCACATTGACGAGATCGCGCTGTTCGTCCGCCCGGGCGTGGTCATGGCGATCACCACCGACGACCCCCGAGACGCCAATTTCAAGGCCTTCCAGGACAATCTTGACCGGCTGAAGCGTGCCCGCGACGCCAGGGGCCGCGAACTGGAGGTCATCCCGATCCAGCAGCCCGCGCGCCGCGACATGAACGGCGTGCGCCTGACGCTGTCCTACACCAACCTCTACATCGCGAACGGCGGCATCGTCATGCCGGCCTTCGAGGATCCGGCCGACGACGAGGCCTACCGCGTCGTCCGCAAGACCTTCCCCGACCGCGAGGTGGTGCAGATCGCCGCCATGGACATCGTGCGCGGCGGCGGCGGCATCCACTGCATCACCCAGCAGCAGCCGCTTCCCTGATGGCGGCTTGCTGACTGCGGCTCCCTCTCCGTCACTGCGTTCGGCGGGCGAGGGAACGCGTCCGCACGGCCGGTGTTCTTGTCGGGCATTCTCCCTTCCAGAAAGCCCGACGACCATGGCCGAGGACACCGCCCGCCGGCTGCAGGCACGCCCCATCGCGGTGACCAAGGCCGCGCCGCCCGCCTCGATCCAGACGATCCTGCTGATCATCACGCTGATCGTGGTGACGCTCTATCTGGCGGCAGACATCCTGATACCGATCGCGCTGGCGGTGCTGCTCGGCTTCGTGCTGACGCCCATCGTCAGCCGGCTGGAGCGCTGGCATCTGGGCCGGGTGCCGTCGGTGCTGGCGGTGGTGGTCCTGCTGTTCATGGCCATCATCGGCTTCGGCGCGGTGGTGGGTAGCCAACTTGGCGATCTGGCGGAGAATCTGCCGACCTACCAGCGCAACATCCACACCAAGATCCAGACCCTGCGCACCGCCACCTCGTCGCCCGGGGACCGCGGCGCGCTGAAGCAGGCGACCGACGCCTTCCGCGACCTTCAGCAGGAGTTGGAGAAGGCGACCGGCGGCGAGCAGCCGGCGCCACCCGCGGCCGGTGCCGCTCCGGCCGCGCCACCATCCGGGACGACCACCGCCACGACCGCCAGCCCGCCGCGCCGGGAGCCGGTGCCGGTCCGCCTCGACCAATCCGATGCCGGCGTCTTCGACCTCGTGCGCCGGGTCCTCGGCCCGGCGATGACGCCGATCGCCATGGCCGGCCTGGTGCTGGTCTTCACAATCTTCATGCTGTTGCAGCGCGAGGATCTGCGCGACCGCCTGATCCGGCTGGTCGGGTCCGGCGATCTCAGCCGCACAACCGAGGCGATGAACGACGCGGGCGAGCGGGTCAGCCGCTACCTGCTGATGCAGGTGGTCGTCAATGTCACCTACGGCATTCCGATCGGCATCGGCCTGTGGCTGCTCGGAGTGCCGAATCCGCTGCTTTGGGGGCTGATGGCGACGGTGCTGCGCTTCATCCCCTTCCTGGGGCCGGTGATCGCCTCGGCCTTTCCCATCCTGCTGTCCTTTGCGGTGGACACCGGTTGGACCCTGCCGCTGCTGTGCATCGCACTGTTCGTGGCGGTGGAGCTGTTTTCCAACAATGTGGTGGAGCCTTGGCTCTATGGGACGGCGACCGGCCTGTCCTCCCTCGCCATCATCATCGCGGCAGTGGTGTGGACGACCTTATGGGGGCCGGTCGGCCTTCTGTTGGCCACGCCGCTGACCGTCTGTCTCGTGGTGCTGGGCCGCCACGTGCCGCAGTTGCATTTCCTGGAGGTGATGCTGGGCGACCGTCCCGTCCTGCCCGACGAGGCGAAGGTTTACCAGCGCCTGCTGGCCCGCGATCCCGTCGAGGCGACCGAGATCGCGGAGGAACGGCTCGGCAAGGGCACCCCGGTGGAAATGGCGGACGGCTTGCTGCTGCCCGCCCTGTCGCTGGCCGAGCAGGATCGCCAGCGCGGGACACTGAACCCGGAGGGCCGTCAGGCGGTGGCGGACGGGATGGCCAGCCTGCTGGACGAACTGTCCGAAACCGGCACTCCGCCGGAGGATGCGCCACGGGTGCTCTGCATCGGCGCCCGCAACAACCTGGACGAGGCGGCAGCCGGGCTGCTCGCCTATCTGCTGACCGGCCGCGACATCCGCACCGATGTTATCCCGTGCGAGAAGGTGTCGACCAGGGCCATCGCCAGCCTCGGCACCGCGGGCATCGACGCGGTGGTTCTGTCCTCCCTCAACCCCTCGTCGCTCGGTCATTCGCGCCGGCTGCTGCGTCGGCTGCGCCTGCATTTCGGCCCCCGCGTGCCGTTCCTGCTCTGCCTGTGGAGCGCTCACCCCGAAGCCGAAGTCCCGGAACGCGCCAGCGCCGAGACCGATGCCAACCTGGTCGCCACCGGGATGGCCGGCGCCCTGGCGCAGCTGGAGGAATTGCAGATCGGCGCTACGGCGCCGGCAGCCGCCGAGCCGCAGGTCGATGCGGATTGAGAAAGGGCGGATTGAGAAAGGCCGGCATCACGGCGGCTTATGCCGCTGTGGCCCACCTGTTTCGTCCGGCGCGCTTGGCGATGTAGAGCGCATCGTCGGCGGCCTGGATGCAGTCGTCGGCGGTCCGCCCCGGCCGGTAGGCGGCCACGCCCAGGCTGAGCGTGACGGCGATGCTGTGCCCCTGGTGGATGATGGGTTGGTGGGCGATCAGCCCGCGCAGCTTTTCCGCCACCGCTTCCGCCTGGATCTGATCGGTGTCCGGCAGAAGGATCAGAAACTCCTCGCCGCCCCAGCGGGCGCACAGATCATGCCCGCGCAGGTTCCGGCGCAACAGACCTGCGGCCTCCACCAGCACGTGATCGCCCGCGGCATGGCCGAAGGCGTCGTTGACCTCCTTGAAATGGTCGATGTCCAGCATGATCAGGGCGAAGCCGCCGCAACCGCTACCGGTGTCACTACCGCTACCGCCGCCGTTCCGGCCGACGCGGCACAGCTCGGCTTCCAGGCGGTCGACCATATGGCGGCGGTTGGGCAGCTCGGTCAGCGGATCGGTCTGCGAGGCTGCGTGCAGCGCCTGGGCCATCTGCCGCGTGTCGGTCTGCATGCGGTCGCTGATCTTGGCGATTTTCGTCAGCTGGCGCATCAGCTTCAGGTGTTCGTCCGCCAGGGCGCGGAATTCGGTCATCAGCGGGTGGGCAGCGTAATCGTCGTTTTCGGCGAGGCGGGCGAGCCAGTCCTGGAGCTTCTGTTCCTGCAGCATCATCCCCACCGTTCCCCGCCGCAGTGCCCAGCGCCTGGGCAGGCCCGTTACCCTCGCGTCACCGGACTTCGCGCCGCCGCTCATGACGCCGGCTCCGTGACTGGCGGCTCCGTCACGGGCGGTTCCGTCGAAACCGCAGCCGAAGCCGCCTGAGCGGGAGCGGTGCGGGCGAGCGGCAGGCGGACCGTGAAGGCGGCACCCTGACCCGGCTGGCTCGCCACCGCGATCCCGCCGCCGTGGGTGTCCACGATGCAGCGGGCGAGATGGAGACCCAGCCCAGCGCCGGTGGTGCCGGCGGCGTTGGACGCCCGGAAATACTTGTCGAACAGCCGCGCCGCGTCGGCCGCATTGACGCCGATCCCCTCGTCCGCCACCCGCACCGTCACCTGCCCCTCGCCGGTGGAGAGGTCGAGGCGGATCGTCCCTCCCTTCGGCGAGTACTTCACAGCGTTTTCCAGCAGGTTGGAAAACACAACGGCCAAAAGGTCGCGGTCGCCGGGAATCGGCACCGGGCGATCGACGCCGTGGAGTTCGAACCTGTGGCCGTGGCCGGCCGCTGACGCCCCAATTTCCGCGACCAGCCCCGTCAGCATGGCGGCAAGGTCGAAGGCCATCGGCCGGGCGGCGGCGGTTCCCAGCCGTTCATCGGTCAGGCAGCGCTCGATCAGGTGAAGCATCCGCTGCACCGCGTTGCGGATCTTTCCCACCCGCGGCATGGCCGAGACCGGCAGCTTCGGCTCCAGTTCCAGCAATTGCGAGGCGCTGTCGATGATCGCCAGCGGCGTGCGGAACTCATGGCTGACCATCAGCACGAACTGGCGCTGCTGGCGCGCCATGTCCTTGGTCTCGGTCTGCAGCCGGTCGCTGATCTTGGCGATCTTTCGGAACTGGTGCAACAGCTTGCCATGCCGTTCCGCCAGCTTCTGGAATTCCGCCAGCAGAGGATTGTCGGCATTGGCCGGATCCTCGGCCAGCCGCTCGATCCATTGACGAAGCTCCTGTTCCTGCGACCGCATCGTCATCTCGGGTGCTCAGTTCATTTCGGCTGCTGGACGCGTCATCAATGGGCGAGGATCTCGAAGGGCAGGGAGACGTCTTCCGCGAACTCCTCCGCCATGTCGAGAGCGCGGTCGTTGTCGCTGTCGTAATGCCAGCGCACCGATACGGTCCGGCCCTTCTGATGGGTAAGGTCCAGCATCTCCAGCACGTCGATCATGCATTTGATGCTGCTGGTGTTGAGATAGCTGAGCCCGATGTCCAGCACCACCGCCGGCGCCGGTTCCTTCAAATACTCCTCCAGCCAGATGAACACCGGCGCATAGAAATCGAAGGAGTTTTCCGGGTAGGACTCCCCCTCGATGCGCAGGAGCCCGGCCGCCGGATCGAAATCGATCAGGGGCGAGCAGGACGTTGCCTCAATCCGTAAACTGTCCATTATGCGTGTTCCGTGATTTTTTATAGCTGGACTTCAAGGCTGAAGAAGAAATAGCGCTCATCCACCGCGCGCAGCGAATATTCCAGCGGCCGGGTGGCCTTGCGCGCCATGTCGATCAGGCCCAGGCCGGCGCCGCTGGCGCCCGCTTCGCGCGGCTTGCGCGACTGTTCCTTGTAGGCGGCCTTCAGCCCCACCTTGTCCAGGCCGCGCAGCTTCTCCAGCATCGCCGACAGGCCGGGAACATCGTCCGCCTCGACCAGATTGCCGGAGCTGACGACGTAATGTTCGTCCTCCTTGCCAATCACGACAATGCCGCTGTTGGCGGGGATCGGTCGGCCCAGCGCTTCGCGGGACGCGGTATAGTTGCGGACATTCTGCGCCTGCTCCACATAGACGGAGAAGACGTCCATGATCGCCGATTTCTCGATCTGCTCATTTTCCAGGTGGTTGCGGACCGCCTTGCCCAGCTCTTCGATGACGCTGTGGCTGAAGGGGCCGCTGAAGCAGATCAGCAGCTTCTGCCGTGACAGCAGCTCCTGCAGGTTGAAGAGTTCGTTGCCTTTCATCGTACCTTGACGACCTGCCTTACGGGTGGATGAATTGGGAGGAGGGGCCGGCGGCCCCGAAACCCGCTGCGGCCGATGCCGGCGACAGCGAGAAGCCGATCAGGGTGATGTCGTCGCGCTGGGCGCGGTCGCCCTGGTGGTCGGCCAGAGCCTGCGCGAAGGCGGCCTTGCGGTCTGCCATGGGGATGCCTTCGTGTTCCAGCAGCATGGCGTTGAAGCGCCGGTTGCCGAACCCGAAACCGCGGGCGCCGCCGGCCTGGTCGAGGAATCCGTCGGTGGTCAGGTAGAAGCTGCGGCACGGCGCCAGTTCCACCCGGTGGGTGGTGAAGCGGTGGCCGATGTCCGACCGGCGGTAGCCCAGGCTTTCGGCGTCGCCCTTCACCTCGCTGACCGATGCGGTGCCGCGGCCCTGGTCATCGACCCCTTGGGTATCGACCCCTTGGGTATCGACGATGTGCAGCCCGATCCGGCCGCCTGCGAACAACAGGTCGCCGCGGTCCGGCCGCACCAGGCAAAGCCCGATGTCGAGCCCGTTGTCGAAGCGCGGGTTGTCCCGCCCGCGGGCCAGCGCCGAGCGCACCATGCGGTTCAGCCGGCCCAGGATCGCCGCGGGATCGCTGTCGGGCGTGTCGGACAGCACATGGTCGAGGATGGCCGAAACCGTCATCGTCATGAAGGCGCCCGGCACGCCGTGGCCGGAACAGTCGGCGACACCGATCAGGAAGCGGCCGTCCTCCAACTCGCGGAAGATGTGGAAATCGCCGCCCACCACGTCGCGCGGGCGCCACAGCACGCAGACACCGTCCAGCCGCTTTGCCATCTCGCGCTCGTCGGGCAGGATGGCCGATTGCAGCAGGCTGGCATACTGGATGCTGTCCATGACCTGACGGTTCACCACGGCCAGCTGTTCGTTGGACTGGCGCAGCTCCTCCGTCCGTTCGGCGACGCGCTGTTCCAGCCGTTCGGTATAGTCGTGGACGGTTTCCGCCATGTGGTTGAAGGCAACGGTCAGCTGACCGATCTCGTCGGCACGGCGGTTGCGCAGCCGCACCCGGTAGTCGCCGGCCGCGATCGCGCCGGCCGAACGGGTCAGCCGGGCGAGCGGCGCCAGGACCAGCCGGTTCAGCAGGATGCTGATCATGCCGATGACGGCCAGCAGCGAGAAGAAGACCAGTCCGGCCATCGGGGCCAGCGCGGTCATGGTGGCGCTTTCCGCCTCTTCCAGCGAATAGGTCAGGCGCAGCAGGCCGACCATGGTGCGTTCGCCGCCGCTGCCGGAAATGGCAATCTGCCGTTCGACGGTCGTCAGCTCCGCCCGTCCGGCGGGGCGTTCCAGCGCCACCAGCGGCTCGCCATGGCCGCCGCGGCCGCCCGAGGCCGCCCACACCTTGACGCTGCGCACCGCGGGATCTTCGGCCATCAGGCCGCGGATCATTCCCTCCACCGCGCGGGTATCGAACTCCCACACCGCCTGGCCCATGGCCGAGGCCTGGAGCGTGCCGACCAGCATGGCGCGGTGGGTCACCGCCTCGCGCTGCTGGCGGCCGACCAGGACGGACGAAACGCCCATGGCGACCATTCCGACCAGCAGGGTGCAGCCGACGATCATCAGGATGACGCGGGTCAGCAGCGACGATCCGCCGGCGCGGACGGCGTCCTCATCCGTGCCGCGGGGGCCGGAGCCGCGAAGCGTATAGGATTCGGTGTCGTCCCATCCCGTGACGCTCATCCACATCCTCCTGACCCGGGTGACCGGGGCGCGTTCGTTCATGACGGTCTTCATGGCAGTCCCGGTCCGGTCGACCGGGAGTGCGGTAGTCCCGCGCCCATCAGTAAATCCACCCCTGCGTGCAATGCGCCGACAGTCATCGAAAGAGCCGGCGGGCATGATGCGTGTGGCGGATGAGCCTATCCATAGCACGATCGTTTTAGCCAGTCGTGAAATAACATTCGGCAATGGCTTTCTTCATTGTCAGAAAGCCCAAGAGAATGGGAACGAGCGGCAACCAGGGGCGACCAATGTCGTCCAATTGCAACGAACTGTAACGGACGCCGGCCGAATAGTGGCTTGGGCGGGGCGAAGCCGTTGCCCGGAATGGGATTTTCGGTGGACGGCCGCACAGTTGCCCATGCTACCTTCCCGCCCGCCGCTTCCCGGCCCGCCGCTAGCCGGCAGGACGGTCGCGGCCTGTACCGCAATGGTGGAGGGCGAAGGATGGCGTTCGGTGTTCGTGCATTCGGTGCCGCAGGGGTCTTTTCCGCCACGCTCGCCGCAGCCCTTCATATGGCGGCGTCACCCGCCGCGGCCCGTCCGGTGACGGTGCTGACGCCGGAACTGCCGCCGATGATGACCGCCGACGGCACCGGGCGGGAGGCCTCCATCATCACCGAGACGCTGGCGGCCTGCGGGCATGAGGCGCGGTTCAAGGTTGTGCCCTTCGGCCGCCATTGGAACGACTTCCGCGACGGCGCCCAGGTCGACGCCGTCACCACCGTGCCGGCCGGCATGGAGATGCCGGGCGCGCGCTCCGCCCCCTACATCCTGTACCAGAACGGCGCGTCGGTTCTGAAGAGCAGTGGCCTGGCCGTGAAGTCGCTGGCCGATCTGGCGGGCAAGCGGGTCATCACCTTCTCCGGCGCGCCCGATGTCCTGCCGGGCCTGCGGGATGCGATCCCCAGCTTCGGCGATTTCCGCGAGCGCGCCGACCAGATGGTGCATTCCAACCTGCTGTTCGCCGGCCGGGTCGACGCGGTTCTGGCCGACGGGCTGATCTTCGCCGAATACAACCGCCAGCTTCAGGACAAGGCGAAGGCCGGCGGCGGCCTGCCCTTCGATCCGGCCCAGCCGGTGCAGTTCACCGCCATCTTCCCGCCGACACCCTACAGCATGGTGTTCCGCGACGAGTCGCTGCGCGGCGACTTCGACCGCTGCCTTGCGGAGCTGAAGGGGAAGGGCCGGATCGACGCTATCGACAAGGCCGCGGTTGCGCGCTACTCCGCTACCGTGGGCGACCAATACCTATCCCTTAGGTAAAGCTGTGGAACCGATCTTGCGTGGCCCCGGTTTGGTCCGGTCGAACTGATTGGGTTTGCGTAACCCGATTGGGTGTTTAATATAACCTCATACGAATGTGAATGGGGGCATAGGCGTCGTGGCCCGGATCATTGTGGTCGAAGACGAAGCCGACCTTCGTGACGATCTCGTCGAATATCTCGACCGCTGCGGGTTCGAGGTGCGGGGGGCGTCGCGCGGTGCGGAGCTGGACCGGCTGCTGGAAAGCGGTCCGGCCGACGTCATCGTACTCGACATCAACCTGCCCGATGAGGATGGATTCTCGGTCGCGCGGCGCATCCGCACCTCGTCCCATGCCGCCATCATCATGCTGACGGCTCGGTCCAGTCTGATCGACCGGGTCATCGGGCTGGAACTGGGCGCCGACGTCTATCTGGTCAAGCCGGTCGATTTCCGCGAGGTCGAGGCGCAGGTCAAGGCTCTGATGCGCCGGATGCAGAAGGGGACCGCTCCGCTCACGGCACCGGAACCGCCGCCCGCCGCCGCGTCCGCGGCTGCGGCCGACGCGCGCAAGGCCTGGGTTTTCGACGACATCGAATGGCGCATCCAGCCGCCGACCGGCTCCGCCGTGCCGCTTACCGCGACCGAGTACAAGTTCCTCTCCCTGCTGGTCACCGCTCCCGGCGAGCCGGTGACCCGGCAGGACATCTCGGTGGCGCTGACCGGCCGCGACTGGGACCCCTACAGCCGCTCCATCGATTCGCTGGTCCGCCGCCTGCGCATCAAGGTAGAGGAGCGCAGTGGCTGCGCCCTGCCGGTTCAGGCGGTGCACGGCGTCGGATACGCCTTCGTCGGCCCGGTCGTCAGCAGCGTGGTCGAGGACAGCACGCCCTGAAATCCGGGCCCTGATCCCCGACCCCTGATACCCGGTCTCGGCACTCGACTCCCGGGCCTCCTTCGGCGATGGTAGCGCCCGCAAGGAAGGGACGAGAGACCATCATGACCGACGCCACCGCTGCCTCCCAGAACGACGCCGCCGGGCTCCCCGCCGCCTCCAACGGTGACGGCAGCGGGCTGTATCTGGTCGACGGCTCCGGCTTCATCTTCCGCGCCTTCCATGCGCTGCCGATGCTGACGCGGCCGGACGGCACGCCGGTCAACGCGGTGCTGGGCTTCTCCAACATGCTGCTGAAGCTGCTGGCCGACGCCAGGGCGGAAGCGGTGGCGGTCGTCTTCGACAGCAAGCGGCTGAATTTCCGCAACGAATTCTATCCCGACTACAAGGCCCACCGCCCGGAACCGCCGGAGGAGCTGAAGCCCCAGTTCGCCCTGATCCGCGAGGCGACGGAGGCCTTCTGCCTGCCCTGCCTGGAGCTTGAGGGGTATGAGGCCGACGACCTGATCGCCACCTATGCCCGTCTGGCGCAGGAGGCCGGACGGCCGGTGACCATCGTGTCGTCGGACAAGGACCTGATGCAGCTGGTCCGCCCCGGCGTCGGCATGTTCGACCCGATGAAGAACAAGGCCATCGGCCCCGACGAGGTGTTCGAGAAGTTCGGCGTTCCGCCGGAAAAAGTGGTGGACGTCCAGGCGCTTGCCGGCGACAGCGTCGACAATGTCCCCGGCGTGCCCGGCATCGGCGTGAAGACCGCCGCCCAGCTGATCACCGAATACGGCGACCTGGAAGCCCTGCTGGCCAATGCCGAGAAGATCAAGCAGCCGGCCCGCCGCCAGAAGCTGATCGAGTTCGCCGATCAGGCCCGAATCTCTCGCCGTCTGGTCCTGCTGGACGAGAACGTGCCGCCGCCCAAACCGCTGGACGAGCTGCGCGTGCGCGAGCCCGACCACCAGCGCCTGATCGATTTCCTGAAGGCCCAGGGCTTCCGTACCATCGTCTCCCGCGTCGAGATGGAGATGCTGAAGGACGGCCGCATCGCCGACGGCGCCGGCGGTGGGCTCCCGTCCCCCGGTTCGGTACCCACGCCCGCCGCGAAGTCCCCCGCACCCACCGATACCCCGGCTAACGAAGGCCGCCCGGCCCGCAAGACGGTGCTGAATGTGCCGGAGGTACGCTACGAACTGGTGCAGGATGCCGACACCCTGCGCCGCTGGGTCGAGCGGGCCCGCGAGACCGGCGTGCTGGCGGTGGATACCGAGACCGACAGCCTGACCCCGGCCACCGCCGCGCTGGTCGGCGTGTCGCTGTCGACGGAGCCGGGCATCGCCTGCTACATCCCGCTGGCCCATGGCGCGTCCACCGCTGCCGCCGGCCAGCTGGACTTCGACGCCCCGCCGCCGCCGGTGCAGATCCCGACGGCCGAGGCGATGGCGATCCTGAAGGACGTGCTGGAGGACCCGTCGGTCCTGAAGATCGGCCACAACTTCAAGTTCGACCACCAGCTGTTCACCCGCAACGGCGTCACGGTGTCGCCGGTGGACGACAGCATGCTGATCTCCTACGTGCTGGACGGCGGCGCCCACGGCCACGGCATGGACGAACTGGCGGAGATGCACCTCGCCTACACGCCGATCCCCTTTAAGGAGGTCTGCGGCACCGGCAAGAACCAGATCACCTTCGACCGCGTGCCGCTGGACAAGGCGCTGGCCTATGCCGCGGAGGACGCCGACATCACGCTGCGCCTGTGGACGCTGCTGAAGCCGCGTCTGGTTGACGACCGCATGGTCACCGTCTATGAGACGCTGGACCGCCCGCTGGTCCCGGTGGTGGCGGACATGGAGCGGGCCGGCGTGCGCATCGACAAGAAGGCGCTGTCCGACCTGTCGCAGAGCCTGTCCGTCCGCCTCGCCGAGATCGAGAAGGACGTCCACGCGCTGGCCGGCCAGAGCTTCAACATCGGCTCGCCCAAGCAGTTGGGCGAGATCCTGTTCGAGACGCTGAAGCTCGGCACCGGCAAGAAGGGCAAGACCGGCGCCTATTCCACCGACAGCAGCGTGCTGGAGGAGCTGGCGGAGCAGGGCCACACCATCGCCCAGCGCGTGCTCGACTGGCGCCAGCTCGCCAAACTCAAGAGCACCTACACCGACGCGCTGCAGGAGAAGATCTCCCCCGTCACCGGCCGGGTCCACACCGCCTTCGCCCTGGCGGCGACCAACACCGGCCGCCTGTCCTCCACCGACCCCAACCTGCAGAACATCCCGGTGCGGACGGAGGAGGGCAAGAAGATCCGCCGCGCCTTCGTGGCATCCCCCGGCCACAAACTGCTGAGCGTCGACTATTCGCAGATCGAGCTGCGTCTGGTGGCGGAGATGGCGAACATCCAGGCGCTGAAGGACGCCTTCCGCGACGGGCTGGACATTCACGCCGCCACCGCCGCCCAGGTCTTCGGCATCCCGCTGGATCAGATGACGCCGGACATCCGCCGCAAGGCGAAGGCGATCAACTTCGGCATCATCTACGGCATCTCCGGCTTCGGCCTGGGCCGCCAGCTGGGCATCGCGCCCGGCGAGGCCAACAGCTTCATCAAGACCTATCTGGAGCGCTTCCACGAGCTGAAGGTTTGGATGGAGTCGATCAAGAGCTTCGCCCGCCAGCACGGCTATGTGGTGACGCTGTTCGGCCGCCGCTGCTACATGCCCGGCATCCAGGACAAGAACGCCGCCCGCCGCGCCTTCGCCGAGCGCCAGGCCATCAACGCCCCGATCCAGGGCACCGCCGCCGACATCATGAAGCGCGCCATGAACCGCATGCCGGCAGCACTGGCGGTGGCGGGAAGCAGCGCGCGGATGCTGCTGCAGGTGCACGACGAACTGCTGTTCGAAGTGCCGGAAGCGGAGGCCGAGGACGCGGCGCGCATCGTGCGCGGGGTGATGGAGGGCGCCGCGCATCTCGGTGTGCCGCTGGTGGCGGAGGCGGGGATCGGGGACAATTGGGAGGAGGCGCATTGACGGGGAGGGGCGGCTTCCGCACCTGCCGCGCCGCCCGCAATACATTGAGTCCGCATAGTTATGTGTGTTAGCCCGGACGGACCGAAAATATCCCTTTGATAAGGAGGGGTTGGCGTGACGTCCGTTGCCCAGAAGATTGCGTTCGCACCGGCGGAGACCCGCCGTGCCCTTGTTTACGCCGCTTTGTCGCGAAGCCAGGGGGCCATCGCGACGAAGATGGAGGTCGACTCCGTCGAGACGTCGATTACCCGTCTCAAGCGGGTGCTGTTTCCCTGGATGGTGCTGGACTTCCGGGCGGAGCCGACCAAGACCAAGGCCATGTGCATCTTCAAGATGTTCCTGGGCGACAAGGATGACGACAGCAAGGCCTACGCCAAGCTGTCCAGCGAAATGAAGACGGTGGAGCAGAACTCCAAGCTCGCGAAAAGCATGAGCTGGTTCAAGCGGGTGAAGACATCGAAAGCTCGCACCGTGGACAGCAACATCTTTGACGACATGTTCCTTCTGCATCTCGAAAGCGATCCCACGAATACGCTGCGATACCAGATGAACCAGGAACTGTTCGCACAGATCCTCCGCACCTCCCCAACGCTCAGCCAGAGCAAGGATCTGCTGGTCGCCGTCCGCAAGATCCGCCAGACCTGCAAGGATGCCGGCTTCAATTTGAAGAATATCGGGCTTGGCGACAGCTTCACCTGATCCGCGGGTCCGGACTCTTGCCGCCTCTCGATTGCGCGGCATACCCTCAGTTCGGGTTACCGCTTTCGGCGTATTTCCGCCGGACCGCGCAGTCGGAGGGGCAGGGCATGCAGGTGCACAGACGGGACCGATCGGACCGCTTTCCACCCGGCATTGGATTCCTGCCTCGGCTAGCCTTGGCGGCGGTGCTCTTGTTGGGCCATGCAGCCGTGCCTGCCCACGCTGCCAGCACCGACCGCCTGCAGCGCCTCCTCGACCGCTTCATAGCCGAGGAGGAACTCGACGGCGGCGTCCTGCTGGTGTCCGGACCCGATGTCCGCCGCGTGGTCGTCTCCGGCATCGCTGACCGGCGCGGGGAGCGGCCGGTGACGGAGGAGACGCGCTTTTACGTTGCCTCCGTCGGCAAGATGGCAACCGCCGCCGCCGTGATGCAGCAGGTGGAGGAGGGGCTGCTCTCGCTCGACCGGCCGGTGCGGGAACTGGCGCCGGACCTGCCGCTGGGCAAGGTCGCCAATGCCAACCGGGCGCGGCTGGTCCATCTGCTCGACCATAGCTCGGGCATTCCCGATTACATCACCGATGCCTATGAAGAGGACGAGGCGGCCAAGCCGGAACGGCTGCCGCGCAGCGGCGCGCTGCTCGCCTATGCGGCGGGGGAGGAGGCGACCGGGCCGGTCGGCGGGCATTACGAGTATTCCAACAGCAACTATGTCCTGCTCGGCCACATCGCGGCGCTGCGCGACGGCGTTCCCTTCGCGCAGGTGCTGCGGAGCCGGGTGCTGGAGCGGGCCGGGATGGGTTCGACCACCGTCGGCGCCGATCCGCGCGACCGCAGCCTTGCCCATGGCTATACCGAGGAGGGCGACGTCAGCCGCCGGTCCTGGGCGGCGACCACCGGCGACGGGCCGCTGGTCACCACCGCCGGGGATCTGGAACGCTTCGTCTTCGCCCTGTTCCGCGACAACCGGCTGCTGAAACCCGAGATGGTCCGGCGGATGATGACCCCGTCGGAGAACGAGGAGGGGCAGGGGCTGGGTGTTGCGCTGTGGAAGGACCGCTGGGGGCGCGGCGTCGGCCATGACGGCCGCTATGACGGGTTCGAGGCCGATGTCCGCTATTACCCCGGCCGCCGCACCGCGCTGATCTTCCTGACGAACGGAAACCAGCAGAGCGACGAGGCCCTGCTGGATGCCGTGGCGGAGGAAGTGTTCAGACGGTAAGCGGTCAGTGGTGCGTCACCGCTCCCGCCGGGGTGGAGGGGATGTCCGCCGACCGCTCCGCCTTCGCGCCGGCCAGCCGGCGCAGCAGGACGTAGAAGACCGGGGTCAGCACCAGACCGAACAGGGTGACGCCGATCATGCCGGCGAACACCGCCACACCCATGGCGTGCCGCATCTCCGATCCGGCGCCGGTGGAGGTCACCAGCGGCACCACGCCCATGATGAAGGCGATGGAGGTCATCAGGATCGGGCGCAGGCGCAGGCGGCTGGCCTCGATAGCGGCCTGGACGGTGCTGCGGCCCTGTTCCTCCAGTTCGCGGGCGAACTCGACGATCAGGATGGCGTTCTTGGCGGACAGGCCGACCAGAACCATGAAGCCGATCTGGGTGAAGATGTTGTTGTCGCCGCCGGTGATCCACACGCCGGCCAGCGCCGACATCAGGCTCATCGGCACGATCATCAGGATCGCCAGCGGCAGGGTCAGGCTCTCGTACTGCGCCGCCAGCACCAGGAAGACCAGGAGGATGCTGATCGGGAACACCCACAGTGCGGAGTTGCCGGCCAGGATCTGCTGATAGGTCAGGTCGGTCCACTCGAACCGCACGCCGCGGGGCAGGGTCTCCGCCGCGATGCGCTCGGCCGCCGCCTGCGCCTGACCGGAGGAGAAGCCCGGCGCCGGCCCGCCGTTGATGTCGGCGGCGGTGTAGCCGTTGTAGCGCACCACCATCTCCGGCCCGTAGCTGGGCGCCACCCGGACCAGCGAGGACAGCGGCACCATGTCGCCGCGGTCGTTGCGGGTCTTCAAGAGGCCGATGTCGCCGGATTCGGCCCGGAACGGCGCGTCCGCCTGCACCCGCACCTGGTAGACGCGGCCGAAGCTGTTGAAGTCGTTGACGTAGAGCGAGCCCAGATAGATCTGCATGGTGTCGAACACCTCGCCGACCGCCACGCCCTGCTGCTTGGCCTTCACCCGGTCGAGATCGACGTCCAGCTGCGGCACGTTGATCTGGTAGCTGGAGAAGGTCGGCCCCAGCTCCGGCGTCTGCATCGCCTTGGTGACGAAGGCGTTGACCGCCGCGTTCAGCGCCTCGTAGCCCAGCGCGCCGCGGTCCTCCAGCTGCATCTTGAAGCCGCCCAACGTGCCGAGGCCCATCACCGGCGGCGGCGGGAAGATGGCGACGAAGGCCTCCTTCAGGCCGGCATAGCGCTTCTGCAGGTCGGCGGCGATGGCGTTGGCCGACAGGCTGGCGTCTCCGCGCTCGGCGAAGGGCTTCAGCGTGACGAAGACGATGCCGGCGCTGGAGCTGTTGGTGAAGCCGTTGACCGACAGACCGGGGAAGGCGACGGCGCTCTGCACGCCCGGCTGCTTGAGGGCGATGTCGGTCATCTCGCGGATCACCGCCTCGGTGCGGTCGAGAGAGGCGCCGTTGGGAAGCTGGGCGAAGCTGATGAGGTATTCCTTGTCCTGGGCCGGGACAAAGCCCATCGGCACCGCGCGGCCGAGCAGAACGGTGGCGCCCAGCAGCAGCAGATAGACCATCATCATCATGCCCTTGTGCCGCACCACCCCGCCGACGCCGCGGCCATAGCCGGTTGAGGCGCGGTGGAACACCCGGTTGAACAGGCGGAAGAAGCCGCCGAACACCCGGTTCATGGCGCGGGTCAGCCAATCCTGCGGCTGGTCATGGCCGCGCAGCAGCACCGCCGACAGGGCCGGCGACAGGGTCAGCGAGTTGAAGGCGGAGATGACGGTGGAGATCGCGATGGTCATCGCGAACTGCTTGTAGAACTCGCCCGACAGGCCGGTCATGGCGGCCAGCGGCACGAAGACGGCGACCAGCGTCAGCGCGATGGCGATGATCGGACCGCTGACCTCCCGCATCGCCTTGTAGGTGGCTTCCTTGGCCGACAGGCCGGACTCGATGTTGCGCTCGACGTTCTCGACGACGACGATGGCGTCGTCCACCACGATGCCGATGGCCAGCACCATGCCGAACAGCGACAGCGCGTTGATCGAGTAACCCAGCAGAAGCATGAGGGAGAAGGTGCCGACGATTGACACCGGCACGGCCAGCAGCGGGATGATCGAGGCCCGCCAGGTCTGCAGGAAGATGATCACCACCAGGACCACCAGGGCGACCGCCTCCAGCAGGGTGTGGATCACCGCCTCGATGCTCGACCGCACGAACTGGGTGGGGTCGTAGACGATGCTGAAATCGACGCCGTCGGGCATGTCGGCCTTCAGCTCCGCCATCGTCGCCCGGACATTGTCGGCGATGCTCAGCGCGTTGGCGCCCGGCGCCTGGTTGATCCCCAGCGCCACCGCCGACTTGTTGTCCAGCAGCGAGCGCAGGCCGTATTGCGAGGCCGCCAGCTCCACCCGCGCCACGTCGCGCAGGTAGGTGACGCCGCCATCCTTGCCGATCTTCAGGACGATGTTGGCGAACTCGTCCACCGTCTTCAGGCGGCCCTGCGCGTTGATCGACAGCTGCAGCGGCGTGGTCGGCAGGCTGGGCGAGGCGCCGATGACGCCGGCCGCGACCTGGACGTTCTGCTCGCGGATCGCCGCCACCACGTCCGTCGCGGTCAGGCCGCGTTCCGCCACCTTGTTGGGGTCGAGCCAGACGCGCATGGAATAGTCGCCGGCGCCCCACACCTGCACCTCGCCGACGCCCTGAATGCGGCTGATCCGGTCCTTGACGTTCAGGATGGCGTAGTTGCGCAGGTAGGTCATGTCATAGCGGTCGTTGGGCGACAGCAGATGGACGACCATGGTCAGCGTCGGCGAACTCTTCACCGTCGTCACGCCCAACCGCTGCACATCCTCCGGCAGGCGGGGCAGGGCTTGGGAGACGCGGTTCTGCACCAGCTGCTGCGCCTTGTCCGGGTCGGTGCCGAGCCGGAAGGTGACGGTCAGCGCCATGTTGCCGTCGCTGTTGGCCTGCGACTGCATGTACAGCATGTTCTCGACGCCGTTGATCTGCTCCTCCAGCGGAGCGGCGACGGTCTCGGCGATCACCTTGGGGTTGGCGCCCGGATACTGCGCCCGGACGACGACGGAGGGCGGGACCACCTCCGGATATTCGGAGATCGGCAGCTGGAACAGCGAGATCGCACCCGCCAGGAACAGCGCCACGGACAGGACGCCCGCGAAGATCGGGCGATCGATGAAGAATTTCGAGATGTTCATGACGGCTCTCCCGGCGGGCGTGGATCATTGCGCCGTGGATGCGGTGCGGATGGGCTCCGGCGTGCCGTTCATCGCGACCGTGCGCGGGCTGACGCGGCTGCCGGGGCGGGCATGCTGCAGGCCGTTGACGACGATGCGCTCGCCGGGCTCCAGCCCGCTCTTCACCACCCGCAGGCCGGCTTGATGGGCACCGGTGACGATGGCGCGGTAAGTGACGGTGCCGTCCTCCGCCACCACCAGGACGAACTTCTTGTCCTGGTCGGTGCCGATGGCGCGGTCCTCCACCATCAGCGCGTCATGCGGCTGACTGCCGCCGACCTTGATGCGGGCGTAGAGGCCGGGGACCAGCAGCCCGTCGGCGTTGTCGAAGCGGGCGCGCACGCGGATGGTGCCGGAGGCGGCGTCCATCCGGTTGTCGACATGCTCGACCGCGCCGTCGCGGGAATAGCCGGCCTCATTGGCGAGACCCAGTTGCACCGGCACGCCGGATGCGTCCTTCACCCCGGCGATGTGGGTCAGGTAGGTCTGCTCATCCACGTCGAATGAGGCGTAGATCGGCGAAACCGAGACCAGCGTGGTCAGCGGGGCCGCCGCGGCCCCGGCCGCCACCACGTTGCCCACCGTCACCTCGGCGCGCGACACGCGGCCGGAGACGGGGGCGCGGACCTGGCTGTGCTCCAGGTCGATGCGGGCGATCTCCAGCGCCGCCTGGGCCGCCTTCAGGTTGGCGGCGGCGGAACGGGCCTCGTTCTCCTTGCTCTCCAGCGACTGGCGGGAAATGGTGTCGTCGCGGACCAGACGCTGGGCGCGCTCCAGGTCCGCCGCGGTGAAGCGGACGCGGGCCTGGGCGGCGGCGACCTGGGCCTCCTGGCGGGCGACCTCCGCCGCGAAGGGGCGCGGATCGATGGTGAACAGCACGTCGCCCTGGCGGACCAGCGCGCCGTTGCGGAAATGCACGGCGGTGATGGCGCCGGCCACCTGGGGCCGCACCTCGACCCGGTCCACCGCTTCGAGGCGACCGGAATAGGACTGCCAATCGGTGATCTTGCGGACCACGACGGGGGCGACGTCCACCTCCGGCGGGGGCGGGGCGGCTGCGGCCGTCTGCGGGGCATCGGCATGGCCCTGGCTGACGACGATGCCGGCGGCGCCCGCCGCGGCGACCCCGGCGATCAAGAGAAGGGCGAGCTTGGAGCGTGACTTGGTCATGAGATCTGTCTCCGGAACAGGAGGAAAATGTCAGGTGCGCACGGCGGGAAGCCGGCGGCGCAGGAAGTCGCTGACGGCCAGCAAGGCCGGCCGATGGCCGGGCAGGGCGTCGTGGGAAATGGCGGGAAAGCGGGTGACTTCGGTCGGCACGCCGGCGGCGATCAGGCCGGCGGCGTACTGCTCGGCCTCGGTACGCAGCATGTCGTTCTGGGCGGTGACGATCAGGGCCGGCGGCAGCCCGCCCAGCCGGCGCGATTCCAGCGGCGCGGCATAGGGGTGGAGCCGCTGCGCCGCCTCCGGCAGATAGGCGCGGTAGCAGCGGGCGCAGTCGGCGATGGTGCTGTCGAGCAGCCGGGCCGTTGCGCCGGCCTTCCCGTCGGCCTTGCTATCGGCATCGCCGATGCCGCCGCGGCTGGCCCGCGTCAGGCTGGGGTCCAGCATCGGGCCGAGCAGCGCCTGCGCCGCAAGGCTCACCCCGCCCAGGTCGCGGGCCAGAAAAGTCAGGGAGGCGGCGACATGGCCGCCGGCATCATAGCCGACGACGCCAAGCCCGCCGTGGGCGACGCCCAGGGACGGCGCCGTCTCGGCGGTCCACAGCGCCGCGCGGTAGGCATCCTGTGCGGCGGTGGGGAAGGGGTGGGCGGGGGCCAGGGAGTAGCCGACCGACACCACCAGCGCCGGGGTTTCGGCGGCGATGGCCGCCGCCGTTTCCTCCGCCTCCTCCAGCGAGCCGGAGGTGAAGCCGCCGCCATGCAGATAGAGCAGCGCCGGGACCGCCAGCCCGATCAGCGGCCGGTAGAGCCGCAGCCGGATGTCCTGGGCATGGCCGGCGATGGTCCGGTCATCGACCACGAAGGGGCAGGGGCAGGGCGTCGTGCCCTGTGCCCCGCCGCGCTCCGCACTCGTCCCTTGTGTCCTCGTCGACCGTCCCATAGCCGTCCGGTGCCGTGGCACCCCTCCCGCATTGCAGTGCGGTGGAGTGTGGCTCCCGTAGGCGTACTAATAAATACCGGGTCAGCGGCAACACAATTCGGCTGGGATGAACAATCGCCGGCCACTTGTCGGGCGGGGCCGGCGCAGGGCCATCCTCACCGCTCGTTGAAACTGTCGGACAGGGCGAAGTAGATGGGCTTCAGCAGATATTCAAGCAGCGACCGCTCGCCGGTGGTCATCTCCACCTGGGTCGTCATGCCGGGCAGAACCGGGTGCTGGATGTCGTCGCGGCCGACATGGTTGCGGCTGAGCGCGATGACCGCCTTGTAGTAGGGACGGTGCTGCTCGTCCAGGAAGGTGGAGGCGGAGATGCGCAGCAGCTTGCCGGTGACGGCGCCATAGCGGGCGAAGTCATAGGTCAGCACCTTGACCGTCGCCTCCTGCCCGACATGAAGGTGGCCGACGTCGCGCGGGGTGACATGGGCCTCCACCGTCATCTCATGATCGACCGGGACGATCTGCATCAGGACGCCGCCCTCCGGCACCACGGCGCCGATGGTGTTGACGCGCAGATCCTGCACCAGCCCGCGCACCGGCGACAGCACGGTCAGCCGCTGGGACCGGTCGTCCAGCTTGGCGCGGGCCTCGCGCAGCTGGGCGATCTCGGCGGTCACGGTGCCCATCTCGTTCACCGCGTCCTGCGCCAGCTTGGCCGTCTGGTCGAGGATGCGGTTGCCGGCTTCGGTGATCGCCTGCCCGGTGGCGATGATCTGTCCCTCGATCCGCCGCTGCTCGCCCATCAGGCGTGACTGCTCGCGCTGGGTTTCCAGCGATTGCAGCTTCGACGACAGGCCCATCGATTCCAGCTTGTTGCGGATGTCGACCGATCCGGTGATGAAGGTGATCTGGTCCTTGATGCTGGCGAGTTGGCCTTCATACAGCGCCAGCTCCGCCTCGCGCTGCGAGACCTGGGCGCGCAGCACGGCGATGGCGGTGTCGCGGGCCTGGCGCTGGGTGTCGTAGATCAGGCGCTGGTCGGCGATCTGTGAGTCCGTCTGCGGCGTGTCGGTGCCGGCGACGCGCAGGAAATCAGGCTCCCGCCCGGCGGCGAAGGCGCGCAGCCGCTCCGCCCGCAACTCCAGCGTCAGCAGGCGGGCGTTCATCTGTTCCCGCTCCGCCTGGACCTGCTTGGGATCGAAGACGATCAGGGGCTGGCCGGCCTCCACCAGATCGGTTTCCTTGACCAGGATGTTGGACACGATGCCGCCTTCCAGATGCTGGACCACCTGGGCGTTGCCGGACGGCACCACCTGTCCGGCGGTGACGACGGCCTCCTTCACCGGCATCAGCGTGGCCCAGGCCAGCAGCGCCGCCATCAGCAGGACCAGCACGAGGATGGTGGCGCGGACCAGCGACAGCGTCGCATCGTCGGCGCTGAGCGATTTGCCGGTGGGGCGGGCGAGGTCTGAAGCGGCCATCTTGCGGTTCACACAGGATCGGAGAGGAAGGAGGTAGGCGGATCAGTGCTGGCGCGTGGCGACGCCGCCGGGCGGGCGTTGCAGCCCGATCCCGCCCAGCAGCGCTCCGGCGATGTTGTTGGCGACGCTGCTGCCGCCGCCGGCCGGACCACCCGCCGGGCCGGCGCCGGGACCCGTGCCTGGACCCGTGCCTGGACCGATGGGCCGGGGACCGGGCAGGCTTCCGGACGGGCCGGCGGGGGCGATCATGCCGGCATCCATCGTCAGCACCGTGTCGGCCAGCGTCAGGTGGCTCGGCCGGTGGGTGACCAGGAAGATGGTGCTGTGCCCACGCAAGGCCGAAAGCGCCGCATGCAGGGCCTTGTCGCCGTCGAAGTCCAGCCGGCTGGCCGGCTCGTCGAGCAGCAGGATGCGCGGCCGGCGGATATAGGCGCGGGCGAGACAGATCTTCTGCGTCAGGCTGGGCGACAGGCGCAGCGACTGGTTGTCGCCGATGCGGGTGTCCAGACCGCGCGGCAGCGCTTCCACCTCGTCCAGGGCGCCGGCCAGCGACAGCGCCCAGCGCAGTTCGGAGTCGTCGGCGGTCTGGTCGGCGAAGCGGAGGTTCTGGGCGATGGTGCCGTAGAACAGGGCGCTGGCCTGCGGGACATAACCGACCGACTTGCGCAGGTCGATCGGATCCATCTGGCGGATGTCGACGCCGTCGATGCGCACGTTGCCGGCCTGCGGCGCATAGAGCCCCAGCATCACCTTCAGCAGCGACGACTTGCCGGCGCCGTCCGGTCCGACAATGGCGACGATCTGCCCCGGCTTGACGGTGAAGGACACGCCGACCAGTGCCGGATCGGCATCGTTCCGGTAGCGCAGCGAAACGCGGGAGAAGGACACCTCGCCCTTCAGCCTGCGCGGCTGCAGGGTGGCGCAACGCGGCTCGCGCTCCGGCCGGATGCTCATCAGGCCGTTGATCTGGCGGGCGTTCGCGCGCAGCTGCTCGATGCGCGGCAACATGGAGACGGCGGTCTGCAGCGGCACCATCACCCGCCACAGCAGCATCATAGACGCCATCAGCGCGCCCGGCGTCATGGCGCCGGTGAAGACCTGGAGCGCGCCGACGCCGACGGTGGCCAATCCTGCGACCGGCACGACGAGGCCGGCCAGCGCCGCATGGGTGGCCGACAGGTTGGCGGCGGTGTGGCCTGACAATGCTGTGCGGGCGGAGAGGCGGTCGTAGCGGTCGCGCCAATGGGCCAGCCCGCCGATGGCGCGCAGCGCCGGCATCTTGGCGACCATCTCCACGAAGAATTCCTGCCGCTCGGTGTCGGCGCGGGCGGTTGTCCCGGTGCGGGCGCGCACCAGCGGGTGGACGGCTGCGCCGATGGCGGCGGTGATCAGTACGGCGCCCAGCGGCACCAGCGCCAGAGGACCGCCCAGAACCGCCATGACGCCCAGGTAGAACAGGGCGAAGGGCACGTCGAACAGGGCCGCAACCTGTCCCTGGCTGATGAAATCGCGGATCGATTCCAGATCCTTCACCCGTGCGATCTGCGTGCCGATGGCGGCGCGTTCGCTCATGCCCACCGGCAGCATCAGGATGCGGTCGATGGTTGCGTTGCTGATGGTCCGGGCGATGCGGGAACCGGCATGGGCCAGCGCCCGGCCACGGATCTGGCGCAGGGCGAAATCGCCGCCGATCACCAGCGCCGCGCCGATGGCGATGGTGGCGAGCGTGTCGAAGGAGCCGGTGGCGATCACCTTGTCGTAGATCGCCATGGTGAACAGCGGCGCGGCGACCGACAGCAGGTTGATGACGGCGCTCAAGCCAAGCACCGCCCACAGCAGCGGCACATAACCGTGGATGACCGTGCCGACCCAGTTCTGCGTCCCGGCGCCTGTCGTGGTCTCCAGCGCGGTGAAGGCATAGGCGGTGCCCTTGCCGTAATTCAGCGTCACCGTCTCTCGCAGCTGGCCGCTGAAGGCGACGACTCCGTCGGCATCGGCGGACAGCAGCGTGTAGACGCCGCCGTCGCGGGCGCGGAAAAGGCAGGGCATCAGCGACGGATCAGGCCGCGCGAGGTCGATGCGAAGGCTGCGCCCCTCGAAATGAAGGCGCTGGAGGACGTCGCACAGTTCCTCGACCGTCTGAACCTCGGAGAAGTGGGGCAGGGCCTCGGCCAGGGTCTGCGGGGCGCCGCGCCAGCCGAGCGCATCCAGCAGCGGCACCATGCAGGCGCCCACCGCCGATGCCACCGCCAGCCGGCGGCGCAGGATGTCGCCGTCGTCATGGGCGGCGCGGATGGGTTCGGCATCAGGCGCGGCGGTTGCGGCGGCAGGCTCCGTGCCGGGGTTGGAAGCGACGAGGGCGGGCTGGGTGCCCAAGCTCTCTCCGCCGGAAGCACCGCGGCTGACCGCATGGCCGTCGACGATCTGCACCACCCGGTCGGCCAGCGTCAGCAGCGACGGACGGCTGGTGACCAGCAGGATGGTGACGCTGCCACGCAGTTCCTCCAGCGCGCGGCGGAACAGCTTGTCGGATTCGGTGTCGAGGGAGGAGTTGGGCTCGTCCAGCAGCAGAACCGCCGGTTCGCGGACCAGCGCGCGGGCAAGGCAGATCATCTGGCGGGCGCCGCGCGGCAGCGCCTCTTGCGAGGCGTCGCCGACGATGGTCTCGTAGCCCTGTGGTAGGCTGGCGATGCGGCGGTCGAGCCCGAGGCGCCGGCAGACCTCCATCGCCAGATCGGCCCGGCCGGGGTCGAACAGCGTCAGGTTCTGCAGGATGGTGCCTTTGAACAGTTCCGGATGCTCGCCGACATAGACGACGCCGCCGATGCCGATCATGGTGTCGGTTTCCGTCGTGCTGCGCACGCCCACCCGCACCGTGCCGGAATTCGGCCGCAGCACGCCCAGGATCAGGCGCAGCAGGGTCGTCTTGCCCGTCGAATTGGTCGCCACGACGCCCAGGAATTCGCCCGGTCCGACGCTCAGCGACAGGTCGGTCAGGATCTCCGGCCCGCGGTCGTAGGCGAAACGGACCTTGTCCATCTCGATCGTGCCGGGGACGAGCGGTTCCGCCACCGCGCCGGCGGCCCCGGTCCCATCGCCGGCCCCCTCCCTGGCCCCATGCGCGCCGCCGTCGGCCCCGACCTCCAGCAGGACATGGCCGATGCGGCGCAGCGACAGCGACACCGACTGATAGCGCACCCAGCGATCGAACAGGGACTGCACCGGCTGGACACAGCGCCCGGCCAGCATTGAGCAGGCGGTGAGCACACCGGTCGTCATCATCCCGTCGATGACCGACACGCTGCCCAGGATGACCACCAGCATCATCGTCGCCTGCGACAGGGTGGTGGCGACGACGGAGGCGGAACCGCTCAGCCGGGCGACGTTGAAGTCCTCCTCGCTGCAGCCCTGCTGAAGGCGCTCGTGGCGGCGGAGCAGGCCGGCCTCCGCCCCCAGCCCTTTGACCGTGTGGACGCCGCTCAGCACCTCGCTGATGAAGTTCAGGCGGCGTTCCTCCAGCACATGGCGGTTCTCCAGCGCCCGGCGCATCCGCCGGCCCAGGACGGCGCCGACGACCAGGAACAGCGCCAGCACGCCCAGCGGGATCACAACCAGCCAGCCGGCCAGCAATGCGATCAGGCCCAGGTAGAGCGCGGCGAAGGGGATGTCGATGGCCGATTGCAGCGCTTGGCCGGAGTAGAACTCGCGCACCATCTTGATGGCGCGGTAGACCTCGAAATGGGTGCCGATTCCCTGCTGGGAGAAGGCGTTCAGCGGCATGTGCATCAGCCGGTCGATCAGCGACGCGCTCGACCGGTGTTCGATCCGGGCTCCCATCCACGTGGTCAGCGCCGAGCGCGCCACCCGCAGGATCGCTTCCATCACCGCAGCAGCACCGCAGCCGAGACCGAGCAGCAGCATGGTGCCGTAGGACTCGTTGGGCAGGATGCGGTCATAGACGTGCAGCAGCGTCACCGGCAGCGCCAGCCCGAAGACGTTCAGCGCGAAGGAGGCCAGCACCAGCATCGCCCGGTCCCGGCGCGGACCCAGCATGCCGGACAGCAGACGGCGCGCGGCCTTTTCCGCCGCCCGGTCATGGGCGGCAGAGGACTTCGCCGATGCGGTCTTCGCCGATGCGGAAGCGGCGGACTGTTCGATGCGGGTGGCAGACGGGGATGCGGACTGCAAAACGACCAACCTGTGCACAGGGTTAACCGAGCAGACAATCAACAGCATAATTGCTAGTGATAGGTAAATCGACGAATAGCAACAAAAGGCAACCGAGTGACAAAGCTTGCTGCGCGCAGCCCTTTCGAAACTGCGCGAAAAGGGTATTAAACCGTTATTCCAAAACGGTTTTCAGTCGGTCGTGTGCCTAGGGATGCCGGGGCGGCGGCTGGGGTGGCGTCACCCAAGCTGTTGAAAATCATCACAGGAAGTTTCTTATCACAAGCAACTAAGAGGGCTAGAACCTAGGGTCGTGACGAGTAGCGTGGCGCGAATTTGCACCCGACTTATGGAGCGGTCCGATGGCTGAGGAAGCGGTTCAGGGCAACACCCCGGCGGTCGACGACCGTCAGATCCTGGACGATCTGACCCTCTTGCAGCAGGTCGACGCGACCCGATTGAGCGGCGTGATCCACGAGGCCAGTTCCGTGGAACTCCAGCGGCCGGACGACACGCTCGGCTATGTCCAGACCGACTATCGCGGCGCCGAGGATCTGATGATCGGCGGCGTCGTGCAGATCGGCGAGGTGGTCGGCGAGTCGGTGGCGGTGGCGACCGATCAGGCGGCGGTGGCTGCCCTGCTGGCGGGCGACGTGCTGCGCACGGAAGGCACGCTGGGCTCCGGCCCCTCCGGACCGGACGGGTCCGGAATTTCGACGGAGGAGCGCCGCGAAACGGCCGCCACGATGGTTGAGCGGGTGGACCTGCTGTCCAACGCGCGCACGACCACGGCCTTCACCGAACTGCCCGCCGCCCTGTCCGACATCCCGATGCCGGAGACGCCCGATCAGGTGATCGACGACGGGGCCCTCCCCGACATCGCGGCGCCCGTTATCCAGGATGCGGCGGAGACCACCGGCGACGATGCCGCCGCGACTCCGGCCCCGGTGTCGGACACGCCGAACCTGACGGTGAATGGCGTGTCCGGCGACGAAGACACGGCCATCGCCCTGAACATCGACGCTGCCCTGACCGACACCGGCGGCACGGAGGTGCTGAGCGTCACCCTGTCCGGCATTCCGGACGGAGCGGTCCTGCGCGACGCCTCCGGCACCATCCTGACGGTGGTGAACGGCACTATCCTGCTGACCTCCTCGCAGGTTCCCGGCCTGACCCTGACACCCCCGCCGAACAGCGGCGACAGCTTCACCCTGACCGTCACCGCGACCAGCACCGACGGCAACGCGGCTCCGACCAGCGTCACCGCCACCCTGCCGGTCACCGTCAATCCGGTGTCCGACACCCCGACGCTGAGCGTCGCCGCCACAAGGGGGGATGAGGACACGGCGATTCCGCTGACCATCAGTCCGGCCCTGACCGACACCGACGGGTCGGAGACGCTGAACGTCACCATCAGCGGCATTCCGTCCGGCGCGGTCCTGACCAACGCGGCCGGCGAGACGCTGACGATCGCCAACGGTTCCATCACGCTGGCGCCGGGCCAACTCGCCGGATTGGCGATCACCCCGCCGCTGAACAGCGACGCCGACTTCACCCTGACGGTTACGGCGACCAGCACCGACGGCACCGCGGCTCCGGCCGGCACCAGCGCCCCGCTGCTGGTCACGGTCAACCCGGTCTCCGACATGCCGACCCTGGCCGTCCAGACGGCGAGCGGCAGCGAGGATACGGGGATCCCGCTGACGATCAGCCCTGCCCTGACCGACACCGACGGATCAGAAACGCTGACCATCACCCTGTCCGGCATTCCGGACGGGGCAATGCTGCGCAATGCCGGCGGCGCGCTGGCGGTGGTGAACGGCACGGCGACCCTGACCCCGGCGCAGCTTGCGGGCCTGTCGATCACGCCGCCGAACAACAGCGATGCCGACTTCACCCTGACCGTCACGGCCACCGCCATCGATGGATCCGCCACGCCGGTCAGCACCAGCGCGCCCTTGCGCGTCACCGTCAATCCGGTGTCCGACACGCCGACGCTGAGCGTCACCGCCGCGGCTGGGGATGAGGACATCGGCATTCCGCTGGTCATCGATCCGGCCCTGACCGATACCGACGGTTCGGAGTCGCTGAGCATCACCATCAGCGGCATCCCGGTCGGCGCCAGCCTGCGCAACACTGCCGGCGATACCCTGACGATCAGCAACGGCACCATCACGCTGGCGCCCAGCCAGTTGGCAGGCCTGAAGATCACGCCGCCGCTGAACAGCGATGTCGACTTCACCCTGACCGTCACCGCCACCGCGCGGGACGGCGGGGCCGATCCCGCCAGCACCAGCGCGCCCCTGCGCGTCACGGTCAATCCGGTCACCGACACGCCGACTCTGAGCGTGACAGCTGCGACCGGCAACGAAGACACCGCCATTCCGCTGACCATCGATCCGGCTCTGACGGATTTGGACGGGTCGGAGTTGCTGACGATCACCATCAGCGGCATTCCGGCCGGAGCGAGCTTGTCCAACACGGCCGGCGACGCGCTGGTCATCGGCAACGGGTCGATCACCCTGACGCCGGAGCAGCTGGCCGGGCTGAAGATCACGCCGCCGCTGAACAGCGACGTCGATTTCGACCTGACGGTGACCGCCACCGCCAAGGACGGCGTCGCCGCCCCGGTCTCGGTCGCCCGAACCCTGCGTGTCACCGTCGATCCGGTCACCGATACGCCGACGCTGACGGTTCAGGCCGCCACCGGCAATGAAGACAGCGCCATCCCGCTGTCGATCAGCCCGGCCCTGACGGATACCGACGGGTCCGAGGCGCTGAGCATCACCATCGCCGGTGTTCCGGCAGGGGCGATCCTCAGCGCCGGAACGTCCGTCACCCAGCCGGACGGCACCACCACCTGGACGCTGACACCGGCCCAGCTGACCGGGCTGACCATCACGCCGCCGTCGAACAGCGATGCCGATTTCACCCTGACCGTCACCGCGATTGCCAAGGACGGCGTCGCCGCCGTGCCGGTGAGCCGGACCTTGCGCGTCACCGTCGATCCCGTATCCGACACTCCGACGCTGACGGTCCAGACTGTCACGGGCAACGAAGACACGGCAATCCCGCTGTCGATCAGCCCGGCCCTGACGGATACCGACGGGTCCGAGGCACTGAGCATCACCATCGCGGGTGTTCCGGCGGGGGCGACCCTCAGCGCGGGAACGTCAGTCACCCAGCCGGACGGCACCACCAGCTGGACTCTGACTCCGGCCCAGTTGACCGGTCTGACCATCACGCCGCCGCTGAACAGCGACGTCGATTTCGACCTGACCGTCACCGCCATCGCCAAGGACGGCACCGCCGCCGCCGCGACCAAGAGTGAGACTCTGCGCGTCACCGTCGATCCGGTCACCGACACACCGACGCTGACCGTCAGCGCTGCGGCCGGCAATGAAGACACCGGCATTCCGCTGACGATCACCCCCGCCCTGACGGACTTGGACGGGTCGGAGTTGCTGACGATCACCATCAGCGGCATTCCGGCCGGCGCCAGCCTCAGCAATACGGCCGGCGACGCGCTGGTCATCGGCAACGGGTCGATCACCCTGGCGCCGGGGCAGCTGGCCGGGCTGAAGATCACGCCGCCGCTGAACAGCGACGTCGATTTCGACCTGACGGTGACCGCCACCGCCAAGGACGGTGTCGCGGCCGCCGTGCCGGTGAGCCGGACCTTGCGCGTCACCGTCGATCCCGTATCCGACACTCCGACGCTGACGGTCCGGGCCGCTACGGGCAACGAAGACACGGCAATCCCGCTGTCGATCAGCCCGGCCCTGACCGATACCGACGGGTCCGAGGCGCTGAGCATCACCATCGCGGGTGTTCCGGCGGGGGCGACCCTCAGCGCGGGAACGTCAGTCACCCAGCCGGACGGCACCACCACCTGGACTCTGTCTCCGGCCCAGCTGGCCGGGCTGACCATCACGCCGCCGCTGAACAGCGACGTTGATTTCACCCTGACCGTTACCGCCACCGCCAAGGACGGGTCGGCGGTTGCGGCGACCAGGACCGAAGCGCTGCAGGTGACGGTGAACCCGGTGTCGGATACTCCGACCCTGACGGTCCAGGACGTCACCGGCAATGAAGACACCGCTATCCCGCTGACGATCAGCCCGGCACTAACCGACACCGACGGGTCGGAGGCGCTGAGCATCACCATCGCGGGTGTTCCGGCAGGGGCGACCCTCAGCGCGGGAACGTCAGTCACCCAGCCGGACGGCACCACCACCTGGACTCTGTCTCCGGCCCAGCTGACCGGCCTGACCATCACGCCGCCGCTGAACAGCGACGTTGATTTCACCCTGACCGTTACCGCCATCGCCAAGGACGGCTCGGCGACAGAGGCGACCAAGAGCGAGACTCTGCGCGTCACCGTCGATCCGGTCACCGACACTCCGACGCTGACGGTCCAGGCCGCCACCGGCAATGAAGACAGCGCCATCCCGCTGACGATCAGCCCGGCACTGACCGACACCGACGGGTCGGAGGCGCTGAGCATCACCATCGCCGGTGTTCCGGCAGGGGCGATCCTCAGCGCCGGAACGTCCGTCACTCAGGCGGATGGCACCACCACCTGGACTCTGACTCCGGCCCAGCTGACCGGGCTGACCATCACGCCGCCGTCGAACAGCGATGTCGACTTCACTCTGACCGTCACCGCGATCGCCAAGGACGGTGTCGCCACCGCCGTGCCGGTGAGCCGGACCCTGCGCGTCACCGTCGATCCCGTGTCCGACACTCCGACGCTGACGGTCCAGGCCGCTACTGGCAACGAAGACAGCGCCATCCCGCTGACGATCAGCCCGGCACTGACCGACAACGACGGGTCGGAGGCGCTGAGCATCACCATCACCGGTGTTCCGGCGGGGGCGACTCTCAGCGCCGGAACGTCCGTCACCCAGCCGGACGGCACCACCAGCTGGACTCTGACTCCGGCCCAGTTGACCGGTCTGACCATCACGCCGCCGCTGAACAGCGATGTCGATTTCGACCTGACCGTCACCGCCATCGCCAAGGACGGCACTGCCGTCGCCGCGACCAAGAGCGAGACTCTGCGCGTCACTGTCGATCCGGTCACCGACACTCCGACCCTGAGCGTGACAGCTGCGACCGGCAACGAAGACACCGGCATTCCGCTGACGATCACACCCGCCCTGACCGATTTGGACGGGTCGGAGTCGCTGACGATCACCATCAGCGGCATTCCGGCGGGAGCGAGCTTGTCCAACACGGCCGGCGACGCGCTGGTCATCGGCAACGGGTCGATCACCCTGGCGCCGGAGCAGCTGGCCGGGCTGAAGATCACGCCGCCGCTGAACAGCGACGTCGATTTCGACCTGACGGTGACCGCCACCGCCAAGGACGGCGTTGCCGCCGCCGTGCCGGTGAGCCGGACCTTGCGCGTCACCGTCGATCCCGTATCCGACACTCCGACGCTGACGGTCCGGGCCGCTACGGGCAACGAAGACACGGCAATCCCGCTGTCGATCAACCCGGCCCTGACCGATACCGACGGGTCCGAGGCGCTGAGCATCACCATCGCGGGTGTTCCGGCAGGGGCGACCCTCAGCGCGGGAACGTCAGTCACCCAGCCGGACGGCACCACCACCTGGACTCTGTCTCCGGCCCAGCTGGCCGGGCTGACCATCACGCCGCCGCTGAACAGCGATGCCGATTTCGACCTGACGGTGACCGCCATCGCCAAGGATGGCACCGCCGTCGCCGCGACCAAGAGCGAGACTCTGCGCGTCACCGTCGATCCGGTCACCGACACACCGACGCTGACCGTCAGCGCTGCGACCGGCAACGAAGACACGGCCATCCCGCTCACGATCAACCCGGCCCTGACGGATACGGACGGCTCCGAGGCGCTGAGCATCACTATCGCTGGTGTTCCTTCGGGCGCGACCCTCAGCGCCGGCACCAGGACGAGCACGCAGACGGACGGCACCAGCACATGGACGCTGACCAAGGATCAGCTGACCGGTCTGACCATCACGCCGCCGCTGAACAGCGACCGTGACTTCACGCTCACCGTCACCGCCATCGCCAAGGACGGCAGCGCGGTAGAGGCGACCAAGAGCGAACCGCTTGTGGTGACGGTTAATCCGGTGTCGGACACGCCGACGCTGACCGTCAGCGCTGCGACGGGCAACGAAGACGCGGCCATCCCGCTCACGATCAACCCGGCCCTGACGGACACCGACGGCTCCGAGACGCTGAGCATCACCATCGCTGGTGTTCCTTCGGGCGCGACCCTCAGCGCCGGCACCAGGACGAGCACGCAGACGGACGGCACCAGCACCTGGACGCTGACCAAGGATCAGCTGACCGGCCTGACCATCACGCCGCCGCTGAACAGCGACCGTGACTTCACGCTCACCGTCACCGCCATCGCCAAGGACGGCAGCGCGGTAGAGGCGACCAAGAGCGAACCGCTTGTGGTGACGGTTAATCCGGTGTCGGATACGCCGACGCTGACCGTCAGCGCTGCGACCGGCAACGAAGACGCGGCCATCCCGCTCACGATCAACCCGGCCCTGACGGACACCGACGGCTCCGAGACGCTGAGCATCACCATCGCTGGTGTTCCTTCGGGCGCGACCCTCAGCGCCGGCACCAGGACGAGCACGCAGACGGACGGCACCAGCACCTGGACGCTGACCAAGGATCAGCTGACCGGTCTGACGATCACGCCGCCGCTGAACAGCGACCGTGACTTCACGCTGACCGTCACCGCCATCGCCAAGGACGGCAGCGCCATCGAGGCGACCAAGAGCGAGCCGCTTGTGGTGACGGTGAACCCGGTGACCGACATGCCGACGCTGACCGCTGCGGCGGCTTCCGGCAACGAAGACAGCGCGATCCCGCTGGTCATCACGTCGGCGCTGACGGACACCGACGGCTCGGAGGAGCTGAAGATCACCATCGCCGGTGTTCCTTCGGGCGCAACGCTCAGCGCCGGCACCAGGACGAGCACGCAGACGGACGGCACCAGCACATGGACGCTGACCAAGGATCAACTGACCGGCCTGACCATCACGCCGCCGCTGAACAGCGACGTCGACTTCACCCTGACGGTCACCGCCATCGCCAAGGACGGCAGCGCCGTCGCCGCGACCAAGAGCGAAACCCTGCGCGTCACCGTCGATCCGGTGACCGACATGCCGACGCTGACCGCTGCGGCGGCTTCCGGCAACGAAGACAGCGCGATCCCGCTGGTCATCACGTCGGCGCTGACGGACACCGACGGCTCGGAGGAGCTGAAGATCACCATCGCCGGTGTTCCTTCGGGCGCAGCGCTCAGCGCCGGCACCAGGACGAGCACGCAGACGGACGGCACCAGCACATGGACGCTGACCAAGGATCAGCTGACCGGCCTGACGATCACGCCGCCGCTGAACAGCGACCGTGACTTCACGCTGACGGTCACCGCCATCGCCAAGGACGGCAGCGCCATCGAGGCGACCAAGAGCGAGACCCTGCGCGTCACCGTCGACCCGGTGTCGGACACCCCGACGCTGGCGGTCCAGGCCGTCACCGGCAACGAAGACAGCGCGATCCCGCTGACGATCAACCCGGCCCTGACCGACAGCGACGGGTCGGAGGTGCTGACCATCCGCATCAGCGGGATCCCCCCCGGCGCCACGCTTGCGAACACGCTGAACGGCACGCTGACGGTCACCGACGGCTCGATCACCCTGACGCCGGAACAGCTCGCCGGGCTGACGATCACGCCGCCGCCGAACAGCGATGTGGACTTCACGCTCAGCGTGACCGCGGTCTCCAAGGACCGCGATGCCGCGGAGGCGACCAAGACCGAAAACCTGGTCGTGACCGTCAATCCCGTCACCGATACGCCGACGCTGACCGTTCAGCCGGCGAGCGGCAACGAAGACACGACCATTGCGCTGGACATCACTTCCGCCCTGACCGATCTGGACGGGTCGGAAACGCTGAGCATCGTCATCAGCGGCATTCCCAGCGGCGCCACTCTGTCCAACACGCTGAACGGCACGCTGACCGTCACCAACGGGTCGATCACCCTGACGGCGGAGCAGTTGGCCGGCCTGAAGATCAAGCCGAAGCAGGACAGCGGCGACGATTTCACCCTGACCGTCACCGCAACGGCCCTTGACCGGGGGATTTCCCCTGTTCCGGTCCAGAAGACGCTGGCCGTCACCGTCGTCGCGGTCGCCGATACGCCGACGGTCTCCGTCACGCCCGTCACCTATGATCTGGCTGTCGGCCAGAACGGCACGCTGACCGGTACCGACAATGCCGACACGCTGTCCGGCGGTGCGGGCAACGACACCATCCTGGGCGGCAGCGGCGACGACGTCATTTATGGCGACGGTTCCGGAACCTTCACCACGGCGCTGTCCATCACCGCTGCCTTGAAGGACACCGACGGGTCGGAATCCATTTCCAAGGTGACGATCTCCGGCGTACCGACCGGCGCAACGCTCAGCGCCGGCACCCGAAATGCCGACGGTACCTGGACCCTGACCGAGGCCCAGCTGTCCGGTCTGACGCTGACCGCCAGGGAAGGTGACGCCAACAACTCCATCACCCTCACCGTCGTCTCCACGTCGAAAGAGCAGGAAAACACCAGCACCGCCGACAGCACGGCCAAGACGCTGACCATCAGCTTCACCAATACCCCGAAGGGCGACGACAGCCTGGAGGGTGGCGCCGGCAACGACACCATCTTCGGCGGTGCCGGCAAGGATACCCTGCTCGGTGGTCTGGGCGACGACAGCCTGGACGGCGGTGCCGACGACGACCTGCTGGCCGGCGGTCCCGGCAACGACACCATCGACGGTGGCGAGGGCAACGACACGGTGACCTACGCCTCCTCCGCGGGTCCGGTGAATGCCGATCTGACGACCGGCGTCGGCACCGGCGACGGCACCGACGTTCTTCTGAACCTGGAGAACGTCACCGGCTCGGCCTTCGACGACGTGATCACCGGAAGCAGTGTCGCCAACATCCTGATCGGCGGCGCCGGCAACGACACCATCACCGGCGGGGCCGGCATCGACACCGTCAGCGGCGGGGCGGGTGACGACCTGTCGATCTTCACCGTCGGCACCGACGGCGGCACCTCGACCAGTCCCGAACTTCAGGACGGCGATACCGGCATCGACACCTTCCGGGTCATGTTGACCACGGCTCAGCTGTCGAATCCCTCGATCCTGGCCGATTTGCGCACCCTGCGCGACCGGATCGAGACGGCGGCGGCCAGCCCGACCGCCGCGACGACCGACACCGACGTCGCCAACGCCGCCACCCTGTCCGCGCTCGGCATCAAGGTGGCGGATTTCGAAAAGCTGGAACTCTACGTCGACGGCCAGCCGGTCAGCGTCCGCACCGCGCTGAACTATGCTCCGGCCGCAACGGCGGCTACCACCTCGACGAACGAGGACACCGCCGTCACCGGCACCCTGCGGGCGACCGACCAGGACACGGCCAACGGCCGCATCGACGATACGCTGACCTACAAGGGACCGGGCGACAATGGCCAGCCGGTGCGCCTGACTCACGGCACGCTGGTGGTCAATGCCGACGGCAGCTTTTCCTACACCCCCGACGCCCATTTCAGCGGGACGGACACCTTTACCTTCACGGTGACGGACGCCTTCGGCGGCACGTCCACCGCCGTGCAGACGATCACGGTCGCCCCGGTCGCCGACCCGTTCCAGATCACCACGCTGGACGCGCGCGGCAACGAGGATTTGGCTGGCGGCATCGCCCTCGCCCCCACCATCACGCTGAGCGACGTCGATGCCGCCAGTCCGGAGAAGGTGGAGAGCATCACCCTGCTGATCCCGTCGAACCAATTGGATGCCGGTGGCGCCAAGCTCTATCTCAACGGCGTGCTTCTGACCAACGGCTCCACCGGCGGCAATTACAGCTGGACGATCCCGACCACGGCATTGCAGGCCGACGGCACCACCGCCGGGGTCTGGAAGATCCAGGGCCTGAAGATCGTCACCGACTCCGATTCCGATGCCGACCTCAACTACACGCTGAGGGTCGAGACGGTCGACGGCAGCGGCGCCACGGCGAGCAGCCTCGTGCAGACTGCGACCGGCATCATCACCGTGGATGCCGTCGCCGACGCTCCCAAGGTCACGGCCGCTACGGCCGCGACCGCTGAGGATACCTCGGTCCTTCTCACCATCAAGCCGACCTTGAAAGATACCGACGGGTCCGAGTCCATCAGCCTGATCACGATCAGCGGCGTGCCGGATGGCGCGAGCCTCAGCGCGGGCACGGTGGCGAGCACCCAGTCGGACCGCAGCACCACCTGGACGCTGACCCCGGCGCAGCTGGCGGGCCTGCGGCTGACCCCGCCGCAGGACTTTTCCGGCACCATCACGCTGGGCGTCGTCGCCACCTCAGCGGAGAGGGAGAACGGCTCCACCGCCAATTCGGCCAAGGCCAACCTGACGATCACCGTCACCGGCGTGGCCGACGCCCCCGTCGTCACCCCTCATGCCGCTTCCGGGCCCGAAGACAGCGCGATCGCCCTGGCCATCGATGCCCGGCTGTCCGACCTGACGGGGGAAACGCTGGACCACATCACCATCACCGGTGTTCCGGAAGGGGCGAAGCTGTCCGCGGGCATCCACAATGCCGACGGCAGCTGGACTCTGACGCCGGCCCAGTTGAGCAACCTGACCTTCACGCCGCCGTCCAACTACTCCGGCGCGGTGACGCTGAAGATCACCGCCACCTCGGTGGAGGGAACCACCACCGCCACCTCGGCGCCGGTGTCCCTTGTGGTGACCGTCACCGCTGTCGCCGATACGCCCGTGCTGTCGGCCTCCGACGCGGTGGGGCGCGAGGACACCGCCATCCCGCTGTCGGTGGTCGCCGCCCTGGCCGACCGCGACGGTTCGGAGGTGCTGACCATACACATCAGTGGCATCTCGGCCGGCGCCAGCCTCCGCAACTCGGCTGGCGATACGCTGGTCATCAGCAACGGGTCGATAACCCTTAGGCCGGAGCAGCTGACCGGCTTGTCCGTCATCCCGCCGGAGAATTCCAACACCGGCTTCGATCTGATCTTCACCGCGCGGGCGACGGAACGCTCCAACGGTTCCTTTGCGGACGCGACATCGGTCACCGTCCATGTCGAGGTGCAGGGCGTCGCAGATGCGGTGACGCCGAACGGCGCGCTCAGCGCCCGCGGCAACGAGGACACGGCGATCAACCTGCGCCTCGGCGATCTGGTGATGCTCGACAATGACACGTCGGAGCGCCTGTCGCTGGTCATCAGCAACCTGCCGGCGGACTCCTGGCTGTCGCTGCCGGCCGGGCGCGAGAGCGGGCTGGTCTATCTCGGCAACGGCCGCTGGTCGGTGGATGTCGCCTATCGCGACGAGTTGACCCTGACGACGAAGAAGGACTTCGCCGGAACCGTTTCGCTGAAGGTGGACGTCATCACCACCGACAGCAACGGTGCGCCGATCATCACGGTGAACGGCGTGACCTCCGGCGGGATGTTGAAGGATACCCGCGACCTGATCGTCACCGTCGATCCCAAGGCCGACGAACCGAAGGTCTCCATCCGCGCCAGCGCGCTGGAGGATGCGGTCGGCGGCATTCCGCTGACCATCTCGGCGCTCACCAGCGACATCGACCACTCGGAGCAGATCTCCGCGATCGTCATTTCCGATCTGCCGTCCTGGGCGACGCTGACCAGCACGGATGTGGGTGCGTTGACCCACAATGCCGATGGCAGCTGGACAGTCGATCCAACCAAGCTCGGCAACCTGCGGCTGATCGTGCCGGAGCACCGTGCCGACGACTTCACCATCACCGTGAAGGTGACGGTGGTCGACGGCACCGACAGCCTGACCAAGACCTACACCCCGACCGTCTCCATCACCGCGGTGGCCGACGCGCCGGTGTCGCATGGGACGAACAACGCGGTCGAGGCCTACCACGTCGACGATCACACGGTGACGGGCGCCGTGCCGACCGATCTGGTGCTGAACCTGAACGCCTACCTTAGGGATACGGACGAGTCTGAAAAGCTGGCGGTCACCATCTCCGGCATGCCGAAGGGCATGGTACTGTCGCGCGGCCTCGACAACGGCAACGGCACCTGGACGCTGACCGCGGAGGATTATGCCGCGGCGCTGGCTGAAGGCGGTCTGAAGCTGACCGTCAAGGATGCCAATGCCGCAGGGATCGCCCACAGCGTCAACACCACCACCAACATAGACACGGCCAGCGTGACGCTGATGGTCAACCCCTACAGCATCGAAAGCGAGGGCGACCGCAACACCAGCGTGTCCGACAGCTTCGTGCTGAGCTGGACCACTTCGACCACCACTGGCGGCGGCTCCAACGGGGGCGGCTCGTCCGGCGGCGGAGATGGCGGCAACGGCGGCGACGGCGGCAACGGCGGCGGCACCACCCCTCCCACACTCGATCCCAGCGTCGGCAGCGCCCGGCCTGCGGCCGTGACCACCGCCGAGGATTCCGCGGTCGCCCTGGGCATCGAAGCCGGTCTGGCGAACTGGCAGAATGTGACCTTCGTCACGCTGTCGGGGATCCCGACCGGTGCCAGCCTGACCAATACGGCCGGTGACACGCTGACCATCACCGGTGGCTCCATCACGTTGTCCAAGGAGCAACTGGCCGGTCTGACGTTGAAGCCGGTTGCCAACAGCGATGCCGACTTCAGGATCACCCTTGATGTGACCTCGGGCAACGGCGCCCACACCACGCTGACGCAGGACGTGACCGTCACCGCCGTGGCCGACAGCCCGAAATTGACCGTCCAGGCGGCCTCCGGCAACGAGGACGCGGCCATCGCGCTGAACATTGCCGCCGCCCTGGACGACACCGACGGTTCGGAAGTTCTGGCCAGCATCGTCATCGAAGGGGTGCCGGCGGGCGCCACGCTGTCGGCCGGATATCTGGATTCCACCACCGGGCGCTGGGTGCTGACACCCAACCAGCTTGCCGGGCTGAAATTCACCCCGCCGGCCGACGCGAGCGGCACCTTCCAGCTGACCGTGACCGCCGTCTCGCGCGAGACCAGCAACGCCGACCGGGCGACGACGACGAAGACCCTGACCGTCGACGTGGCGCCGGTCAGCGACGCCCCGTCGATTTCCGCCAGTTCGGTCACGGCGCAGGAGGACCATGCCGCCAGCCTGTCGATTTCCGCCGCGGTCACCGATCTGGTCGGCGGCGGCGAGGTGATCACCGCGCTCAAGGTGACGGTTCCGGCCGGGTTCACCCTGTCGGCGGGCACGTCGCTCGGCGACGGCGTCTACGACCTGTCCGGCCTGACACCGGCGCAGCGTTCCGCCCTGACCCTGACGCCTCCCGCCAACTTCGCCGGCACGGTGACGCTGACCGTCGATGCTGCCGCCAAGGACGGTACGGCGGCGGAGGCCTGGTCGTCCAAGACCCTCGACGTCACCTACACCGCCGTCGCCGACGCGCCGGATGTCGCCGTCCTGAACACGACGGGGGCGGAGGACGCGGCCATTGCACTGAACGTGTCGGCCAACCTCATGGATACCGACGGGTCGGAGACGATGGCGGTCATCCTGTCCGGCTTGCCGGCCGGCGCGGTGCTGAACAAGGGCTCCAACAACGGCGACGGGTCCTGGACGCTGAAGCCGTCGGAACTGTCCGGGCTGACGGTCACGCCGCCGCGCAACTATTCCGGCGGCATGGACCTGACGCTGACCGCCACCAGCCTGGAAAGCTCCAACAAGAGCACCGCCACCACCACCGCCACCATCCATGTCGATGTCACGCCGGTGACCGACGCACCCACCGTCATCGTGGCCAATGCCTCGGGCAGCGAGGACACGGAAATCGCGCTGAACCTGAAGGCGTCCCTGGTCGATACCGACGGGTCGGAGACGATGACCATCGTCCTGTCCGGCCTTCCCGCCGGCGCGGTGTTGATCGATGCGAACGGCAACACCCTGACGCCCATCGCCGGCGCGGTCGACCTGACCGCGGCGCAGCTGAGCGGGCTGAAGCTGCTGCCGCCCGCCAACAGCGGCACCGACTTCAACCTGACCCTGACCGCGACGACGAAGGAGAACGGCGGCGCTACCGCCACCACCAGCCAGTTGTTCCGCGTCAGCGTCGATCCGGTCGCCGACCAGCCCGTCATCACGGCGGGTCCGCTGACCGGGACGGAAGACACCGTCCTGCCGCTGAACCTGTCGGTCGCGCTCTACGATACCGACGGGTCGGAGCGTCTGGGGCTGGTGACCATCACCGGCGTGCCCTCCGGCGCACTGCTGTCGGCCGGCACCCGAAACGGCGACGGCAGCTGGACCCTGACGCCTGCCCAGTTGAACGGGCTGTCGCTGACCCCGCCGTCCAACAGCGATGCGCCCATCACCCTGACCGTCACCGCCGTCAGCATCGAGTCCAACGGCAGCACGGCGACCAAGGTGGTGACGGTGCCGATTACGTTGAGCGCGGTGTCCGATACCCCGACCCTGGCGGTCACCGCCGCCAGCGGGAACGAGGACAGGGCGATCGCGCTGGCGATCAACCCGGCGCTGACCGACACCGATGGCTCGGAAACGCTGACCATCACCATCAGCGGCATCCCGGATGAGGCCAAGCTGACCAACACCGCGGGCGACACCCTGACCATCACCGGCGGCAGCATCACACTGAACCCGGGCCAGCTTGCCGGTCTGGCAATCACCCCGCCGGCCAACAAGGACGATGACTTCACCCTGACCGTCACGGCGACGGCGACCGACCGGAACGCCCTGCCGGTCAGCACCAGCGCGCAGCTGCCGGTGACCGTCGCGCCGGTGACCGACACGCCGACCCTGGATGTCCTGCCCGCGACCGGGGACGAAGACACCAGTATTCCGCTGTCGATCAGCGCGCTGCTGGGCGATACCGACGGGTCGGAATCGTTGACGATCGCCATCAGCGGCATCCCCGGCGGTGCCACCCTGACCAACACCGCGGGCGACACCCTGACCATCAGCGGCGGCAAGATCACGCTCAATCCGGGCCAGCTTGCCGGTCTGGCGATCAAGCCGCCGCCGAACAGCGACACCGACTTCACCCTGACCGTCAAGGCCACCGCCAAGGACGGCGCCGCCAACGCGGTCGAGGTGAGCAAGACGCTCGCCGTGACGGTCGATCCGGTGTCCGACACCCCGACCCTGACCGTTGCAGCGGCCACGGGCGACGAGGACGCGACGATCCCGCTGACCATCAGCTCCGCCCTGACCGACAGTTCGGAGACGCTGAGCATCACCATCAGCGGCATCCCCACAGGGGCGCAGCTGACCAACACCGCCAACGGCGCGCTGACGGTCGTCAACGGCAGCGTCACCCTGACCGCGGCGCAGCTCTCCGGCCTGGCGATCAAGCCGCCGTCGAACGACGACAGCGACTTCACCCTGACCGTGACCGCCACCTCCACCGACCGCAGCGCCACCCCGGCCTCCATCGTGGCGCAGCTGCCGGTCACGGTGACGGCCGTCTCCGACGCGCCGACCCTGGACCTCCGGCCCGCCACGGGGATGGAGGACGGGACTATCCCGCTGTCCATCACCCCCGCGCTGACCGACCCGTCGGAGACGCTCACCGTCACCATCAATGACATCCCGGCCGGGGCCACACTGTCCAATGCCGCCGGGGAGACGCTGACCCCGTCCAACGGGTCGATCACGCTGACGCCTGACCAACTGGCCGGGTTGGCGATCAAGCCGGCGCCCGACAGCGGCACCAGCTTCACCCTGTCCGTCACCGCCACGTCGAAGGACGGCAGCGCGGTGGCGGCGACCACTTCCGGCACGCTGGCGGTGACGGTGACCCCGGTGGCCGACACCCCCGACCTGACGGTGGTTTCCGCCGTCAACGGGCGGGAGGATACGGCGATCGCACTGACGATCACCGCCGCCTCGACCGACGTCGACGGGTCGGAAACGGTCGGGGTGCGGATCACCGGCGTGCCGACCGGCGCCAGCCTGAACCACGGCACCCACAACGCCGACGGCAGCTGGACCCTCACCACCGCGCAGCTGTCGGGCCTGACCTACACCCCGCCGGCCGATGCGAGCGGACAGGTCATCCTGTCGGTCACGGCGACCGCGCGGGATGGCGCGGACAGCGCCTCGGTGGCCGAGACCGTGACGGTTACCGTCGATCCGGTGAACGACAAGCCGACCCTGGCGGCTGGCCACGCCACCGCCGTCATCGCCGCCGACGCCACCGACCATCCGGCGGTGGCCGCCGATGCGACGATCACCGATGTGGACAGCAGCGTCATGTCCGGCATGTCGATCCGCATTGCGGCCGGCTCGCAGACCGGTGACACGCTGACCCTGGCCGGCCTGACCATCGACACCGATCCGGCCACCGGCCACAAGACCGTGTCCGGCACGGGAATCGAGGTCAGCTGGAACGACGCCACCCACCAGCTGTCGCTGGCCGGAACCGCATCCACCGCCACCTACACCGACATCCTCCGCCACATGGCCCTGACCCCCGGCGGCACCGGTGCCCGGACGCTGGAGGTGACGGTCAGCGACGGCCAGGGTCTGTCCAGCGACCCGATGGCGCTGGAGGTGCTGGTATCGGACGATGCGGCGATGACCGGAAGCGCGGGTGCCGACATCCTCTATGCCGGCAGCACCACGACCAGCATGTCGGGCGGCGATGGCGACGACCTGTTCATCTTCGCGCCGCGCAACGGAGATCTGACGATCGACGGCGGCGTGGGCAATTGGACCGATGTGGTCGAGGTCGGGGCCTTCGTCGCCAATGTCGGCGGCAACTGGCTGCAGCAGCTCGACGCCCAGGGGGTTGCCTACACCGTAGACCCTTCGGGCCATGGCCTGACCTTCAACACCGACACCACGGTCACGCTGGAGGACCAGAGCAATCACCAGCTGGTTCTGCAGAACATCGAAAGGCTGACCTACTGATGCGGGCGTGCGGCGGGCGCGACAGGCTGGCGCGTCCGCCGGTTCAGGCGACCGGCGGGTCTTCCGCCTTATCCTGCGCCTTGTCCTCCGTCACAGGTCCGGCCTGCATGTGGGCGATGATCCGCTTCATCAGGCGGCCCAGCATCGCCCGCTCGTCCTCCGCCAGTCCGGCGATGGGCGGACCCAGCGACTGGCGCAACGGATCGCGGACCAGCAATGCCCGGCCCTCGTCGGTCAAGTCGAACAGCCAGCCACGCTTGAATCCCGGATGGGGCCGGCGGGCGAGCAGTCCCTTGTCCACCAGGGTGGAGACGGTGCGCGAGACCGGGGCGAGGTGGATTCGCTGGAACCGGGCCAGGGCCGTCAGCGTGCGTGCCGGCTCAGGCGAGTCGTGGAAATAGCGCAGCGCCACCCACTGCGCCGGGAAAAGCCCGTCGGCGAAGCCGATGCCATAGACAAGCCTGCTGACGTGATCCAGCAGGGTGACCAGATCATCATCGGCAGACCACCCGTCGCCCTGCGGCGTTTCCAACACGCGCGTCTCCCACTCCCAACACCATGCCCAACCGACCGGCCGCAAGCTTTGTCGGGGACTGTATCGGAGTCAATACGCCAGCGGAAGCGGCAGTGTTCGCGCAAGCATGGTGAAAGTGGTGGTGAAGTTCGCGCGGATTATCGGTGAAGGAAATCCATCGTCGTCAACTGCAAATGTTTGGCGAAGCGTGGCCGCCGCCCCCACGTCTGTTCCTGTCCGGCATGCCGGCATCGGCGATCTTGCCCAGTCAACCGATGGACCAGAGGGACATGACCAGCTTTCCCCACACGACCAACGCCTTCCTGTTCGACCTGGACGGGACGCTGACCGACACCGTGTATCAGCATGTGCTGGCCTGGAAGGAGGCACTCGACGAGGAGGGGATCGCGCTGTCGGTGTGGCGCATCCACCGCAAGATCGGCATGAGCGGCGGGCTGTTCACCAACATGCTGCTGCGGGAAACCGGGCTTGCCATCGACCAGGACCTTCTCGACCGGCTGCGCCGCCGCCATGCGGAGGCTTACAAGCGGCTGGCCGCCGGAGTCGTGCCGCTGCCCGGCGCGCGGGACCTGTTGGAGGCCCTGACCGGCATGGGCATCCCATGGGCGATCGCCACCAGCGGACGGATGGAAACCGCGAGGCCCGCGCTGGAAAAGCTGGGTGTCGATCCCGGCCGGGCGGCGGTGGTGACGCGTGACGAGGTGCAGTTTGCCAAGCCCGATCCCGACCTGTTCCTGGCCGCCGCCGCCCGCATCGGCGTGGACATCGCGAGCGCCTTCGTGGTCGGCGACAGCATTTGGGACATGATCGCGGCCCAGCGGGCGCGGGCGCTCGGCATCGGGCTGCTGTCCGGCGGCTATGGCCGGGAGGAGTTGGAGCGGTCCGGTGCCCTGCGCGTCTATGAGGATCCTGCCGACATGCTGAAGCATCTGGACGAGGTCGGCGGGCGCCGCTGAGCGACCGCCGTCCGAAGGCCGATCCTCCCGCCCGTCCTCTTGCCCGGGGCAGGCACAAAAAAAGAGCCGTCGGAAAACCGGCGGCTCTGAAGTCCGAGAGGAACGTCCAACAAGTTGTGCCGCGATCAGACCACGGCGCATCCAGCGGTACGAGGACTAATATACTAATATCCTATTTCCTTGGCAAGCATGTTCGGCCGCCCGTGAGCTTTTTTGTCCAGCTGCCGCTCGACTGAGACGAAAAAAGCCCCCCGGCGGAAAGGCCGGGGGGCGTTCGGGATTGCAGGACTGACGGATGCTCAGTCCGCGGTGCCGGTGACGGCGTTCGGGACCGACGGGGCGCCCTTCTTGCCGCGCTCGCCCAGGACCAGGGCGATGATCACAAAGGCGGTCAGGTCGAACACGGTCAGGCAGGCGAACAGCGGTTCGTACCCGATCGTGGTGGCGAGCTGGCCGATGATCAGCGAGAAGATCATGCCGCCCATGTAGCCGGCCATGCCGCCGAAGCCGGTCGCCGTCGCGACGTCCTGCTTTTCGAAGGTGTCCGTGACCAGGGCGTAGAGCAGGCTCGACAGCATCTGGTGGGCGAAGGCACCCAGCGAGAACAGGAAGATGGCGGTGATCGGGCTGGCGGAGAAGCTGATCAGGGCCGGGCCGACCATGCACACCGCGCCGATGCCGACGCCGGCGATGCGGGAGTTGACCAGCGACATCTTGAAGCGCTTCACGAAGAAGGGCGACAGGTAGCCGCTGAGGATGCAGCCGAGGTCACCGAACAGGAAGGGCAGCCAGGCGAACAGGGCGAACTGCTTGATGTCCATGCCACGCGTGGTGACCATGTACAGCGGGATCCAGAAGCTGAAGGTCTGCCACGCCGGCTCGGTCAGGAAACGGGCGGCGGCGATGCTCCAGAACTTGCCCTTGCCCAGCACGCGCTTCACCGACGGCTTCGGCAGTTCGACATGCTCCTGGCCTTCCAGGATGTAGGCGTGCTCTTCCTTCGTCAGGCGCGGATGGTTCTCGGGGTTGCGGTACAGCATGTACCACAGAGCCGACATGCCGATGCCCAGCAGACCGGTGACGAGGAAGGCTTCCTGCCAGCCATAGGTCAGCGACAGCCAGATGACGAAGGGCGGGGCGACCATCGCGCCGATCGAACTGCCGGTGTTGAACCAGCCGGTGGCGATCGAACGTTCCTTGGCCGGGAACCACAGGGTGGAGGTCTTCACGCCCGACGGCATGGCGGCCGCCTCGCTGATGCCCAGCAGGCCGCGGAAGAAGGCCATCGACTGCCAGCTGCCGGCCAGCGCATGCATGGCGGCCGCGGTGCCCCAGACGAAGGCGAACATGGCGTAGCCGAGCTTCAGGCCGATCAGGTCGGTGATGTAACCCGCGACCGGCTGCATCAGGCTGTAGCAGAGCTGGAAGGCGCTGACGATGAAGGAATATTGCTCGGTCGTGAAGTGGAGCTGTTCCTTGAGCGTCGGCGCCAGGATACCCAGCGTGTTGCGGTCGATGTAGTTGACCACGGTGCCGAGCATCATCAGGGCAAGGATTTGCCACCGCAAACCACGGATCTTCTTCATTCTTTCCTCACAAGCCTGCTTCGGCAGGCGCCGGTGCGCACGTACAGGCCCTGGGCGGCTTTCCTTGGCCGGAATGCCATGCCTGCGGGTGTTCGGTGCCGGGCGACGGGTGCGCTTCCGCTTGATTTCAAGAGGGCGGGAGCAGCGTTGAAGGCGTTATATTAATATATCAGTGAAGGCATCAAGTGGTTTTCCGGGACCGTCTTCGGCCTTAGCGAAAATGTCGCAGGCCAATGTTGCGGTGCGCTGATTTCTTCGCAGTCGCAGCATAATCAGGACCGGTGCCGACGGCCTTTGCTTTGCTGCAACGCAACTATTTCCAGGGGTTGAAAAGCTGGTCTTTCAGTTCGGATTTCTGCGAAAGAGCGGTCGGCCTTCCGCATCCGCATGTAGGAGGCCATTGCAGCCGATGGCGATAAATGATCTGGATCAATGGGCTGTGCGCGCTTGGCGCCCGCGCGGACTGCCGGCTTCGGGTGCCCGCACCGGAGATTTCCCATGGCACGCCTGGACGGCGGCGCATGTTGCGGTGCGACAAATTGAGACCTTCCTTGCAAAAGTAATATATCAGACCGTTGTGCAGCGCAGGGCGGCGGCGGGCGGAAAATCCGCGACGGACTGACACGCGTCATTGCGTCGATCCATCAGTAAGCAGACCCTTTCCCCCGGTCGACCGCCGCTTCCTGCCGCGTTTTCCGCCGGCTTCCGCAACTGCCGGCCTTGTCCGTCAAAGACGCCCCACGGAGACGACCGTCGCCACGCAAGAGGACTTTTCCGGCATGACCAATACCCCGACGCCCACAGCATCCACAGAGGCCGCATCCATCCGGGCCGCATCGCGCCCCGCCCCGTCCCCCGTCCGCATCATGGACGGCAACGAGGCGGCGGCATCTGTGGCCTACCGCGCCAGCGACGTGATCGCGATCTATCCCATCACGCCGTCCTCGCCGATGGGGGAGTTCGCCGACGAATGGTCGGCGGCGCGCCGTCCCAACCTGTGGGGAAGCGTTCCCGACGTGGTGGAGATGCAGTCGGAGGGGGGAGCGGCCGGCGCCGTCCATGGTGCGTTGCAGGCCGGCGCGCTGGCGACGACCTTCACGGCGTCGCAGGGTTTGCTGCTGATGATCCCCAACATGTACAAGATCGCCGGGGAACTGACGCCCTTCTGCATGCATGTGGCGGCCCGCACGCTGGCGACGCATGCGCTGTCGATCTTCGGCGACCATTCCGACGTGATGGCCTGCCGCCAGACCGGCTTCGCCATGCTGGCATCGGCCAATGTGCAGGAGGCGCACGACATGGCGCTGGTCGCCCATGCCGCGACCTTGCGGGCGCGGGTGCCGTTCCTGCATTTCTTCGACGGCTTCCGCACCTCGCATGAATTCAACTGCGTCGAGACCCTGTCGGACGAGGATTTGCGCGCGCTGGTCGACGATGCCTGCGTCGATGCCCACCGCCGCCGCGGCCTGACGCCGGACCATCCCGTCGTCCGCGGCACCGCGCAGAATCCGGACGTCTTCTTCCAGGCGCGCGAAGCCGCAAATCCCTATTACGACGCCTGCCCGGCCATCGTGCAGGAGATGATGGACCAACTGGCCGCGCGCACCGGCCGCGCCTATCGTCTGTTCGACTATGTCGGCCATCCGCAGGCGGAGCGCGTGGTGGTGATCATGGGCTCCGGTGCCGAGACCTGCGCCGGCGCGGTCCGGCGGCTCGTGGCGGAGGGGGAGCGGGTCGGCTGCCTGACCGTCCGCCTGTTCCGCCCCTTCGCCATCGCCGACTTCGTTTCGGCCCTGCCGCCCACCGTCCGGCGCATCGCCGTGCTCGACCGCACCAAGGAACCGGGCGCCGTCGCCGACCCGCTCTACCTCGACGTGGTCGCGGCCCTGGCGGAAGCCCGCGCCGCCGATCCGGCGCTTGCCGAGCCGATGGTGATCGCCGGCCGCTACGGCCTGTCGTCCAAGGAATTCACCCCGGCGATGGCGAAAGCCGTGTTCGACGAGCTGAAGCGCGAGCGCCCGAAGCGCCGCTTCACCGTCGGCATCACCGACGACGTCACCCACCAGTCGATTCCCTGGGATCCGGCCTGGGGCATGGAGGAGCCGGGCGTTTCCCGCGCGGTCTTCTTCGGCCTTGGCGCCGACGGCACAGTGGGCGCCAACAAGAATTCGATCAAGATCATCCAGGCCCGCACCGCCAAATCCGGAACCGGCGGCCATGCCCAGGCCTATTTCGTCTATGACAGCCGGAAATCCGGTTCCACCACCGTGTCGCATCTGCGATTCGCGAGGGAGCCGATCCATGCGCCCTACCTGATCGGTCAGGCCGAGTTCGTCGCCTGCCACCATCTGCCGCTGATGGAGCGGGTGGAGGTGGTGGAGATGGCCGCCCCCGGCGCCATCGTCCTGCTGAACGCCCCCGGCACGCCGCAACAGGTGTGGGACGCCCTGCCGGCGGAGGTGCAGCGCATCTGCATCGAACGCAAGCTATCGCTCCATGCCATCGACGCCGGCGCGGTCGCACGCGAGGCCGGGCTCGGCCGCCGCGTCAACACCATCATGCAGACCTGCTTCTTCGCCCTGTCAGGCGTGATGCCGGTCGAGGACGCCATCGCCGACATCAAGGCCGCCATCGTCAAGACCTACTCCCGCCGCGGCGAGGAGGTGGTGGGGCGCAACATCGCCGCCGTCGATCAGGCGCTCGCCCATCTCCGCGCCGTGCCGGTGCCCGATCACGTCACCGCCGACCATGACCGGCCGGCCCCGGTGCCGGAGACGGCGCCCGATTTCGTCAAGCGCGTCACCGCCATGATGATCGCCGGCCATGGCGACCGGCTGCCCGTCTCCGCCTTCCCGGTGGACGGCACTTGGCCGACCGGCACCTCCAAATATGAACGCCGCAGCATCGCGGCGGAGGCGCCGGGCTGGAACGCCGACCTCTGCATCGAGTGCAACAAATGCGTGCTGGTCTGCCCGCACGCGGCCATCCGCGCCACGGTGGTTCCGGAGTCGGCGCTGGCCGACGCGCCGGCCGGCTTCGAGACCATCCCTTACAAAGGCCGCGAGTTTCCCGGCGGGCGCTATCGCCTGCAGGCTTCGCCGGCCGACTGCACCGGCTGCACGCTCTGCGTCGCCGCCTGCCCCGCGCATGACAAGGCCCATGAGAAGGGCGGGTCCGGCCGCAAGGCGCTGGAGATGCGGCCGGTCCAGGAATTGGCCGGCGAGCAGGAGGCCTTCGACTTCTTCCGCAGCCTGCCGGCCATCCCGCGCGAGTCGGTTCCGGCCACCGTCAAGCACACCCAGCTGCTGGAGCCGCTGTTCGAGTTCTCCGGCGCCTGCGCCGGCTGCGGCGAGACGCCCTACATCAAGATGCTGACGCAGCTGTTCGGCGACCGCATGGTGATGGCGAACGCCACCGGCTGCTCGTCGATCTATGGCGGCAACCTGCCGACCACCCCCTACACCACCGACGCCACCGGCCACGGTCCGGCCTGGGCCAACTCGCTGTTCGAGGACAATGCGGAGTTCGGGCTCGGCCTGCGCGTCGCCATCGACCAGATGGCCGAACAGGCGCGCGATACCCTGGCGCTTCTGTCCGCCCAGCTGGAACCCGGTCTGGTTACGGAGTTGCTGCAGGCCGACCAATCCGACTCGGCCGGCATCGGCGCCCAGCGCGGCCGCGTCGCCATCCTGAAGGGGCAGCTTGCCGCGGTGAAGGACCCGCTGGCCCGCCGGCTGGAGCAGTTGGCCGACTATCTGGTCCGCAAATCCGTGTGGATCGTCGGCGGCGACGGCTGGGCCTACGACATCGGCTATGGCGGGCTCGACCATGCGCTGGCATCCGGGCGCGACGTCAACATCCTGGTGATGGACACGGAAGTCTATTCCAACACCGGCGGCCAGCAGTCCAAGGCGACGCCGATCGGCGCCTCCGCCAAGTTCGCCACCGCCGGCCGGTCCGCCGCCAAGAAGGATCTGGGGCTGATGGCGATGGCCTACGACCATGTCTATGTTGCCCGCACCGCCTTCGGCGCCCGCGACAGCCACACGCTGAACGCCCTGATGGAGGCGGAGGCCTACCGCGGCCCGTCGCTGGTCCTCGCCTACAGCCATTGCGTCGCCCATGGCTTCGAGCTGTCGCACGGGCTGGAACATCAGAAGCTGGCGGTGGACAGCGGCCACTGGTCGCTCTACCGCCGCGACCCGCGCCGGTTGGCCGACGGCAAGACCGCCTTGCAACTGGACAGCGGCGCCCCGTCCGCCGGCCTTGCGGCATTCATGGCCGGCGAGTCGCGTTTCAGCGCGGTGGAGCGCAGCAACCCCGAGCGCTATCACGCCCTGCTGGACGAGGCCGAGGCGGAGATCCGCCGCAAGCGCCACCTGTTCGAGCATATGGCGGGGTTCAAGGAGTAGTTGCTGCGGACGCCCCCTCCCTAACCCTCCTCCGCACTCGGCCGGCCAAAGGCCGGTCCGATCGCGGGAGAGGGGACTGTCGTCGCTTTGGCAACCACTGCACTCTGACAAGCGTCCTACCCCCTCTCCCGCGGAACGCGGGGGAGGGATGGGGAGGGGGCAGTCCCGTAGCGCCCCCCAACCGCAATTGCCGCACCCTTTTCCCCTTGCGCCCAAGATTAATATATTAGTATATTTAACCCATCGCCCGTGCCTGTCCCAATGGCGCCGGCCCAGCCTTTCTGCTCCTGTAAGGATGCCCAGTCATGCGTTCCCTGACCCGTGACCAGCTTGCCGGTGGCGCGTTCGACGTTGCCCATACCGCCGGTGCGCCGACCCTGCCCGTGACCATCCTCCAGGTGGGCGACGGCAATTTCCTGCGCGGTTTCGTCGATTGGATGGTCGATGTCGCCAACGGCCAGGAACTGACCAAAGCCGGTGTCGCCATCGCCCAGCCGCTGGACCAGGGCATCGCCAATCTGCTGAAGGCGCAGGACAACCTCTACACGGTGCTGCTGCGCGGCATCGAAGGAGGGCGCGAGGTCGAATCCCGCCGCGTCGTCTCCTGCGTGTCGGAAGCGCTGAACCCCTATGCCGACTGGGCGCGGATGGTGGAACTGGCCTGCTCGCCGGCTCTGCGCTTCTTCGTCTCCAACACGACCGAGGCCGGCATCGCCGATCGCGAGGAGCTCTACACCCCCGGCACCTGCCAGGACAGTTTCCCGGCCAAGGTCGCGGCCCTGCTGCATACCCGCTACACGGCGCTGGGCGGCAGCGCCGACAGCGGTCTCGTCTTCCTGCCCTGCGAGCTGATCGAGGCCAACGGCGCCAACCTGAAGCGCATCGTGCTGGCCCATGCCAAGCGCTGGGGTCTGGAGGCCGGCTTCGCCGACTGGGTCGAGACGCACAACCATTTCCTGAATACCTTGGTCGACCGCATCGTCCCCGGCTATCCGAAGGACGAGGCTGTGGCGCTGTCCGCCAAATGGAGCTACGAGGACCGGCTGGCCGTCGCCGCCGAGCCCTTCCATGTCTGGGTGATCGAGGGGCCGGCCCATCTGGCCGAGGAACTGCCGCTGCACAAGGCCGGCCTGAACGTGGTCTGGACCGACGACCTGCAGCCCTACCGCACCCGCAAGGTCCGCATCCTCAACGGCGCCCACACCGCCAGCGCACTGGCCGCCTATTGCGCCGGGCTCGACACCGTCAAGTCGATGATGGACGACCCCACCGTGTCGGCCTACCTGAACAAGGTGATGTTCGAGGAGATCGTTCCCTATGTGCCGCTGCCCGAGGCGGAGCGGCAGGACTATGCCCGCACCATCATGGAGCGGTTCGGCAACCCCTATATCCGGCACGAACTGATCTCCATCACGCTCAATTCGGTGTCGAAATGGCAGGTGCGCGTGCTGCCCAGCCTGAAGGATGCCGTGGCCCGCAACGGGCAGGCACCGGCCGGCCTGTCCTTCTCGCTGGCGGCGCTGCTGCGCTTCTACCGCGGCTTCATCATCAACGGCGCCTACACCGGGGAGCGCGAGGCGGGATCCTACCCGATCAGCGACAATGCCGAGGTGATCGCCGCCATGAGCGCCGCCTGGTCGGCCAATGCCGGCGACCTGCGGGCGCTGGTGGTCGCGATCCTGTCGGACGTCCGGCTGTGGAAGGAAGACCTGACCGCCATCCCCGGCCTGACCGCCCGCGTTGCCGACAGCCTCGCCGCCATCGAGGCGAAGGGCATGAAGGCCGCCATGGCCGATCTGGTTGGCGCGGAACTGGTTGCCGGCTGATCCGGCTTGCGTGACTGCAGAGCGGGGCGTGTCCATTTGGTTGCGCCCCGCAAGGCACGGCTTCGATGACACCGACCTTGACCCTTCGCATTGCCGAGTTGGAGCTCGACGCGGCGGTGCTTCGCCATCGCCTGTTGCATATCCCCCTGGCTCTGCAGGAAGATTGCGGCCTGTGGGCGAGCCACAGGACGATCGGACGGCAGGCGCTGACCCTGTTCCGTGCCGTCCGGCAGGAGACCCGCGACAGCGGCGACGAGGACGAATGCGATCAGGCGCTCAGCCGGATCGAAGCGGCCTATCAGCTCGTCCATGACGCGATCCAATCCCTGTCCGTGCTGGCTCTCGCAGACCTGCCGACCCGCCACTGACGGGCAGCGATTTACGATGCGTGAGGAAGACCGACGATGCAGACGACCGAATCGAGGAAGCGGACACGCCGCGGCACCCAACGGGTGACCATGACCGACGTGGCGAACGCCGCCGACGTGTCGCCCAGCACCGTGTCGCTCTATCTCCGCCGCCCAGGGGCGGTGTCCCGCCATCTCGCCGAGCGGATCGCCCGCGTCATCGACGAGATGGGCTATGTGCCCAACCTTGTGGCCGGCAGCCTCGCCGCGGCGCGCAGCCGCACCGTCGGCGTCATCCTGCCCTCCATCCTGAACTCCTTCTTCGCCGAGACCTACAACACGCTGCAGGGCATGTTCCAGGCGGCGCATTACCAGACCCTGCTGGGCGTCAGCGAATTCAGCCCGGAGGAGGAGGAAAGCCTGATCCGTGCCTTCCTCGCCTGGTCGCCGGCCGCGATGGTGGTGACCGGCTTCCACCACACCGAGCGGACCCGCGCCATGCTGGCGTCCTGCGGGGTGCCGGTGGTGGAGATGTGGGACATGCCCAGCCATCCCGGCGAGGCCATCGGCATCAGCGTCGGCTTCTCGCATTTCGAGGTCGGCCGCATGCAGACCAGCCACCTCTACGACCAGGGCAGCCGCAAGGTCGCCTATATCGGCGCCGCCGCCCATCAGGACCTGCGCGTGCGCAGCCGCACCGACGGCTATGAGGCGGAGGTTCTGCGGCGCGGCCTGCATGAGCCCATCGACTTCACCGTGCCCGATGCCGCCACGACGGAGGTCGGCCGCTGGCTGATCGACGAGATCCTGACGCGCCACCCCGACATCGACGGCGTGGTCTGCTCAAACGACGCACTGGCGCTGGGCGTTCTGTTCGAGGTGACCCGCCGCGACCTGCGGGTGCCTGACGATCTGGCCGTGGTCGGCTTCGGCGATCTTCCCTTCAGCAACTCCTGCCCGCCGCCGCTGACGACCGTCCGCCCGCCCCAACGCGAGATCGGCCGCCTCAGCGCGACGCAGATTCTCGCGGCACTGGATGGAGGCCGCACCACGCCGCAGCACCACAACCTCGAATGCGAACTGGTGATCCGCGGCAGCACCCGGCCGGTGGGAAAGGGGTAGGAGGCCGGGGAACACCCCATACTCCAAGGGATGACATGGTCTATTTCATGCCTGTTTACGGGCGTAGTTGACGCTGTTTGTTATCATTAGGATAATAAGCAACATCAAACACAACCGGTAAAACAGGGTGGATTGGCTCATGGCGCTCGGACTTCACTCATCCCGCCGCAACTTCCTTGTCGGGGCCGGTCGTTTCGCCGGCGCCGCCGCCGCGGTTCGGCTGATACCGGGCTCCGCCTTCGCGGCGGAGGCGGGTGGGGCGTACTGCCCGCCGTCCTCGGCCTGGTCCGATCTGGCGAAGGCGGTGAAGGGCGGGGTGCTGCGGCCGGAGGATCCGTTCTTCGCCGATGTCTGCCGCCCCAACAACCTGCGCTATGGCGCCACATTGCCGGCCGGCATTGCCCGTTGCGCAAGCGCCGCGGATGTCCAGGCCTGCATCCAGTGGGTGAAGCAGCAGGCCATGCCCTTCGCCGTGCGCTCCGGCGGCCACAGCTACGCCGGCTTCTCCACCACGCCCGGCCTGCTGATCGACATGACCAAGCTGGCAGGGGCGGAACTGCTGCCGGGCAAGGACGGGCTGGTCAAGGTCCTGGGCGGCACGCTCAACTCCGCCGTCTACAAGCAGATGGAACGGCTGGGCCGCACCATCACCCATGGGCGCTGCGATTCCGTCGGCGCCGCCGGTTTCCTGCTGGGTGGCGGCATCGGCTTCAACATGCGCAAGTACGGCATGGCCTCCGACCTGCTGCGCGCGACCGAACTGGTGACCGCCGACGGCAACCACGTCAAGGCCGATGCCGGCACCGACTCCGCCGTTTATTGGGCCTGCCGCGGCGGCGGCGGCGGCAATTTCGGCATCAACACCTCCTTCACCCTGGAAACCCGCCCAGCGGAGGCGGTGACGGTCTTCAACCTGACCTGGACCAAGGATCTGCCGAAGGTCCTGAAGCTTCTGCTGACCGAACTGGCGACCGCGCCCGACGATTTCGGCAGCAAGATCAACGTCACCATCCCCAGCCGGCAGGAGCAGTGCGACAAGGTGCCGGTCAGCATCTCCGTCCTCGGCCAGCTTCACAAGTCGAAGGTGACGCTGAAGGAAATCTTCAAATCCACTTGGGAGTGGATCGATTGGTCCAAGTCGAAGGTGATGGAGGAGGTGCCCTATTGGGCGGCGCAGGACTTCCTTGTCGAAACGACCTTCCCCTATTACTACCAGGAAAAGTCCAGCTACATGAAGGCGGCGGACATCGGCGATGAGGCCATCGCCGCAATGTTCGACTGGGCGGCAAAGATGCCCGCCACTTCGATGCCGGTGGCCTTCAAGTTCTTCCAGGTCGGCGGCGCCATCAACCGGGTCGGGCCGACCGAGACCGCCTATGTCCACCGCGGCTATGACTGGCTGTTCTCGATCGAGGCCAACTGGTGGCGGCCGACGGATTCCGCCCTGCTGATCGAGCAGGCGCTGGAATGGCAGCAGCGCTTCTACGACGACGTCAACCGTCGGACCAGGGCGCAGGGGGCTTTCCAGAACTTCCCCGACCCGTCGCTGGCCGATTGGCAGCGTGCCTATTACGGCGAAAACCTTGCCAAGCTGGCGGAGGTGAAGAAGGCGGTCGACCCGACCATGCTCTTCACCTTTGCGCAGGCGATCCGCCCGGCGTAACTCTGGGGCCGGGCTGCGGGATCAGTCGGCCCGCAGCCCCCGCGCCTGAAACTGCCCGCGCACCCGCTCCACCAGCTCGCGCGAGGGCGGCTCGGTATCGCCCAGCATGTATTTGCGGCCCAGCGCCTTCCACTTGTGTTCGCCCATTTTGTGGAAGGGCAGCACGTCGACCCTGTCGACGACGCCGAGCCCGGCCACGAAATCGGCCAGACCGTCGATCTCGGCCGCGTCGTCGGTCAGGTTCGGGACCAGCACATAGCGCAGCCAGATCCGCTTGTTCAGTCCGGCCAGCCGTTCGGCGAATTCCAGCGTCGGGCGCAGCGGAACGCCGGTCAGATGGCGGTAGGTCTTTTCCGAATAGGCCTTGATGTCGAGAAGGACGAGGTCGACGTCCTCCAACAGATGGTCGTCGGCATGGTTGCCGAGGAAGCCGGAGGTGTCGAGCGCGGTGTGCATGCCCAACGCCTTCGCCCCGCGCAGGATGGCGGCGGTGAATTCCGGCTGGACCAGCGGCTCGCCGCCGCTCAGGGTCAGGCCGCCATGGGCCCGCTTCAGGAATTCGGCATAGAGCTTGATGTCGTCCAGCACCTCGGCGGAGGTCGTTCGCGTCCCGTCATGCATGTGCTGGGTGTCGGGATTGTGGCAATAGAGGCAGCGCAGCGGGCAGCCCGACATGAACAGGACATAGCGGATCCCCGGCCCGTCCACTGTGCCGCCGGTTTCGACCGAATGGATCCATCCGGAGACGGAGCCGGAGCGGGCTTGGGGGTGTGGCTGTGTCATCGCTTCAGGGATCCGATTTCAAAACTCTGCGCCCCCGCCGCCTTTGGCCGGGTGCGTCTCCACGCATGTAAGTCACGCCACACGCGGATAAAGCCCCTCTCCCTCGATGGGAGAGGGGTTGGGGTGAGGGTGGTGCCGGCAATGGTTGGCCGGAATGTCCGCCCTCGCTCCTTCAAGTCCGACAGCACCCCTCACCCCAACCCCTCTCCCGCAAGGGGAGAGGGGCTTCCGCTTCTCGGCGGGGGAGGCCGTCCACGTCCCTCAGTGCTTGTCGTGGAACGTGCGGCTGATGACGTCGAGTTGCTGCTCGCGCGTCAGCTTGATGAAGTTCACCGCGTAGCCGGACACCCGGATGGTCAGCTGCGGATACAGCTCCGGATGGTCCATGGCGTGCAGCAGCGTCTCGCGGTCGAAGACGTTGACGTTGATGTGATGGCCGCCCTGGGCAGCATAGCCGTCCAGCATGCCGACCAGATTGCTCACCCGTTCGTCTTCGGTCCGGCCGAGCGCGCCGGGGACGATGGTGAAGGTGTAGCTGATGCCGTCCTGCGCATGGGCGTAGGGCAGCTTGGCGACACTGGCCATCGACGCGACCGCACCCTTCTTGTCCCGCCCGTGCATCGGGTTGGCACCCGGCGCGAAGGGCTGGCCGGCCTTGCGGCCGTCCGGCGTGTTGCCGGTCTTCTTGCCGTAGACCACGTTGGAGGTGATCGTCAGCACCGACTGGGTCGGCAACGCGTTCCGGTAGGGCTTCTGCTTGCGCAGGGCCGTCATGAAGCGCTCGACCGCCCAGATCGCGATGTCGTCGACGCGGGCGTCGTTGTTGCCGAAGGCCGGATAGTCGCCCTCGATCTCGAAATCGGTGGCGAGACCGTTCTCGTCGCGGATGACCTTCACCTTGGCATGCTTGATCGCCGACAGGCTGTCCGCCACCACGCTGAGGCCGGCGATGCCGCAGGCCATCGTGCGCAGGATGTCGCGGTCGTGCAGGGCCATCTCCATCCGCTCGTACATGTACTTGTCGTGCATGTAGTGGATGGCGTTCAGCGCGTTCATGTAGACCTTGGCCAGCCACTCCATCATCGGCTCGAAGCGGGCCATGACCTCGTCATAGTCCAGCACGTCGCCGGTGATCGGGGCGAAGGCCGGGCCGATCTGCTCGCCCGAAACCTCGTCCTTGCCGCCGTTGATGGCGTACATCAGCGTCTTGGCCAGGTTGGCACGGGCGCCGAAGAACTGCATCTGCTTGCCGATGCGCATGGCGGACACGCAGCAGGCGATGCCGTAGTCGTCGCCCCAATAGCCGCGCATCAGGTCGTCGTTCTCGTACTGGACCGAGCAGGTCTTGATCGAGGTGTCGGCGCAGAAGCGCTTGAAGCCTTCCGGCAGCTTCTCCGACCACAGGACCGTCAGGTTCGGCTCCGGCGCCGGGCCCAGGTTGTGCAGGGTCTGCAGCATGCGGAAGTTGGTCTTGGTGACCAGCGTCCGGCCGTCCAGCCCCATGCCGCCCAGGCATTCCGTGACCCAGGTCGGGTCGCCCGAGAACAGCTGGTCATATTCCGGCGTGCGCAGGAAGCGGACCAGACGCAGCTTCATGACGAAATGGTCGATCATCTCCTGGGCCTCGGCCTCGGTGATGACGCCGTCGCGCAGGTCGCGGTCGATATAGATGTCCAGGAAGCTGGACACGCGGCCCAGCGACATGGCCGCGCCATTGGCTTCCTTGACCGCCGCCAGATAGGCCAGATAGGTCCACTGCACCGCCTCGCGCGCCGTCGCGGCCGGGCGCTTGACGTCGAAGCCGTAGGAGGCGGCCATCTGGACCAGCTCCTTCAGCGCGCGGATCTGCTCGGAGATCTCCTCGCGCAGGCGCAGCACGTCCTCATCGATGCGGCTGACTTCCAGCGAGGCCAGCTGGGACTTCTTGTCCTTGATCAGGAAATCGGCGCCGTACAGCGCCAGCCGGCGATAGTCGCCGATGATGCGGCCGCGGCCGTAGGCATCGGGCAGGCCGGTGATGACGCCGGACTTGCGGCAGCGCAGCATCTCGGGCGTGTACACGTCGAACACGCCGTCATTGTGCGTCTTGCGCAGGACCGGGAACACCTCCTCCAGCTTCGGCGACGGGGTGTAGCCATAGGCTTCCAGCCCGGTCTTGACCATGCGCCAGCCGCCGAACGGCATGATCGCGCGCTTCAGCGGCTTGTCGGTCTGCAGGCCGACGATCACTTCCAGCTCGCGGTCGATATAGCCGGCCGCGTGCGAGGTGATCGAGGCGAAGACTTCCGTGTCGGCATCCAGCACGCCGCCCTTGGCGGCGCGTTCCTGCTTCAGCAGGTCGGTGACTTTGGCGAACAGCGCGGTGGTGCGGGCGGTGGGACCGGCGACGAAGCCCGCGTCCCCTTCATAGGGCTGCAGGTTGCGCTGGATGAAATCGCGGACGTCGACCGATCGGCGCCAGACGCCCGGGGCGAAACCGCGCCAGGGGTCGGCGGCGGACTGCTGCTCCGAGGCCTGGGCAAGTCCGTCCATCAGCAGGGTGTCCATGATGTCTCCTTAGAGCTATAGACGTCGGCGCGGTCAGGGGCCGTGTCGGCGGTCGTGTGGGGCCCGCGAGCAAGCGGAGCGATTGAAACCATAGGCGCATCGGGCGCCGGAATCGTTGATACACGTCATATTTTCGGGGCGGGGGGCCATCGCGCCGATCCGGCCTTCATACCCGGATACCGACACCGTTGTGTCCCGCCCTGTAGTTTTACTACATACTCCCTGGCGGGCTTCAGAACAAGGCGCGCAGGCTCGACATTTTGTCGCAGGGCAGGGCTCAGCAGGTTGGAAATCCTTGGAAACCGCCTGCCTGCCGTGCGATGGAATCGGTCGTTCGCAGCGCTGTATATGTAGCTTTGCTACATGTGCTAGGCTGGCGCACAATCAGAAGGGAGACACCCCAGATGCTGGCGAGAATCGCGGCGGTCCGCGACCAGATCCGCCCCTCCGAACGCAAGCTGGCCGACTATGCGATGGCCCATCCGGGCGACGTGATCAACCTGTCCATGGCCGAACTCGCCGACCGCGTCGGGGTCAGCGAACCGACGGTGGCGCGCTTCTGCTCGGCGCTGGGATGCCGAGGCTTCCGTGAATTCAAGATCAAGCTGGCGCAGGACATCGCCGGAGGCATGCCCTTCCTGCATCAGGACCTGTCGGTGGACGGGGAACTGAATGCGGATGGCGGAGTGCCGGGGGCGGTGCTGGCCGGCAAGCTGTTCGACCGCACCATCGCCACGCTGATGCAGGTGCGCAACAACCTGCCGGCCGATGCGGTGGACCGCGCCGCCGACGTGCTGGCGGCCTCGCGCCGGATCGAGTTCTACGGTTCCGGCAATTCCGGCACGGTGGCGGAGGACATTCAGCGCAAGTTCTTCCGGCTGGGCATTCCCACCGTCGCCTACACCGATTCCCACATCTATTTCGCGTCCGCGCTCACACTGACGAAGGGCGATGCGGTGGTGGCTGTGTCCAGCACCGGCAGGACCCGCGACATCCTGGACGCCGTCCAGAACGCCCGCAAGGCCGGCGCCGACGTGATCGCCCTGACCCGCTCCGGCACGCCGCTGGCGGAGATGGCGACGGTCAGCCTCGTGGCCGACATCGCCGACGATTTCGACATCCACTCTCCCATGACCGTCCGCATCGCGCATCTAGTGCTGGGCGACATCCTGTCCATCGCCGTGGCCCTGCGCATGGGCGACACCCTGCAGGAGCGCCTGAAGCGCCATGACCGCGCCGTGGATGCCCATGTGTCGGAAAAGGTGGCGGAGCGATAAACGGCCGGATCAGCCTTGCCGGAGGCGGGCCGCCCTTCCGGCCAGGAAATTCATCACAAGATGGGCCGCGGATTGGGCGGTGATCCCGCCGGCGTCCAGCGGAGGGCTGACCTCGACGATGTCCAGGCTGGCATGGTCGGCGCTGCGCGCAATCTCGAACACCGCATCTGCGACGTCCCACAGCATCAACCCGGCAGCGTTCGGAACGCTGGTTCCCGGTGCGAAGCCCGCCGACAGGCAGTCGATGTCGATGGAGATATGGACCGCGCCGGTCGGTTCCACCGCATGCCGGATCGCCTCATCGACGGTCCTGGCCAACCTTGCCGCCGCGGCGCCGATCAGGCTGGGGCAGTGATCGGTTCCTTTCGCCCACAAATCCTCCAGCCGCTTTCCCGCCGCCCGGATATGGGGGAGGGAGCGCCGATCAAGATCCGGTTCGATGCGGAGATGATCGAGCGGCGAGGCCGCGGGCGCCGGGGTATCAACCATTGTTTGCCTCCAGCTGAGGGACGCCTTCGGCGGGACTGCGGGGCGGCTTGGCCGGCGCGCAGCTCGTCTGCCGTTCCGAAAGCGTCACGAGGATGACGGAAAGGGAGACGAGCGCGATGCCCACCATGTTGGCGGGGGTCAGCGTTTCTCCCAGCAGGACATAAGCCATGAGACCGGCTGCCAGCGGGTCGAGCAGCCCGATCACCGTCGCCGGCAGCGCATCGACATGGCGCAGGCCGAACAGAAGCAGCCAATAGGGAAGAATGGTGGCGACCACCGCGATGAACCCGATATAGGCCACCATCTCTGCCGTCGGTTCCAGCCTGTGCACCCCGAGGAAGGGCAGGGCGGCGGCCCAGATCAGCGAAGAAATGGCGAAATTCCAGAAGGTCAGCGCCGTGGCGCCGATGCCCCGCGATTTGCAGGCGTTGCCGATCATGTTGAAGACGGCGAAGGCGAACCCGCAGGCGAGCCCGACGGCCAGACCGGCGGAAAGCCTGACCCATTCGCCGCCGCCCCCCGTCAGGAGGAAGCAGCCGACAAGGCTGAGCGTGACGATCGCGCAGTCGCGCAGGCCGATGCGCCGGGTGCCGAAGAGCGCGCCGAGCACCAGCACGAAGAAGGGCGATGTGTATTCCAGCGTGATGGCCGCCGCGACGTTCATCATGTCGATCGCCAGATAGAAGGTGGCGTTCACGACGACGAACATGACGCCCGCCGCCACCGTCATCGGCCGGGCGGCAGGCGGGACATGAAACGGCCGGCCCGGCAGGAGGACCATGATAGGCCCCAGGACGGAGCAGGCCACGAAGCTGCGGATTGCCGTCAGGTCCAGCGGCGACATGTCGGAGACGAACAGCACCTTCGCTGCCGCGCCTGCGGCACCGAACAGGATGGCAGCCACGAAGATCGCGGCCATGCCGACCGCGCGCATGGACCCCTGCTCCGTCATGTTTCCCCCTGACGTGGCTCGATCTTCCGAGTGGCCGTTCCCGTTCCGCCGCCTGCCCCGTCCGCATCGCGGCACCGGGGCGCGAGCCGTCATCGCGGAAGGCCGGTGGCCATCCACGAAGATCGACTGACGAACGGATCGAGGCGATGCGGAGCGCTGGCGGAGGTGGTCAGCATGACCACAAACAGATCATGGGATTGTGATTAGCTCACATTGAATCCATGCGTCAAGGTAAAATATGAACATCTGAAGTAAAACATATGATTGTATGAAGAACTGCCTCAGTTAAAACTTAGACATCGAAGCGATGTGGAAGGACTTGTGAAATCCAGAGCCGCAGATTCTCGGGGTGCCAAAGTTAAGACAGGTCAGAGATTCGCCGGCGATGATATGCAGGCCGAAGGCATTCCCGTGGAGCCGCCTGCCGCTGGGCGGGGCGGCAACGCAACGGGGCCATTGGACGGGAATTCAGCGCCCTCCCGGCAGCTTCGCCCCCTCACGGGCATAGATCTGGATCGGCCGGCAGTCCTCGTCGACCGTAACCACCACCGCGCCCGGCTGGCTGTTCAGGTACACCCAGGCATCCCAGCGGACGATGATGTCGCGAAACTCGTCGCGGTAGATGCCGTAGCTGAGGCCGCGGATGTCCGAGGCCGGGATGCGGGCTCCGGTCAGGACGGATGCCACCGACGGGTTGCAGCTGTTGGCCGCGTTGCGCTCCAGTGCGGCCAGCACGGCGGGGTCGGGGGTGGCGACCGGCGGCGGAGCGATGGACCCGCAGGCGGCGAGCAGAAGGGTCAGCGCGCCGGCCGCCGCGGCGGCAGGAATCTTCGGCGATTTCATGAGGTGGCACCGTTCTTTCTCTTTGTGCTTGCAGGAAAATGGGGGCACCTGCTCGAATATGGGTTCGCATCCTGGGCCCGGCGACTGCACGTTCGGCAAGCCTCCTGCGGCATGATCGCCGACCATCGGCAGCGGCCGATTGCGGGCCTTGCCTCCCGCTCGCCTTTGGCGCAAGAGGTGGGCGAGAAATCCCTGCAACGTCGACGCTGCGGAGCCGCAAGCCATGTCCACCGGCCAGACTTTCGTCCCCACCTGCGACCTGTTCGACCGCTTCAAGGACGCCGCCCGTTATGTCCTGCCGGGCTTCCGCGACTTCGGCGCCGTCACGCGCTTCAGCGGCGAGGTCGTCACCGTCAAGTGCCTGGAGGACAATTCCCGCGTCAAGGAACTGCTGGCGACCCCCGGTGCCGGCAGGATCCTGGTGGTGGACGGCGCCGGCAGCCTGCGCTGTGCCCTGATGGGCGACATGATCGCTGCCTCCGCAGTCAAGAACGGCTGGGCCGGCGTGGTGATCTGGGGCTGCGTCCGCGACGTGGCCGAACTGGCGACCCTGCCGCTCGGCACCAAGGCGCTGGCGTCGATTCCGCGCGCCTCGACCCGGCGCGACCAGGGGCTGGTCGATGTGGCGGTGGAGTTGCCGGGCGCGGTCATCCAGCCGGGCGACATCCTGTTCGCCGACGAGGACGGCATCGTCGTCCTGACGCCGGAGCAGGCAGCCGCGCTGAAATAAAGCCGGGGCAAAGAAGTGGTCATACCAAGCACCGGTAATACCAGTGCAGAAGCAGAAGCCATTTCGTCCTGTCCGCTTCACGTAAGCGGGGCGCCCCCTTGCACTTTCACTTAAGCGGGCATATAAACCCGACCTGAGTTCAAGCGGGCCGTCTCACGGTTCCCATCCAAGGGCCGGCCTTTCATTTATGAGGAACCCTGCCGTGCTCGAAGCCTACCGCCAGCACGCGGCCGAACGCGCCGCCCTCGGAATCCCGGCCCTGCCCCTCACCGCGAAGCAGACGTCGGAGCTGATCGACCTGCTGAAGGCCCCGCCGGCGGGCGAGGAGGCGTTCCTCCTCGACCTCATCACCCATCGCGTTCCGGCCGGCGTCGACGATGCCGCCCGCGTCAAGGCCGGCTTCCTGGCCGCCGTCGCCAAGGGCGTCGACAGCTCGCCGCTGGTCTCGAAGGTCAAGGCCACCGAACTGCTGGGCACCATGCTCGGCGGCTTCAACGTGCAGCCGCTGATCGACCTGCTGTCGGACGCCGAATGCGGCGCCGCCGCCGCGGAAGGTCTGAAGAAGACCCTGCTGGTCTTCGACTTCTTCCATGACGTCAAGGAACTGGCCGACAAGGGCAACACCAACGCCAAGGCGGTGCTGCAGTCCTGGGCCGATGCGGAGTGGTTCACCTCGCGTCCGGAAGTCCCGGCGTCGATGACGCTGACGGTCTTCAAGGTGTCGGGCGAGACCAACACCGACGACCTGTCGCCGGCCCCCGACGCCTGGAGCCGCCCGGACATCCCGCTGCACGCGCTCGCCATGCTGAAGAATCCGCGTCCGGGCATCGAGGCCGACGAGCCGGGCCAGCGCGGACCGACCAAGCAGCTGGAAGAGCTGAAGAAGAAGGGCAACCTGATCGCCTATGTCGGCGACGTGGTCGGCACCGGTTCCTCGCGCAAGTCCGCCACCAACTCGGTGCTGTGGTTCACGGGCGAGGACATTCCGTTCGTCCCGAACAAGCGCTTCGGCGGCGTCTGCCTCGGCACCAAGATCGCCCCGATCTTCTACAACACCATGGAAGACGCCGGCGCCCTGCCCATCGAGTTGGACGTCAACAAGATGGAGATGGGCGACGTCATCGAGCTGCGCCCCTATGAGGGCAAGGCCCTGAAGAACGGCGAGGTCATCGCCGAGTTCACCGTGAAGTCCGAGGTGATCTTCGACGAGGTGCGTGCCGGCGGCCGCATCCCGCTGATCATCGGCCGCGGCCTGACCGCCCGCGCCCGCGAGGCGCTGGGCCTCGCGCCGTCGACCCTGTTCCGCCAGTCGGCATCCCCGGCCGACACCGGCAAGGGCTTCACGCTGGCCCAGAAGATGGTCGGCCGCGCTTGTGGTTTGGCCGAAGGCAAGGGCGTCCGTCCCGGCACCTATTGCGAGCCGAAGATGACCACGGTCGGGTCGCAGGACACCACCGGCCCGATGACCCGCGACGAGCTGAAGGACCTGGCCTGCCTGGGCTTCTCGGCCGACCTCGTGATGCAGTCCTTCTGCCACACCGCCGCTTATCCGAAGCTGGTGGACGTGAAGATGCACCACGAGCTGCCGGACTTCATCTCCACCCGCGGCGGCGTCGCGCTGCGTCCCGGCGACGGCGTCATCCACTCCTGGCTGAACCGCCTGCTGCTGCCGGACACCGTCGGCACCGGCGGCGACAGCCACACCCGCTTCCCGATCGGCATCAGCTTCCCGGCCGGTTCCGGTCTGGTCGCCTTCGCCGCCGCCACCGGCGTCATGCCGCTGGACATGCCGGAATCGGTGCTGGTCCGCTTCAAGGGCGAGATGCAGCCGGGCGTCACCCTGCGTGACCTCGTCAACGCCATCCCGCTCTACGCGATCAAGGCCGGCCTGCTGACGGTCGAGAAGAAGGGCAAGAAGAACATCTTCTCCGGCCGCGTGCTGGAGATCGAAGGTCTGCCGGATCTGAAGGTCGAGCAGGCGTTCGAGCTGTCCGACGCCTCTGCCGAGCGGTCGGCGGCTGGCTGCACCGTGCAGCTCAGCAAAGAGCCGATCATCGAGTACATGACCTCCAACATCACGCTGATGAAGTGGATGATCGCCAACGGGTACGCCGACGCGCGCACCCTGGAGCGCCGCATCAAGGCGATGGAGGCGTGGATCGCCGATCCGCAGCTGCTGAAGCCGGATGCCGACGCCGAGTATGCTGCCGTGATCGAGATCGATCTGGCCGACATCAAGGAGCCGATCCTGGCCTGCCCGAACGATCCGGACGACGTGAAGACGCTGTCCGAGGTCGCCGGCGACAAGATCGACGAGGTGTTCATCGGCTCCTGCATGACCAACATCGGCCACTTCCGCGCCGCCGGTAAGATCCTGAACGGCAAGTCGGACATCCCGACCCGCCTGTGGATCGCGCCGCCGACGAAGATGGACGCGATGATGCTGACCGAGGAAGGCTATTACGCCACCCTCGGCAAGGCCGGTGCGCGCATGGAGATGCCGGGCTGCTCGCTGTGCATGGGCAACCAGGCGCAGATCCGCAAGGGCTCGACCGCCATCTCGACCTCGACCCGCAACTTCCCGAACCGTCTGGGCATCGACACCCGCGTCTACCTGTCGTCGGCCGAACTGGCTGCCGTCGCGGCGCTGCTGGGCAAGATCCCGACCAACGAAGAGTATCTGGCCCAGGTCGGCGTGGTGAACAAGGCCGCCGCCGACGTCTACCGCTACATGAACTTCGACCAGATCCCGGCTTTCCAGGAAGTCGCGGAAAAGGTCGCCGTCCCGGCCTGATAGCCGGACACAGCGGTCGGTAACGAAGACCCCCGCCGGAGCGATCCGGCGGGGGTTTTTGTTTGGGAACATCAGCCTCGCACCGCACTCCTGAACGCGGCTGCCAGTCCAGCGAGCGCCTCGCACGGCCGCCCATCCTTCACCCTGGTATGCAAGACCACGGGCAGGCGCGGCAAGGTCGGAAGCCCGAGCCTGGGGCCAACGTCGACGGCACCGAATGGCACCATGCGCGGGGACAATGCTGCGACGCCGAGCCCGGCCATGACGGCCGCCGCCACCGCGGTCACGCCGCCGCCGACGAAGATCTCCGTCCAAGGCACTCCGGCCGTGTCGAGAAGCTGCCCGGCCAACGCCCGCACCCCGCAAGGCTCGGCCATGGTTGCGATTGGCAGAGGTTCGTCCGCCCGATGCTGCCAGCTTGGCGACGCGAACCAGCCGAACTGTTCCTCGGTGAGAAGCTGGCCGTCGTTGCGCCCTGCATGCAGGCGGACGATCACGCTGTCGAGTTCCCGTCGGTCGAAGCTCTGCAGCAGGTCCCCCGACGATCCGATCCGGATTTCGATCACCAATTGCGGATCCTGCGCGTTCATCCGCGCAATCAGAGCGGGAAGCTCCGGCCCAGCCACATGGTCACTGATGCCGATGGCGATACGCTCGCGCCCCTCACTCAGCGAGGCGAGCGCGCGATCATGCGCCTCCAGCAGGTCACGAGCGTGATCGAGGAAGGTGGCGCCGCGTGGCGACAATTGCACATACCGCGGCGTCCGCTCGAACAGCCGGCACCCCAGTCTGTCTTCGAGACGTTTCAGCTTCAGGCTGACCGCGGCTTGCGTTGTCCGCATGGCTTCGGCCGCGCGCGTAAAGCTCTCCAATTCGGCGATGCGCACGAAGGCCCGAACCGCATCGAGGTCGAGAGGTTGCTCCATCATTTCAAACCGTTATCTTAGATATAATAAATCATATCATACGGAAATGACTGTGACACGACTAATCTGAACGAGGACATCTTTGAAAGGATCTACGATGCCGCTCGTTCACATCTCCCTGCGCGCTGGAAAGTCCGTGGCCTACCGGCAGGCAATCTTCGACGGCCTCTACCGCGCGATGCACGAAACCTTCAACGTGCCGGAAGATGATCAGTTCATGACCATCACCGAGCATGATGCAGTGAATTTCCGCTACAGTTCATCTTATCTTGGCGTGTCACGAGGAGATGACCTCGTGTACATCCAGATCACGGCGAACAATACCCGCACTGTGGAGCAGAAAAAGGCGTTGTTCGCGCGGATCGTGGAACTGCTCGGCGAAGATCCCGGCATTCGGCCGCAGGACGTGTTCGTCAACATCGTCGAAGTGGCGAAAGAGAACTGGTCGCTCGGCAATGGCGTTGCGCAATACGCCTGAGGCAAAGACCAGCGCTCCGGATCGGATAGTCGCCCACTTGGCCCCTGGGCACCTGCCGCGGCTCATCACGCGAAAGCCGGGGCAGTGTGCCCCGGGGCCTTCAGGACAAGCACAAAAACTCACCCCTCCGGTCCGCAATAGGCGGTTCCGTCCTCCGCCCGTGCCGGCCTTTCCAGATAGATGCCCTGGCGCGGAATCGCGATGCTGTCGAACTCGTCCGCCAGCCGGTGCAACGCGGCTCGCATCTCCGCCCCCTGCATCGGTTCGCCGTGGCCGGTGATCACCAGTTCCGGTTCCAGCGCAGCCAGCCGAGCGACCGACTCCCGCGCCTTGTCCCATTCGACGGTGAAATACATCGGCGGGCCATGCATCTCCGCCCGCTGCACCGCGACGGCATAGGCCGACTCCTGACCCGTGGTGACGAAGGCGTCGCCGACGATCATCGAACGGTCGCGCTCCCGCCAGAAGGAGACATGGCCGACGCTGTGTCCCGGCGTGTGGACCCAGCGCCAGCCCGGCATGACCGGCACCGACCCGTCCTCCGGCAACGCCCGCAGGCGCGATCCGACATTCACCGGCTTGCGGGGGTAGAAGCGCGCCAGCGCCGCCATCGCTCCGCCGCCGACGGACGGATCACCGGGCGGATAGGCCGCCTGACCGTTCAGATAGGGGTGTTCCAGCGGGTGGGCATAGACCGCGGCGTCCCATTCCTCCGCCAGATCCTCCAGCACGCCGACATGGTCGAAATGGCCGTGGGTCATGACGATGGCGGCGGGGCGGGAGTCGCGGCCGAAGCGTTCGGCCGCCGCGCTGCGGATGAAGCCCTTGGTGCCCATCAGCCCGGCATCGATCAGCACCCATTCGCGGTCGCCGGCGCCGGGCGGACCCCAGAACACCACATTGACGATGCCGAGCCGCCGATAGGCGAGATCGGGCGCGATCTCGTGCGTATGGTCGCTGCGCAGCGCGTCGAGCGCCGGATCGATCGCGCTGCTGTCTTCCGACAGGGGAATCTGCGAGGCCATGGTCGTCCATCTCCTACCCGTGTCATCCGACAACAGCGGGAAACGGCGCTTGTCCTGCAGCCCCCTGCCGGTAGGGCCCTTACGGCATGAACTGGCCGCCGTTCACGTCCAGAACCTGCCCGGTGATGTAGCCCGAGCAGCCATGGGAGGCGAAGAACAGGAAGGTCGGGGCGCATTCCTCCGGCTTGCCGAAACGTCCCATCGGGATGCCGGTCGACACGCGCGCCTTGGCCGCCTCGTCCTTGTCGGCATGGAAGGCGGTGTCGAAGGTGCCCGGCGACACGGTGTTGAAGCGGATGCCTTCCTTGGTGTGGAAGGCGACCCAATTCTTCTGGATGTTGTGCAGCCACGCCTTTGCCGCGCCGTACAGACCGGCGCCCGGCCCGCCGCCGGTATAGCCGGCGACCGACCCGACCAGGATCACCGAAGCAGTCTGTCCGCTGTCCTTGGCCGACTGGCGCAGATGGGGCAGGGCATGCTTGGTGGTCATCAGGGCGGAACGGGCGTTCAGGTCGGTGACCGCGTCGAAGAACTCGTCGTCGATCTCCTCCAGCGGCTTGCGGGCGACCAGCCCGCCGGCATTGTTGATCAGCACGTCGATGCCGCCGAACCGCTCGACGAAGGCGTCCACCACGGCCTTGCAGGCGGCGCTGCTGCACAGATCCCCGGCGAAGAAGGCCGCCTCGCCTCCCGCGGACTCCATCGCCTTCAGGGTGGAGTCGAGTTCGGCCGGCGCCTTGCGGCCGTTGATGCCAACCTTGGCGCCGTGGCGGGCGAAGGCCTGCGCCGCGGCCAGACCGATCCCCTGGGTCGAACCGGTGATCAGGACACGGCGGCCCTTCAGATCGTCGAACATGGCTGTCTTTCCTTATGGTCAGGCTTGATTCAGGGAACTGGCGGCGCCGGTTTGCCGCGTCTCCGCCCGATGGCTGCGCCAGCGCTTCACCAGCGGCAGGAACAGGGTCAGGATGGCGATGGTCAGCAGCACCACGGTGATCGGCCGGGTGTAGAGGAAGTCATAGCTTCCGCCCGACAGCGACAGGGCGCGGCGGAAATTGGCCTCCGCCATCGGGCCCATGATCAGCGCCAGCACCACCGGCGACGCCGGGAAGTCCCACTTCTGCATGAAGTATCCGGCGATGCCGGCCGCCAGCATGATGCCGATGTCGAACAGGCTGTTGTTGATGGCATAGGTGCCGACCACGCACAGGACCAGGATCACCGGCGTCAGCACCGACTTCGGCATCTGCAGGACGCGGCCCATGACGCGCAGCAAGCCCAGCCCGATCACGAGCATGCCGACGTAGCAGAACAGCATGCCGGCGAACAGGGTGAACACCAGGTCCGCATGTTCCTTGAACAGCAGCGGTCCGGGCTGCAGCCCCTGCAGCGTCAGGGCGCCCAGCATCACCGCGGTGACGGCATCGCCCGGAATGCCCAGCGTCAGCATGGTCAGAAGCGCGCCGCCGGTGCAGCCATTGGCTCCGGCTTCGCAAGCGGCCACGCCGGCCAGTTCGCCCTTGCCGAAATTCTCAGGCGTCTTGCTGAACCGCTTCGCCTCGTTGTAGGCGACATAGGCGGCGATGTCGGCGCCGGCACCGGGGATGATGCCGATCGCCACGCCAAGGCCGGTGGAGCGCCCCACCGTTCCCAGCATCCGGCGGTAGGTCGCCCATTCCGGAATGATGCGGCCCAGCGCCGCGGCCATTCCCAGGCGGACCTTCGGGTCCTCCAGCGACTTGAATGCTTCGGCGGCGGCGAACAGGCCGATCATCACCGGAATGAAGGGAACGTTGAACAGCTCGGTATAGCCGCCGGTGAAGCGGGGGAACCCATCCATCGGATCCATGCCGACCGTGGCGATCAGCAGTCCCAGGAAGCCGGCGATCAGCCCCTTGATCACCGAACGGCCGGAAATGCTGGCGATGATGCTCAGGCCGAAGACGGCGAGCGCGAAGCTCTCCGACGCGCTGAACTTCAGCGCGAAGCCGGCCAGGACCGGGGCAAGGAAGATCAGGACGATGATGCTGGCGGTGCCGCCGAGGAAGGAGGACAGGGTCGCGGTGCCCAGCGCCACGCCGGCCATGCCCTTCCTGGTCAGTTCGAACCCGTCCATCGCCGTGGCGGCGGCGGCCGGGGTGCCCGGAATGCGCAGCAGGATCGCCGTCACCGACCCGCCATAGACGCCGCCGAAGAAAACGCCGGAGATCATCAGCAGGCCAGACACCGGATCCATGCCGAAGGTGAAGGGCAGCAGGATGGCGACGCCCATGGTCGCGGTCAGGCCGGGCAGGGCGCCGATGATGATGCCGAGCGTAACGCCGACCAGCGCCAGGAACAGCGCCAGCGGGTTCGACGCCAGCGCGGCGAAACCGTTCATCAGAAGATCGAATTCATGCATGGCGGCGGTCCTCCACGACGTATGGTGCGGCCATGAAAAGGGCGCGGGCGGTCATTCGAACAGGCTCCCCACCGGCAACGGCACCTGGAGCGCATAGTGGAAGACGCCATAGACCAGCGCCGTCACGCCGACCGCCAGCACCGGGTTCCAAAGCGGGCTGCGCTGCCCCATCAGCGCCATGATCACGGCCATATAGACGGCGGTGGCCACGCCATAGCCGACATACTCCATGGCGGCGATGCAGGCTGCGGTCGCCAGCATGCCCAAGGCGACCCCCGCATAGCCGGCGATCCCGACCGGCGCCTCTCCGGTCGCCGCCGGGGCGGTGGGCGCGCGTAGCGTGTTGGCGATCAGGATCAGGCACAGCACGATCAGCGCGCCGGCATGGATGATCGGGAAGCGGGCGGAGCCCACGTCGGCCGCCAGCATGCTCTTCGGGAAATTGCCGGTCGCGGCGATGGCCGACGCCGCGATGGCAATCAGCACGACGGCGATCACGAGGTTGGCGATCTTCGTCGTCAGCGGCATGGCGTTGCCAAAGCCGGGGCCTTCGCCCCCTGCGGGTGCGTTGCTCATGGTCCGGTCTCCTCAACCGATGAAGGCGTTCCCGGCGGCGGACCGCCGGGAACGGCGTCGGTCCGGCGTTACTTCGCCATGCCCAGCTTGGTCATCAGATCCTTGAAGAAGGCATTGTCCTTCTGCATAACCTGACCGAACTCCGGACCGTCGGCATAGGCCCAGGTCAGGTTCATCTTGGCCAGTTGGTCACGGAAGGCCTGGTCTTCCGCCGCGGCCTTGCTGGCGGTGCGCAGGGTGTCGACCACCGCGGCCGGCGTCTTCTTCGGCACCACGATGCCGCGCCAGGTGGCGACGGACAGGTCGATGCCCTTCTCCTTCAGCGTCGGCACGTCCGGGAAGGTCTTGCTGCGCTGTTCGGCCATGACGGCGAGCATGCGCAGCTGGCCGGCGGCGAGCTGGCTCGACACCTCGGCCGGGCTGACCGACACCGCTTCGATATGGCCGCCCAGCAGCGAGGTGACGGCCGGGTTGGCGCCGTCGAAGGGCACATGGTTGAAAGTCGTGCCGGTCTTCTCCTCCAGCGCTTCGGCCGCGAGGTGCCAGATGGCGCCGGTGCCGGAGTTGCCGATGCGCACCTTGCCGGGGTTGGCCTTGGCATGCTCCAGGAACTCCTCCACCGTCTTCCACGGCGCGTCGGCCTTGACGGTGATGGCGCTCGGCTCCGCGTTCAGGCGGGCGATCGGGGTGTAATCGTCGACCGTGAAGCGGGCGACGCCCATGTGCGGCAGCAGGGTGATCTCCACCGTGCCCATGCCGATCTTGTAGCCGTCGGGGCGGGCGGCCATGATTTCGGTCAGGCCGACGGCGCCGCCGCCGCCGGTCTTGTTCACCACGCCGATCGACTGCGGCAGCTGCTTCTTGGCCGCATCGGCGAAGGCGCGGGCGACGAGGTCGGTGCCGCCGCCGGCGGCATAGGGGACGATCAGTTCGACGGGCTTCGCCGGATAGTCGGCGGCCAGGGCGGCGCCGGTGATGGTCGCGGCTCCGGCGAACAGCATGCCGGCGGACAGGCCGGCCGTCAGAACGGTACGGGTCAGGCGGGTAGAGACCTTCATGGCATTCCCTCTGGGTGTGCCGGCTTGTGCGCCGGTCGTTGAAAGGTGACGATCAAGAAAGGGATGGCGATCAGCGCCCGGACGAACCCTCTCCCCAGGCCTGGGCGAAGCGCTTGGCGCGGGCCGCGATCTCCGCCGCCGGCAGGCCGGGGCTGTAGAGCGCCGAACCCAGCCCGAAGCCGGAGGCGCCGGCGGTGCGGAAGGGCTGCATGGTGTCGGGGGTGATGCCGCCGACCGGCAGCAGCCGCACGCTGTGCGGGATCACCGCGCGCAGGGCCTTTACCACGGGCGGGGCGATCTGCTCTGCCGGGAACAGCTTCAGCGCGTCGGCCCCGGCGGCGAGTGCCGCGAAGGCTTCCGTCGCGGTGGCGACGCCGGGGGTGCAGACCATCGAGCGCGATTTCGCGGCGCGGATGATCGCGGTGTCGGCATGCGGCATCACCACCAGATCGGCACCGATGGCGGACAACCGGTCCACGGCGTCCAGCGTCAGCACCGTGCCGGCCCCGACCAGTGCGTCGGACGGCAGGCTGTTGCGGATGGTGGCGATGCTGTCGAAGGGGGCGGGCGAGTTCAGCGGCACCTCGATCAGCCGGAATCCCGCCTCGTAGAGTGCAGCCGCCACCGGCTCCGCCTCCGTCGGGGTCAGCCCGCGCAGGATCGCGACCAGCGGCAGGGCGGAGAAGGCGGCATCGAAGCGGGCGGAAAGCGAAAGCTCGGTCATGGCGCGCTCATCGTGCTGGGGGTGGTGCCGGTGGCAAGCAGTCCGGCCGCGGCGGCGAACTGGAACAGGCCGCGCGGGGCGGTATTGCCCAGCTGTGCCGCCGGCGTGACGCCGAAGGCCGTGAGCCCCCGGCCATAGCGGCTGCAGAGAGCCGGGGCGCCGATCAGCAGCAGCGGCGTGCCCGCCGGCATTTCCGCCAGCAAAGCGAGGCCGGAGCGCAGCTCGTGCCCGATCAGCAAGCCCGACAGGTAATGCGCCAACGCCTCGGCCGGCATGCGCCGGGTCAGGCCCAGCGTGCGGGTCGCGAACAACTGGTGAGGCAGGTCGCCGGGACCGGCGGACTGCGCGGCGCGGATGCCGACGGCGAAGGCCGCCGCCTCATCCTCGGGCGATGCCTCGCGGTCGGCGGGCATCAGGCGGCCGAGCAGCGAATGGGTCTTCAGGACCGCGAACAGCTCCCCCGTCATGTAGGAGGAGAAGGTGGTGATGCGCCCATCGGTGACGCGGACCCATTTGGAATGGGTGCCGGGCATGGCGATGCAGGCGTTCCGCGCCCAGTCGGCATTCTCGGCCAGCGCCCCGGCGATCTGGATTTCTTCGCCCCGCATCACGTCGGGGGGGGCGCCGGCCGGATCGTGCAGCACGCCGGGGGCGATCAGGATGCGGCGGCCGGCCGCCGTTTCCACCCGCGCCGCCCTGTCGGCCAGGGTCGTCGCGTCGGCCGGGGTGGTGACATAGGGGGCCTCGACCCATCCCTGGGCGCTGCCGACCATGCCGCCCGCCACCACCGGCAGGCCGGGATGCGCATCCAGCCAGTCCCCGCACAGGGCGGCCAGGGCGTCGTCGAATCCGGCGGGGCCGGGCTGCGGCAGATTCTGGATGCCGTGGGCGGACGCCCGCTCGGCAAGCACGCGCGCGCCGCCGTCCATCAGGAAGCCGCGCAGGCTCGACGTCCCCCAGTCCAGCGCGATCAGCGCCGGTTCGGTGGGGGAGCCGGCGGAAGAGTTCAGGTTGCGATCCATCCCAAATCCTTGGATATCGCGTCCGCCGTGGCACGGACCAGCGGTCCCAGAGTGGCCATGCGGTCGTCAGGCATGTAGGGGACGGCGCTGGCGACGCTGATCGCCGCCACCACCAGATTCCGGCCGTCGCGTACCGGTGCGGAGACGCAACGGATGCCGAGTTCGTTCTCTTCCAAATCCTTCGCCCAACCTTGGGCGACATAGGCGTTTATCTGCTTTTCGAACTGCGGCCAGTCTGCGGGACGCGGCCGGTCGGCCGGCGCGTCGGGGGAACTGAGCAGCGCGTGCAGCGCCATCCAGCGCGCAGGCGCCATGCCCAGCATCAGGGCCTTGCCCAGTCCGGTGGAGGCGATGGGCATGCGCTGTCCGGTGCGGGACCGCATCTCCAGCCCCCGGGTGCCGGGAATCTTGTCGAGATAGAAGACCTCGCCGTTGTCTTCGACGCCGAGATGGACGGTGTCGCCGGTGGCCTGTGCGAGCGCCTCGATATGCGGGCGGGCGACGGCGACCAGCGGGCGCTGCTCCAGCGCCTTCATCCCCAGCTGGATCAGCTTCGGGCCCAACAGATAGCCCTTGTAGGGGATGTGATGGAGATACCCTTCCGCCACGAGGCTGACGAGCATGCGGTGGGTGGTGCTGCGCGGGGTGCCCAGCCGCGCCGCGATTCCCTTCACGTCGCCGATGCCGGCGGCCACGCATTCCAGCAATGCCAGTCCACGCAGCAGGGTTTGGGTTCCGGTGCCCTGCGGCTTGCCGGCCTCCGCCTCCTGCTCGGTCGCTTGGATGATTCCGCCCATGATTTGTTTGTTGCCGTTGTTTTTTGAATGCTCGCGTATGTCCAGAGATGTGTCAAATAGTTTCGTGTGATGCCAAATAGTGAGACACATCCAAGTGGCGACGAACGGTCGCGGGGGCGATCGAAGCGCTGCGACACCCATGATCGCGCTTTCAAAATCCTGTCGCTTGGGTCAGAAATGGGAATGTGCCGGGGCCGTTGGTCGTGGACCGGCGCAAAATGGTCATCCCAGGAGAAATAAAATGCGTCTCACCGTCCTTTCCTTCGTCAGTGCGACGGCACTGCTGGCCGGCTTCGGCACGGCGCAGGCGGACATCGTCATCGGACTCGGCACGGCGACCACCGGTCCGGTGGCGGCGCTGGGCGAGCAGTCGGTGTACGGCGCCAAGCAGGCGATTGCGGACATCAACGCCAAGGGCGGCGTGCTGGGCCAGAAGCTGGTGCTGAAGGTGGGTGACGACGCCTGCGACCCGCGGCAGGCGGTGGCCGTCGCCAACCAGTTCGTCCGCGATCAGGTCGCGGCGGTGGTCGGCCATCTGTGCTCCGGCGCCAGCATCCCGGCCGCCGACGTCTACCAGGAGGAAGGCGTGGTGATGGTCACCCCGACCGCCACCAACCCGCTGCTGACCTCCAAGGGCCACCCGAACATCTTCCGCGTCTGCGGCCGCGACGACCAGCAGGGCGTGGTCGCCGGCAAGTATCTGGCCGAGACCTTCAAGGGCAAGAACGTCGCTGTGCTCGACGACAAGCAGGCCTACGGCAAGGGGCTGGCCGACGTCGTGGTCGAGACGCTGGAGAAGTCCGGCGGCAAGGTCGCCTACCGCGGTTCCGTCACGGCCGGCGAGCGCGACTTCTCGGCGCTGATCACCAGCCTGAAGGACAAGAAGATCGACGCCGTCTATTACGGCGGCTACCACCCGGAACTGGGGCTGATCGTCCGTCAGGCGCAGGAGCAGGGGCTGAAGCCGCAGTTCATCGCCGGCGATGGCCTGAACAACCAGGAATACTGGTCGATCACCGGTCAGGCCGGCGAGGGCACGCTGTACACCGACAGCCCGTCGGCCGCCAGCGATCCCAAGGCGCAGGAACTGATCGCCTCCTTCAAGGCGGCCGGCCTGCCGGAACCGGGCAACTTCGCCTTCTACAGCTACGCCGCGGTGCAGGTGATCGCGCAGGGCCTGCAGAAGGCCGGCAGCCCCGACGGGAAGAAGCTGTCGACCGCGCTGCATTCCGGCAGCTACGACACCGTCGTCGGCCCGGTCGAGTTCGACAAGAAGGGCGACATCACCAAGCCGAACTACGTGATGTATGTCTGGAGCAACGGCCAGCCCAAGATGGTCGCGCAGAAGTAACCGGCGTGCCGGTTCGGGGGGAGGTTCAAGCGGCTTCCCCCCGCCGGTTCGCGCGTCATGGGGTTAGGCGAGCGCCGGCTCCTCGGTGGCGGCCTGCTCTGCCGGGACCACGTATTTGCTCATGAAGTCATTGACGGGCATCGGCCGGTCGAAATAGTAGCCCTGGAAGATCGCGCAACCGTGGTCGCGCAGGAAATCCCGCTCCGCCGCGGTTTCCACCCCCTCCGCCACCGCCTTCAATCCAAGCCGGCTGGCGATCGACAGCATGGTTTCCACCAGCACGGCGTTGTGGCTGTTGCGGTCCACATCCTGGACGAAGGAACGGTCGATCTTCAGCTCTCCCACCGGCAGCTGTTTCAGGTAGGACAGCGACGAGAAGCCGGTGCCGAAATCGTCCAGCGAGAAGGATATCCCGACCGCCGCTAGCTCCGACATCTTGGCGACCGTGTCGGCACAGTCGTCGATGGCGATGCCCTCGGTGATCTCCAGCGTCAGCAGGCGCGGGTCGATGCGGCTGGCGCGGACCGCGGCGATGACGCCGGCGCAGAAATTCTGCTGGCGGAACTGGCGGGGGCTGATGTTGATGGACAGGTGGCAGCTGCTGCCCGCATCGGCCAGACGGCGCAGGACATGGCAGGCCTCCATCAGGATCCAGTCGCCCAGCGGCAGGATCAGGCCCGATTCCTCGGCCACCGCGATGAAAGCACCGGGCGCCACGAAGCCGCGCTGCGGATGCTGCCAGCGGATCAGCGCCTCGGCCGCGACCAGGGTGCCGTCGGCGCTGGTCTGCGGCTGCAGGAACAGCGTGAACTCTCCGGCGTCCACCGCCTTGCGCAGATCCTGCTGCAGCGCCAGGCGAGCCTGGGCGTCCACCAGCATTGCTGGATCATAGTCGCGGATGGTGTTCCGTCCGCCGTCCTTGGCGGCATACATGGCGGTATCGGCCTGTTTCAGCAGGTCTTCCACCGTTTCCTCCGCCGTCTTGGGGAAGACGGTCAGGCCGATGCTGGCGAAGATGCTGTGTTCATAGCGGTCCAGGCGGAAGGGCTGGGCGACGGCCAGCCGCAACTTCTCCGCCACCCGCCACGCAATCTCTGAGGCTTCCTCCGGCCTCTCGCCCAGGTCGGGCAGCAGGATGACGAATTCGTCTCCGCTCAGGCGGCTGACCAGATCGTCCCGGCGCAGGGTGGCGTTCAGCCGGGCCGCCAGTTCGCGCAGCAGCGTATCGCCGGCGACATGGCCGCGGGCGTCGTTCAGTCCCTTGAAGTCGTCGAGGTCAAGGAACATCAAGGCGCCGCACCGTCCTTTCTGCCGTGCCGTGCGCAGCTGGCCGTCCAGCTGTTCCAGCAGCAGGCGGCGATTCGGCAGGTTGGTCAGCGGGTCGTAGTAGGCGAGGCTTTCGATCTGCCGTTCCGCCCGCTTCCTCTCGGTGACATCCATCACCACGGTCAGATAGCCGCGCACCGCCCCAGCGCTGTCACGCAGAACGCTGGTGGCGGCGGAAAGGGCGACGCGGGCGCCGTCCTTCCGCAGTCCGGTCCATTCGCCGGAATCGGGCAGGCCGCCGTCACGGGTGCGGGCGACCAGCGCCTCGAAGCCCGCAGGTGCCGTGCGCCCCAGCTCCGCGGCAATCCGTTCGGCATGGGCGCGAAGCTCCTCCCCGTCATAGAGGCGCGGGAGGGACGCCGTGCCGACCATCTCGTCGGCCGGATAGCCGAAGATCCGCTCCGCTTCGCGGTTGAAGACGCGGATGATGCCGTCCAGCGTGGTGGCGATGATGCCGCAGGCGGCGCTTTCCAGAATGCCGGTGTTGAGCGACAGGCTGTCTTTCAGCGCCTCCCGGCTGGCATAGGTTTCGGTCACGTCCTGGAAGACCATGACCACGCCGTGCAGCGTCCCGTCGCGTTCGCGGATCGGCGAGGCCATGTCGGCGATGTGGCTGCGGCCTCCGCCGCGCGCCACCAGCACCGTATGGTTGGCGAGCCCGACCAGTTGGCCGTACTCCAGCACCTGCTGGACCGGCACCGGAACCCGCTCCCCGGTTTCGGCATTCTCGATGTCGAAGACGTCGGTCACCGGACGACCGACCGCCTCGCCGCCGCTCCAACCGGTCAGCCGCTCTGCCACCGGGTTCATCAGGGTCACGCGGCCGGCGGTGTCCGTCGCGATCAGCCCGTCGCCGATCGACATCAGGGTGACGCGCGCCCGCTCCTTCTCCCGCCACAGGTCGCGCTCGGACTGGTGCAGCGCCTCGTAGGGGTGATGGACCGCGGTGACGAACACGGCCCGATACAGGTACCAGTAGCCGATGACCTTGTAGATGTGACCGGCCACGTTGGCGAGGTCGTAGACGCTGAAGTAGAGCGTGAAGCAGAGTTCGCTCATCGCGATGGCGATGGCGGCGATCACCATGCGGTGGACATCCAGCGTGCGCGCCTCGCGGCGACGCCTGTGGAAGACCAGGGCGGCGCCGGCATAGAGCAGGACCAGCCCGTATTCGACCGCGATCTTGAACGGCGTCAGCCCCTCGCCGGCGATGAAGGTGCGCGGCAGCAGGCCGGGATGCCACAGCACGACCCAGAAGGCAGCGGCGCTGATCGCAAGCACCGCACCGATCAACGGGTAGCGCAGCGCCGCGGACCCGGGGCGCCAGGGCAGAGCGGCGGCGAGCAGGAGTGCCGCCGCCGCCATCCCGCGGGCGGCGAGCCAGAAGGCGATGGCCTTCTCCGGCCCCGACGCGGTGACGAAGTCGGGCATGCCCGCATAGGACATCAGATGCCCGAAATCCAAGAGCGCCACCCCGAGAAAGCCGGTGGACAGGGCCAGCAGGGCCGGCGGCATTTCGTCCGTGTGGGAATGCCAGCCGATCGCAAAGACCAGGGCAGCCACGGCGATGGCGAAGATCTCGAAGAAGGTGTGAAGAGGCAGGTAATGGGCAAGATCGACCGGGCCGGTCTGCCACGTTGCTTCGAGGACCAGCAGGAAGGGAACGGCCAGGGTGAGAATGGTCGCAATGGTGCCGGGCGGCTTGCAGCGGATCCTGTCCGCCGCCGTCTGCGCTACGCTTGTTCCGGTCATGCCGTTCCCCCGGGGGCTGCGTGCTCGGCCGATCCGGCCGGCAGCAATCATACCTCTTTTCTCATATTAGAGCTTCTTTGCATTAACGGATCGTAAGCATTTCGGAGGACAGTCGGTGCCAAACCGGGTTGATTGCCGGATGGCGGCCCCAACCTCTATCCTGGTCAAGGTCGATGCCAAGGTCGTGCTTGCCGATAACGCCGGGAAGGAAAGACGCATGTTCATCGCGATGAACCGCTTCAAGGTCCGCCACGGGGCGGAGCAGGATTTCGAAGAGGTCTGGCTGAACCGCGAGGTCCATCTGTACAAGGTTCCGGGATTCGTGGAATTCCACATGCTGCGCGGACCCGACCGGGAGGAGTTCAGGCTTTACTCCTCCCACACCGTCTGGGACTCGGAAGCCGCGTTCCAGGACTGGACGCGGTCGGAGGCCTTCCGCGCCGCACACGGCAAGGCCGGCACCAGCAAACCCCTGTATGTCGGGCCGCCGGAGTTCGAAGGGTTCGAAGTCATCCAGACCGTGCCGCGCAATCCGGACGCCTGAACGCACATCAAGCCGCCACACCATCCGCCGGGAGGAAACCGATGCTGGAACTGGTCATTGAGCAGCGCCGAAAGAGCTTGGGCGGATTCGAGGTGGGGCGGGTGTTGCCCTTCGTACAGCGGCGGATGGTCGGCCCCTTCGTCTTCTTCGACCATATGGGGCCGGTCGATTTCGAGCCGGGCCTGCCGCGCGACGTCGACGTGCGCCCTCACCCGCACATCGGCCTGTCCACCGTCACCTACCTGTTCGAGGGCGAGATCATGCACCGCGACAGCGTGGGCTCCGAACAGGCGATCCGGCCGGGCGAGGTGAACTGGATGACCGCCGGGCGCGGCATCACCCATTCCGAACGTTTCGAGCGCCCCCGGATGGAGGGTGGACGGATGCACGGCATCCAGGCCTGGGTCGCCCTGCCCGAAGCGGATGAGGAGACCGACCCCGCCTTCAGCCATTACGGCACCGGCGACCTGCCGGTCTTCGAACAGGGCGGCGTGCGCGGCCGGCTGGTGGCGGGCGAGGCGTTCGGGGCCAGGGCGGGGGTGAAGACCCATTCACCGCTGTTCTACATCCACTGGGATCTCGCTCCCGGCGCGCGGGTGGAACTGCCGGCGGATGGATGGGAACGGGCAGCCTATGTGGTGGCAGGATCGGTGGAGGTAGAGGGGCAGGTGTTCGAGGCGGGGCGGATGGCCGTGTTCGGATCCGGCCATCCGGCAGTGCTGACCGCTTCCACGCAATCGATTGTCATCGCCGTCGGCGGCGAGCCGCTGGGCCGGCGCTTCATCGACTGGAACTTCGTGTCCTCGTCGAAGGAGCGGATCGAGCAGGCCAAGGCCGACTGGCGCGCCGGGCGGATGAAACTGCCGGACCTCGACAATGGCGAGTTCATCCCGCTGCCGGAAATGCCGAAGCCGCCGCCCAACCCGATGTCGTGAGGGGGCGGCGGGCAGTGCCAAGCCATCACGGCACCAGCTTCTACCGGCTGATCGGTTTGAAACTGAACCAAGCCGGCATGGTGCCCTTTCCCAGCCCTGGAATGTCGTAATCGGCGGCGAAGCGTGCCATCGCGTTGTTTTCGAGTTTGAAGCCGGCAGCAAAGAGCCGTTCGGCAGCCTCCAACTCATCGTCGCTCTGGATCTTGTTGGTCGTTGCGCTGTTCTCGCGATCGTCCTCGCCGAAATCAAGATCGGCGAAGCGATTCGCTTTGCTTGTGAAGACCGCCCCCATCAAAGAGCCCTCTTCTTCGGAGAACCGCAGCTTATCCGATTTTCCAAATCCCTTGAGGCGCTCGGAGATCGAGCGGTGCATGGCGCTGACTTCTTCCTGGCTGACAGAACCGTTTTTCTGGGCTTCACCCAACCGGTCGAGATCCTCAAGCGCCGCCCAATGGTCCGGATTCTCAGCGGCTTTCGCCGCGGCGGCGTTCTGTTCGCGCAGTACCTTCATGCGTTCAGCCATCTGCTGCTCTTCAGCACTATGGCCGCCCTCGGTTGTGAAGCGATTGAACAGCGCATTCTTCGCCAGGGATCGCAGTCCCTTCACCGCGCCATCCGCCGACACGCGGCCTGATTCCACCAGGCTCTCCAACTGCTTCTTGCTGTCGGAGTCGAGATGTTCGAAGGCTTTCGCCGCCATACCGGTCAGAGCCTTGCCAAGCTTGCTCACCGTGACGGTATCGCCGGCCGCTGCTGCCGGCGTGGTCGCCGAAGGGGAGGGCGCGGCCTTGCTGGAAAACAGCTGGGTCGCTGCGGTTGTGCTGGTCTTGCCGGTCAGCGCCGCCCAGGCATTGCTGTAAACGCTCTGCACCATCTCACACCCCCAACCTTGCGTGGCGATGCGATCACAATAGAACAAGCGCGGGTATGAGTCAAAATTGCGCGGGATTTATAACGATGTTTCCTCCACCGCCGCGAGCAGCGGTGGAGGCTCTACCGGACCTCAGACGTGGAAGCTCTCGCCGCAGCCGCAGCGGCCCTTTTCGTTCGGGTTCTTGAAGACGAAGCCGGTCTGGAACTTGTCGTCGACATAGTCCATCTCGCTGCCGATCAGGAACATGACGGCGGCCGGGTCGATCAGGACGGTGACGCCCTTGTCCTCCACCACCTCGTCGAACTTCAGCTTTTCCTTTGCATACTGAACGTCGTAGCTGAGGCCGGAGCAGCCGCGCGCCTTAACGCCGATGCGCAGGCCGACGACCTCGTCGGTGGCCTTGGACATCAGCGACTTGACGCGCTCCGCGGCGGCGTCGGTGATCGTGAGCGCCTTGGGCAGGGAACGGGCCATGGTGACGGTCTCCTAATAAGGCTCAGACAGTACGGCTCAGAACATATCCAGTTGCAGGCGGGCTTCCTCGGACATCATGCCCTGGTGCCAGGGGGGCTCCCACACCAGTTCAATCTTGACCTCGTTGACGTCCTCGACGCCCAGCACGGCCTGACGGACCTGCTCGGGCAGTTCGCCGGCCACCGGACACATGGGGCTGGTCAGCGTCATATCAATCTCGACATTGCGCTGGCCATCCATGTCCACACGGTAGATCAGGCCCAGTTCCCAGATATCGACCGGGATCTCGGGGTCGTAGCAGGTCTTGATGGCCGCCACGACGCGATCCATGATCTCCTCCCGCGGGTCGAAGCCCTCGGGCGGCTTGGGCATCGGGGCGAACTCCTTGGAGTCGGAGGCCTCGCTCGCCGCGTCGGCCTGCGCCTTCAACTGCGCCTCGGCTTCCGCCGGATTGGGGGCCATCGGGCGCTGCGTCAGGGTTTCATCGGGCATTTCGATCCCCCTTCCCTCAATACTGGTCGCTGGAGGCCGCAGCCTCGCCGTGCAGTGCCGCGTTCATGGCGTGCCAAGCCAGCGTCGCGCACTTCACCCGCACCGGGAACTGGCGCACGCCGGACATCACCATCAGCTTTTCCATGGTCTCATCGTCGACACCCTCGGGGATGTCGGGCTCGTCCTGGGTGCACAGCTCGTGGAAGGCGTGGAATAGCTTCTCCGCCTCCGCCGCCGTCTTGCCACGCACCAATTCCGTCATCATCGACGCGCTGGCGGTGGAGATGGCGCAGCCGCGGCCCTGGAAGGCCACGTCGTCGACCACCCCGTCCTTCAGGGTCAGATAGACCATGAAGCGGTCGCCGCACATCGGGTTCTCGCCCTTCGCCTCGCGGTTGGCGTCGTCGGGATGGCGGAAGTTGCGGGGATGCTTGCCGTGGTCCAGGATCACTTCCTGATACAGCTCGCGCAGATCGTCCATCATGCTCCGAAGAACTCCTTGACCGCCTGGAGGGACTGGACGAGGGCGTCGGCCTCCTCCCGCGTGTTGTACAGGCCGAAAGAGGCGCGGACGGTCGGTCCGACGTCGAAGCGCTCGGCCAGCGGCTCGGCGCAATGGCGGCCGACGCGCACGGCGACGCCATACTGGTCGACGATGGTGCCGACGTCGTGCGGGTGTACGCCCTCCAGCGCGAAGGAGATGATCGGCCCCTTGCCCGGCGCGGTGCCGATGATGCGCAGGCCGTCGATCTGCGACAGCTGCTGCGTCGCGTATTGCAGCAGGTCATGTTCATGCGCGGCGATGGCGTCGCGGCCGAGAGCCTCGACATAGTCGATGGCGGCGCCCAGACCGATCACCTCGGTGATCGGCGGCGTGCCGGCCTCGAAGCGCGACGGCGGCGCCTTGAAGGTGGTGCCTTCAAAGCTGACGCTCTCGATCATGTCGCCGCCGCCCTGGTAGGGGGGCATCTTCTTCAAGAGGTCGTACTTGCCGTACAGCACGCCAAGACCGGTCGGGCCATAGAGCTTGTGCGCGGTGAAGACGTAGAAGTCGGCGGCGATGTCCTGCACGTCGACCGTGCCATGCACCACCGCCTGGCTGCCGTCGAACAGAACCGGGACGCCGCGCTCATGCGCCAGCTTCGCGATGGTCTTGGCCGGGGTGACGGTGCCCAGCACGTTGGAGCAATGGGTGATCGCCACCAGCTTCGTGCGGTCGGACAGCAGGTTCCGGTAAGCGTCCATGTCGAGGACGCCGTCTTCGTCGCAGGGCACGACCTTGATGACGATCTTCTTCTCGGCCTGGAGCAGCTGCCACGGAACGATGTTCGCGTGATGCTCCATGATCGACAGGATGACCTCGTCGCCTTCGTTCAGGAAGGTCCGGCCATAGCTGGCAGCCACGAGGTTGATCGCCTCGGTCGAGCTGCGGGTGAAGACGATGCAGCGGTCGCTCGGCGCGTTCAGGAAGCGCGCGACCTTCGTCCGCACCGCCTCGAACTGGTCGGTCGCGGTCTGCGACAGGAAATGAACGCCGCGATGGATGTTGGAATAGTCCTCCTCCAGGAAGCGGGTCATGGCCTGGATGACCTGACGCGGCTTCTGGGCGGACGCTCCGCTGTCCAGATAGACCAGCGGCTTGCCGGGCTTTCCCTTCCTGGCGTGGACGCTGCGGGCGAGGATCGGGAAATCCTCCCGCACCCGCTGCACGTCGTAGGCTTGGTTCAGGATGGCATCGGACATGGTTACTTCTGCTCCTCCAGCCAGCCGGCGATGATCCCCTGGAAGGCGTCGCGGATCGACTCTTCGGCGATTTCCTCAAGGGATTCCGACAGGAATGCGCCGATCAGCAGGCCCTGGGCGGTGTCGCGGTCGATGCCGCGGGCGCGCAGGTAGAACAGCGCGTCGTCGTCCAGCTCGCCCGCGGTGCAACCGTGGCTGCACTTCACGTCGTCGGCGTGGATTTCCAGTTCCGGCTTGCTGTCGATCTCGGCGCCGTCGGACAGCAGCAGGGCGCGGTTCAGCTGATAGCCGTCGGTCTTCTGCGCATCCGGGCAGACGGTGATCTTGCCCTGGAACACCGCGCGCGCCGTGTCGTCGATGACGCCCTTGTAGACCTCGCGGCTCGTGCCGTTGGGCTTGGCGTGGACGATCACCGTGGTGGTGTCGGCATGCTGGCTGCCGCGGACCAGATAGCCGCCGCTGACATGCGTCCGCGCCTCGGTCCCGTCCAGGCGGCTGACCACCTCGTTGCGCGACAGCTTTGCACCCGTGGTCAGGATGAAGTTGTCGTAGCAGCCGCCGGTCGCCACCGTCGCCGCGATGTGCGACAGGTGGATGGCTCCGCCGCCTTCGCGCTGCGACTTGTAATGGTGCAGGGTGGCGCCTTCGCCGACGAACACCTCGGTGACGTGGTTCGACAGCGTGGTGCCGGCGCCGCGGCCGACATGGTGCTCGACCACCACCGCCTTCGCCCCGGCCTCCGCGATCAGCAGGCTGCGCGGATGGCAGGTGGTCGCTTGCGATTCCGACCCGACGGAGACGAAGACCAGCTCGATGGGGCGTTCGACCTGGACGTTGGCCGGCACGTGCAGAACCGCACCATCGGCGAGATAGGCGCTGTTCAGCGCCACCAGCGGACGGTCGTCCGCCGCGGCGAGGCGGCCGAGGTGGTCGGCCAGCAGGCCGGAATGGGTGGTCAGCGCGGCGTCGAGGCTCAGCAGATCGACACGCGGCGGCAGCCCGTCGACCGACGACAGATCGGCGCGGAAGCGGCCGTCGACGAAGACCAGACGCGGGCCGTCCTGCCCCTCGGCGCGGACGGTCGGCAGCAGGTCGATGGCCGCGGCGGCGGGGGCTGCCGGCTGGAAGCTGACCTTGGCGAGGTCGCGCAGGTTGGTGTAGCGCCAGCTCTCGTTCTTGATCGTCGGCAGGCCGACGGCGGCGAAGCGCTCACGCCCGGCGGCACGCAGCTCGTTCAGCCAGGGCAACCCGCTGCCGGGCAGGCCGGAGCCCATCTGGTCGAGCGGCGCCAGGAAGGCCGGCGCCGTCGCCGGATCGGCACCCCGCGTCGAATAGGTCATGGGGTGAAGGGGGGAGTGATGTTGCGCCGTCATCACGCCGCCTCGCTCGCGCCGAAGTCGCGGTAGCCGTTCTTTTCCAGTTCCAGCGCCAGTTCCTTGCCGCCCGACTTCACGATGCGGCCGGCGGCCAGCACATGGACATAGTCGGGAATGATGTAGTCGAGCAGGCGCTGGTAGTGGGTGATGACCAGCATCGAACGGTCCGGCGACCGCAGGGCATTGACGCCCTCCGCCACGATCTTCAGTGCGTCGATGTCCAGCCCGCTGTCCGTCTCGTCGAGGATGGCGAATTTCGGCTCCAGCACCGCCATCTGCAGCGTCTCGTTGCGCTTCTTCTCACCGCCGGAGAAGCCGACATTGACCGCGCGCTTCAGCATCTCGTCCGACATGCCCAGCGCCTTGGTCTTGGCGCGGATCAGCTTCAGGAACTGCATGGCGTCCAGTTCCTTCTCGCCGCGATGCTTGCGGATGGCGTTGATCGCGGTCTTCAGGAAGGTGGTGTTGCCGACGCCGGGGATTTCGACCGGATACTGGAAGGCCAGGAAGACGCCCTCGGCCGCCCGCTCTTCCGGCTCCATCGCCAGCAGGTCCTTGCCGTAATAGGTGACCGACCCCTCCGTGACCTCATAGCCGTCGCGGCCGGCCAGCACGTAGGACATGGTGCTCTTTCCGGCGCCGTTCGGCCCCATGATGGCATGGACCTCGCCCGGGCGGATGGTCAGGTCGACGCCCTTGAGGATTTCCTTGCCGTCCACGGTGGCGTGCAGGTTCTTGATTTCGATCATCGTCTTGGCCTCGTTGTCTTCTTCAGGCTTCCGGCACGCCGTCCGGTGGCTTCACTCCGTCCTCCGCCGCTTCCCAGGGGAAGAGGGGAGGGCACTCCCTTATCCCACGCTGCCTTCCAGGCTGATGCCCACCAGCTTCTGCGCCTCCACGGCGAATTCCATCGGGAGTTCCTTCAGGACCTCCTTGCAGAAGCCGTTGACGATCAGGGACACGGCGTCCTCCTCCGAGATGCCGCGCTGGCGGCAGTAGAACAGCTGGTCCTCGCTGATCTTGGCCGTCGTCGCCTCATGCTCGATGCGGGCGGAACGGTTGCGGCTCTCGATGTAGGGGACCGTGTGGGCGCCGCACTTGTCGCCGATCAGCAGGCTGTCGCACTGGGTATGGTTGCGCGCGCCCTCCGCCCTGGGCAGGATCTTCACCAGCCCGCGGTAGGTCTGCTGCGCCTTGCCGGCGGAGATGCCCTTCGACACGATGGTCGAGCGGGTGTTCTTGCCGATGTGGATCATCTTGGTGCCGGTGTCGGCCTGCTGGAAGTTGTTGGTGATGGCGACCGAATAGAACTCGCCCACCGAATTGTCGCCCTGCAGGATGCAGCTCGGATACTTCCAGGTGATCGCGGAGCCGGTTTCCACCTGCGTCCAGGAGATCTTGGAGTTCCGGCCGCGGCAAGCGCCACGCTTGGTCACGAAGTTGTAGATGCCGCCGACGCCCTCGGCGTTGCCGGGATACCAGTTCTGGACCGTCGAGTACTTGATGGTCGCGTCATCCATCGCCACCAGTTCCACCACCGCGGCGTGCAGCTGGTTCTCGTCGCGCTGGGGCGCCGTGCAGCCTTCCAGATAGCTGACGTAAGATCCCTCGTCGGCGATGATCAGCGTGCGCTCGAACTGGCCGGTATTGGCTTGGTTGATGCGGAAATAGGTCGACAGCTCCATCGGGCAGCGCACGCCCTTGGGGATGTAGACGAAGCTGCCGTCGGTGAAGACCGCGCAGTTCAGCGTCGCATAGTAGTTGTCGGTGTAGGGCACCACCGAGCCGAGATACTTCTTCACGAGATCCGGGTGCTTCTGCACCGCCTCGGATATCGCGCAGAAGATGATGCCCATCTCCTCCAGCTTCGCCTTGAAGGTGGTGGCGACCGACACGCTGTCGAACACCGCGTCCACGGCGATAGCCGGGCTCTTGCCCTCCGACCCCTCGACGCCGGCCAGGATCTCCTGCTCACGCAGCGGGATGCCGAGCTTCTCGTAGGTCTTCAGCAGTTCGGGATCGACCTCGTCCAGCGACTTCGGCCCGGCCTTCTGCTTCGGCGCGGCATAGTAATGCGCGTCCTGATAGTCGATGGGCGGGAAGCTGACGGCGGCCCATTGCGGCTCCTCCATCGTCTGCCAGACGCGGAACGCCTTCAGGCGCCATTCCAGCAGCCACTCCGGCTCCTCCTTCTTGGCGGAGATGAAGCGAACGATGTCCTCGTTGAGGCCCTTCGGCGCGACGTCGGATTCGATGTCGGTCGTGAAGCCGTACTTGTACTTCTGCTCGGTGACGGCGCGGACCTGCTCGACGGTTTCCGGTTGGGCGGCCATGGCTTTGCCTCGTCCTTCTCAAGAATGCTGTTCGGTGCGCGCCGTTCAGTGCGCAGGGCGGGCCGGCTGGGCGGCAGTGGAAGTCGTTGCGGCTGCCGGGGCCGGGAAGGTAATGGGGGCCATCATGTCGGCCAGCGTCACCTCCTCCAGCGCGCCGCGAATGGCGCGGTTCACCTTTTCCCAACCGCCGCGCATGGGGCAAAGTTGCTCCACCCCGCATTGGCTGTCGGCACCGTCGACGCAGGCGGTCAGCGCGATGGGACCGTCGAGCGCCGTGATGATTTCCGCGATGGAGATTGCATCGGCCGGGCGGCTCAGCGCATAACCGCCGGCAGCACCGCGTTGCGAGGTGGTGAGGCCCGCCGGGGTCATCGCCTTCATCAGCTTGGCGACGGTGGGAGCGGGAACGCCGGTGCGGTCGGCCAGATGGGCGACGGTATGGACCGTGCCGACCTGGCGCGCCATCTCGCTCAACACGACGATGGCGTAGTCGGTCAGCTTGCTCAGCCGGATCATGCCCGCACCCCGTTTCACCCCGGTTTCGAATACAGGACCAATTTAGTCCTGATTGATCCGGGGGGCAAGGGGCGTTTGTCGATTAAAGTGCAGGGTTTCCGCGGCTTTGGCGCCTGTGCATGGCTGACGCGCCGGGAATACCCATCAAGCTTGCTTGGTTATAGCGTCGCTCCATCCATCACGCTACCGCCAAGGCGGCGCTGAAGGGCGACGGTGCGACTGTTTGCCGCGCCTGGAGGCGAAAACGGAAAACCCCGCGCCGGATGGGCGCGGGGTCGGTCCGATTCAGCCGGGAAGCGGGGATCAGCCCGGCTTCTTGACTTCCTCGCGTGCGGCGTTGGTGGCTTCCGAAACGACTTCGCGGACATCCTCCTTGGCCGACTCGACAACGGTCTGGGCCGCGGCCTGGGCGGCGCGGGTGCCGCGGTCGAGCGCGTCCTTCGCGATCGCCTTGGCGCGCTCGGTCGCTTCGTCCGCATACTCGCCGACCCACTGCTTTTCATAGCGGGTGCCCGGCAGGGCGGCGCCGATGGCCGCACCCAGTGCGACACCCATGACCCCCGCGACGATCGGGTGATCCTCCACGAGGTCCCAGAAGCCGGTCGTCATGTCGTGGGCACGGTGGCGCAGATGGTCGGTCGACGGCGCCATGGAGGACAGACGCGACATGCCGCGGCTGGCGTAGCCCTGGGACTGCCGCTGGCCATGGATGTCGCCCCGGCCCGACACATGATCGTCGTCCGAACCGCCCATCATCCCGCTGACGGCGCCCGAGGCGCTGTCGTAGGCCGAACCGACCGCGCCCGACGCGCTGTCGTAGGCGGAACTGGCGGCGCTGCGCACGCTGTCGGAGGCGCTGCTCAGCGACTCGCGGGCATAGTCGACGGCGTCGCCCATGCGGTGGCGGGCGGAACGAACCGTGCTGGACCGGGCGATGCGGCGGTCGTAGCCGGTGCTGGACAGGGCGAGCCAGCCCAGCCCGATGCCGACCAGGGCGAGAGGGATCGGGTTGCTGGTGACGCTGCTCAGCATCGAGCCGTCCGAAGAGGAGCGTGAGCGCGACCCTTTGTAGTGGACGGTCTGGCCGCTCTCATAACGGTCCGACTGATGTTGTTGGGCGCGCTGGGACGGGGTTTCCGGCGTCGCCGGGGTGTAGGTGTGCTTCATGGTGTTCTCCATCAGGGATTGGGGCGACCACCGCGCCAGACTGTCGCGCAGACGTGAGGTGCGGTCGCGCAGCGCCTCGACGGTGCCGTCGATGCGCGCGCGGCTGGCGCGGATGTCGCCCTCCAGGGCGTCGAGGTCCTGTTGCCCGGCTTCGGGATTGCGTTTGTCGTCCGCCATCGGCCGGCCCCTAGCGGGCAAGCTGGGACTTGGCCCAACGCTTGTCCTCTTCCAGCGTGTTCATGGTGCGGCGGGGGCGGAGGTTGGCGGGGCTCAGCCGGTTCTTGCCGACATAGGCCAGGATGCCGCCCACCGCCAGAACCACCACGCCGACGATCAGCGCGGACAGCCACGGGGCCAGGACGTTGGACAGGCCGAGAACCGCAGCGGCAAGCAGGACCAGGACGCCGGCGAAGGCGACCAGTCCGCCGACGGCGATGAAAGCCACGCCGCCGGCGGCCTTGGTGGCCTTGTCGGTCAGTTCAGCCTTCGCCAACGCGATCTCGGATCGGGCAAGGTTGGCGGATTCGCGGGCGAGATCGGCGAACAGGCCGGCGAGCGGCCGGTCCTGCCGCGGATCCCGCGGCTCGTCATAGCGGTTCTCGGCTGCGCTCATGGACGCTGTCCCTGCGGCTTGGAGGTGGGGAAGGTACCGGCGGCCCCGCCCTGGGTTCCGCTGGTGCCGGTGGTGTTGGCGGTGCCGCCGACGCCGGTGGTGCCGGCATTCACGGAACTGCCGGGGCTGCCGGTCGTCCCCGTCACGCCGGCCGGCGTGCTGACCGTGCTGGTGCCGAGCGCCGTATCGGCCGACGGCGACGCGGCGCGGCCGGTGACGGAGGCCGGAGCGGTCGACAGCGGCATGCCGATGCGGCCGGCGGCAGCCGGCTTCGGCTCACCCAGGCGTTCCGCCCCGCGCTCCGACTCCATGCGGCCGGCGAGGTTGCCGGTGTTGACGGTGGAGGAGCCGGTGGTGGGGGTGTCCGCGCTATGGGACGGGGTGCCGCGGCTGACGGACTCGGCGATGCCGCCGGCCATGCCGCGGCTCGGCGTGCGGTCGGAATCGCGGTTCATGTCGCGGCCGCGGTCGCGGCCGACATCATACGCGGTGCCGCGGGTGCTGCGCACGGACTGCGACGGGTGGGCATTGCCGCGCAGCGAGGTGGAGGCGCGGTGCATCCGGCGCTCGCCGGAGCTCTTGATGAAGCGCGCGGCCAGGAAGCCGACGGCGAAGGCGGCGCCGATGAACACCTCCGGCTGGCGGCGGGCGAAGCCCTCGACCTCGCCGACGATGTCGTCGACCGTGGCATCGCGCAGCATGTCGGCGACGCGCTCCACGCGGTCGGCCGCCTGCACGGCGTAATCGGCGACCACGCCGCCATTCTCCTGATTCAGCTGCTCGGCGGCCTTGTGCAGGGCGTTGGCGACGCCGCCCAACTGGTCGGCGGCGCGGCCGGTCTGCTGTTCCAGCAACGACCGGATGCGGCCCTGGGCCTGGCCCAGCGTCTCGCGGCCGGTCTCCATGGCGTCGTCGGCGGCGCGGTTGACGGTCTTCTTGATGTCATCGACGCTGCCGCGCCCGCCCGACGGGGTATTGGCGGTGGTGGAGCTGCTGCCGGCGGTCGACTGTCCAGTGGTGGAGCCGGTCGGGGTCGTTCCGCCGGTGCCGGTCATGTCGCGGTTCGGCATCGTGTCTTTCCTCCTCGGGATTCCGGTATTCCGCGGCTCCGCGCCTGCGGTTTCGAACCGCCCGTTGCGGAATCGGGTGTCGGGAAGTGAAACACCAGCCAAGCCTTGGGGTTCCACGCGGGGCCTGCGCGAAATGGACAGTTGCGGCGATTGTGCTAAACTTTGCCGCGAACAACTCGGTTCGGCCGGGCCGGAGGGTGGCGGCATGAGCGTCTTCAGCGTGGTGGCGGACGGCCAGTCCGGCCTTTTTCGGCTGCAGCAGGCGAAGAAGCCCTGGGAGAAGGAGCTCGAGGCGAAGGACGCCCAGGGCCAGCTCGCCCAGAAGGCGGAGCGCGCGCAGGCCCTGACCCAGCCCTCGGCCAAATGGCAGAGCGACAACTCCGCCGCAAGGGCCGCCTTGGAGGAGGCGCGTCGGGTCGGCGGGCCCAAGGAGGCCGCAGCTGCCCGGCTGGAGCAGGTCGAACGCAAAATTGAGCAATTGAAGCTGGCGATGCGCTTCGCCCAGGGCGATGCGCAGAAGCTGGCGGCCTTGGCGCGCGAAGCCGCGTTGCTGGCGCGCGAGGCCGGACGCGCTGCCAAGGAGTATGGCGCCGGCATCAGGGCGGCGGCGGAAATGGGTCTGCCCGGCGACAGTGCCGCCGCGGCCGGCGGAACGGTGCTGTCCAGCGAAACCACCATCACCCGCAGCACGACCAGCCTGACCCTGCAGCAGACCGAGCTGACGCTGACCATCGGAGTTTCCACGGGGGAGGGAGTTCCGGCCCAAAGCGCCGCCCAAAGCGCTGCCGAGACAACTGCCGACCTGATGGCAGCCGATGCCGCGGCCGACGCCGAGTCCGGGCTTGCGGTTCCGCAGGACGGCGCACTGCCCGACGACATTGCCCGGCTGGTCGAGGATGTTCTGTCCGGGCTGGGTGCCGGCGGGCTTACCGGAGCCGGTGGAGGGGCCGGCGGAGCATCCGGCACCCACGGCCCGATGATCCAGCAGATGATGACCGACAACGCCATGAAGATGTCGCGCTATCGCGAGGCCGATGCTTTCGGCCAGCGGGTGGAGGGGGTGCTCGCCACCTCCAAGCGCATCATCGGCGAAGCCAAGGCCGCCAACATGCTGGACGAGTCGGAAAAGCGGAGGCGCGAGCGACGGGAAGGCTTCAAGGCCGACGACAAAATGGTCGAAGCCGCCCAGAAGGAGGTCAACGCCCTGCGTGCCGCCGCATTCGGGTCAAGCGAGTCCCTTGGCGTGGCCGGGCTGCTGGGCGGCGATGCGGACGCGGCGGAGATCCCGGGCCTGCCATCGGCGGTCGCCTCCGCTGTCCAGCCGGCTGCGGCACTCGATATGCTGGCCTGACCGAGCCCGGCGGACACCAGCCGCCTGCTACCATTTCTCCATACGCTGCGGTGCGACATTGTGTTGACCGGCTCGCGCGGAAGACGCGATAACCGATGAACCAAGACTCCCGGAGAGGAGTCTGCGAACCGAGCGCAAGAGAATGGGACACGCAACGAGATGAGCAACTGGATCCGCCGTGGCGGCCTCGAAATCGCCCAACCGCTGTACGACTTCATCAATGACGAGGCGCTGCCGGGGACCGGTGTTGACGCCGACCGTCTCTGGACCGGCCTCGACCAGCTCCTGCACGAGCTGGCGCCGCGCAACAAGGCGCTGCTGGACAAGCGCGACAGCCTGCAGGCGCAGATCGACGCGTGGCATGTCGCCCGCCGCGGCAAGGTCTTCGATCAGGCCGAGTACGAGTCCTTCCTGCGCGAGATCGGCTATCTGGTGCCGGAGGGCGGCGACTTCGCCGTCGGCACCGGCAACGTCGATCCGGAGATCGCCTATCTCGCCGGCCCGCAGCTGGTGGTGCCGATCACCAACGCCCGCTATGCCCTGAATGCCGCCAATGCGCGCTGGGGCAGCCTGTACGATGCGCTGTACGGAACCGACGCCATCCCCGGCACCCCGGCGGCCGGCGGCTATGATGCCGCCCGCGGCGCGCAGGTGATCGCCTGGGCCCGCAAGTTCCTGGACGACGCCGTTCCGCTGGCCGAGGGCAGCCATGCCGACGCCACCGGCTATGCGGTCGAGGGCGAGGCGCTGGCGGTCACGCTGAAGAGCGGCGGCAAGACCGGCCTGAAGGACAAGGCCGCCTTCGTCGGCTGGCAGGGCGAGGCTTCGGCCCCGTCGGCCGTGCTGCTGGTGCAGAACGGCACCCACATCGAGATCCGCATCGACCGCAGCAGCGTGATTGGCAAGGACGATGCCGCCGGCGTCGCCGACGTGGTTCTGGAAGCCGCCCTGTCGACCATCCAGGACTGCGAGGATTCCGTCGCCGCCGTGGATGCGGAGGACAAGGTCGTCGCCTACCGCAACTGGCTGGGCCTGATGAAGGGCACGCTGGAGGCCAGCTTCCCCAAGGGCGACAAGACCGTCGTCCGCAAGCTGAACCCGGACCGCACCTACACCACGCCGACCGGCAGCGTCACCCTGCACGGCCGCAGCCTGCTGCTGGTCCGCAATGTCGGCCACCTGATGACCATCGACATGGTCAAGCTGTCCGACGGCAGCGAGGCGCCGGAAGGCATCCTGGACGGCGTCTTCACCTCGCTGATCGCGCTGCATGATCTGAAGGCCGATGGGGGCTTGCGCAACAGCCGCGCTGGCTCGGTCTACATCGTGAAGCCGAAGATGCACGGCCCGGAAGAGGTCGCCTTCACCGACGAGCTGTTCGGCCGCGTCGAGGATCTGCTGGGCATGGCCCGCAACACCCTCAAGGTCGGCATCATGGACGAGGAGCGCCGCACGACCGTCAACCTCAAGGAGTGCATCCGCGCTGCCAAGGACCGCGTGGTGTTCATCAACACCGGCTTCCTCGACCGCACCGGCGACGAGATCCACACCTCGATGGAGGCCGGCCCGGTCGTCCGCAAGGCGGCGATGAAGGCCACCAAGTGGATCTCGGCCTATGAGGACAACAATGTGGACGTCGGTCTGCGCGCCGGGCTGAAGGGCCGCGCGCAGATCGGCAAGGGCATGTGGGCGATGCCGGACCTGATGGCCGACATGCTGGTCGCCAAGATCGGCCACCCGAAGGCCGGCGCCAACACCGCCTGGGTGCCGTCGCCGACCGCCGCCACCCTGCATGCCACCCACTATCACGCAGTGAACGTGGCCGAGGTGCAGGACCAGCTGGCCAAGCGTCAGGCCGCAGCCCTGTCCGACATCCTGACCATTCCGCTCGCCGACCGCCCCAACTGGTCGGAGGACGAGATCCGGCAGGAGCTGGAGAACAACGCCCAGGGTATCCTCGGCTATGTGGTGCGCTGGATCGACCAGGGCGTCGGCTGCTCCAAGGTGCCGGACATCCATGATGTCGGGCTGATGGAAGATCGCGCCACGCTGCGCATCTCCAGCCAGCACATCGCCAACTGGCTGCACCACGGCATCTGCACCGAGGCCCAGGTGATGGAGGTCATGAAGCGCATGGCCGCCGTCGTCGACAAGCAGAATGCCGGCGACCCGCTGTACAGGCCGATGGCCGGCAATTTCGACGGCAGCATCGCCTTCCAGGCGGCCTGCGACCTGGTGTTCAAGGGCCGCGTCCAGCCGAACGGCTACACGGAGCCGGTCCTGCATGCGCGCCGCCGTCAGGTGAAGGCGGCGGGGTGAGGGTGCTGACTTGATGCGACGTTAGACCCCCACCCCAACCCTCCCCCGCTGAGCGGGGGAGGGGGCAGGTGCTGTTGCGGGAGAGCGGCGGCAGTGCCTCCCCCGCCCAGCGGGGGAGGTTAGGTGGGGGTCTAGCTTCGCTCCCCACCAACTCCCAACACCCGCACCGCCACCTGCTTGGTGTAGGGACTGGCTGCGAAATATTCGTACCCCACCCCATTCTCCGCGGCGAATTCCTGGAACGCGCGGTACTCGTCGTCGCGCCAGCTGCGGTTGCCGATATACTCGTCAAACACGATGACGGTCTCCCGCTGGACGCGATCCGCCAGCGCGGTCAGCACCGTGCGGGCGGACGCGTAGATGTCGCTGTCCACATTCACGAACCGCACCGGTCCCGCATGAGCCGCCAGGAACGGCGGCAGGCTGTCCTCGAACCATCCCACATGCAGGCGGGCGTTGTCGCGCACCGGGGGCAACTGGCTGCCGGTGGTCAGCACGCCGCGGGGGGAGTTGACCCAGCCCTCCGGCAGCCCCTCGAACGAATCGAAGCCGTGAACTTCCTGCCCCGCCGCATCGGCGATGTGGTCGAGCGAGGTGCCGCGCCGCACGCCGAACTCCAGCACCAGACCGGGCACAAAGGCGCAGGACAGCGCATGGCGCAGCAGCCGGCCGCTGTTGCCGAACAGGCGGAAGTCGGACGAGAGCTTGGGCAGCAGCGCCCTGGCCCCGTCCGGCAACGGCCGGCGCTTCGGGTTGTCGCCGATTTCCGCGGCCTCGACCCCATCTGCCTCGGCATCGCGGCCCAGCAGCCGCAGGGTGGCGGCGAGATAGCCCCAGTATTTCCCATTGGCCCCGCCGCAGCGCGTCGCATGGCGCAGGCGGCGCAACGCCTCGTCGGTGCCGTGACCGTGCAGCGCCTGGGCATGGCTGCCGAACCACGCGGCGGCATGTTCGGGATCTTCGGCCAGCAGCGCGTCGAAATGGGCCAGCGATTCGACGTCGCGGCCGAGATAGGCGGCGGCCATCGCCGCCTCATACCGGATGTCGGGAGAGGTATCGCCAGCGACCAGCGCCTTGCGCGCCAGGACCAGCGCGTCGTCATAACGGGCATCGCGGCGCAGGGCGCCGGCCAACGCCGCGGTCAGGGGAGGGCGGCCGGGCGAAACTCGAACCGCGCGCTCGAACCAGCGGACGGCGGGGAAGGGGGCGTTGTCGGCCTGATGGGCTTGCGCCAGGGCGGCAAGGCGGTCGGCGTCGTCCGGACGGTCTGCCAGCACCCGGCGCAGGCAGGCGATGGCCGCCGGGGCGTCGCGATGCCCGAGATGGGCCAGCCCCAGCAGATGCAGCCGCTCCAGACCGTTGGGAACGGCGTCGCTACGCAGCAGGCGCAGGGCAGGGCGGTAACGGCGCGCGTCGATCAGGGCGCGCGCCTCGTCCAACGGGTTGGATACTAGAACAGGTTCAGCGGTCAAAATGACTCGTCAGGGCAGGCGGCGGAAGGTCCACACCGACGCCGGCGGCAGGTTCCGGGCGATCCAGGCGTGGCGCCGCGGCTTCAGCCGCAGCCGCCGGATCAACTCCGGATTCACCGGGGCGAAGGGGCCGTAGGTGAATTGCACGAAAACCCCGTCGGGCGCCAGCACGGAAAAGGCGCCGCGCACGATCCGCGCCTGGACCGACAGCGGCATGGCGATCAGCGGCAGGCCCGACACCACCGCGTCGCAGGTCTCCCAACCATGGGCCTGGACGATCCGATGCACCCGCGTCGCATCGCCGCGCACCACCGTCGCATCCGGATGCAGCACCGACAGATGGTCGGCGAAGGCAGGGTCCAACTCGACCATCAGCAGATTGCCGGGAGTGACGCCATGGCCGAGCAGGGCGGAGGTGACCGGACCGGTTCCGGGGCCCAGTTCAACCACGCGGCGGTCGGGACCGCATTGGGCGGCCTTCGCCATGGCGCGGCACAGTTCGGGACCGCTTGGAGTTACCGATGCGACCTTAAGGGGTGAGCGAATCCAGCGCTCGACAAAAAGCTTGCGTTCAGCAAGTGACATCGACCGACCTCCCAACAGACGCCGGATCAATTCCTCGGCTCTGCTTCAACCCTTTCTACTGAGTTACGTTTCGTTGCGCCAGCCGAATGGATTTTGAACGATCGTTTAACAAAACGGTGACGGCGCGATGAAGCTTTATGGACGTCGAGTATTTCAGCGGGCCTAGCCAGTGGGAGTACTCCATGCTGCGGCAGACCGGGCGACAGCCGTTCCATTCGCGAATCGCCGCTGCAATGTTCTCCTTTTCTTCCACTCCACCGTTGACATGGCTGGTATCGCCGGGGCACCGTTGCGGAACCGGAAGGACTGGGAATCAGGGGACCAGAACACGACATGCCGACGCTCGCGCCCGATCATTCGGACCTGTTCGACGATGCGGGCAAACCGCCCCGGCTGCTGGAACTCGACGTTTCACGGATCCTTCGCAACCCGCATCTGCCGCGCCGCCATTTCGATCCGGAAGAGATGCAGGGGCTGGCCGACTCGATCGCGCATTACGGGCTGAAGCAGCCGATCCTGGTGCAGGAGGTCGTGGGTGGCCACCGGCTGGTCGCCGGCGAACGCCGGCTGCGCGCGCATGAGATGCTGGGGTTGGCGACCATCTATGCGCTGGTCACCTCCGGCAATCCGGACGAACTGTCGCTGGTGGAGAATGTTCAGCGCGTCGACCTCGATGCGCTGGAACTGGCGGAGGCGCTGGCCCGGCTGATCGAGCGCTTCGGCTACACGCAGGAGCAGTTGGGCCGCATCATCGGCAAGAGCCAGAGCAACATCAGCCACACCCTGCGGCTGAACAGCCTGCCGGAGACGATCAAGCAGGAATATGCCGCCGCCCACCACGACGTTTCCCGCTCCACCCTGATCGAGATCGCCTGGATCAAGGATCTGGAAGAGCAGATGGCGCTGTGGGAGCAGGTGAAGGCCGGTGACGGTACCGTCCAGGCCGCCCGCAGCCGCAAGGATGCCGCCAAGGAGCCGTCGCTGCGCACCATGTCGGCGGTCGGCCGTTTCCTCGACGCGCTGCGCCGCGCCACCGCCAAGCTGGGCGATCCGCGCGAGCACCGCGCCTATGTCGACGACATGCAGCGCCGCGAACTGATCAGCCTGCGCCGGCGCATCGACCTGCTGCTGGGCGATGAGCCGATGGTGGATTGAGGGGCGGTTGGGTCAGTTAGACCTACGCCTCAGTCATTCAAAAACGGATTGTACAGCCGCTCCTGCCCGAAGCTGGACATCGGGCCGTGGCCGGGGATGAAGGCGATGTCGTCGCCATAGGGGAACAGCTTGTCGCGGATCGAGGCGATCAGGTCGGCGTAGTTGCCCTTGGGGAAATCGGTGCGGCCGATCGAGCCCTGGAACAGCACGTCGCCGACGATGGCGAGCTTCGACGGCCGGTGGACGAACACCACATGGCCGGGCGTGTGGCCGGGGCAGTGGCGGACCTCCAGCGTCTGGTTGCCGACAGTCACCGTGTCGCCCTCCGCCAGCCAGCGGTCGGGCGTGAAGGAGCGGACGGGCGGAAAACCGAACATCTGGCTCTGCATCGGCATGCCGTCGATCCAGAATTGATCCTCGCGGTGCGGTCCCTCGATCGGCAGCGACAGCTTGTCGGCCAGATCGGCGACCGCGCCGGCATGGTCGATGTGCCCATGGGTGACGAGGATCTTCTCCAGCGTCACGCCCTTGGCCTTCGCGGCGGCCAGAATGCGGTCCAGGTCGCCGCCGGGATCGATGGCAGCCCCCTTCATCGTCTCGGGGCACCAGAGCACCGTGCAGTTCTGCTGGAACGGGGTGACCGGAACGATGGCGTACTGCATGTCCTGTCCTTCTGCGCTTCTTGGGTAACGGTTCGACGGAGGCCGCGCGACCTTAACGCGCCCGCGGCGGCCGTCGCAAACCATTCGCGCAATGCCGGTCGCATTGGGCGGCGATTCTGGCTAAGGTCCGCAGGACCGGCCGGGTGTCACGCCTTTGGGTGGAATACCGGGCCGGTACCAAATGTTAACCACCGAAGCTTTAGATCGGGGCGGTCCCACCAACCGCCGCCGCAAATAATACGGACTCCGCCGGAATGCTGTCGCAGAAAGCCAAATACGCGTTGCGTGCCCTGATCATGCTGGCGGAGAAGGACAATGGCGATCTGATCCTGATCGCCGACATCGCCGAGCGCGAGAACATCCCGCGCAAGTTCCTGGAAGCGATCCTGGTGGAACTGCGCAAGGAAGGGCTGCTGTTCGCCAAGCGTGGCAAGAGCGGCGGATACCGTCTGGCGCGGCCGGCGGCGCAGATCACCTTCGGCGAGGTGATTCGCCTGATCGACGGCCATCTGGCCCCGATCCCCTGCGCCAGCAAGGCCTCCTTCCGGCCGTGCGAGGACTGCATCGACACGGCGACCTGCTCGGTCCGCTGGCTGATGGTCCAGGTCCGCGACGCCACCGCCGCCGTGCTCGACAACCAGACCCTGGCCGACGCGTTGCGCCATCGCCAGTCCACCGGCAACATCGCCGCCAACTTCGACATCTGACGCTGCGGGCCTTCGCCCTCCCATCCTGAAATCGCGTTTGAGGCGATGTTCCCGCGCCCCTATGGTTGGCGGGACCAACATGACTTCAGGAGGGTTGCGGATGTCTGGAGAAAAGGTGGCCGTCGTCACGGCCGGGGGCAGCGGCATGGGGGCGGCCTCCGCGCGCCGCCTGGCGGCCGACGGGTTCAAGGTCGCGGTCCTATCCTCCTCCGGCAAAGGCGAGGCGCTGGCCGACGAGTTGGGCGGTATCGGGGTGACCGGGTCGAACCAGTCCAACGAAGACTTGAAGCGACTGGTCGACGCCACGATGGCGCGCTGGGGCCGCATCGACGTGCTGGTCAACAGCGCCGGGCATGGCCCGCGGGGGCCGCTGCTGGAGATCAGCGACGAGGACTGGCACCGCGGGATCGACGTCTATTTCCTCAACGTCGTGCGGGCGGTCCGGCTGGTGGCGCCGATCATGGTGGCGCAGAAGTCCGGCTCCATCGTCAACATCTCCACCGCCTGGGCGTTCGAGCCGAGCGCCATGTTCCCGACCTCGGCCGTCGCGCGGGCCGGTCTGGCCGCCTACACCAAGATCTTCGCCGACCAGTATGCGGCGGACAATGTGCGGATGAACAACGTCCTGCCCGGCTGGATCGACAGCCTGCCGGCGACCGAGGAGCGCCGCGAGAGCGTGCCCATGCAGCGTTACGGCAGCAGCGACGAGATCGCGGCGACGGTGGCCTTCCTGGCCTCGCCCGGGGCCGGCTACATCACCGGGCAGAACATCCGGGTCGACGGCGGGCTGACGCGGTCGGTGTGACCGGCGCGCGACTCTGCCGAAAACGAAAAAGGGCCGGCGAAGCGCCGGCCCTTCTGTCTTGGGAACTCCCCGCCGCATCAGTCGGCGAACGGGTCCGTCATCAGGATGGTGTCGTCGCGTTCCGGGCTGGTCGACAGCAGGGCGACCGGCGCCTGGATCAGCTCCTCGATGTGGCGGACATACTTGACCGCCTGGGCCGGCAGTTCCGCCCAGGAGCGGGCGCCGCGGGTGGTGTCCTTCCAGCCTTCGAAGGTCTCGTAGATCGGCTCGACGCGAGCCTGGGCGCCGGCGTTGGACGGGTAGTAGTCCAACTCCTGGCCGTCCAGGCGGTAGCCGACGCAGACCTTGATCTCGTCGAAGCCGTCCAGCACGTCCAGCTTGGTCAGGGCGATGCCGTCGATGCCGCCGGTCTTGATAGCCTGGCGCACCATGACGGCGTCGAACCAGCCGCAACGGCGCTTGCGCCCGGTGACGACGCCGAACTCCTTGCCCTTCTGGCCGATCAGCTCGCCGATCTCGTCCTTCAGCTCGGTCGGGAAGGGACCGGAGCCGACGCGGGTGGTGTAGGCCTTGCAGATGCCCAGCACATAGCCGACGGCGCGCGGACCCATGCCGCTGCCGGCGGCGGCGTTGCCAGCCACCGTGTTGGAGGAGGTGACGTACGGGTAGGTGCCGTGGTCGATGTCCAGCATCGTGCCCTGGGCGCCTTCGAACAGGATGCGCTTGCCGGCGCGGCGCAGTTCGTCCAGCTGCTTCCAGACGACCGCGGCATAGGGCAGCACCTGCGGCGCGATCTCGCGCAGGGGATCCAGGATGTCGGCCGGGGTCATCTCCGGCGCACCCAGTGCGCGGAACAGCGCGTTGTGGTGGGCCAGCAGGGCGTCGACCTTCTCGACCAGCACGGCCTCGTCGGTCAGGTCGCACAGGCGGATGGCGCGGCGGGCCACCTTGTCCTCATAGGCCGGGCCGATGCCGCGGCCGGTGGTGCCGATCTTGCCGGCGCCCTTGGCCTCTTCGCGCGCCTTGTCCAGCGCGCTGTGCACCGGCAGGATCAGCGGCACGTTCTCGGCGACGATCAGGTTTTCCGGCGTGACGGAGACGCCCTTGTCCTTGATCGCGTTCACTTCGCGGATGAAGGCCCACGGGTCGAAGACGACGCCGTTGCCGATGACCGACAGCTTGCTCTGGCGCACCACGCCGGACGGCAGCAGGCTCAGCTTGTATTCGACGCCGTTGATCACCAGCGTGTGGCCGGCGTTGTGACCGCCCTGGAAGCGCACCACCACATCGGCCCGGCTGGACAGCCAGTCGACGATCTTGCCCTTGCCCTCGTCGCCCCACTGGGCGCCGACCACCGCAACGTTGGCCATCTCTCGTCTCCGCAAAACTTCGATAAGGAACCGCTCGACCGCCCGATCCGCCGCAGGGCACCATCCGCGCGGCGTGGGGGTCCGTTCACCCTAAAACCGGATCATCCGACCGGCTTGACGTCTCCGCCGGCCAGCCAATGGCCGCACTGCAGCCGCTTGGCTTCGGCGACCGCATCGGCCACCGGGGCGAGCCCGGCCACCGTAACCCAACCCTCGGTCCGCAGCCGGCGCGCCGATTCCCAGCCGGTGCCGTGCGGCACATACACGCGCCCCGGCGCCTTGGCAGCGGGAACTGCGCGCAGCAGCGTATCCATGTAGAGCGTAAAGCCGGTCGCCGGCTCTCCGCGATCTTCGCCCTGGGCGCCGGCGCGATAGCGCCCGCCCTGGCCGAGTTCGCCCGCAGCGCGGGAGAACAGGGTGAAGCTGAGGCCGGTCTGGTATTCGAAACCGCGATGCTCCACCAGATCGACGGTCACCGTCAGGTCGGGCATCGCCGCGCGCAGCAGGGCCAGCGTGTCGGTCAGCCGGCGGCGATCCTTCTCGGCCCCCTCCGGCAGCGGCAGGGCGGCCAGCGCCTGCATGGCGCGGTCCGCAGGACCCGACGCGCTCATCAGCGACTCCAGCAGCGCCCCCGCCGGTCCGCCGACTGCGGCCACCGCGGCGGCGTCCTTGCGGTCGAGCGCCGAACGCAGTTGCCGGATCTCGTCCTCGCCGAGGCCGAGCCCGGCGCAGATGCGCGACACCATTGTGGGAACGCAGAGGTCGACCGACAGGTGCGGCACGCCGATGGCGGTCAGCGCCTGGACGGCGAGCAGAACCACCTCGGCATCCGCCTCCGCCTCCAGCGCGCCGATCAGCTCGACGCCGACCTGGGTGAACTGGCGTTCGGGGCGCAGCTGCGATCCCTTCACGCGCAGCACCTGCCCGGCGTAGCACAGGCGCAGCGGCCGTGCCTCGTTCTTCAGGCGGGTGGTGGCGATGCGGGCGATCTGCGGGGTGATGTCGGCACGCACCGCCATCATCCGCTGCGAATGCGGGTCCATCAGCCGGAAGGTCTGCTTGGACATCGCCGCGCCGGGGCCGGAGAGCAGGTTCTCCTCGAACTCCACCAGCGGGGGATCGACGCGGCGGTAGCCCTGCGCGGCGAATTCCGCCAGCAGGCGTTCGACGGCGGCCGCCTCGTGCGCCGCTTCGGACGGCAGCACGTCGTGCAGTCCGGCGGGGAGCAGGGCGGAACTCAATGCGTCGGCGGGCATGACCAGCGTCGTCTCGTTTCAGGCAGGGGACAGGGTGCCGCGGCGAATGTCGGACACACGGGGCGGGCTAATACCCGACACCCGCGCCGCATGCAAACGGAAAAGCCCCGCGCTTCGGCGGTATCTCCCCTGCGCAGGCGGTGCGAATGAGGAAAACCACGGGATTTTGCCGGCTTTTGCCGGACTAAAGTGTCGCTGCGGATATCGTGGGGGATGTTGCGTTCAGCCGGCGTCCGCCGGTCCGGACTCGTCATCCAGCACGCCCGGCAGGTCCGTTTCCGGCCGGCCGGCGGATGCCATCGCCGGCGACACCACGGCGAAGCTGCTGCCGTCGTTCTTTGGCCGCAGGATGGTCAGCGGCGTGCCGACCACCAGGAAATGGATGATCTCGGCGATGTTGGTGGCGTGGTCGCCGATGCGCTCCAGGTTCTTCGCCATGAACAGCAGATGCGTGCAGGGCGTGATGTTGCGCGGATCCTCCATCATATAGGTCAGGACCTCGCGGAACAGGCTGGTGTAGAGGTCGTCCAACTCCTCGTCGCGCTCCCAGGCGGCGATGGCCTTGTCCACGTCGCGCTCGATATAGGCGTCCAGCACGTCCTTCAGGATGGCTTCGACCAGCCGACCCATGCGCGGAATGCCGGCCGCCGGTCGCACCACCGGCACCTGGGCCAGCGCGAGCGACCGCTTGGCGACGTTGGCGGCATAGTCGCCGATGCGCTCCAGGTCGGCGGAGACCTTCAGGGCCGACACGATTTCGCGCAGGTCCTGGGCCATCGGCTGTCGCAGGGCCAGCAGTCGCACCGCTTCCGCGTCGATGTCGCGTTCGTAGGCGTCGAGCCTGGCGTCTGCCTGCATCACCTGTGAGGCCAGCCCGACGTCGCGGCGCGATACCGCCTTCACCGCGGCCTCCACCTGCGCCTCCGCCACGCCGCCCATCTGGGTCACGAGGTTCGACAGGCGCTGGAGTTCCTGCGCGAAGGAGCGGACGATGTGTTCGGTGCCCATGATCGGTCGCGACGCCCCATTGATGCCCGTCCCAACCGCCGCGACCGGAGCGGTCGCCTGGGCGCGGGACGCGTACAATAGCGTTGGCTGATGACTCCGGAATGGCGGGTTCATTGCGGATTTATGACAATCTCGCGGCGGTTGCAGGGCCGGCGTTACTGACACCGGGATGTCGGGCCGACGTATTGGATTTGAAGTAACTCGGTAACTTCGCTAAAGGGTACACAGCCATATTGAATCCGTCCGCAACAGGCATGCCCCGTTGCATTGACCGGGAGGCCGTTTCCATGTCCGTCGCGTTCCAGATGCCCGCCCGCGCGCTCGTCGCCGGTGCCCTGCTTCTGCTGACTGCATCTCCGGCGGCGCTCGCCGCCGATCCGGCGCCTGCCGCTGCCGGCGCTGCTCCCACCGCGCTGGTCGAGGATGTATCGGACGGCGTCGACGGCGTGCAGCCGATGGACTACCTGACGGCTGGCCGCACATTGGCGCTGAAGTCCGGCCAGACGCTGACGCTGAGCTATCTGGAATCCTGCGTGAACGAGACGATCACCGGCGGTTCGGTGACGATCGGCGCCCGCGAGTCGGCGGTGCAGGGCGGAACCATCGACCGCCACACGCTGCCCTGTGACGGCGGCAAGCTTCTGCTGGCGTCGAACGAGGCGGGCAAGGCGGGGGTGACCGTCTTCCGCAGCGCGCCCATCGCCCTGCCCGGCATGAAGGCGCCGCTGCCCAAGCCGGACTTCACGCTGTTCAAGACCCATCCGGTGCTGATCCTGTCGGCCCCCGGCCCGGTCACCATCGACCGGCTGGACGTGCAGGGCATCGCGTTGACCACGGTCAATGTTCCCGGCACGACGCTGGACACCGCCAAGCAGGGCACCGGGCTGGAACCGGGCGGCCTCTACAAGGTCTCCGCCGGGCAGAAGTCCTTCGTCGTCAAGATCGACGACAAGGCGGTCGCCGGCGGCGGCCCGGCTCTCGGCCGCCTGATCCGTTTCTGACCGGCCGGGCGTGAGGCTGCCGACGATGAAACTGCCCCGGCGCGTGAGGCTGGTCCTGCTCGGCGCCGTCGCACCGGTCCTCGCCGGGCTTCTGGCACTGGCGGCCTCACCGTCCCTGCAGGGACCGTCGATCGACAGCCTCTATTGGCTGCGCGAGCGTCTGCACGGCCCGCGGCCGGCGCCCAACCCGTCTCCGGTGGTCGTGGTCGGCATCGACGAGGAGACCTACCGCCGCCCACCCTTCGCCGGCACGCCGCAGGCGCTGTGGGGGCCGCGGTTGGGCACCGTGCTGGGGGCGATGCTGGACGGCGGGGCGGCGGCCATCGGCCTCGACCTTGTCCACCCGACCTCGGTCGAGACGCTGATCCCCGGTTTCGAACGCGACTATCTGCTGACCCTGCGCCGCGGCGGCAAGGACGGCCGGCTGGTTCTGGCCAAGGTGCAGCACCAGAGCGACCCGCTGATGCCCTATCGCGGCTACATGATCGCCGCCGGGGTCAACAATGTCCGCTCGGTCAATCTGGTCGAGGACCCGGACGGCGTGCTTCGCCGCGTGCCGCTGACGCTGGGCGTGACCGGGCCGGATGGCCAGCCGAAGGCCGAACCGGGCATGGCGGTGGAGGTGGCATCCCGCGCGCTGAAGGCGCCACTGGAGCGGGCGGCCGACGGCTCCGTCTCGCTGGGCGGCTACCGGCTGCCGGGCGGGGAGGGCAACCGGCTGCTGGTCAACCACGCCACGGCCCCCGGCGCCATCCCGACCTATTCGCTGGCCGACCTGTTCGCCTGCGCCGAAGCCGGCAAGGCCGACTATTTCGCCAAGCATTTCAAGGGCAAGGCGGTGATGGTCGGCACCGTGCTGGACGTGGAGGACCGCAAGCTATCCTCCAACCGCTGGGTGACGAAGCCGGAGGGGCTGAACCTGCCCGACCGCTGCGCCCTGCCGGTGATGAGCGACCTGTATGTCGCCGGCCGCACCCGCGACAGCATCCCCGGCGTCTACATCCACGCCGCCGCCATTTCCAACCTGATGACCGGCGACGCGCTGGCCGAACTGGGCAAGCCGGCCGCCGCGGCGCTGGTCCTGCTGCTGGCCGGGCTCGCCGCCCTGGTGACGCTGGCCGCTCGCCCGCCGGTGGCCGCAGTGGGCCTGATCCTGCTGCTGGCCGGCTGGAGCGGCGTGGCCGTGGAGGCCTTCCAGGCCGGCATTGTCCTGCCCTATCTGCAGGCGGCGCTGGCGGCGGTGCTGGTCTTCCCGCTTGCGCTCGGTTTCCGCTTCGCCGTGCTGGACCGCGACCAGCGGCGCATCCGCAACGCCTTCAAGCTCTATCTGCCGGGCTCCCTCATCGACGACATGATCGCATCGGGCCAATCGCCCAGCCTGGGCGGTGAGGAGCGCGACCTGTCGATCCTGTTCTGCGACATCGCCGGCTTCACCAAGATGTCGGAGGGGATGGAACCGGAAGCCCTGGTCACCGTGCTGAACCGCTATTTCACCGTGATGACCGACATCATCGAGGCGCATGGCGGCTTCGTCGACAAATACATCGGCGATGCCGTGCTGGCGGTGTTCGGCGCCCCCTATGCCATCGACAACCATGCCCGCGCCGCGGTGGCGGCGGCGCTGGCGATGCGTCAGGCGATGGCGGACGACCCGACCTTGCTGGCGACCTCCAGCGGGCGCGGCTCCAACCGCATCGGCATCGCCACCGGTCCGGCGCTGATCGGCAACATCGGCTCGCCTCGCCGCTTCAACTACACGGTGATGGGCGACACGGTGAACCTGGCCTCCCGCCTTGAAGGGGCCAACAAATACTACAACACCGCTCTGATGGTCAGCGGCGAGACCGTGCGCCACCACGGCGATCCGGACGCCTTCCGCGCCCTCGACATCGTTCAGGTGGTCGGCCGCAGCGAACCGGTCGAGGTGTTCGAGCCGCTCTCCGGGGCCCGCCGCGCCGATCCGGAGGACTGCGCCCAGCGCGCCGCCTATGCCGCTGCCCTCGACCATTGGCGTGCCGGCCGCTTCGAAGAAGCGGCATCCGGCTTCCGCGCCTTGGTGGCTGGCGACGGCGCCGCGCTGGCGATGCTGCACAAGGCGGAAAAGCGCGTCTGCCATCCCGCCGATCCCGGCTGGGCCGGCGTGACCGCGCTCACCGACAAGTAGCTTTCAATCAGCCCTGAAGCCGCCCTTCCCAGGACCGCGATCTCCGCCATGCCCCGTTCCGTTCCCTGTTCCGCCCTGCGCCTTGCCCGCCTGTCCGCCCTGCTGCTGGCCGGCGCCGCCGTTCCGCTGCCGGTGCTGGCGCAGTCGGTTCCGCCGGTTCTGCCGCCCTCGCTCGACCCCAACCGGCTGGAGCAACGCTTCGAGCGTCCGGTCCTGCCGCAGTCCGTCCCGGAAATCGAGATGCCGGAGCCGGAAAGGGCTCCGCCGCCCCGCGACGCGGAACGCATCACGCTGACGCTCAACGAGATCCGCATCGACGGCAACAGCGTCTATGACGCCGACAGCCTGTCTGCCCTGTGGCGCGACAAGCTGGGCAAGCCGGTGACGCTTGCCGACTTCTACGCCATCCGCGACGCCATCACCGCGCGCTACCGCAACGACGGCTATGTGCTGTCGCAGGCGGTGGTCCCGGCCCAGCGCATCCGCGACGGCATCGTCCGCCTAAAGGTGGTGGAGGGTTATGTCAGCGACGTGGTGGTCCAGGGTGAGGCGGCCGACCGGCTGGACCTGCTGCGCCGGATGGGGGAAAAGATCAGAGCCTCCCGCCCGCTGCGCATGGCGGACATGGAACGCTACGTCCTGCTGGCCGACGATCTTCCCGGCGTGGCGGTGAAGACGGTGCTGGAGGCTTCTCCAGATACTCCCGGCGCCTCGCGCTTGACGCTGGCCCTGGAGCGCACGCCCTTCAATGGTTTCCTGTCGCTTGACAACCGTGGCACCCGCTCGGTCGGGCCGATGCAACTGACCGGCGTCGCCAGCGTCGAGGACCAGCTCGGCCTGTTCGAGCGCACCACCGCCCAGGGCATCGTCACCCCGCAGATTCGCGAATTGCGCTTCTTCGACGTCAGCCAGCTGGTGCCGGTGGATGCCGAGGGCACGACCATCGAGTATGGCGCCCGCCGCTCCTGGTCGGAGCCGGGCGACAGCGTGCGTCCGCTGGAGCTTTACAGCCTGACGAGTTCCGCCCGCATTGCGGTGGCGCATCCCTTCATCCGCAGCCGGGCGCAGACCCTGCGGGCCGGCGTCAGCTTCACCATCCGCGACAGCCGCACAGACGTGCTCGGCGACAAGCTCTCGCAGGACCGGCTGCGCATCGTCGGCGCCAATATCTCCTACGACTTCGCCGACGGGTGGGGCGGCACGAACCTGCTGACGGCGGAGTTGTCCAAGGGCCTGGACATCCTGAACTCCACCTCGTCCGGCAGTGCCAACCTGACGCGCAGCGGCGGGCGCAGCGATTTCCGCAAGCTGCTGGTCTCGGCCCAGCGCAACCAGCCTCTGGACGACTCGCTAATCCTGGCGCTATCCGGCGAAGCGCAATACAGCCCCGATCAATTGCTGTCGTCGGAGGAATACGGTGTCGGCGGCAAGCAGTACGGCCGTGCCTTCGACCCGTCGGAACTCACCGGCGACAGCGGCTTCGCCGGCCGGGCGGTGCTGCAATATATCCTGCCGGTGCAGGAGGAGGGGCTGGATTACGCCATCGCCTATGGTTTCGGCGACTACGGTGCGGTCTACAACTATGAAGGCGGCACGCGCCATGGCCGCCGCTCTCTCGCCTCGGCCGGCGCCGGCCTGCGTTTCGGCGTGTTCCGGCGGATCGACGGCAGCGTCGAGGTGGCGAAGCCCTTTATCGCCACGCCCCTCAGCACGCAGGACCGCGCTCCACGTGTTTTCTTCACCCTGTCGACACGGTTCTGATCGAAACAAACGCAAATAGCCGCGCGGAGGGCCCGTCAGGGTCTCCGCACGGCATTGCTTTTCCGGCAGCGGCTTGCCGTCAGATCAGTTCGACGCGTTGCGCGACCGGCGCATCTTCCGACCCGACTGCCAGATACCGTACGTCTTCGCCGTCGGCGACGATGTCCAGGCCGGACTGACGCAGGGTGGCGCGGTCGAAATAGACGGTCGCCCCGTCTTCCCACGGTTCGATCAGGCCGGACTGGCTGTCCAGGTTGTACCAGCGCACGGTGCCGTAGGCCATGGTGGCGGGCCCGGCGGGCTCGGCTTGACGCTCGCGGCGTTCGCGCTGCGGCTTGGGTGCACGGACGAGGGGCTCGCCGCCATCCTCGGGCTGGGCCGACGGCTGGGTGGCCGAGGCGGTGGGGCGAGGCGGTCGCTGGTTGCGGGCCCGCGGCGCCGGCGGGGTTTCCGGCGGCGTCGCGGAGTGGATGGCGACGACCTGGGGACCCTTGGCGCCCTGGGCCAGATCGCAGACGACCGTCGTGCCCTCGACCGGGTTGGGCAGGGAGGCGGCAGCCAGGACCGAAGCGTGCAAGAAGGCCTCGCCGGACCCATCGGCAAGGCGGACGAACCCAAAACCCTTTTCCGGCTTGAACCACTTTACCGTCGCGGTGACGTTCGTCGCAGTGACGTTCTTCAACTCTTCGCTCAAGACAGGTCCCTTTCACGTCCTGTAGGCCGGGGCGGGCGGTCCTGACGCTGAACTGGGCGCGGCTCCGCTGAATGACCAAGAACAAGACCCCGGCGGGCACAAGCTTATCATAAAATTCCAGAAAATGACCAGCGCGGTGAGGCCCTGTAATGCATCCACGATGCACACCGGAGGCGGGCTGCCCACACGCACACGTAAAACGGGAATCTCTGGCCGGAAGTTTGGGTGATCACCATGGTTGGTCGTTCCAAACAAAACCAAACATGAACCTCCGCAAATTTGAATAAGGTTTCGGTTTACATGAAGCCGATCTTGCAGATCGCACCTGTCCATCAGAGGTACTAAGCTCGTAAATAAAATTTTAACTAAAAAATTCGACTTATGCCTCCATCAGAACGGAGGATCAACTGATGCCGACCACCGACCAGACCGCTTTCTTCGTGTCCACCAAGGGCAATGACAGCTGGTCCGGGCGGCTCGCCGCTCCCAACGCCGACCGCACCGACGGCCCATTCGCCAGCCTCGAGAAGGCACGCGACGCCATGCGGTCGAGCGATATCGACACCGCCTATGTCCGCGGTGGCACCTATCGCCTGGACAAGACGCTCTCCCTCGACGCCCGCGACAGCGGCCACAGCTTCGTCGCCTATAAAGGCGAGACGCCGGTGCTGAGCGGCGGGGAACGGGTGACCGGCTTTGCCAGCGAGGGCAAAGGCCTCTATTCGGCCAAGCTCTCCTCGGCCAACGGCCTGGACGTCAGCATCGGCGGCGTCCGTCAGCATGCGGCCCAGACTGGCAACTTCGACCCGGCCGCCCCGGCGACCAGCGGATGGCACGTGCTGAAGGCCAATTCCACGGGCGCCAGCAAGACCAGCTTCAACTTCTCCGCCGGGGACATCCCGTCGGGCCTGAAGCCCCATGCGGGTCTGGTCGTCCAGACGCTCGACACGGAAAGGTTGAAAGACGACATCTCGCATGTGAAGTCGATCGACCAGTTTCATCACACGGTTACGCTCGACGATGCGGCTTCCTATGGGCTTCGCACCGGCGGCACCTACCGGGTGATGAATGACGCTTCGCTGATCCGCGACGCCGGGGAATTTGGCTGGCGCGCCAGCGATGGCAAGCTGGTGGTGAAGCCCGAGGACCCCGGCAGCTTCCAGTCCGACGGCGTCGTGGTCGCCCGGCTCGGTTCGCTGATCAAGACCAGCAATGCCAGCAACCTCAGCATCGAAGGGCTGACCTTCTCCGACGCCCGTTATGACGGTGCGGCGATCTCGATGCAGGGCGGACAGGGCAATTCGGTGGGCGGCAACCACTTCGTCAATGTCGGCACCGCGGTCTCGCTCGACGGGACGGACAACAGCCGTATCGCCGGCAACCATATGGAACATCTCGGCGGAGATGGCGTATCGATGATCCACGCCGCCAACGGCAACCGCATCTACGCCAACACCATCGAGCATATCGGCCAGATCAGCAAGGGCGGCGCCGGCATCGGTGCTGCCGGCAGCAGCAACACGGTGGTCAGCCACAACGACATCACCGATGCCCCGCGCTACGGCGTCTCGTTCAAGGAATGGGACGACGGACAGCTGAACCGCAAGAACATCGTCGAGTTCAACAAGATCCATCATGTCGGGCAGGAGACCGCCGACGGTGGCGGGATCGAAATGCTCGGCCGCTCCGCTGCCGACATGGGCTCCGTCATTCGCGGGAACGAGATCGTTGACACCGGCGGGCTCGCCACCGATGGCAAGGGAAACTGGCTGACCGATCACAAGGGCTGGGGCATCTCGCTCGACGACCTGACCAGCGGCGTGAACGTGCGCGACAATTTCGTGAAAGGCTTCGCCTGGGGCGGTATCTACGTCCACGGCGGCGACAACAATCTGCTGGAGAACAATTTCGGCGTTGCCAGCCGTCCGCAGGACGCCTTCATCCGCCTGGAATGGGTTCCGAAGGCGGGCGACGAGGCGCGCCCGCACGACAACACGGTGATCAACAATCTGGCTGCCGGCGACATGCCGATCGAGCAATATTGGAAGCTCCTCAGCCCCGGCAGGCTGACCATGGACGGCAACCTTGCCGCCAATGGGCAGGCTTACGGGCCGAACGACGCCGTGTTCAACCCCGGCTTCACCGACAGCGCCCGCGGCGACTACTCCCTGAAGGAAGATGCGGCGGCGCTATCCCATGGCATCCACGACCTCAGCTGGTCCTCGATGGGCGTGGACGGCTATCAGGCCGACAGCAGCATGACCCAGTTCTGGGATCACGCCGCCTGACCAAGGCCGAGGGGCGTCGGCCGACCACTGGCGCCCCCCGGGTCAGAACCTCTGGTCAGAAAAACGTCATCCCGCTGAAAAAAGTGCTTGCGCGGTTTGGGGTGGGCCGCATATAAGACGCCTCCCGACGCGAACGACGCCGGCGCCGCCGAACCGGCAGCGACCGACACGCGAACGGGAAGCCCGACAAACCGGCGCTTATCACCTGAACCCCAGAGGTTCGGTGGAGCTTTCGGTTTCTGCATCGGGCGGGTTCTTTGACAAGTTTATACCGTGTTGTGAGAAGGGATGCGCAGGCGGCGGCAGTTGGTAGCCGTTGCGGCCTTGGGGTGTTGGGTTTCCGGACGGGGATCGGCACATTGAGGATCGTCTGTGCATCTTTTGATCAGAGAGACTGTATCAGTATCGACGTTTCAGGAGATCGCTTCAGGCGGTCCTGTCAGTCGTCAGCTTCGGTTGGCGATCTGAACCTGAGAGTTTGATCCTGGCTCAGAACGAACGCTGGCGGCATGCCTAACACATG
>NZ_JAVDTO010000012.1:0-207979 GCF_031455875.1 Azospirillum sp. BE72
CCGGTCGCGGCGCTGCTGGTCTCGCTCGCTTCCGGCTACAGCCACGTCTTCGCCGCCGCCACCTCGGTGGGCAAGAACGTGCTGCCGCGCGTCGCCGCCTTGCTCGACGTGGCGATGATCTCCGAGATCACCGCCGTGATCTCCGCCGACACCTTCGAGCGGCCGATCTACGCCGGCAACGCCATCGCCACCGTGCAGTCGGCCGATGCGGTGAAGGTCGTCACCGTCCGCACCACTGCCTTCGAGGCCGCCCCCGCCACCGGCAGCGGCGCGGTCGAGAGCGTCGCTACCGTGGCAGACCCCGCCCTGTCGAGCTTCGTCTCGGCCGAGCTGTCGAAGTCGGAGCGCCCGGAGCTGACCTCCGCCCGCATCGTCATTTCCGGCGGTCGCGGCATGCAGTCGGGCGACAACTTCCACCTGCTGGAGGCGATCGCCGACAAGCTGGGTGCCGCGGTGGGCGCCAGCCGCGCGGCGGTCGATGCCGGTTTCGTGCCGAACGACTACCAGGTCGGCCAGACCGGCAAGATCGTTGCGCCGGATCTCTATGTCGCCGTCGGCATCTCGGGCGCCATCCAGCATCTGGCCGGCATGAAGGACAGCAAGGTGATCGTCGCCATCAACAAGGACGAGGAGGCGCCGATCTTCCAGGTCGCCGACTACGGCCTCGTCGCCGACCTGTTCAAGGCCCTGCCGGAGCTGCAGCAGGCCGTCTGACATCGTTCACACCCCTCCGCTACCCGAAGAGGTCCCCCATGACCGCCGCCGCGATCCCCTATACCCCGCCGCTGAAAGAGATCCGCTTCGTCCTCGACCACCTCGCCGGCATGGCCGACGTGGCGGCTCTGCCGGGTTTCGAGGATGCCAGCCCCGATATGGTGGACAGCATCCTGGGCGAAGCGGCGAAGATCGCCGAGAACGTCCTGGCTCCGCTGAACCGTATCGGCGATGTCCAGGGTGCCAAGCTCGACGCCGACGGCATCGCCCGTACGCCGGAAGGCTGGGGGGCGGCGTGGCAGGCGCTGGTGGAGGGCGGCTGGAACGGGCTGCCCTTCGATCCGGCGCGCGGCGGCATGGGGCTGCCCAACCTGCTGAACACCGCGGTGCAGGAGATGTGGCATTCCGCCAACATGGCCTTCGCGCTCTGCCCGATGCTGACCCAGGGGGCGGTGAACGCGGTTCAGCTTTATGGCTCGGACGCGCTGAAGGACATCTACCTGCCCAAGATGATCTCGGGCGAGTGGACCGGCACCATGAACATCACCGAGCCGCAGGCGGGGTCCGACCTTGCCGCCACGCGGTCTCGCGCGGTGCCGAACGGCGACCATTACCTCGTCAGCGGGCAGAAGATCTTCATCACCTATGGCGACCATGACCTGACGGAGAACATCGTCCATCTGGTGCTGGCCCGCCTGCCCGATGCGCCTCCGGGCGTGAAGGGCATCAGCCTGTTCGTCGTGCCGAAGTTCCTGGTCAATGCCGACGGCAGCCTGGGCGCCCGCAATCAGGTGAAGTGCGTGTCGCTGGAGCACAAGCTGGGCATCCACGGCAGCCCGACCGCCGTGCTGTCCTTCGGCGACGAGGGCGGGGCGACCGGCTTCCTGGTGGGCGAGCCGAACCGCGGCCTGGAATACATGTTCACCATGATGAACCACGCCCGGCTGAACGTGGCCATGCAGGGCCTGTCGATCGCCGAGCGCGCCTATCAGCAGGCGCTGGCCTATGCCCGCGACCGCGTGCAGGGCAAGCCGCTGGGCTGGACCGAGGGCCAATCGAAGGGGATCGTCAACCATCCCGACGTCCGCCGCCTGCTGATGGGCATGAAGGCACGGATCGAGGCGATGCGCGGCATCCTCTACACAGCCGCCGCCGCGGTGGACGTGGCGCACCATCATGCCGACGAGGCGGCGCGCGGCCGGGCCGCCCTGCTGGTCGATCTGCTGACCCCCATCGCCAAGGGCTGGTGCACCGAGACCGGTCAGCAGCTGGCCTCGGACGGCGTGCAGATCCATGGCGGCATGGGCTTTATCGAGGAAACCGGTGCTGCCCAGCATCTGCGCGACGCCCGCATTACCACGATCTATGAGGGCACGACCGCCATCCAGGCCAACGACCTGATCAACCGCAAGATCCTGCGCGACGGCGGGGCGACCGCCAACGGGCTGCTGGACGAGATCGCGGCGCTGGGCGGCGAGCTGTCCGGCCATGCCGATGACGCCTTGCGCGTCACCGGGGCTGAACTGGTCGCTGCGGTGCATGAGGCCAAGCAGGCGGTGGCCTGGGTGCTGAGCGTGGCGAAGCAGGATCCGCGCCTGCCGGCCGCCGCGTCGGTGACGCTGCTGGAACTGATGGGCGTGGTCGCCGGCGGCTGGCAGCTTGCCCGCGCCGCCAAGGTGGCGGTGGAGCGGCTTGCGGAGGGAGATGCCGACACCGCCTTCCTGTCGGCCAAGCCGCTGACCGCGCGCTTCTTCGCCACCCATGTTCTGCCGAAGGCGGCGGCGCTGCGGGCTACCGTCGTCAACGGTTCCGCGAGCGTGATGGCGCTGAGCGAGGAGCAGCTGTTCGGCGCGGCTTGACGGGGCCGCGCTTACCGGTTGGTGCCGGGGCCTTTGGCCCTGCTGGGGGTGTCGCGGGCGGTTGGGGGACCTCCCGCCACTGCCCCGGTGCCAGCCCGTCCAATGTCCAATCGCCGATCGACCAGCGGATCAGCCGCAGGGTGGGGAAGCCGACCGCAGCGGTCATGCGGCGGACCTGCCGGTTGCGCCCCTCGCGCAAGGTCAGCGCGATCCAACTGGTGGGGATGGCGGCGCGGTAGCGCACCGGCGGGTCGCGCGGCCACAGCGACTCCGGCTCCTCCATCCGCCGCACCTCGGCCGGGAGGGTGGGGCCGTCCTTCAATGTCACGCCGCGGCGCAGAGCCTCCAGCGCCTCGTCGGTCGGCATGCCTTCCACCTGCACCCAGTAAGTCTTGGGCATCTTGTTGGCCGGCGAGGCGATGTGGGCGATCAATGGTCCGTCATCGCTCAATGCCAGCAGCCCCTCGCTGTCGCGGTCGAGCCGGCCGGCGGCATAGACGCCCTTCACCGGCACCAGTTCCGCCAGGGTCGGACGGCCCTGGTCGTCGGTGAATTGCGGCAGCACGCCATAGGGCTTGTTCAGCAGGATCAGGCGCGGCACGGGCTTGCTTCCTTGCGGAGTTCGGGAAAGGCGCTATCGTTCGCACCCCAACAGCACTCTAGATAGCAGGGGTTCGGCCGTGACGCTTCTGTTCTGCTCCGCCAGCGACAGCGCCGAGGATTGGCGCCGGGAAATCGCCCGCCATTTTCCCGACCTGGAGATGCGCGTCTGGCCCGAGACCGGCGATGTCGCCGACATCGAGGTGGCGGTGGTGTGGAAGCCGCCGGCCGGCATGCTGGCGACCCTGCCCAACCTGCGCCTGATCGTGTCGCTGGGCGCCGGGGTGGAGCCGATCCTGGAGGACCCGACCCTGCCCGACGTGCCGCTGGTGCGCATGGTGTCGGAGGGGCTGACCGTCGATATGGCCGGCTATGTGGTCTATCAGGTTCTGTACTGGCACCGGCTGATGGACGCGTATGCCGCTTTCCAGGCCGAGGCACGGTGGGAGCAGTTGGACCATCGCCCGGCCTCCGAGGTGACCATCGGTTTCCTGGGGATGGGCGAGCTGGGGGTGGCGTCGGCCCGTACGCTGCGGACCCTTGACTATCGCCTGAAGGGCTGGAGCCGCAGCCCCAAGAGCATCGAGGGGGTGGAGAGCTTCTCCGGTCCCGACGGTCTGGCGGCGATGCTGCCGCAGTGCGATTTCCTCGTTTGCCTGCTGCCGCTGACCGACGAGACCCGCCGCATCATGGATGCGTCGCTGTTCGCCGCCTTGCCCAAGGGGGCGGTGGTCATCAACGCCGCCCGCGGCGGGCATCTGGTCGAGTCGGATCTGCTGGATGCGCTGGACAGCGGCCATCTGCGCGGCGCCAGCCTGGACGTCTTCGCGACGGAGCCGCTGCCGGTCGACCACCCGCTCTGGCGCCATCCGAAGGTCCGCATCACCCCCCATGTCGCCGGCGTCACCCACCCGTCGCTCTGCGCCGTGCAGGTGGCCGATGCGGTGAAGGCCCTGCGCGAGGGCCGGCCGCTGCCCAATCTGGTGGACCGCAGCCGGGGGTATTGAAGTTACAGCATCTGAACCGCAATCACCGCCAGCAGGGCCGCGATCACCCACAGGGCGGCGCGGTCCGAGCGGCGGCGGCTCTCCCAACCGTTCAGCATCTGGCGGACGGTCTGCGGGTGCAGGCGCACACCGCCTTCCGCCATGTCGCGGGTCACCCGTTCGGCCTCGCCGACCAGGGCGGGGATGCGGCGGACGGTGGAGAGCAGGGCGCCGGCATCGTCGATGAACTGCGCCTCCGGCCCGCGGTTCTCGCGCATCCACTCCTCGATCAGCGGACGGGCCAGTTCCCACATGTTGATGTTGGGGTTCAGCAGCCGCCCGACGCCCTCGGCGGTCAGCATGCTCTTCTGCAGCAGCAACAGCTGCGGCTGGGTTTCCATCTCGAACTGTTCGGTGACGGCGAACAGCTGGGCCAGCAGCCGGCCGACCGAGATGTCGGCCAGCGGCTTGTTCTGCAACGGCTCGCCGATGGCGCGGCAGGCCTGGGTGAAGATCTCGATCGACTGGTGGCGCGGAACGTAGCCGGCCTCGAAATGCACGATGGCGACGCGGCGGTAGTCGCCGGTCAGAAAGCCGATCAGCATGTCGGCGAGGTAATAGCGCGTCTCGCGGTCGAGCCGGCCCATGATGCCGAAATCGACGGCGGTGATGGTGCCCTGTTCGTTGATGAACAGGTTGCCGGGATGCAGGTCGGCGTGGAAGAAGCCGTCGCGGAACACCTGATTGAAGAAGCTGGCCGAGGCCATCGCCAGGATCTCGTCGCGGTCGAATCCGGCGGCGGAGATGCGGGCCGGCTCGTCCACCTTGAAACCGCGGATGCGCTCCAGCGTCAGCACCCGGCCGCCGGTGCGCTCCCAATCGACCTTCGGCACGTTGAAGGTGACATCGTCCTTGAAGTTCGACGCCAGTTCCGACGCGGCCGCCGCCTCCATCCGCAGATCCATCTCCAGCCGGGAAGTGCGGGCGAAGGTGTCGACAATCTCGGTCAGGCGCAGCCGCTTCAACCTGGGCAGCACCCATTGGGCGAGGCTCGCCAGCCGGTAGAACAGGTCGATGTCGCGCTCGAACGCCTCTTCGATGCCAGGACGCAGCACCTTGACCGCCACCTCCTGCCCATCGGCGGTGACGGCGAAATGGACCTGCGCGATGGAGGCGGCGGCGACCGGCTTGTCGTCGAAGCTCTGGAACAGCGCCTGGACCGGCTGGCCGAACTCCGCCTCGATGATGGCGCGGGCCTGATGGGCGGGAAAGGGCGGCAGCTTGTCCTGCAACTCCGCCAGATCGACGGCCATCCGCTCGCCGACCAGATCGGAGCGGGTGGACAGAAGCTGCCCCAGCTTGATGTAGGTGGGGCCGAGTTCGGCCAGCGCACGGGCCAGCCGCTCGCCCTCGCGGCCGGGCACGTCCTTGCGGGCGATGCGGCGCCACAGCCAGAGCAGGCCGGGGGCGGTGCCCAGCAGGCTGACGGGCAGGGCATCGTGACGGGCGACCGTTCGGCCGATCACGGCCATCCGGATCAGGTTGCGCAGGATACGGAACACGGGGTCTTAAATCCGCCAGCCGGAATGGATGGCGGCGATCCCGCCCGACAGGTTGCGCACCCGCACCGCGCCGAATCCGGCGGCCTCGATCCGTTTGGCCAGATCGGCCTGCTGCGGGAAGCGGCGGATGCTCTCGGCCAGATAGCGGTAGCTCGCCTCGTCCTTCGCCACCACGCGGCCCATGAAGGGCAGCACCTGGAAGGAATAGACGTCGTACAGCTCACGCAGCACCGGCAACACGACGTGGCTGAACTCCAGGCAGTAGAACTTGCCGCCGGGCTTCAGGACGCGGTGGGCCTCCTTGATCGCCTCGTCGATGCGGGTGACGTTGCGCAGGCCGAAGGCGATGGTGTAGGCGTCGACCGAGCGCGAGGCGATGGGCAGCTTTTCCGCGTCGCCGACCGTCCATTGCACGCCGGACAGGATGTTGCGGTCGACGGCGCGGTCGCGGCCCACCCGGACCATCGCCTCGGTGATGTCGCAGACCACCGCGGCCCCGCCGCCGCGCTTCAGGAAGCGGAAGGCGATGTCGCCGGTGCCGCCGGCCACGTCCAGCAGGGTCATGTCCGGCTTGGGCGCCACCAAATCCATCAGCGTGTCCTTCCACAGCCGATGGATGCCGCCCGACATCAGGTCGTTCATCAGGTCGTAGTTGGTCGCCACGCTGTCGAAGACGGCGCGGACCAGCCCGGACTTGGCGGACGGATCGACGGGGGTGAAGCCGAACCAGTTGCCTTCGGCACCGGAGGGGGCGGCACCGGACGCGGGCTTTTGCGGATCGGCGGAGGATGGGGGGGTGCGGTCGCTCATGGCCGGGAAGATAGCGCGCACAGGGGCCATGCGCCAGCGGGGGCGTGCGGTGCGGAAGGCGCTGCGGCGAATGGCGTAGGGCGGATGGGGGGCTGGTCGGGAGGCGGCGGCGATGGAACACCATGAAACGGTTTCCGGCGTCTGTTCCATGGGGTGCGGTCCGGTGGTGTGCCGGCGATGCGGTGGGAGATGGAACAGGATGAAACAGTTTTCCGGTGATGTTCCATCTGGCTCTCCCCAGCGTGTTGTTGGGTGCAAAATCCTAGCACGAGAGCGTCGGTGTGAGGAGGGGAGCCGGGAAACGGCCTGGGATCGCGACGAGAGCCAATAGGGATGCCCCTTGCGGCCACGCACATCCCTCTTGCATCCCCTTGCACCCGCGCGTATAAGCGCATCCTTCCACGGGCGGCGAGGCCGGGCCGAGAGGCTCAGGGCATGCCCAACCGTTCGCTGGAAATTCCGCCTCATTTCCATCTAGGAAACGAAAATGCCCAAGCTGAAGACGAAGAGCGGCGCCAAGAAGCGCTTCAAGGTGACCGCCACGGGTAAGGTTCGCGCTCAGGCCGCCTACAAGCGCCACTGCCTGGAACAGAAGTCCCCGAACATGAAGCGCAACGCGCGCGGCATGATGACCCTGTGCGACTCCAACGCCCGCACGGTGCTGAAGAACTGGCTGCGCAACGCCTGATCTCGGCACATCATAGAATTCGGAAGGACTGAACCATGGCTCGTGTTAAGCGCGGCGTCACGACGCACGCCCGTCACCGCAAGATCCTGAAGCTCGCCAAGGGCTACCGGGGTCGCAATTCCAAGAACTTCCGCATTGCGGTCGAGAAGGTCGAGAAGGCGCTTCGTTACGCCTACCGCGACCGCCGCAATAAGAAGCGCGATTTCCGCGGCCTGTGGATCCAGCGCATCAACGCCGGCGTCCGTCAGTACGGCCTGACCTACTCGCGCTTCATCAACGGCATCAAGCTGGCCGGCATCGAGATCGACCGCAAGGTCCTGTCCGATCTGGCCGCGCGCGAGCCGGAGTCTTTCAAGACCCTGGTGGACAAGGCCCAGGCCGCGCTCGCCTCCAAGGCCGCCGCGTAACGCCCAGCGCTTCCCGCTCCAGGGAACGCTTGCCGTCACGGCGTCAGTTGTAAGAGAAGGGAGCCGGGCCGCTGGGCCGGCTCCCTTTTTCTTTTTGCACCGATTTTTCCCCACGCTTGCCGGGAACCGCCATGCTCGACGCGCTGAAAGACGAACTTCTGTCGCAGGTCAACGCCGCCGCCGACCTTTCGGCGCTGGACGAGGTGCGGGTCTCCGCGCTCGGCAAGAAGGGGCGCATCACCGGCTTCATGAAGGAGTTGGGGAACCTCACCCCGGACGAGCGCAAGGAGCGCGGCCAGCAGCTCAACGCGCTGAAGGACGAGATCGCCGCCGCCATCGACGCGCGCAAGTCCGACCTCGCCGCCGCCCACCTGAAGGCGCGGCTGGAGGCCGAACGGGTCGACGTGACCCTGCCGGTCCGCCCGGAGACCGAAGGGCGCATCCACCCGATCAGCCAGACGATGGACGAGATGATCGCCATCTTCGCCGAGATGGGCTTCTCGGTCGCCGAAGGGCCGGACATCGAGGACGATTTCCACAACTTCACCGCCCTGAACTTCCCGCCCGGCCACCCGGCGCGCGACATGCACGACACCTTCTATCTGCCGGACTCGGGAGATAAGAAGATGCTGCTGCGCACCCACACCAGCCCGGTGCAGGTCCGCACCATGCTGAACAACAAGCCGCCGATCCGCATCATCGCACCGGGGCGGACCTACCGCTCCGACTACGACATGACCCACACCCCGATGTTCCACCAGATCGAGGGGCTGGTCATCGACGAGGCAACCAACATGGGGCACCTGAAGGGCTGCCTCGTGGAGTTCTGCCGCGCCTTCTTCGACGTGGACGACCTGCCGCTGCGCTTCCGCCCCAGCTTCTTCCCCTTCACCGAACCGTCGGCGGAGGTCGATATCGGCTGCTCCCGCAAGGGCGGCGAGCTGAAGCTGGGCAATTACGGCGACTGGCTGGAAATCCTCGGCTGCGGCATGGTCCACCCGAACGTGCTGGAAGCCTGCGGCATCGACAGCACCAAGTATCAGGGCTTCGCCTTCGGCATGGGGGTGGAGCGCGTGGCGATGCTGAAATACGGCATCCCCGACCTGCGCACCTTCTTCGAAGCCGACCTGCGCTGGCTGAAGCATTACGGCTTCTCGGCCCTCGACATTCCCAACATCGCCCACGGCCTGACGCGCTAAGGAGCCGGACCCATGAAGTTCACGCTGTCCTGGCTGAAGGACCATCTGGAGACCGACGCCTCGCTCGACCAGATCACGGAAAAGCTGACCGCCCTCGGCCTGGAGGTGGAAGGCGTCCACGACCGGTCGAAGGAACTGGCGCCCTTCCGCGTCGCCCATGTCGTTTCGGCCGAAAAGCACCCGGACGCCGACAAGCTGCGCGTGCTGATGGTCGATACCGGCGCCGGCACCCTGCAGGTCGTCTGCGGCGCCCCCAACGCACGCGCCGGCATGAAGGGCGTCTTCGCGCCGGAGGGAACCTATGTCCCCGGTTCCGACATCACGCTGAAGAAGGGCGTCATCCGCGGCGTCGAGTCGAACGGCATGATGTGCTCCAAGCGCGAGCTGAAGCTGTCGGACGAGCATGAAGGCATCATCGAGCTGCCGGACGACGCCCCCGTCGGTGCCGGCTTCGCCGAGTATGCCGGTCTGAACGACCCGGTCATCGACATCAACCTGACGCCCGACCGCGCCGACTGCGCCGGCGTGCGCGGCATCGCCCGCGACCTTGCCGCCGCCGGCATGGGGACGCTGAAGCCGCTGACCGAGGGGCATCTCGACACCACGCCGGTGGAGGGCCGCTTCGCCAGCCCGATCGGCGTGTCGATCGAAGCCCCGGAGGCCTGCCCGCTGTTCGTCGGCCGCTTCATCCGCGGCGTGAAGAACGGCCCGTCGCCGAAATGGCTGCAGGACAAGCTGGTGTCGATCGGCCTGCGCCCGATCTCGGCGCTGGTCGACATCACCAACTACCTGACCTTCGACGCCGCCCGTCCGCTGCACGTCTTCGACGCCGACACGGTGACGGGCAACATCACCGTCCGCCTGGGCCGCGAGGGCGAGACGCTGGCCGCACTGAACGGCAAGGAATACGCCCTGGACGGCGCCATGACCGTGGTGGCCGACGACGCGCGGGCGGAGGCTCTGGCCGGCATCGTCGGCGGCGAGCCGACCGGCTGCACCGAGCAGACCGTCAACGTCTTCGTCGAGGCCGCGCTGTTCGATCCGGTGCGCACGGCGCAGACCGGCCGCCGGCTGGGCATCGACTCCGACGCCCGCTATCGCTTCGAGCGCGGCGTCGATCCGGCAGCGGTCTTCACCGGCATGGAGCGCGCCACCCGCCTGATCCTGGAACTGTGCGGCGGCGAGCCGTCGGAACTGGTGATCGCCGGGGCCGAGCCGGACTGGAAGCGCAGCCTGAGCCTGCGTCCGGGCCGCGTCGCGGCGCTGGGCGGCGTCGACCTGCCGCGCGACCGTCAGGTGCAGATCCTGATGGACCTGGGCTTCACGGTCGAGGGCGAGGATGCGGACGGCCGACTGCGCTTCGGCGTGCCGTCCTGGCGCGCCGACGTCCATGGCGAGGCCGATCTGGTGGAGGAGGTGCTGCGCGTCCACGGCTTCGACGCCATCCCGGCGACGCCGCTGCCGCGCGAGACGGTGCTGACCCGCCCGGCCCTGACGCTGAAGCAGCGCCGCGTGGCGCTGGCCAAGCGCACGCTGGCCGGCCGCGGCCTGTCGGAGGCGGTGACCTGGTCCTTCCTGTCCGGTCCGGTCGCCGAGCTGTTCGGCGGCATCGAGCCCGGCTTGCGGCTGGTCAACCCGATCAGCAGCGACCTGGACGTCATGCGCCCGTCGATCCTGCCCAACCTGATCCAGGCCGCCGGCCGCAACGCCGACCGCGGTTTCGCCGACGTGCGGCTGTTCGAGGTCGGGGCGGCCTTCCGCAGCCCGGCACCGGACGGGCAGGATACGGTCGCCGCCGGCATCCGTGCCGGTGCGGCGGTTCCGCGCCACTGGACGGAGAAGGCGCGCGGCGTCGATGTGTTCGACGCCAAGGCCGACGCGCTGGCGGTTCTCGAGTCGGTCGGCGCCCCCGCCGGCAACCTGCAGGTCACCACCGACGCGCCGGGCTGGTACCATCCCGGCCGCTCCGGCGTGCTGCGACTCGGCCCCACCGTGATGGCCCGCTTCGGCGAGATCCATCCGTCGGTGCTGGAGACGCTGGGCGTCAAGGGTCCGGTCGTCGGCTTCGAGGTGATGCTGGACGCCGTGCCGCTGCCCAAGAAGAAGGGCGGCACCGCCAAGCCGATGGTCCAGCTGTCCGCCTTCCAGCCGGTGGAGCGCGATTTCGCCTTCGTCGTCGACCGCAAGGTGGAGGCCGACAAGATCCTCCGCGCCGTCAAGGGCGCCGACAAGGCGCTGGTCAAGGATGTTGCGGTGTTCGACGTCTATGAGGGGCCGGGCGTGGGCGAAGGGCGCAAGTCGGTCGCCGTGTCGGTCACCTATCAGCCGACCAGCGCAACCCTGACCGAAGAGGCGATCGAAGCGGTCGGCCAGAAGATCGTCGCGGCAGTGGTCAAGGCCACCGGCGGAAGCCTGCGCAGCTGAGGATCGACATCCTTCGGTTGAAGGAATGACCGAGCAATACAAAAGACCCCCCGCTTCGCCGGGGGGTCTTTTTTTGTGAAGCGGAAAAAAACTCATAGAGAGTCGCTACTCAGTTACCCGATCATACAAGCATATGATGAATCGCTGATTGAGAAATCCCGAGTGCTTTCGGTAAGGGAAGACCGTGGTACTCTTCGTTGCAATTCAATGTTTGACGAAAGCGTGGGGCTCCGTGGAAAGATCGGGTTGCCGGACAATTTGTCTGCGGAAGGCGTGCGGAGCGACGGATGTCACCGCTATGGCACAGGCAACGCTTCCATTGCCTTGGCGTGTTCGGTGGCAATCATAATGCTGATGACGAAGCTGGGGTAACCAATGGCTGAGCCGAAAGACGATCAAGCAAGCAACCCGGCATCGGTTAAGCCACTTGTCGTTGTGGTTGACGATGATCGGTCGATCGTCGAAGGGCTGGCGATCCTGCTGGACGGCTGGGGATACGAGGTGGTGACCGCAGTCAGCGCCGCCGCCCTGGAGGCGCAACTCGGCGGCCTGACCCGGACGCCGAACCTGATCATCGCCGACCATTACCTGCCTGCCGGCCGGACCGGGCGCGAGGTGGTGGAGCGCGTCCGCACCGAAACCGGGCAGCAGATCCCGGCCATCATCCTGACCGGCGACAGCACTCCCGAACGGCGTGACGAGGCCGAACTGATGGGTTGCCAGCTGCTGCTGAAGCCGGTGCAGGTCGGACCGCTGCGCGAAGCGGTGGAAGCGCTTTGCCGCCCTTGAGGATGGCAGGCCGCCGTTCGATGACTGCCGATACCTAACGCGTTGCCGGACGCATCCGGTCGATATCCGGCAGTACCGCAAGGAAGGCATCGACTACCGCCGGGTCGAAGCGCAGCCCCGCAAGCCGCCTGATCTCCGCCACCGCGTCTTCCCGGGACAAAGCCTTGCGATAGGGGCGGTCGCGCATCATCGCGTCATAGGCGTCGGCGACCGCGACGATGCGGGCGCACAGCGGAATCGCCGCCCCGGTGCGGCCGTCGGGATAGCCGGTGCCGTCCCAATTCTCGTGATGCCAGCGCGCCACCGCCGCCCCCAGATGCAGATGGGTCGGACCATCGGCCAGATGACTTGCCTGGTTCAGCAGGGTGGCGCCGGCCACCGTGTGGGCCTGCATGGCGCTGCGTTCCGTCGGATCGAGGGGGCCGGGCTTCGACAGGATTTCCGGATTGACCGCGGCGTTGCCGATGTCGTGCAGGATCGCCGCCAGCCCGATGATCTCCAGCGTCGAGTCGTCCAGCGCCTCGGGGAACAGTCCATCGGCATGCAGGCGGCGGGCAATGCGTTCGGTGATCGCCGCGATGCGCAGCGACCGGCTGAACCGGCCGTCCTCCACCGCCTCCGCCGCCAGCCCGTCCGTGGCCAGCCCGTCCATGCCGAGTGCGCCGCGGCCGCGTTCGGCCAGATCGGCCAACGCCGCCAGCGTACCCTGCTGCGCCCGATAAAGCTGTTCGTAATGGTGCAGGTTGTCGAAACCGACGGAGATCTTGCCGCAGAACACCTCGATCAGCTTGCGGTCCAGGTCCGACAGCGGCCGGTTGGAGCGCAGATAGACCACCGTCTCGCGGTCGTTCGGCGTGCGGATGTAGAGCGTGCAGTGGTCGCCGGCATAGAGGTGCGCCCGCCGCTCCAGGCAGGCGGTCACCGCCGCCAGAACCGAAGCGTCGACATGACCGGCGGCGGGTTCGTTGATGAGATCCTCGTAGCGGCCGGAACCGGCCAGCACATAAAGGCCGTCGCTGCTACTGCCGTTGCCGTTATCGCCGCTGAAGGTCGGGTTGCAGCTACCCTGGCCATCAGCGCCGCCGGCGCTGCCGCGCTGCATGCAGAGGATCGCGTCCGGCCCCACCCCCAGCAGGCCGGACAGCTGGGTCAGCACACCGGCGGCGAACAGCTTCATGGAGCGGGCGCGGAACAGCGACGACGAGGCCTCGATGATCTTTTCCAGGCCGCGGCGGTTGGCGTCGATCGCCACGATGTCCTCATAGGAACGCAGCGCCGCCACCGTGGTGGTGAACAGCTGCTGGGCGGTCAGCTGGGTCTTCGCCTTGTAGTCGTTGATGTCGTAATCGAGGATAACGGCGCGTTCCGGCGCCTGTCCCGGCTGGCCGGTGCGCAGGATGATGCGGACGTTGCGGTTCTGCAGCTCCTCGCGGATGTGGTGGACCAGCCGCAGGCCGGCATCCTCCGTCTCCATCACCACATCCAGCAGGATCAGCGCGATGTCGCTTTCCCGCGCCAGGATCCGCCGCGCCTCCGCCGCCGAATGGGCGGACAGGAAACGTGCCTTGCGCCCCTTGTAGGCGAAGTCCGACAGGACGAGCTTGGTGATCGAATGGACTTCCGGCTCGTCATCGACGATCAGCATGGTCCAGCGGCTGCCGGGCTCGTCCTCTTCCAGCGGACCGGCGTCGGGAGCCGCGTCGTCCAGGAACACCAGATCCTCGTCGGCAGTCTCCGGCATGGACCGTGTTTCCGCCTGGGGCGGATCGGGCTTCGCGTCGTCTTCTGGTGCGGTCGGGTCGGCGTTGGTCATGGCTCTTCGTTCGTGAAGGGGTCATGAGGGAGGGCGCGGCCGGCCCGTCTGGTACAAATCCATCAAAACGTATCCAGCTCGATCACCGTACAATCGAGTCCGCGTTGCGCCAACGTGCCGCAGGCGGTGTCGACCTGCAACCGCGTGAACGGAGCGACCCCCACCTCGTACAGAAGCCGGCCCTTGCGGAAGACCGGCCACACCATCGGCGGCAGGTCGCGATAGGCGCTGCCCGGCCCGGCGGTGAACTCCTTCCAGGCGCGCAAGCCCTCGGCATAGCTGACATATTCGCCGAGCTTGATGCCGTAGAGCATGCCCGGCTCGACCGGCGGCATGCCCGGCAGCGGATAGGGCGCCACCACCCCGACCAGCCCCTGCACCGGCGCCACCGCGCGCGTGCCGGCGGGCAGGGCCAGCGTCGCCTCGCCGTTCGCGGCGCCGATCAGCGCCACCACGTCGCCCTTGCGCAGGGTGAAGCCGCGCCGCTTGCGGTTGCTCAGGATCTCGGTCGCGGAAATCGGGCCGGCGGCGACGACATAGCCTTCCGCCGGGGTCTGGGCCGCCTTGTCCCAGGCCGCGCGCGGCACGACGGCGGCGCTGCGGTGGGGCAGGGGGGCGTTCGCCGGCTGGCTGGCGGCCGGCTTCGGCGGCCGCGGCCCCTCGCCGCCGATCGCCGGCCGGCCGGTGACCATCAGCGCCGGGTCCAGCGAATCGGCGGGGACATAGCCGATGGGCTGGCCGCCGATGGCGATCTCTGTCCAATAGGTGCCGCGCGGGGTGCCCAGCGCGTTCAGCGCCTTGCCCTGCTTCAGCGTCATGACGATGCGGGCATCCTCGCTGGGGCCGATCCGCACCTCGATGTCGCGGTTCAGCACGACCTCGCCGGTCAGGGGCGCGCCGATGGCGACAGGGCTCTGCGCCCAGGCTGGCGGGATGGCCGCCATGATGCTGCCGAGTCCAAGGATGATGGCGGCGGAGACGGACGCTGCGGTCATGACGTGACTTCCCTCGCGTGCATCGGCGCATCGCGGTTCGGCATCCGGCGGCCCAGCATCTGGCGGCCGACAAGGTCGTGGATGGCGTCGGCCAGCAGGCGCACCGGCTTGGGCGCCGTGCCGCGGGCGCGGTGCAGGGCGATGTCGATGTCCGGCAATTCCGGAAATCCCTCTGCCGCACCGATGCGGCGCAGGCTTGGCGGGACGGTGCAGTTTTCCATCGCCGTCACCCCCAGCCCGCCCATCACCGCGCCATGGACGGCGACGACGCTCTTGCTGGTGAAGGCGACGCGCCAGTCGCGGCCGATGCCGTCGAGCGCGGCGACCGCAAGGTCCCGCACGACGCAGCCCTTGGGGAACAGCGCCAGCGGCAGGGGATCGAGGCTCTCCACCGGACGGTGCCCCGGCGACGACCCCAATGGAGATACCGGCTCCTGCGGCGGGGCGACCCAGGACACCGGTTCCTGCCGCACCAGTTCGCCGCCGGCCTCGCCGGCCTTGCGGGTGACCAGCGCCAGGTCGTAGCGCCCCTTGTCGATCTCCGCGACCAGATCGGGGCTGTTGTCGCAGATCACCTCCACCATCACGTCGGGATAGGCGGCGTTGAAGCGGCCCAGCACGTCCGGCAGCAGCATGGTGGCGTAATCGTCGGGCGTGCCGATGCGGACGCTGGCCACCGTCGGGCTGCGGTGCATCAGCGCCATCACCTCGTCGTTCAGGGTCAGCATGCGCCGGGCATAGGCCAGCAGAACCTCGCCGTCGCGGGTCATGCGCACGCCGTGGGTGTCGCGTTCGAACACCCGCTTGCCCACCGTGTCCTCCAGCCGGCGCACCTGCTGGCTGACCGCCGCCTGGGTGCGGCCCAGCCTTTCGCCGGCACGGGTGAAGCTGGCGCTGTCGGCGACGGCCACGAAGGCGCGCAGCAGGTCGGTATCGAGATTGGCGGGCATGGCGGGGGACCGGAAGTTGCCTCCCATTCAACCAGAGCGCCCGCCCATCCGCAACGTTGCGGTCATTACGAATCGTGATGACGGCATAATGCCTATTCGTTTCCAAGGGAATGGCACGCGGCCCATGTTCGGTTTCCGATCGCTTTGGAGTTTCCGACCATGTCCCTGTTCGCCGCCTGGACCAGCGTGGTTCTCGCTGCCGCCCGGATCGATCCGCCCGCGGCACTTCCGGCGGCGGTGCCGGAGCCGCGGCGATTCCGCCTTGCCTACAACCCCGTTCCCGCAGCCGCTCCAGCGCCCGGCCGGCGGTTGGTCGCAGAGGAGGCTCCGGCGTCGGTGCGGACTCCTCTGACGCTCCAGGACCGGCTGTGCCTTGAGAAGTAGTGGGACGTCCGCCTATCCTGCGGCCGACAGGAATGCGGGAGGAGCGGACGATGGCGCGGGTCTATGTGCTGTACACCGGGGGCACCATCGGGTGCGTCACCAATCCCGAAGGGGCGCTGGCCCCGGTGCCGGGCCGGGAGTTCGAACGGCTGGTCCTGTCGATGCCCGGCCTGTCCGGCCATGGGGTGCAGGACCACAAGGACCTGACCTGGACCATGGGCTGGTTCGACCGCACGCTCGACAGCTCCAACATGACTCCGGCGGACTGGATCGCCATCGCCCGGCGGCTGCTGTCGGTTTATGACGAGTATGACGGCTTCGTCGTGCTGCACGGGACCGACAGCATGGCCTACAGCGCGTCGGCTCTGTCCTTCCTGCTGCCCGGCCTGACGAAGCCGGTGGTGTTCAGCGGGTCGCAGGTGCCGCTGACCTTCACGCTGAGCGACGCGCTCGCCAATCTGGTTGGCGCCGTCGTGGTGGCGGGAACCCTGCCGGTGCCGGAGGTCTGCGTCTATTTCGACACCAAGCTGCTGCGCGGCAACCGGTCGTCCAAGGTCGACGCCAACCGCTTCGCCGGTTTCGATTCGCCGAACTTCCCGCCGCTCGCCACCGTCGGCAGCGTGGTCGCCCGCAACGAGCCCTATTGGCTGCCGATGCCGGGTGCCGCGGTCTCGCTGGACGATCCGGCGAACCGCGCCCGCCGGCTGGCGGCGCTGGAGGCCCAGGCGGCGGCGCTGTCGGCGTTCTCCGTCGTCATGTTGTGGCTGTATCCCGGCATCCGCGCCAGCACGGTGTCGGCGATGCTGACGGGCACCAGCCCGGCGGCGAAGGGGGCGGTGCTGCTGGCCTTCGGCGAGGGCAACGGCCCGACCGATCCGGAGTTCCTCGACGCGCTGTCGGCGGCGGTGAAGGCCGGGGTCGTGCTGATGGACAACACCCAGGTGCAGCGCGGCGCGGTGCTGCCCGGCGCCTACGCCACCGGGCTGGGCGCCGTGGGTGCCATCGGCGCCTATGACATGACGCCGGAGGCCAGCTACGCCAAGCTGGTCTGCCTGCTCGCCGGTGGATTGGACGCCGACACGGTCAAGGCGGAGATGCCGAAGCCGCAGGCGGGCGAACTGACGGTGATCGACTGAGGGTGAATGGCGGTTGAACCGCCTGTCGGGAGGCGCGGGAGCTGTGACGGCCCCCCGCCTCCGCCGGTGGCTTACTCCATGCCGGGCTTGTTCGGCGACATGATGCGCTCATCCATCGTTCCCCGGCCCATCGTGCCCTGGTCCATGGAACCACGGTTCATGGTGCCCTGATTCATCGTACCCTGGCCCATCGAACCCTGACCCATCGAACCCTGGCCCATCGAACCCTGGTTCATGCCGCCCTGGTTCATGGAGCCGGCGCCCATACCGCCCATGGAGCCTCCGGTCGAGCTGCCGTAGCCGGTGTTGGCCTGGCTGGCATACTGGGCGAGCTGCTGCAGCTCGTTCTGGTCATGCATGATGACGACCTGACGGCCGCGGCGTTCGAAGGAGGACGGGGTGAGCATGACGGTCTGGCCGGTCTTGGCCATCTTCAGCTCCACCATCGTCTGGCCCTGGGCGTCGGTGGTCACGTTCTGGATCGTGCCGGCGACCGGCCCGCCATGGCGGTGGACCACCCGCTTGCCGATCATGTCGCGGCTGGCCTGGACGTCGCGGGCACCGCTGTCCATCGTGCCGTTGGCGACCGCATTGGCCCTGGCGGAGCCGCTGGTCTGGGCGTGTCCCGGAGCAGCGGCGGCCATCAACATCAGGGCCGGCACCGCGGCGGCGAGAATCTTGCGCATGTCATCCTCCCGGAATTGAATCACAATAAGGAAGGCGCCGCGCAGGCGCGGCACCGTATCCCTGAGTGATGACACGCGAAATGGCGCTTTGTTTCGCAGGTTGTACGGAATTGCCGGGCTGCACAAAAATGGCGGGCCGAGGCCCGCCTTTCCGTTTCCTTACTCGTCGCCCATCTTGAGCGCCGCGATGAAGGCGCTCTGTGGGATTTCGACCTGGCCGAACTGGCGCATGCGCTTCTTGCCTTCCTTCTGCTTGTCCAGCAGCTTGCGCTTGCGGCTGATGTCGCCGCCGTAGCACTTGGCGGTCACGTCCTTGCGCATGGCGCTGATGCTCTCGCGGGCGATGATCTTGCCGCCGATGGCGGCCTGCACGGCGATCTTGAACAGCTGGCGCGGGATCAGCTCCTTCAGCCGTTCGCACAGCTGACGGCCGCGGCGTTCGGACTGGCTGCGGTGGACGATCATCGACAGGGCGTCCACCGGCTCGGCATTCACCAGGATCGACAGCTTCACGAGGTCGCCTTCCTCATAGCTGTCCATCTGGTAGTCGAAGCTGGCATAGCCGCGGCTGATCGACTTCAGCCGGTCGTAGAAGTCGAACACCACCTCGTTCAGCGGCAGTCGGTAGACCAGCATGGCGCGGGCTCCGGCATAGGTCAGCTCGATCTGCTGGCCGCGCCGCTCGGTGCACAGTTGGAGGACGCCGCCGAGATACTCGTCGGGCAGCATGATGGTGGCCTTGATCCACGGCTCGTCGATGTGGTCGATCCGCATCACGTCGGGCATGTCGGCCGGGTTGTGCAGGTCCCGCACCGTCCCGTCGGTCATCGTCAGCTTGTAGACCACCGACGGCGCGGTGGTGATCAGGTCGAGGTTGAACTCGCGCTCCAGCCGCTCCTGGATGATCTCCAGATGCAGCAGGCCGAGGAAGCCGCAGCGGAAGCCGAAGCCCAGCGCCGCCGACGTCTCCGCCTCGTAATGGAAGCTGGCGTCGTTCAGCTTCAGCTTGCCCAGGCTGTCGCGCAGCCGCTCGAAATCGGCGGCATCGACCGGGAACAGGCCGCACCACACCACGGGGATGGACGGCTTGAAGCCGGCCAGAGCCTCGGTCGCCGGCTTGCGCTCGTCGGTGATGGTGTCGCCGACCTTGGTCTGGGTGATGTCCTTGATCGCGGCGGTGATGAAGCCCATCTCGCCCGGCCGCAGCTCGCCGGTCAGCAGCGCCTTCGGCGTGAAGACGCCGACGCGGTCCACGTCGTGGGCGGAGCCGGCGGCCATGAAGCGCACCTTCTGGTTCACCTTCAGCACGCCGTCGACGACGCGGACCAGAATGACGACGCCGAGATAGGGGTCATACCAGGAATCGACCAGCAGCGCCTTCAGCGGCGCATCGGCATCGCCCTTGGGCGGCGGCAGGCGCTTGACCACCGCCTCCAGCACCGCGCCGATGTTGAGGCCGGACTTGGCCGAGATCTCCACCGCGTCGGAGGCGTCAAGCCCGATCACGTCCTCGATCTGCTGCTTGATCCGCTCCGGCTCGGCGGCGGGTAGGTCGATCTTGTTGAGGACCGGGATGATCTCGTGGTTGTTGTCGATCGCCTGATAGACGTTGGCGAGCGTCTGCGCCTCGACCCCCTGGGAGGCGTCGACCACCAGGATCGAGCCCTCGCAGGCGGCCAAGGACCGGCTGACCTCATAGGCGAAGTCGACGTGGCCGGGGGTGTCCATCAGGTTCAGCGTGTACTGCTTGCCGTCCTCGGCCTTGTAGAGCAGGCGGACGGTCTGGGCCTTGATGGTGATGCCGCGCTCGCGCTCGATGTCCATGCTGTCGAGCACCTGTTCGCGCATCTCGCGCGCGTCGAGGCCGCCGCACTGCTGGATCAACCGGTCGGCAAGGGTCGACTTGCCATGATCGATGTGGGCGATGATCGAGAAATTGCGGATGTGCGAAAGGTCAGTCATCGGGGCCCGGACAAGCGAGAGTTTGCCGGGAACATAGGGCGGACGGGGGATGGGCGCAATGATGGTGTGGTGGGGCGGCCGGCGCTATCGCGTCCGGCTCCCCCTCCGAAGGGCGCTCACCGTCCCCCGAGCCCCCGATACAGCTCCATGTACTCCTCCGCCGGGCCATGCCAGCCGAAGTCCCGCGTCATGGCGCGGCGTTGCATCGCGTGCCAGCGGTCGGGCTTGCCGTAGACGGTCATCGCGCGGCGCAGCGCCCACACCAGCTCCTGGCCGGTCGCGTTGACGAACTGGAACCCCGTCGCGCTGCCGTCGGCGCTCGCGGCGGGGTTGGCGTCGATCACCGTGTCGGCGAGGCCGCCGGTGCGGCGGACCAGCGGCAGGGTGCCGTATTTCAGGGCGTAGAGCTGGGTCAGGCCGCAAGGCTCGGAGCGCGAGGGCACCAGGAACAGGTCGGACCCGGCCTGGATGCGGTGGGACAGCGGCTCGTCATAGCCGATGCGGACGCCGATGGACTGCGGATGCCATTGCGCCAGATGGCGGAAGCCGGCCTCGCTGGAGGCGTCGCCGCTGCCCAGCACCACCAGTTGGCCGCCCCAGGACACCCATTGCGAGGCGGCCTCCAGCACGAGGTCCAGGCCCTTGTGCCAGGTCAGGCGGCTGACCACGGCGGCGAGCGGGGCGTCGGGGCGGCGGTCCAGGCCGAAGGCGGATTGCAGGTCGGACTTGCAGGCGTCCTTTCCACCAAGGTCGTCGGGGGTGTAGCGGGCGGGCAGATGCGGGTCGGTCGCCGGGTCCCACACCGCGTAGTCGACGCCGTTCAGGATGCCGGTCAACACGTCGGACCGGGTGGCGAGCAGGCCCTGCAGGCCGGTGCCGTGCTCCGCCGTCTGGATTTCGTTGGCGTAGGTCGGACTGACCGTGGTCAGGCGGTCGGCGTAGAAGCAACCCGCCTTCAGGAAACTGACGTTGCCGTAATACTCGACGCCATCGATGCGGAAGCTGGAGGAGGGCAGGCCGAGGTCGCCCATCATCCAGGGGCCGAACAGGCCCTGATAGGCGATGTTGTGGATGGTCAGCACCGTGCCCGGCCGGAAGGGGCCGGCGAAACGGTCGGGGCGCAGCGCCAGATAGGCGGGGATCAAGCCGGCCTGCCAGTCGTGGCCGTGCAGGATGTCGGGACGCCACCAGGGGTCGTAGGACTTCTCGGCGGCGAAGCCGGCGGCGACCCAGGCCAGCGCGGCGAAGCGCAGGGCGTTGTCGGCCCAGTCCTTGCCGTCCGGCCCGAGATAGGGGTTGCCGGGACGGTCGTACAGCGACGGCGCGTCCAGCGCATAGGCGAGAACGCCGTCGGCGGTGCGGCCGATGCACAGCCGGGCGCGGTCGCAGCCGGGCAGGTCGGTGATGAGGTCGCCGACCTCGTGCAGGTTCTGCAGGCTGTTCAGAACGGCGGGATAGCCCGGCAGCAGCAGGCGGACATCGGCCCCGGCGGCGTTCAGGGCCGGCGGCAGGGCGGCGGACACGTCGGCCAGCCCCCCCGTCTTGACCATCGGGTAGCATTCGGACGTGACGTAAAGGACGCGCATCGGGAAGGCACTCGGATGAAAGGCGGGAGGGATGAATGGCGGAAGGGTGCAGGCATGGTATAGCGCCGATGCGGGTCCGGTGGGGAGCCGGACCGCATCGGCGCGGGGCCATCGTGCCGGGGGGCGGCGATATGCCGCCTTATTCCTTCGGCAGCTTCTCGATCATCTCGCGGGTGATCAGGACGACGCCGCCCTCGCTGCGGTGGAAGCGCTTGGCGTCCAGCTCCGCGTCCTCGCCGACGACAAGGCCGTTGGGGATGCTGACGCCGCGGTCGATCACCACCTTCTTCAGACGGCAATGGCGGCCGATGTCGCATTCCGGCAGGACCACCGCCTCGTACAGCTCGCTGTAGGAGTTGACGCGGACCGAACTGAACAGCAGCGACCGCCGGACGGTTGAGCCGGAGATGATGCAGCCGCCCGACACCAGGCTGTCGATCGCTGTGCCGCGCCGGTTCTCGTCGTCGAAGACGAACTTCGCCGGCGGAAGCTGTTCCTGGTAGGTGAAGATCGGCCAGTCGCGGTTGTACATGTTCAACTGCGGCGTGACGTGGCAGAGGTCCAGGTTGGCTTCCCAATAGGCGTCGATGGTGCCGACGTCGCGCCAGTAGGGGGCGTCGTCCGGCGCGTCGATGATGGCGCTGTCGGCATAGTCGTGGGCGATGATCCGCGCCCCGGTCTTCACCAGATGCGGGATGATGTCCTTGCCGAAGTCGCGGCTGGAGCCGGGGGTGGCGACGTCGCGCTCCAGCTGTTCATAGAGGAACTGGGCGTTGAAGACATAGATGCCCATGCTGGCCAGCGCCAGATCGGGACGGCCGGGCATCGGCGGCGGATCGGCCGGCTTCTCGACGAAGTCGATGATGCGGCGCTCGTCGTCGATGTGCATCACGCCGAAACCGGTCGCCTGTTCGCGCGGAACCGCGATGCAGGGGACGGTGACGTCGGCCTTGCGGTCGATGTGGTCGAGCAGCAGCGCGCCGTAATCCATCTTGTAGATGTGGTCGCCGGCCAGGATCAGGACATATTCCGGCTCGTGGTCGCGCAGGATGTCCAGGTTCTGGTACACGGCGTCGGCGGTGCCCTGGTACCACTCCGTCTCGCTGACGCGCTGCTGGGCCGGCAGCAGGTCGCAGAACTCGTTCATCTCGCCGCGGAAGACGTTCCAGCCGCGCTGGAGGTGGCGCAGAAGGCTGTGCGACTTGTACTGCGTCAGCACGCCGATGCGGCGGAAGCCGGAATTGACGCAGTTCGACAGCGCGAAGTCAATGATGCGGTATTTGCCGCCGAAATAGGTCGCCGGCTTCGCCCGCCGGTCGGTCAGTTGCTTCAGACGGCTTCCGCGTCCGCCGGCCAGCACCAGCGCCACCGCACGTCGCGGTGCGAGGCGCAGATCGCGTTTGTCGAGCATGGCCGTTACCCCCTTTGCCTTTTTCTTGCGGCCGCCCGGCGGCGGCCATCCATATGGAGGCGTTGACGGTGCCACATCTCGCCGCCATGTCCAATAGGCCCGGCGGCGGGTTCGCCTCGGCTGACCCGCCGCATCGCCTGCCCGCCCGCCTAGGCGGAAAGAGGGGCAAGCCGTTCGGACTGGATGGAAGAGGTAGAAGGGCTGCCCCATTCCCGCCGCCCCTCGCGGCAGTGACCGCCGCGTGGGCCGTTTTCTGCACAATTTTTGACCAACTGCCGGAATGGCAGCCAGACGGCTGCGCCAAAGCTGCGCATCGGGCCCTTTCATTCGGTCGAAAGCCCGAAAATTGCGGCGGAATGTCGGCTCCGGCATCTGCCCATTTCCTGTGCAAACCCACCTTGCGACTCGTAGGGGGGTGCCCGTTCGGGGGTCCTGCGCCGGGACAACCCTGACGATTCCAAGCCGTTTTGGACTGGCACGCTTCTTGTAACGCTGGAGGCGTCCTTGGTCCCGTCCGCCGCCCCGTCTTTGCCGGGGACGGGGCGACCGGGACGGGGTCGCCCCAGTGCGGCGTTTGCGCGCGGAATGCCTCCGGTGCCGCGCCGGCCATGCAGGGGTGGGAGCGATTTTGGAGAAAGAGGAGCCTCGATGAACCGTCTGTTCCTTCTGGCCGCACCGATGATGGCGGTTGCTCTGGGCGCGGTCGGCATGCCGGCCGCAGCCCTTGCCCAGGATGCGGCGGCTGCCGCCGCTGCTGCCGCGCCGGCGGCTCCGGCGCTGAATGGCGGCGACACCGCCTGGATGCTGGTCTCCACGGCGCTGGTGCTGATGATGACCATTCCGGGCCTGGCACTGTTCTACGGCGGCATGGTCCGCAAGATGAACGTGCTGGCGACGGTGATGCAGAGCTTCGCCATCACCTGCCTGATCAGCGTCCTGTGGTACGTGATCGGCTACAGCCTGGCCTTCACCGGCACCGGCGCCTACATCGGCGGGCTGGACCGGCTGTTCCTGAACGGTCTCGACTTCTCGAAGGCGTTCGTGCTGGGCGAGGCGACCGGCGCCGGCGTGCCGACGACGATCCCCGAGCCGGTCTTCATGATGTTCCAGATGACCTTCGCGATCATCACTCCGGCGCTGATCACCGGCGCCTTCGCGGACCGCATGAAGTTCTCCTCGCTGCTGGTCTTCACCACCCTGTGGTCGATCGTGGTCTATGCGCCGATCGCCCACTGGGTCTGGTATCCGTCGGGCTTCCTGTTCGGCATGGGCGTGCTGGACTTCGCCGGCGGCACGGTCGTGCACATCAACGCGGGCGTCGCCGGTCTGGTCGCCGCGCTGGTGATCGGCAAGCGCAAGGGCTACCCGAAAGAAGCCTTCATGCCGCACAACCTGGTGCTGTCGCTGATCGGCGCCTCGCTGCTGTGGGTGGGCTGGTTCGGCTTCAACGCCGGTTCCGCCCTGACCGCCGGTCCGCGTGCCGGCATGGCCATGGCCGCCACGCACATCGCCACCGCCGGTGCCGCCATGGGCTGGCTGTTCGCGGAGTGGATCGTCAAGGGCAAGCCGTCGATCCTCGGCATCATCTCCGGCGCGGTCGCCGGCCTGGTCGCCGTCACCCCGGCCGCCGGCTTCGTCGACCCGACGGGCGCCATCATCATCGGCATCGTCGCCGGCGTGATCTGCTTCTGGTCGGCCACCAGCCTGAAGCACATGCTGGGCTATGACGACAGCCTGGACGCCTTCGGCGTGCACGGCGTCGGCGGCCTGATCGGCGCGGTCCTGACCGGCGTCTTCGCCAAGATGTCGGTGTCCAACGCGGAAGGCGCCTTCGCCGCCGTCCTGCAGGCCGACCCGTCTGCCACCCTGGGCCTGCTGGAAGGCAACGCCGGCGCGGTGTGGATCCAGATCCAGGGCGTCCTCTACACCATGGTCTGGTGCGCCGTCGCCACCTTCGTCCTGCTGAAGGTCATCGACGTGGTGATGGGCCTGCGCGTGGACGAGGATGTGGAGCGCGACGGTCTCGACCTCGCCCTGCACGGCGAGAGCATCCACTAAGAACACTCCCTTTCCCACGGGTCTCTTCGAAAGGGCCGCCGGGCTTCCCGGCGGCCTTTTTCGCGTGCGGCTTTCGGGATTGTTGCGCCGGCGGAAACGCTGTGGCGCGGGCGGGCCGGCTTCACGGCGGGGCCGCGGCGGACTACCTCTGGTGCAACATCAGTGGTTTCTTTGGGAGTCCCCGCCATGTCCACCCAGTCCGCCACCCCCGGTGTCCGTCCGGTCCTCGCCGCCGTGGAGGGCATGGCCACCTCCGACGGCGCCGGGGTCAGCATGACCCGCATGCTGGGCACGCCCCGCCTGCGCACGCTCGACCCCTTCCTGATGTTGGACCTGTTCGGGTCCGACCAGCCGACCGACTATCTGGCGGGTTTCCCCGACCATCCCCACCGCGGTTTCGAGACGGTCACCTACATGCTGGCCGGCCGCATGCGCCATGCCGACAACCACGGGCATGAGGGCGTGATCGAGACCGGCGGCGTGCAGTGGATGACCGCCGGCCGCGGCCTGATCCATTCGGAGATGCCGGAGCAGACCGAAGGGCTGATGCGCGGCTTCCAGCTGTGGATCAACCTGCCGGCCCGGCTGAAGATGACAGAGCCGCGTTATCAGGAGTTCCCGGCCTCCTCCATCCCGGTGGAACGGCGCGAGGACGGCGCCACCGTCACCGTGATCGTCGGCGACACCGCCCGCGGCACCGCCGGCCCGGTGCGGGCCGAGGCGACCGACGCCCGCTATTTCGACGTGACGCTGCCGCCGTCGGTCTCCTTCACCGAGCCGCTGCCGGCCGGCCACACCGCCTTCCTCGTGCTGTTCGAAGGCACGCTGGATGTCAGCGGCGAGGGGCTGCTGTCGGGACCGCGGGTGATCGTGCTGGGCGACGGCGAGCGGGTGGAGGCGACCGCCGGACCCGAGGGCGCGCGCTTCCTGCTGCTGGCCGGCGAGCCGATCGGCGAACCCATCGCCTGGGGCGGTCCCTTCGTCATGAACACGCGCGAAGAGGTGATGCAGGCCTTCCGCGACTTCGAGGAAGGGCGCATCTGATGTGCATCTGATCGGCGGATGCCGCGCGCCTGCCCGTCCTTCAGGGCCGGTGCGCGGCATCTCGTGCCTTGCACCCCCGCCATCCCCGGTTATCATGGCGCATTCCGTGTTAATACGAACGATGGCGGGGAGCCGGGGCGATGCGTGCAAAGGGTCTGTTGGGTGGGTTCAAGGCGGCTGCCGCCGCCGGCGTTCTGGCCCTGACGCTGGCTGCCGGCCTGTCGACCGCCAAGCCCGCCGCCGCCGTGGACTTTTCCAAGGCGGCGGCCGATTTCGGGCCGGAGGGCGCCTGGACCAACCAGTGCGACATCGACCGGATGACCGACAGCAAGACCTGCCGGCTGATGATCTACCGTCTGTTCGACGACGGGAAGGATGTCGGCTTCATCGCGCTCAGCATCATCCCGACCGGCAACGACTTCCACCTGTTCCTGACCACCAGCCAGGGGCTGGTCGACCGCTGCGCCATCCGCGTCGACCGCCAGCCGCGCATCGAATCGCATGTCGCGACGCTGAACATGTGCATGTTCCCGAACTTCGTGTCCGGCCGCGTCGCCGACCAGTTCCGCAACGGCTCGACCATCCTGGTCCGCGTCAGCTCCCCGCGCCTGGGCAAGCGCGACATCGATTTCCCGCTGAACGGCTTCTCCCGCACCTTCGAGGAGATGCAGCGCAGCCTGCAGTGAGCGGGGCGGCGCCGGTCTCTTCCATCGCCTTCACCCCGGCAGCCGGTAGCCCGCCGCCGGTTCCTGCATCGGGCAGCCGTTGCGTTCCATGCGGAAGCCGGCGGAGCGGTCATAGGCGATGCGGCGGGCGCGCATGATCGAGCCGAGCGGCCGGTGCGCGGCAAGACCGTGCCAGGGGCTGAAGGCCAGCCGGTCGTCGCCGGCGCGGGAGCGCTCCTCGCTCCAGGCGGTCTGCGGCGGCACGGTGATGCGGGCGACGGTGCGGTAGGGGCTCAGCTCCTCCGGCCACAGCACGCTGGCGTCCTCCACCGGCATGCGCTCCTCGTCGGTGCGCAGCTGGACGCGCAACTCCCAGACCGCTTCATGATCGCGGAAGAACTCCGCCACCGCCTCGCGCAGGCTGTCGGGCTTGCCGTTGACGGTCAGCGGCGCATCGGTCAGCGCCATCAGGTTGGGCGAGACGGGGACGATCTGCAGCTTGGCGACATGGGCGCCGTGGCGCAGGGCCGCCTGGCTGTAGAAGGTTTCGCCCAGAATGTGGGTTGCGGGATGGCCGCCCAGCGTCTTCAGGGTGGCGCTCTCGCCGCCGAAGGCCTCCACCACCCGTTCGGCGGCGCGCAGGGTCGCGGACAGCGCCTTCTTCGCCGTCTCCGCCCGGTCGGTGGTGGCGGCCAGCAGCTTCAGCGTCGACAGGAACTGCTTGGCGTCCGGTGCGGAGAAGACCGGGGCGTTGGCCATCACGAAATCCTGGGTCGCCTGATCCTCCGACCCCGGCAGCCGTTCGCCGGTCACGCCCAGCACCTTCACCGCCAGACCGCGCGGGGTCGACACGCTGTCGGGCAGGATGTCGCCCGGCGTCGTCGACAGCCGCAGGATCGCCGGATAGCTCTCCGCCCGCGCGAACAGGCCCTGGGCCAATTCCGCCGGCAGATCGTCCAGCACGTCCAGCCGGCCGATCAGCAGCCCGTGGCTTTTGGCATGGACGCTGCGCAGGGCGTGGCCGCCGTCCTCGTAGGTCTTGCGGCTGATCGACAGCATCGTTTCCGCCAACTCGTCGAAAAGCTGGGCTTCATCGGGGTCGGGGTTTTCGACCGACGGCGTATAGGGCAGGGGAGCCTGGGGCAGGGGCTTGGCGGTGGCGGCTGACAAGGACGGGGTCTCCCGAATGGGGAAAGAACGGGTGCAGCCGGAAGAACAGCCGCGGTCGTCCCCCGTTCCGCCGCTCCGGTTCCGCAGCGGTGCGCCGATACCGGAGCAGGAGTCTCTCTCCATGACTTCAGAACGATACTCACAGGGAAGCATAAAGTTCACAAATATCAGTGCGCACCTGGTGCGTGACGAGGCTGAGAGGAACCCAATCATAAATAGAAATTAACCATTAAAATGCGGGTTAACTCTATCGAAGAACTGTGGTGACTGGATGATGTCTGCGCCTATCCTTTGGTGACGAAGAACCGTCACCGTCCGGCGGCGTCATGGCCGACGGAGTGCGTCGCGGGGAGTCGATCGAGGGGTTCCCATGACCGGTTGGCCCGTTACCTGGATTCGCGGCTGCGCCCTGCTGCTGATGCTGCTTGGGATGGCCGCCTCGTCCCTGCCGGTGGAGGGGCGGGCGACGGCGCCGAACCGGACCGTGCTGGTGCTGCATTCATACCACCAGGGTTATGAATGGACAGACCATCAGGCTGCCGGCATCGGCAAGGAACTGGCGGCCTCGGCGCCCAACGCGATCACGATCCCCTATCACCTGGATTGGAAACGCTTTCCGGATGCAAGCGGGCTTGAGCGGATGCGGGCACTGATCGGCCATCGGCACCCCAGAGGCACAGTCGACGCGATCATCGCCACCGACGATGCCGCGCTGGCCTTCGCGGTCGAATTGCGGCGGGAGGTTTATGGGCCGGTGCCGCTGGTGCATGGCGGCGTGATCGGCGCCTCGGCCCGTCTGCTGACGGAGGGCGAATCGAATGTGATCGGGGTGTCCGAAGCCAAGGACGTCGAAGGCACGATACATATGGCGATGGCGGCCAATCCCGGACTGCGCCGCCTGTTCATCCTGCGCGACCACACGGAATCGGGAAGGGCGCTGGACCTGGAGATCGATGCCCTTGCCGCCGCCGGCCGCCTTCCCGCCGGGCTGGAGCGGCAGATCCTGCCCGACCTGCCCTTCGCCCGGTTGGAGGAGCGGCTGGCGACGCTGCCGCCGGACAGCGCCGTGCTGCTGGGAACCTACGCGACCGACCGCGACGGGCTGGTCCTGCCGCCCGAGCAGTTCCTGGAACTGATGAGCGAGAAGAGCAGCGCGCCGATCTACGGCCTGCAGGAGTATCTGCTGGGCCGCGGCATCGCCGGCGGCAGCCTGCTGAGCGCGCTGGAGCACGGACGTTCGGTCGGTGCGGTGGCCGCGGCGATCGTGAACGGCAGATCCATCGCCGCCCTGCCGGCGGAGCGGCCGGAATCCGTCGTCCGGGCGATGGATTACCGGCAGGTGGAGCGCCATCGACTCGATCTGTCGCGGGTGGGGCCGCTCGACCGGTTGGTCAACAAGCCCTTCTCCTTCCTGGAAACCTACCGCTGGCTGGTGGTGACGGTCGGCATCGTCATCGTGGTGCTGACGGTCATGGTGCTGGTCCTGTCCTTCGCGCTGCGCCAGCGCCGGGCGGCCGAGGCGGCCCTGCTGCAGAGCAATCTGGCGCTCAGCCAGTCGCGCCGGGATCTGCAGGCGAGGCTGGAGGAACTGACCGCCAGCAAGGAGGCTCTGCGCGAACGCGAAAGGCGGATGCGGCTGGTGGCGGAGGCGTCGCGCGACATCATCTGGACCTGGGACATCGAGGCCGACCGCCGCGTTCTGTCCGGCCGGGTGATGGAACTGCTGGGCGTGGACTCCCTCAGCATCGATTCGATGGCGGCCTGGTTCGACCGCATCCACGCGGAAGACCGCGAACAGGCGGAGGAGGCGCTGCGGCGCCACCTGTCCGGCGAACTGCCGGAATACCGGACCGAATACCGGGTCCGCCATCGTGACGGCAGCTATCTGTGGCTCTACGCCACCGGCAAGGCCCTGTTCGACGGCCAGGGCAAGCCGGTGATGATGGCCGGATCCTACACCGACATCACGGCGGAGAAGCGGCAGCAGGACTGGCTGGACCATCTGGCCCATTTCGATCCGCTGACCGGCCTGCCGAACAGGCTGACGCTGGAACAGCATGTCGACCGGTTGATCGCCGACGACAAGGCCTCCGGCCATGCCCGGCCGCTGGCTCTGCTGTTCCTCGACATGGACAATTTCAAGTTCATCAACGACAGCTTCGGCCACAAGGCGGGCGACGAGCTGCTGATGGCGCTCGGCCTGCGCGTCCGCCGGGGAGCGGGGGAGGGACCGTTCATCGCAAGGCTGGGCGGCGACGAGTTCGTCGTGGTGGTTCATGGCAGCGAGGCCGGCGAACCGGCCGACGTGGCGCAGCGGCTGGAACAGGCGCTGGCCGCCCCCTTCCTGGTCGAAGGGCAGCATTTCTTCGTCACCTGCAGCGTCGGCATCGCCCGCTATCCCTGGGACGGACGTTGCTTCGACGACCTGCTGCAGAACGCCGACACCGCCATGTACCGGGCCAAGGACAGCGGGCGCGGGCGCATCTGCACCTTCACCCCCGACATGAACCGCCGGGTGGTGGAGCGCATGCGACTGCTCAGCCGGGCGCGGCTGGCCTTCGACCGCCAGTCCTTCAGCCTGCAGTACCAGCCGCAGGTGGCGACGTCGGACGGCCGGGTCCACGGTTTCGAGGCGCTGATCCGCTGGACGGATGCGGAGCTGGGGCCGGTCTCCCCCGACCGCTTCATTCCGGTGTGCGAGGATTCGGGCCTGATCGTCCCGCTCGGCCTGTGGGTGCTGGAGACCGCCTGCATCGAGGCGGTGGGGCTGGCCTGCCGCGGCATCGGCAGCATCACGATGAGCGTCAACATGTCGGCGGTGCAGCTTGCCCAGAACGACTTCGTGCCGCGGGTGCTGGAGGTGCTGGAGCGCACCGGACTGCCGCCGAACCGGCTGGAGCTGGAAATCACCGAGTCGCAGATGATCGGATCGCTGGACGCCGCCATCGACAAGCTGAACGCGCTGCGGCAGGCCGGGGTGCACATCGCGCTGGACGATTTCGGCACAGGCTATTCGTCGCTGACCTATCTGCGGACCTTGCCGATCAACACGCTGAAGCTCGACAAGGCCTTCATCAACGACGTCCATCGCCGGTCCGACGCGCGCAGCATGGTGTCGTCCATCTCGCGCATCGCCCATGACCTGAGCCGCAGCGTGGTGGCGGAGGGGGTGGAGGAACTGGCCCAGTGGGAGGCGCTGTCGCGGATGGGCTGCGACCTGATCCAGGGCTATTTCGTCAGCCGGCCGCTGCCGGCCGACCGCATCGATGGCTTCCTGGCGGCCTGGGAGGAACGGCGGGCGTCTTTGCCCATCGTCTCCCACGACGACGTGGTGGTCGGCATGTCCAGCGCCGGGGCGCACCGGCAGCCGAATGGCCGCGAGCCGGGCTGATCGGGGGGAGCGGTCAACCAGACGGATGCCCAAACGAAAACGCCCCGCAGGCGGGCTGCAGGGCGTTTTCGAAAGCGAGGCTCGGTAGGACCTGTGTCCCCGGATCAGTGCCGGGTGCGGGCCGGGGTGACGTAGACGCCGTCCCAATCGACGCCGAACAGGGCATCGTCGCCGGCCTCTTCGACCAGATCGTCGTACTCGTGGGCTTCGATCAGCCCGAAGATGGAGGCGGTGCCGGAGGCGTCGAGGTCGCAGGTCACCACATGGCCGTTCACCTCGACCGAGGTGAAGAACACTTCCGGCAGCTCCATGCTGTCCAGGTCGGCGGTGACGGCGCTCTCGATCTCGTGGATGGTGCGGGAGGACAGGGAGACCCGGAGCTTCGCCGCCTGGGAGGCCCAGACGATGCGCTTCACGTGGGCCGGCTCCTTCATCTCCGCGATGCCCGACGCCTCGTCGCCTTGGCCGGCCATCGCGATCATCCGGGAAACCAGGGTCGAGGTGCTGCTGGGTGCGCGCATAGAAGCCTCCGCTCGTTCGATGACGACAGATTTGCGCGCAGGCGGTTAACGGGGTCTTAAGCCGGGGGCGAGGCTAAAGCCTTACCCCAGCTGAGGTATGGCCTATCCATTCGGTTCTAGGTGGCGGCAAGGGCGGCGGCGACACCGGCCGCGACCCGCGCATTGTTGCGGATCAGCGCGATGTTGGCGGTCAGGCTGCGCCCGCCGGTGATGCGCTCCAGCGCCGCCAGCAGGTGGGGAGTGATGTCCTTTCCCTTGATTCCATTGGATTCCGCGTCGGCCAGCGCCTGGGCGACGGCGGTTTCCATGGCGTCGGCGTCAAGCTCGTCGGCGGGCTGGATCGGGTTCGCCAGCAGCACGCCGCCTTCCAGGCCAAGCTGCCATTTCGCGCGCAGAATGTCCGCCACCGCGGTCACGTTGTCACAGCGATGATCGACGGGCAGGCCGCTGCGGCGGCTGTAGAAAGCGGGGAATTCGTCGGTGCCGAAGCCCAGCACCGGGACTCCGCGGGTCTCCAGCACCTCCAGCGTCTTGGGCAGGTCGAGAATCGACTTGGCCCCGGCGCAGACCACGCAGACCGACGTGCGCGCCAGCTCGTCCAGGTCGGCGGAAATGTCGAAACTGGTCTCCGCCCCGCGATGGACGCCGCCGATGCCGCCGGTGGCGAAGACGGATATGCCTGCCAGCCGCGCCCCGATCATCGTCGCCGCCACCGTGGTGGCGCCGAGCGCGCCGGTGGCGATGGCGACGGGCAGGTCGCGGCGGCTCAGCTTGCGCACGGCGTGGCCGCCGGTCGCCAGACGTTCGAGCGCCTCGTCGTCCAGGCCGATTCGGATGCGCCCGTCCATCACCGCGATGGTGGCGGGGATCGCCCCGGCGGCCCGAACCTCCGCCTCCAGCGCGCGGGCGGTCTCCAGGTTGCGGGGATAGGGCATGCCGTGGGAGATCACCGTCGATTCCAGCGCCACCACCGGACGGTTTGCGGCAAGTGCGTCGGCAACCTCGGGAGTCGGCAGCAGGATCGGGTGCATGTGCTGTGTCTCCGATGTTGGGGGGCGGATGGAACGCCCTATATTAGGACGCATGTCCGCTGCACACCAATCCAATCCAGATCGTCCCCACCCCGACAGGTGGATCAAGGTCCTTCCCGAAGGGCTCTATGTCGAGCCGGGTGGCTTCTACATCGACCCGGTGCGCCCGGTGGAGCGCGCGGTCGTCACCCACGGCCATTCCGACCATGCCCGGCCCGGCAACCGCCATGTGCTGGCGACTCCGGGAACGCTCGCCATCATGCGCCAGCGGATGGGCGCAGGCGTGGGGGGCAGCCTGCAAGCGCTGGAGTATGGCGAGGGGTTGACCATCGGCGACGTCAGGGTGCGGCTGGTGCCGGCCGGCCATGTGCTGGGCAGTGCCCAGGTGGTGCTGGAACATGCCGGGTCGCGCGTGGTGGTGTCGGGCGACTACAAGCGTCGCCTCGACCGCACCTGTGCGCCGTTCGAGCCGGTGCCCTGCGACGTCTTCGTCACCGAGGCGACCTTCGGCCTGCCGGTGTTCCGCCACCCGCCCGATCTGGGCGAGGTGGGGAAGCTGCTGCATTCGATGGCGCTGTTCCCGGAGCGCAGCCATGTCGTCGGCGTCTATGCGCTGGGCAAATGCCAACGGCTGATCACGCTGCTGCGGGCGGCGGGATACGACCGGCCGATCTGGCTGCATGGCGCGCTGGAGCCGCTGTGCCGGCTCTATGGCGAATGGGGTGTGGAGTTGGGGGAGCTGCGGCCCGCCACGGTGGCGGCGAAGGAGGATTTGAAGGGCGCCCTGGTGCTGGCCCCGCCGGCGGCGGTGGCCGACCGCTGGGCGCGGCGGCTGGCCGATCCGGTGGTGGCGGTGGCGTCGGGCTGGATGCGGGTGCGCCAGCGTGCCCGCCAGCGAGGGGTGGAGTTGCCCCTGGTCATCTCCGACCATGCCGACTGGGACGAGCTGTGCCAGACGCTGGAGGATGTCGGCGCGCCGGAGGTCTGGGTGACGCATGGGCGGGAGGAGGCGCTGGTCCATTACGCCACCAGCCGCGGCATCCGCGCCCGCGCCCTGGCGCTGATTGGTTTCGAGGACGAGGATTCGGAAGGGAATCCGGAGAAGGCCGGGGAGGGGGAGGCGTCGTGAACCGCTTTGCCGCGCTGATCGACGCGCTGGTCTTCATGCCGTCGCGCAACGGCAAGATCCGCCTGCTGGTCGAGCATTTCGCCACGGCGCCCGACCCCGAGCGAGGATGGGCGCTGGCGGCGCTGACCGGAGCCCTGAGCTTCCGCGAGGCCAAGCCGGCGGCGATCCGCGAACTGGCGGCGACCAGGGTCGATCCGGAGCTGCTGGCGCTGTCCTACGACTATGTCGGCGATCTGGCGGAGACGGTGGCGCTGATCTGGCCCGAACGACATGAACGGGCCAACAGCCTGCCGCCCAGCCTGGACGAGGTGGTGGAGGGCTTGCGGGCCGCCAAGCGCGGACAGGTGATCGGAATGGTGGAGGGCTGGCTCGACACGCTCGACTCGTCGGGGCGCTTCGCCCTGCTGAAGCTGATCACCGGGGCGCTGCGCATCGGCGTGTCGGCGCGGCTCGCCAAGACGGCACTGGCGGAATGGGGCAAGGCGGCCCGGCCGGAGGTGAGCGTCGATGACGTGGAGGAGGTCTGGCACGGGCTGACCGCGCCCTATGCCGAACTGTTCGCCTGGCTGGAGGGACGGGCGGAGCGACCGGCGACCGGGTCCGGCGCCGGCTTCCGCCCGATGATGCTGTCCCACCCGCTGGAGGAGGAGGACCGCGCCGCGCTCGACCCCGCCGCCTATGCCGCCGAATGGAAATGGGACGGCATCCGCGTGCAGATGGTGGCCCGCGGCGGCGAGCGGCGGCTCTACAGCCGCACCGGCGACGACGTGTCCGGCGCCTTTCCCGACATCGTCGATCACATGAGCTTCGACGCGGTGCTGGACGGCGAATTGCTGGTGGCGCGCGACGGGGTGGTGGCGCCCTTCAACGATCTGCAGCAGCGGCTGAACCGCAAGACGGTGACGGCGCAGATGCTGCGCGACGGGCCTGCCTGGGTGCGGCTGTACGACATCCTGTTCGACGGCGGGGAGGATCTGCGCGGCCTGTCCTTCGTCGAACGCCGCACCCGGCTGGAGCGCTGGTTCGAGGCGGTGCAGCCGCGGCGGATGGATCTGTCGCCGCTGGTGCCTTTCGGCGGCTGGGACGAGCTGGTGGCGATGCGGGAGGGCGCGCGGGAGAACGGCATCGAGGGGCTGATGCTGAAGCGGCGCGACAGCGCCTATCTCGCCGGGCGGCCGAAGGGGCCGTGGTTCAAGTGGAAGCGCGGGGCGCTGACGCTCGACACCGTGATGATGTACGCCCAGCGCGGCCACGGGAAGCGGTCGAGCTATTATTCCGACTACACCTTCGGGGTCTGGCGCGGCGAGGAGCTGGTGCCGGTCGGCAAGGCCTATTCCGGCTTCACCGACGCCGAACTGATCGAACTGGACCGCTGGGTGCGCAACCACACCACCCGCCGCTACGGACCGGTGCGCGAGGTGGAGGCCGGGCTGGTGCTGGAGGTTGCCTTCGACAGCGTGCATCCGTCGACCCGGCACAAGAGCGGGCTGGCGATGCGCTTCCCGCGCGTCCACCGCATCCGCTGGGACAAGCCGGCGCAGGAGGCGGACAGGTTGGAGACGCTGGCGGCGATGGTGGTGGGGTGAGGGTGGATTCTAGGGGACGTTAGACCCCCACCTAACCTCCCCCCGCTCTCAGCGGACCTACGGTCCGCCTGCCGCGTCAGCACAAAGCATAGCTTTGTGCGAGAGCTGGGCGGGGGAGGGACTGCCGCCACTCTCCCGCTTTAGTACCTGCCCCCTCTCCCGCCCAGCGGGGGAGGGTTGGGGTGGGGGCACCGGACAAGCATTTCAGCGCAATCAACGCCCCCTCAATACCCCTTGGCCTGCCCGCCGAACACGCCCTTGGCCCAGGCGCCGATGCGGTGGCGCCACTGTTCGTGCCAGATGTAGACGCTACCCTTGACCCAGTTCATCTGGATCGCGCGGCGCTGGCCTTCGAAGGGGTAATGGCCGTGCCAGGAGGTGTCGCTGCGGCGGAAGCACATCAGGGTGCCTTCCTCCGGCGGGACTTCGGCGGCGTAATCCTCCAGGTTCTGGGTGCGCAGGATGCGCAGGCGGCCGCCGGTGGCCTCCCAGGGCGGGTTCATGTAGATCAGCACCGTGACGACCTTGCTGGCCGAATCCGGGTGGATCTTGCCGTCGGTCGGCCGGCACATGCCGCGCGCCGTGAACATCGTCGGATAGTCCGACAGGTCGAGCCCGAACTTGTCGGAAAAGGCCTTGCAGACCTCCGGCCCCTTCAGTTCGGCGATCAGCCGGTCGAAGCTCGGCCCCTGGGGGAAGACGCCCAGCGGGATGGAGCCGGGCTTGTCGACCTTGGGATAGTCGCGGTGCAGATCCTCGAGAAACTCACGCTTCACGAAGCCGGGAACGCACAGGAAGTCGAAGGGGTCGTGCTGCAGAGGGGTGGCGCGGAACTTGTCCAGATCGAGCATGGACATGGGTACTGAACTCCCAACGAGCGTGCCGACAGTGGCATTGCCCCCCAAAACCGGCGTCACTTAAACACGACGGAAGTTTTATGCAATAGGTTTGTCAGGGAAGCAGAGTTCCTGCCGCGCCCGCCATTCGGGACCGACATAGTTGACGATAATCGACTTGCGCACGCCGTCGATCGGACGTTTCTCGAACCCATGCCAGGTATTGCTTGCAGGGATGAAGATAAGGCCTTCATTGAAGGCGTAGGGCGCGCGGGCGACCACCGTCCGCGTCTCGTCCAGCACGTCGGTGCCCCAGTGCGAGCAGTTCGGGCCCTTGGACAGATAGATCAGCATCGTGAACTTCTTGACGCCGATGTCGGTGTGCGGCTCCAGCCAGAAGCCGTCGGTGTCCTGGCAATATTCGATGCGCAGGCTGGTGCCGGACAGGTCGACGCTGCAGGTGCGCTGGATCGCCTCCACCACCGGACGGCCCTGGAAAGCCTGGGCGACCGTCTCGCACACCGCGTATTTCGCCCGGTTCTCCTCGCCGAAATAGGTGCGCGACGCGTTGTTGGTCTCGCGCTTGCCATAGGTGTCGGACACCCGCGGCGGCCCCCAGGGCAGGTCGGCGATGGCGTCGGCGGCGTCCTCCGGCAGGGCTTCGGACAGCAGCCAATGCTTGTACGGCATCTCCGACAGACGGCTGCGCTCCAGGCAGCGCAGGAAGGAGGCCGAAACGGTGTCGGCGGTGGAGGTCGTGGCGAGCGTGTCGGCGGCGGTCATGGTGGCGATTGATCCGGAAGGAAGGACGGCCCCCGACCGGCCTGACGGAGGGCGGTCGGTCTGCCAGCGCTTATGGCATGGTCCGTCCCCGAACTCCGCAGGCAAAGGATCGCGCCGAAGGGGTGCGCGCATTGGTCGCGCCGCCCCATCTTGCCGCCCCATCTTGCCGCCGCACCCCGCCGGCCCCTTACGCCAGACCGTGCCGCTTCCGGTGCGCGGGCAGGCGGCGCATCACCTCCTCGGCGACGATCCGCGTCTCGTCCATCGGCTGATAGCTCCAGTGGTCGAGCGAGCCGTCGAAGGGCCGGGTGATGCCGTCCTGGTACAGGCCGTCATGGAAGGCGCGGAACTTGGGCGACCCGCCGTCCAGTTCGATCACATAGACCGGCTTGCCGGTGGAACAGGCCTCCGACGTCATCGACACGCTGTCGCAGGTCACGACCACCGCGTCGGCGAGGCCGAGATAGGCGAAATAGGGGTTTTCGCCGGTGCCGTCCCACACCTCCGCCGGCAGGCCGGACAGGCGGGCGCGCAGGATCGCCTCGTTGTCGGCGCCGGTGCGGCGCGACGGGGTGACCATCAGCCCGGCGCCATGGGTGCGCGTCAGGTTGGCCAGCCGTTCGGCCACGTCGCCCATGATGGTGGGCGTCAGGCGGTAGACGCCGTTGTCGCCGCCGATCAGCACGGCGATGCGCGGGTGCGGCAGATGGGCCAGCCGCGGGGCGAAGCGTTCGGCCGCGTCGGCCAGGATGGCCGGCGTCACCCGGTGCAGCGCACCGCGCGTCACCAGCACGTTGTCGGCGCGCAGCTTGTCGTGGCGCGGCACGACGACCAGATCGAAATGCCGCGGGTTCATCACCGGATCCTGGATCTGGACGGTGAAGGTCCGTCCGCGCGACTGGCGGCGCACCGCCAGCGAGACGGCGATGGACTGGCGGCCGGTGCCGATCAGGAGGTCGGGCCAGGGCGGCTCCACCGGATCGCCCTTGGGGCCGGCGGCGAAGCGGTTGCCGATGCGCCAGTAGGGGGTCAGCTGGCGCCAGGGGGTGCGCAGGCGGACACGCTTGATCACCGGCGTCAGGCCCAGCGCCTCGGCCAGCCCGATGCACTGGTTTTCCATGCCGGCCTTGCCGTCCGACACCACCCAGCAGGTCAAGGATTGCATTTGAACTCGGATCGTTGGGGCTGCGGAGGGGATTGCGGCGAAAAGACCGTTATCCGGGTTGCTCGCCCTTGCGGGGGTTTCGGTCTTGGCGTAGACACCATGCCCGTGTAATATCCTTTCTCCAAATCATCCCCGGAGCGACCGAGTAAAACCATGCGGCGGGTCAAACTCGACCGAATTGACCGTCGGATTCTGCGCGATCTGCAGAACGACGGCCGGATGACCAACGTGGAGCTTGCCCGACGTGCCGGCATCTCCGCTCCGCCCTGCCTGCGCCGCGTCCGCGCGCTGGAGGAGGCGGGATTCATCCGTGGCTACCACGCCGACGTCAACCCCGATGCACTGGGGTTTGGCGTCACGGTGTTCGCCCAGGTCGGCCTCAGCAGCCAGGCCGAAGCGGACCTAAAGAAATTCGAGGAGCTCGTCAACAGCTGGCCGCTCGTGCGTGAGTGCAACATGCTGGCCGGCGAATATGATTTCGTCCTGAAGATCGTGGCGGAGGACTGGGACGACTACCAGCGCTTCCTGACGACCAAGCTGACCTCGGCGCCCAACGTCGCCCATGTGAAGTCGGCCTTGTCGATCCGCACCAGCAAGCACACCCCCGGCGTTCCGATAGACGTCGATTCGCCCGACATCCCGGAAGGGACCGAGGACGACGAGGACGAGGATTTCGTCGAGGACGAGGCCGAGACGCCGCCCGCCCGCGCCACCCGGCGCTGAACGGGCAAGGCGTAACGGCCTTCTACAGGGAAGATGCGGCGAGCGCCTGGAGCAGGCCCGCCGCGGCTCCCCCCAGCACCACCCAGTGGATCGCCACGCCGCGCCGCGTCAGGGCGTAGAGCGCGCCCAGCATGATCGCCCAGGTCCAGATCATGTGTCCGGCAGACTGCCCGTCCGGCAGCAGCACCGCCATCCCCAGATAGACGCCCAGGTTCAGGATCACCCCCACCACCGCCGCGGCGATGGCGGCCAGCGCCCCCGCGGCCAGACGGTTGTGGATCAGCCGCTCCACATAGGGGGCTCCGGCGAAGATGAACAGGAAGCAGGGCAGGAAGGTGACGTAGGTCGTCAGCGCCGCCCCCAGCGTTCCCGCGACCCCCGGCGACAGCGCGCCCGGCCGGTTCCAGCCGGCGAAGAAGCCGACATACTGAGTCACGAGGATCAGCGGCCCCGGCGTCGTCTCCGCCAGCGCCAGCCCGTCGACCATCTCGCGCGGGCCGAGCCAGCCATAGGCGTCCACCGCCTGCCCGGCGATATAGGGCAGCACCGCATAGGCCCCGCCGAATGTGACGAAAGCCGCCTTGGTGAACAGCGCCGCGATGCCGCGCCAGGGATCGGTCCCGAAGACCAGCAGCACCGCCCCCACCGGCACCGCCCACAGCAGGACGAACAGCGCCGCCAGGACCAGCAGCCGGCCGGGCCTGGGCGACGGCTCCGCCGCGTCTTCCATGGCACCGCCGTCCGCCACCGGATGCGGGTGGGCGAACCAGTGGCGGCCCATCCGCGCCGCGACGCCGCCGACCACCGCCGCGGTGCCGATGACCAGCGGGAAGGGCAGGTTCAGCGCGAACAGGGCGAGGAAGGCGGCGCCGGCCATCGCCACCGCCGCCGGCCCCTTCAGCGTGCGGCGGCCCATCCGCCAGACCGCGGCGACGATGATCGCCACCACCGCCGGCTTGATGCCGTCGAACAGCGCGCCGACCAGCCCGGTGTCGCCATGGGCGGCGGCGATCCAGGACAGGGCGAGCAGGACAAGGGCGCCCGGCAGCACGAACAGTCCGCCCGCCACCAGCCCGCCGCGCACCCCGTGCAGCCGCCAGCCGATGTAGGTGGCGAGCTGCTGAGCCTCCGGCCCCGGCAGCAGCATGCAGAAGTTCAGCGCGTGCAGGAACCGCGTCTGGTCGATCCAGCGGCGGCGGTCGACCAGTTCGCTCTGCATCATCGCGATCTGCCCGGCCGGCCCGCCGAAGCTGGTCAGCCCCAGCCGCAGCCAGTAGAGGCAGAAGGCGCCGAAGGCGGGGATAGAAGCGGCGGGACCCGTGGCATCGGGTGGTGGAGCGGGCGGGGCGGGGGCATCGGTCATGGGTCCGCAGCCTAGCGCAAACAGGACCGCAAGGCAGCGTCCACCATCGGGCAGGGCTGGGTCCGGGGACAATTGCGGGGCGGCCATGGCCTTCCGCATCGCCGGGGTTTAATATTGCAACCGCGAGCGCCGCCGTCGTGGCCGGCGCCGGGTGTCGGGGACGCTGGAGAATGAAGGCTTCCGCCCGCGGTCGCGCGGCTGTGTTGGGTGCGGCGCTGTGTGCCGGTATCGGGTTGTTCGCCGCCGGGATGTCGACCGTGGCGGCACCGGCCCATGCCGCGGTCGGCGTCCACGCCGAGGAGATCGTCCGCTTTCCGTCCACCGATGGCGACCTGACCGGCGGGGCGCCGACGATGCTGACCGGGCGGCTGTTGCGTCCTTCGGGCGCCGGTCCGCACCCGGCGGTGGTCATGCTGCATGGCTGCGGCGGCCTTTATGCGCGCAACGGCCGGGTGTCGCCGCGCCATGTCTGGTGGGCGACCCACCTGCAGCGCCAGGGCTACGAGGTGCTGATGGTCGACAGCTTCGGCCCGCGCGACGTGGAGGAGGTCTGCACCACCGCGCTGAAGGACCGCACCGTCCGCGCCACGGTGGAGCGCAAGCACGACGCCTGGGGGGCGCTGGCCTTCCTGCGCAGGCGGCCGGAGGTGGACCATGGCCGCATCGGCCTGATCGGCTGGTCGCAGGGGGCGGGCACCGTGCTGGCCGCCTATGGCGCCGGGGAAGACGGGCCGGCGGGATCGGAAGCCGGTGGATTCCGCGCCGCCGTGGCCTTCTATCCCGGTTGCCGGGCGCCGCTGAGCGACGAGGACTGGCAGCCCGACGGTCCGCTGCTGCTGCTGGTCGGCGACAAGGACGACTGGACCCCGCCGCAGAACTGCATCGAACTGTCCGGGCGCGAGGGCGTGAAGGACCGGATGGAACTGGTGGTCTATCCCGACGCCTACCACGGCTTCGACGCGCCCGACGCCCCGGTGCGCAAGCGCAAGGACCTCGCCACCGCGCCCGATGGAACCGCCCATGTCGGCACGAACGAAGACGCCCGCTCGGACGCGATCCGGCGGGTAACGGAATTCTTCAGGGACAAGCTGCGGGGATGAGGGGGGGCTAAACGTCCCCTCTCCCCCCTGGGGAGAGGGTGAGGGGGACGCGTAGCGAGGATTACGTCAGAGGCAAAGGCGTAGCGCGCCGGGTGGCGTCACGCGGTGCATCCTCCTCACCCCGACCCTCTCCCCGCTTTCGGCGGACCGGAGGTCCGCCTGTCGCGTCAGCGCAAACGAAGTTTGCGCGTGAGCGGGGGGGGAGAGGGGGACTTCCGGGGGAAAGGGCCGATTATCAGCGGAACTCGACCGAAACGATCTCGTACAGCTTGGAGCCGCCGGGGGTGGAGACCTCCACGCTGTCGCCGACGGACTTGTTGATCAGGGCGCGGGCCAGCGGCGCCTGGATCGACAGCAGGCGGTTCTTGATGTCGCTCTCGTCCTGGCCGACGATCTGGTAGGTCGTCTCCTCGTCCGTGTCCTGGTCGGCCAGGGTCACGGTCGCACCGAACTTCACGGTATTGCCCGTCAGCTTGGCCGGGTCGATGACCTCGGCACGGCTGATCTTGTCCTCAAGCTCCAGCACGCGGCCTTCGATGAAGCTCTGACGTTCGCGCGCCGCGTGATACTCGGCGTTTTCCGAAAGGTCGCCATGTTCGCGGGCTTCCGCGATGGCTTTGATGACCGCCGGGCGTTCGGTGATCTTAAGGTGCTTCAATTCCTCCTGGAGGCGGTTGAAGCCCGCCGCTGTCATCGGAACTTTTTCCATGTTCGGTCCATCACCGCTTGCAGTCGTTCGACCTGTCCAAAGCGACATCAAGGACGAAGACGGCGCGGAGGAGGTCCGCCGCGCCGTCGTCCGTCCTTAATACGATCCGCTAAGGTACGACTGCAACGGAGCGACTTCAAGGCTGCCGTTCCGAAGTGCGGCAATCGCTTCCACTGCCGCGCGTGCGCCCGCCACGGTGGTGTAATACGGAATGTTGTAGGTCAGCGCGGTGCGGCGCAGGCTGAAGCTGTCGGACAGCGCCTGGGCGCCTTCCGTGGTGTTGATGACCAGATGCACGTCGCCGTTGATCATGGCGTCGACGATGTGCGGCTGGCCTTCGACCACCTTGTTGATGGTCTCCGCCGGCACGCCGGCATCGCTCAGCACCTTGGCGGTGCCCGACGTGGCGAGGATGCGGAAGCCCATGTCGTGCAGCTTCTTGGAGATCACCGCCAGCGCCGGCTTGTCGCGGTCCTTGACCGAGACGAAGACGCTGCCCTTGACCGGCAGGGTGACGCCGGCACCGAGCTGCGCCTTGGCGAAGGCCAGCGCGAAGTTGTGGTCGAGGCCCATGACCTCGCCCGTCGACTTCATCTCCGGACCCAGCACGATGTCGACGCCGGGGAAGCGGGCGAAGGGGAAGACCGCTTCCTTGACCGCGGTGTGCGGCGGCGTCGGACCGTTCAGGGTGAAGGCGCCCAGCTTCTCGCCCGCCATGACGCGCGCCGCGATCTTGGCGATGGCGGTGCCGGTGGCCTTGGCGACGAAGGGCACCGTGCGGCTGGCGCGCGGGTTGACCTCCAGGATGTAGACGGTGCCGTCCTTGACCGCGAACTGCACGTTCATCAGCCCGACCACCTTCAGCGCATGGGCGAGCGCGTCGGACTGGCGGTTGATCTCGGCGATGATGTCGGCCGGCAGCGTGTAGGGCGGCAGGGCGCAGGCGCTGTCGCCGGAATGGATGCCGGCCTCCTCGATGTGCTCCATCACGCCGGCGACATACACGTCGGTGCCGTCGCAGACGACGTCGACGTCGACCTCGATGGCGTCCTGCAGGTAGCTGTCGATCAGCACCGGGTTCTTGCCCGACACCTGCACCGCGGTGCCCATGTAGCGCTGGAGCCCGGCCATGTCGTGGACGATCTCCATCGCCCGGCCGCCCAGCACGTAGGACGGACGGATGACGACCGGGAAGCCGATGCGGCTGGCGACGGCCTCAGCCTCTTCCAGCGAACGGGCGAGGCCGTTGGCCGGCTGCTTCAGGTTCAGCTCATGCAGCAGCTTCTGGAAGCGCTCGCGGTCCTCGGCCAGATCGATGGCGTCGGGCGAGGTGCCGAGGATCGGGATGCCGGCGGCTTCCAGCGCGGCGGCGAGCTTCAGCGGGGTCTGGCCGCCGAACTGCACGATGCAGCCCAGCACGTTGCCCTTGCGCTGCTCGACCCGGACCAGCTCCACCACGTCCTCGGCCGTCAGCGGCTCGAAATACAGGCGGTCGGCGGTGTCGTAGTCGGTGGAGACGGTCTCCGGGTTGCAGTTGACCATGATGGTCTCGATGCCGGCCTCCTGCAGGGCGTAGACGGCATGGACGCAGCAATAGTCGAACTCGATGCCCTGGCCGATGCGGTTCGGACCGCCGCCGAGGATGACGACCTTGCGCTTGTCGGTCGGCTCGGACTCGCACTCCGCCTCGCCGGTCCCGTCGGTCTCGTAGGTCGAGTACATGTAGGGGGTGGCGGACGCGAATTCGGCGGCGCAGGTGTCGATGCGCTTGTAGACCGGGGTGACGCCGGCCATGCGGCGGGATGCCGCGACCGCCGCCTCGGTGGTCTTGGCCAGCTCGGCCAGACGGGCGTCGGAGAAACCCATCTGCTTCAGCTTCAGCCAGCCGGCCTTGTCAGTCGGCAGGCCGCCGTCGCGGATCGCCGCCTCGCGGTCGACGATCTCCTTGATCTGCTCAAGGAACCACGGGTCGTACTTGGAGACGGCCTGGACCTCCTCCACCGAAAAGCCGTGGCGGAAGGCCTGGGCGATGACCAGCAGGCGGTCGGGGGTGGGGGTGGCGAGCGCGCCGCGGATGGCGGTGCGGTCCGGGTTGTCCTCCCCGCCGATCTTCTGCTCGTTGAAGCCGGTCAGACCGGTCTCCATCGAGCGCAGCGCCTTCTGCACCGACTCCTGGAAGGTGCGGCCGATCGACATCGCCTCGCCCACCGACTTCATCGAGGTGGTCAGCAGCGGCTCCGAGCCCTTGAACTTCTCGAAGGTGAAGCGCGGCATCTTGGTGACGACGTAATCGATCGTCGGCTCGAAGCTCGCGGGCGTGGTGCCGGTGATGTCGTTGGTCAGCTCGTCCAGGCGGTAGCCGACGGCCAGCTTGGCGGCGATCTTGGCGATCGGGAAGCCGGTGGCCTTCGACGCCAGCGCCGAGGAGCGCGACACGCGCGGGTTCATCTCGATCACGATCAGGCGGCCGTTGGCCGGGTTGACCGCGAACTGGACGTTCGAGCCGCCGGTGTCGACGCCGATCTCGCGCAGCACCGCGATCGAGGCGTTGCGCATGATCTGGTATTCTTTGTCGGTCAGCGTCAGCGCCGGGGCGACGGTGATCGAGTCGCCGGTGTGGACGCCCATCGGATCGATGTTCTCGATGGAGCAGACGATGATGCAGTTGTCGGCGCCGTCGCGCACGACCTCCATCTCATACTCCTTCCAGCCCAGCACCGACTCCTCGATCAGCACCTCGCCGACCGGGCTGGCGCGCAGGCCGCCGCGCACGATGTCCTCGAACTCCGCCCGGTTGTAGGCGATGCCGCCGCCGGTGCCGGCCAGGGTGAAGCTGGGACGGATGATCGCCGGCAGTCCGACGAGGTCGAGCGCCTCCATCGCCTCGTCCAGCGTGCGGACCATGCGCGACTTCGGCGATTCGAGGCCCAGCTTGTCCATGGCGTCGCGGAACAGGATGCGGTCCTCGGCCTTGGCGATGACGTCGCGCTTGGCGCCGATCATCTCCACGCCCAGACGCTCCAGCGTGCCGTCGTCGGACAGCGCCATCGCCGTGTTCAGCGCGGTCTGGCCGCCCATGGTCGGCAAGAGGGCGTCGGGACGCTCCTTCTCCAGGATCTTGGCGACGACGGCCGGGGTGATCGGCTCGATGTAGGTGGCGTCGGCCAGACCGGGGTCGGTCATGATGGTGGCCGGGTTGGAGTTGACGAGGATGACCCGGTAGCCTTCCTCGCGCAGCGCCTTGCAGGCCTGGACGCCGGAATAATCGAACTCGCATGCCTGTCCGATGACGATCGGACCCGCGCCGATGATGCAGATGGATTTGATGTCGGTGCGTTTGGGCATGGGTCCGCTTCTCTGAAGTGTGGTCAGCCGAAAACCCCCCGGCGCCGGAGGACCGGAGACGGAGAGCGGGGATGGGCATGTCGTGCAAGGCCCCCTTATAGGGGGTTCCGGGCCGGGGGGGAAGGGGTGGCATGGATGTCACCCTCGCATGACTGAATCTCGGGCACGGCACCGCCACCCCATGCGGGTCTTGAACCGGGCGGGAAAGGGACGCATCAATTCCCCTTCTCCCGTTTCGCATACCCTTTGGAGATACGCCCCGATGAGCCACGCATTCGCCAAGGACAGCCGCGCCTGCGCCGCCTGCGTCTCGTGGGGGGGCGAACGCGCGCTGTCGGAGGACAACACTCTGGTGTTTGTGGCCCGCCATGGGGTGGAGGGCGAATGCCGCACCGCCAGCAGCCAGGACTACCGCCGCATCACCAAGGGCTATCACACCTGCACGGCCTGGGCGCCGCTGCCGATGCTGAAGAAACATGGCGGGCGGATCGGGCACACGGCCGCCGGGCAGGCACATGCACCGGTCACCGCCGCGGCATCCCGGCCGATGCCGCCGGTCTCCCAGCCGGTGCCGGCCGCCGCCGCCTTCGCCGACGCGCCGGTCGCCACACCGGTGCTCGACCTGCCGCCGCCGCCCTGCCGCGCCGACCCGATCGACGTGGAGCAGTCGCCGCAGGTCCGCGTGCTCTACACCCATTGGCTCCGGCTGAAGCGCAAGCGCCGCATGCCGCTGGCGGTCGAGATCGACACCGCACAGGTGCGCGAGAGCGTGCCGCGCATCGCCCTGATGGAGCCGACCGCCGACGGCAGCGATTTCATCTACAAATCCTGCGGCCGCGCGCTGCAGCGCCGGCTGGACGGCAGGCCGACGACGCGGCGGGTGACGGAGTGCCATCCCGAACAGGCGGCGCAACGCTGGCTGTCCGACCTGCGCCTTTGCCTGGAGAGCGGCGAGCCGCGCTGCCTTCTGGTGCGCGACGACCCGATGCTGCCGGGGGCGAAGTTCGTCGAGCTGCTGCTGCCGCTCGCCGATGTCGAGGGAGGTCCGGCGACGCGGGTGCTGGCCTACCGCCATGTGCCGGGCGGTTGAGGGAGGGCGGCGATGAGCGACGTTCGGAAAGAGGAGCCGAAGAGGGAAGGACCTGGGCCGGAAATCGTCGGCGTCTGGCCGGCGGCGGTGTGGATCGTCGTCGGCGCCGGGCATTACCTGAACGACCCCGACCATTTCGCCGGCTGGAAGGGGGCGCTGTATTTCGTGCTGGGGACGGGAGTGGTGGCGCTGGTCGGCGGCATCGCCAGCCTGTCGGCCCGCCGCACCGTCGCCGGCATTCAGGAACGGTTGCTGAAAGAGGTCCGCCACCGCCGCGATTGGGCGAGCTGGTGGGTAGCGATCGGGCTGCGCGTCCTGATCGGGCTGGGCGAGGCGGTGCTGGTGACGCTGCTGGCGCTGTGGACGGTGGCGATGCTGGGGTAGGTGGGCGTCGGGTTCGATTGCCCCCACCCTGACCTTCCCCCGCTGGGTGGGGGAGGGGATTGGAGTTTTGTCGGCGTTCGGCGGCAGTCCCTCCCCCGCCCAGCGGGGGAGGTTAGGAGGGGGCATTCGCCAGCCACCACGTTTCCCGTGAAACGCAAACAGCCCCGCTCCTTCCGGAGACGGGGCTGTTGCAGCAACTAGGCACTCACTTCTGGCTGGTCTTCATGGTCCAGCCCGGCTCCACCCCATGCATGTCCGGCAGGCGGTGGGCGATGCCCTTGTGGCAGTCGATGCAGGTGTTCTGGCCGGTGAACAGGTAGGTCTCGTGCATGTTCGCGGCGCGCGGGTTCTGCTTGGTGATGTCCATCGAGTCCGCGCTGTGGCAGTTGCGGCATTCCAGCGAGTTGTTGGACTTCAGCCGCGCCCATTCGTGCTCGGCCAGCTCGCGGCGCTTGTCCAGGAACTTCTCGCGGGTGTCGATGGTGCCGAAGATCTTGCCCCAGACCTCCTTCGATGCCTGCATCTTGCGGGCGATCTTGTCGGTCCATTCATGCGGGACGTGGCAGTCGGGGCAGCTGGCGCGCACACCCGACCGGTTGGTGAAGTGGATGGTCTGCTTCAGCTCCTCATAGGGATTGTCACGCATCTCGTGGCAGCTGATGCAGAAGGCCTCCTTGTTGGTCGCCTCCAGGGCGGTGTTGAAGCCGCCCCAGAAGAGGACGCCGGCGATGAAGCCGCCCAGCGTCAGGAAACCCAGGCTGAAATGGACGCTGGGGCGGGCGAACAGCCGCCACAGGCACGTAAGGGCGGATCGGATCGTCATTTCTGGCCGCCTTGGGCATGGCCCAGGACAGAGTCGAAGTCGCGGAAGCTGTTGGGAACGATGGGCTGCGCGTCGGTCTGCTGGACGTGGCACTGGGTGCAGAAGTAGCGGCGCGCCGCCACCGTGCCCAGCGTCTGGCCGTCACGGTCCTGGAAATGGGTGACCGACAGCATCGGCGCCTGCGAACCGGCCGTGTTGCGGCGGTCGTGGCAGGTCAGGCATTTGTTGATGTTCAGGTCGATCTGGTAGTCGCGGATGGCATGCGGGATCAGCGGCGGCTGGTCGGCGTAGTTGCGCACGCGCTTCTGGTCGTCGGTGATCTCGCGGTGGGTTGCCTCGACCGGGACATCCAGGGTGATCGGATGGTTGGCGGAGGGGACCTTGATCCCCCCCACGGTGCCGGTGGCGCTGGTTGCGGCAACCGGCTTGTCGGCGGCGCCAACACCGGAGGTGACGCCGATGGTCAGGGCCGGGACGCCGGCCAGAAGGGCCAGCGCGGCGATCAGGAAACGGGTCTTCATGATGCCGGCACTCCTCAGGCGTTCACGACGGGCGTGATCTTGACCGCGCATTTCTTGAAGTCGGTCTGTTTGCTGATGGGATCGGTGGCGTCGAGCGTCACCTTGTTGATCAGGACGGTGTGGTCGAAGAAGGGGACGAAGACCAGGCCGCGCGGCGGCTTGTTGCGTCCGCGCGTCTCGACCCGCACCCGCACCTCGCCGCGCCGCGACGTGATGCGCACCTCCTGCCCACGCCGGACGTTCAGGTCCTTGGCGTCGTCGGGGTGCATGAACACCACGGCGTTGGGGAAGGCCTTGCGCAGTTCCGGCACGCGGAGCGTCATCGATCCGCTGTGCCAGTGCTCGATCACGCGCCCGGTCGACAGCCAGAACGGGTAGTCGGCGTCGGGCGCTTCGGCCGGCGGCTCGTAGGGCAGGGCGAAGACATTGGCCTTGCCGTCCTTGTTGCCGTAGAAGCGCATGCCCTCGCCGGCCTTCACGTAAGGATCGGAGCCCTCGCGGTAGCGCCACTTGGTCTCCTTGCCGTCCACCACCGGCCAGCGCAGGCCGCGCTCCTGGTGGTAGAGGTCGAAGGGCGCCAGATCGTGGCCGTGGCCGCGGCCGAAGGCGGCATATTCCTCGAACAGGCCCTTCTGGACATAGAAGCCGGCATCCTTGGCCTCGTGGTTCCCATAGTTCGGGTCGAGGTCGGACAGCGGGAAGCGGTCGACCTGACCGTTGCGGAACAGCACGTCGTAGAGGCTCTTGCCGCGGTATTCCGGCTTCTTGTTCAGGAGTTCTTCCGGCCACACCTCCTCGATGCGGAAGCGCTTGGAGAACTCCATGATCTGCCACAGGTCGGACTTGGCACCGTCCGGCGCGTCGACCAGCTGGCGCCACAGCTGGGTGCGGCGTTCGGCGTTGCCGTAGCCGCCCTCCTTCTCCACCCACATGGCGGTGGGCAGGATCAGGTCGGCGGCCAGCGCCGTCACGGTGGGATAGGGATCGGAGACGACGACGAAGTTCTCCGGGTTGCGGTAGCCGGGGAAGGTCTCCTTCGCCGTGTTCGGGGCCGTCTGCATGTTGTTGTTGCACATGACCCAGTAGGCGTTGAGCTTGCCGTCCTTGAGCATGCGGTCCTGCTGGACGGCGTGGTAGCCGACCTTGTCGGGGATGGTCCCCTCCGGCAGCTTCCAGATCTCCTCGGCGTGTTTGCGGTGCTCGGGGTTCGTCACCACCATGTCGGCGGGCAGCCGGTGGGCGAAGGTGCCGACCTCGCGCGCGGTGCCGCAGGCCGACGGCTGGCCGGTCAGCGAGAAGGGACCGTTGCCGGGCTGGGAGATTTTGCCGGTCAGCAGGTGGATGTTGTAGACGAGGTTGTTGGCCCAGACGCCGCGGACATGCTGGTTGAAGCCCATGGTCCAGAAGGACACGACCTTCACCTTCGGGTCGGCATACAGCTCGGCCAGCGCCTCCAGCCGGTTCTTCGGCACGCCCGACAGCTCATGCGCCTTGTCCAGCGTGTAGGGCTCGACGAACTTGGCGAACTCGTCGAAGCTGATCGGGTCGGAGTCGTTGGCCTTGGCGGCGTTCTTCGCCTTCTGCTCCAGCGCATGCTCGGGACGCAGGCCGTAGCCGATGTCGTCGCGGCCGCGCTTGAAGTTGCAGTGCTTCTCGATGAACTCCTTGTTCACCCGGCCGGTCTTGATGATGTGGTTGGCGATGTAGTTCAGGATCGCCAGGTCGGAACCGGGGGTGAAGACCAGGCCGATGTCGGCGAGGTCGAAGCTGCGGTGCTCGAAGGTCGACAGGACGGCGACCTTGCAGTCGGGATGGCTGAGGCGGCGGTCGGTGACGCGCGTCCACAGGATGGGGTGCATCTCCGCCATGTTGGAGCCCCACAGCACGAAGGCGTCGGCCTGCTCCATGTCGTCGTAGCAGCCCATCGGCTCGTCCATGCCGAAGGTGCGCATGAAGCCGGCCACCGCCGACGCCATGCAGTGGCGGGCGTTCGGGTCCAGGTTGTTGGAGCGCAGGCCGGCCTTCATCAGCTTGGAGGCGGCATAGCCCTCGTAGATGGTCCACTGGCCGGACCCGAACATGCCGACGGCGGTCGGACCCTTCTTCTTCAGGGTCTCCTTCCACTTCTGCGCCATGATGTCGAAGGCGGCGTCCCAGCTGATCGGCGCGAATTCGCCGTCCTTGTCGTACTTGCCGTCCTTCATGCGCAGCAGCGGCTGGTTCAGCCGATCCTCGCCATACATGATCTTGGACAGGAAATAGCCCTTCACGCAGTTCAGGCCGCGGTTCACCTCGGCCTTCACGTCGCCGTGGGTGGCGACCACGCGGCCGTCCTTGACGCCGACCATCACGCCGCAGCCGGTTCCGCAGAACCGGCAGGGGGCCTTGGACCAGTTCAGCTTGGCGCCTTCGCCGGTGAGGATGTTGGCGGCCGATGCGGGCAACGAGATTCCGGCCGCCGCGGCGGCGGCAGCGGCGGCTTGCGCCTTCAGGTAATCGCGGCGGGACAGGAACATGCGATGGACTCCAGTCTTGGAGGAATTTCGTTCGGAATGGGCGGATGCGGCGCGCCTGGACGGCTGTGGCGTCAGGCTGCGTCGATCGCGTCCGCGGGTTCGTAGTGGTGGTAGACCATGGTCGTGGTGTGCACGCCGGGCACGGCGTTCAACTGGGCGATGCGGTCCACCACCTCGGCGGCGCTGGAGGTGACCAGCGTCACGACGGCCTTGCCGTTCTCCGATGCGCACCACTCCAGTCCGTCGACGGCGTTCGCCGCCTCGCGCACCGCCTCGGTGCAGTCGGGGCTGTGCTGGATGACGAGGCTGGAGATGTGGACTTCGGGGGCGCGGGGCATGTCGGAAGACTCAGTGGGTGAGGAGCTGGTACATCCAGATCGAGAAGCCGTAGGCCGACACGGAGCCGATGGCGATCAGCGGCCAGACCAGGAAGGCCAGCCACAGGAACATCAGTCCCTCGGCCCGGCGGGTCGGAGCCGGATCGGACTCGGTCGCGATCCGATCGGACGGATGGGACAGGACGGGGGAACTGGTGGGCCTCATGGCTGCACTCTCGGTCGGTGCGGGAACGGATCGACCGATACCAAGGTATGGTCCTTAGGTACCGGTTTTCGGCCCTTAGTATCGATACTTTCGGGCGGTCTGCAATTGACACAGGTCAAGCGGGGCTATTCACGCCTGTGACGGAATGGCGCGGCGGACCCTCCCGTCGCGCCGTGCGGGCGTTCCGGCCCGGACCGCGCTAAACTGGAGCCGGGCCTTGCAGGAAGGGCCCGAGGCTTCGGTTCGAGATGGGATGGCCATGGATTTGCTGCGCTCCTACTGGTCGCCGGCCGAGCTGGTGACCAACGGACTGATTCTTCTGCATCTGTTGGGGGCGTTGGCGGTCGGGCTGCTGCTGGGGTACGAGCGCAGCTATCATGGGCGGGCGGCGGGAATGCGGACCTATGGGCTGGTCTGCCTGGCGTCGGCCGCGCTGACGGTGGTCAACGCCTATCCCGCCATGTGGTACGGCGGCATGGGATCCGAGGGCGCCGCCGGGGCCGGCGACCCGACGCGGGTGATCCAGGGTATCGTGACCGGCATCGGATTCCTCGGCGCAGGCGTGATCATGCGCGAGGGGCTGTCGATCCGCGGCCTGTCCACCGCGGCGTCGATCTGGGCGACCTCGGCCATCGGCATCATCATCGGGCTTGGCTTCTACGCCGTCGCCATCGCCGCCGCGCTGCTGACCATCCTGGTGATGAGCCTGCTGCGGCCGATCGAGCGGCTGCTGCCGCACCGCTCGGTGGTCCATTTGACGCTGGTCTTTCCCCGCGACAAGGCGCCGCCGCCGGACGAGTTGCGGGCACAGGTGGCCCGCCATGGGTTCGAGGTGGTCGACTGGGCCTTCCACCTCGCCAACGGCAGCGGACAGTTCGAATGCCAGCTGGTTCTGCAGGGCAAGGGCGACCTCGACCCGATGATACTCGTCGCGGCGCTCGCCTCGACAGACGCTTTGGTGGAGTTCAAACTGTCGCCCTCGCGCATCTGACAAGGGGCGGGGAAAGGCGGGGCTGGAATGCATATGTGCTTAATCTTTTCCTAAAACTTTAGCTTTATCGAAGCCGTACGATGACCAAGGATGCGATGAACGGCGGCGCGAGCGGCCGGTGGATGGAAAGCCGGCGCGGTAGCCTGCCGGCCATCCGCATTCGCACCTTGGCGGGACGTTGCGCGGAGAATCGGGCGGGGCGTCGGCCCTTTGGCCTTCTGCGCGGTCTTCCGAGTCTCGTGCTTGGCGCGGTCCTGCTTTTGGTCTGCGCCGTTGGCATTGCATCGGCGGCGTCGCCGGTGGAGCCGCTGCGGCTTGAGGCGTCCACCACCGGCGCCACGCTGGCCGGGCATTTCGCCCGGCTTGTCGATCCCGAGCGCAAGCTGGACTTCGCCGACCTCCTGAAGGCCGATGCCGCAGGGGCCATGGAGCCTCGCAGCGATTTCCGCGGCGCCGGCCAGACCCGCGACATCCATTGGTACCGGTTCGACCTGCTGCGCGCCCCCGGTGCGCCTGCGGACTGGATCCTTGAGATGGGCGAGGCCTACATCGACCGTCTCGACCTGTTCGTACCGAAGGCGATGGGGCCGATTTCAACGGCGGCGGACGGCCGGCCGCAGAGTCCGGATGCCTACCGGCTGGTCCGTCTGGGGGATTTCGTGCCCTTCAGCCAGCGGCCGATGAAGACGCGGCTGCACGCCCTGCCACTGACCCTGCCGGAAGGGCGGCCGGTCTCGCTCTATCTGCGCGTCGATTCGATCAGCGCCATCCGCCTGTCCGCCCGGATGTGGACGCCGGCGGCCTATGTCGGCCACCAGACGCCCGACCTGCTGTTCCAGGGCCTGTTCCTCGGCGTGCTGGGTATCCTGACGCTGGGATACGTCGCGCTGGGGCTGCTTCTGCGCGACGGGGCGCTGCTGGCCTACACCGGCTATGTCGCCACCGTCTTCTGCTATTACCTGTTCGCCAACGGCATCGCCGCCGCCCTGCTGCCGGACATGCCGGGCTGGGCCATCAACATGATGGTGGGCAGCAGCGGCTTCCTGGGCTTCGCCGCGGCGCTGATCATGTGGGTCTATATCCTCGACCTGCGGAGCGGGGCGCCGTGGCTGCGCCGCTGTTACCAGGGGCTGGCGCTGCTGTCCCTGCTGATGCTGCCGACGACGGTGTCGCCGCTCTATGCCTTGACCAACCCGGTGGTGACGCTGTCGGCGCTGGTCGTGGTGGTGATCGCGCTGGTGCTGACCGCGCGCATGGCCTGGCTGAATCCCGGCGATCTCAGCCCGCGCTTCTATCTGGCCAGCACGATGGTCTCGCTCGCCGGCCTGTTGCTGACGCAGATGTCGCTGCGTGGCGTGCTGCCGGCCGATTTCGCCGTCGCCGATCCCTATCAGATCTCGTCCATGCTGGCGGTTCTGGTGCTGGGCGTCGGTCTGGCCCTGCGCATCGGCCGCCTGCAGTCCGAACGGCTGCGTGCCCGCGAGGAGTCGGCCTTCGCCACCAAGCGGGCGGAGGAGCAGCGCACCTTCGTTGCCATGCTGTCGCACGAGTTCCGCACCCCGCTCGCCTCCATCGACAGCGCGGCGCAGATGATCGAGCTGTCCGGGGCGGTCACGGTGCCGGCGGCGCTGACCCGGCTGGAGCGCATCCGCAACACCACCCGCAAGATGGTCGAACTGGTGGAGCTGTTCCTGTCCTCCGACGCGCTGGACCAGGGAGCGCTGGCGCTGAAGCCGGAACCGGTGGCGCTGGGCCAGTTGATGGAGGAGGCGCTGGGCGGCCTGACGGGGACGGAGGCGGAGGACCGGCTGGAGGTGGCGGTGGAGACGCCGGACCACCCGCTGCTGGTCGACGCGCCCTTCCTGGGGGTGGCGATCGGCAACCTCGTGCAGAACGCGCTGCGCTACTCCCCCCCGGAGGCGCCGGTGCGGGTGACGGCCGGTTATGAGGCGGCCGGGGATGGAGGTGAAATCGTCATTCGCGTCGCCGACCGCGGGCTCGGCATGGCGCCCGAGGAGGTGGAGCGGATCGGCTCGATCTATTTCCGCGCCTCCTCCTCGCGCGGGACGAAGGGCACCGGGCTGGGGCTCTATATGGCGAAGAAGATCGTTGCCGCCCATGGCGGCACCCTGACGGTGGAGAGCGCGCGCGAGGAAGGCTCTGTCTTCACCATCCGCTTGCCGGATGACGGCGGGCAGGCGTCCGCCGCCGGCCGTCTCGCGGCTCAGTAGAGCGTCTTGGGGATCCGCTCCGCCAGAGAACGGTCGTAGGCGTCGCCGCCCTCGCGCCCGGCGCTGGCCTCCGCCAGCAGCGACCCCACCGACGGCAGGCTGGCCCGCGGCACCTGCGCCGCCGGGTCCCACAGGCGGGAACGCAGCAGGGCGCGGGAGCACTGGAAGAACACCGTCTCGATGGTCACCACCAGCACCGATTTCGGCGCCTTGCCGTCGACGGCGAAGCTCTCGCACAGCGCAGGGTCGGTGTCGATCACCGCGCGGCCGTTGACGCGCAGGGTCTCGTTCAGCCCAGGCACCAGGAACAGCAGCCCGACGCGAGGATCGGCCAGGATGTTGCGCAGGCTGTCGATGCGGTTGTTGCCGCGGCGGTCGGGGATCAGCAGGGTGCGGTCGTCCGCCACCCGGACGAAGCCCGGTTCGTCGCCGCGCGGCGAGGCGTCCAGCCCGCCCGGCCCGCTGGTGGCGAGTACGAAGAAGGGCGACGACTCGATCAGCGCGCGGTAGCCGGGGGTCAGCGCCGGCACCTCCTTGGCGATGGAGGCGGCGACCGGTTCGCCATAGAGGGCTTCCAGCGCGGCGAGGTCGGTGATGGGGCGGCTCATTTCGACTCCAGCAGGAAATAGACGAAGTCGATGGACGGGGCTTCCAGCGCGAACTGGCTCAACAGGCCGTGGGCCTGCCCGCGATGGTGGGTCTGGTGGTTGAAGACGTGGGTCAGCACCTGGGCGAAGGGAAGCTCATGGGCCGTGCCCGCCATGCTGCGGTAGGAGAGGACCGACTCGAACCGCTCCGCTCGCGTGGAGCCCAGCACGCGCAGGATGCGCTCGTCCTCCGCCTCGCGGGCGGCGCGGAGGCCGGCGAAGCCGTCGAACAGGATCTCGTCCAGCGCCGAGGGCTTCGGCCCGGCGCCTTCGATCCGCTCCAGCCACACCCGGTCGGCGACCAAGATGTGGTTCAGCGTACCGCGCATCGAGCGGAAGAAGGCGCCGCGATCCTCGCGGAACTGCGTGTCGGACAACTGCGCCGCGGCGTCGTACAGGCGGCTGTTGGCCCAGCGGTTGTAGCGGGCGAGGGTCTCGAAATGCGGCTTGGGGTCCATGGGGAGTCTCACTGCGGGAGAGAGGGGATCACACCCCCGCGCGCTTGGCCGACAGGCCGGCGTGGGACAGCAGGACCTCGCGCTTGCCCTGGTGGTTGGCCGGGCCGACGACGCGCTCGGTCTCCATCCGCTCCACCAGGCGGGCGGCGCGGTTGTAGCCGATCTGCAGCTGGCGCTGGATGAAGCTGACCGACACCTTGCCTTCGCGCACCACAAGGTTGACGGCCTGCATGTACAGGTCGTCGCCGGTCGCAGCCGAACCGCCGTCCTCGTCCTCCACCGCGGCGGCTTCCTCCTCCTCCTCGGTGATGGCGGTGACGTAGTTGGGGGCGCCCTGCGCCTTGACGTACTGGACGATCTCCTCGACCTCCGAATCGGAGACGAAGGGGCCGTGGACGCGGGTGATGCGGCCGCCGCCCTGCATGTAGAGCATGTCGCCCTGGCCCAGCAGCTGTTCCGCCCCGGCTTCGCCCAGGATGGTGCGGCTGTCGATCTTGCTGGTGACCTGGAAGCTGATGCGGGTCGGGAAGTTGGCCTTGATGGTGCCGGTGATGACGTCGACCGAGGGGCGCTGCGTCGCCATGATCAGGTGGATGCCGGCGGCGCGGGCCATCTGGGCAAGACGCTGGATCGCCGCCTCGATCTCCTTGCCGGCGACCAGCATCAGGTCGGCCATCTCGTCGACGATCACGACGATGTAGGGCAGCGGCGTCGGCTCCGACGGTGTCAGGTCGAAGACGTTCTCCGGCTCGCCCGGCGCCGGGGCGCGGCGCGGCATCTTCTCGCCGGCGGCGATCATCTCCGCCATGCGGGCGTTGTAGCCCTCGATGTTGCGGACGCCGAGCTTGGACATCGCCTCGTAGCGGCTTTCCATCTCGCGCACGGCCCAGCGCAATGCCACCACCGCCTTCTTGGGGTCGGTGACGACGGGAGTCAGCAGATGCGGGATGCCGTCATAGACCGACAGCTCCAGCATCTTGGGATCGACCATGATGAAGCGGCAGCGCTCCGGCGGCAGCCGGTAGAGCAGCGACAGGATCATGGTGTTGATCGCCACCGACTTGCCCGAGCCGGTGGTGCCGGCGACCAGCAGGTGCGGCATGCGGGCGAGGTCGGCCACCACCGGCTCGCCGCTGATGTCCTTGCCGAGCGCGATGGCGAGCTGGGCCGTGGTGTTGCGGAACGCGTCGTGGTCGAAGCTCTCGCGCAGGTAGACCATCTCGCGCACCGGGTTCGGCAGCTCGACGCCGATGACGCTGCGGCCGGGGACGATGGCGATGCGGGCGGTCACCACGCTCATGGAGCGGGCGATGTCGTCGGTCAAGTTGATGACGGTGGCCGACTTGGTGCCGGGGGCCGGCTCGAACTCGTAAAGCGTCACCACCGGGCCGGGGCGCACGTCCATGATCTCGCCGCGGACGCGGAAGTTCTTCAGGACGGTTTCCAGCATCCGCGCATTGCGGGCCAGCACAGATTCGTCATGCTGCTGGACCGGGCGCGGCGGCGGGTTCTGCAGCAGCGTGACGGCGGGGAGCGAATAGACGGTGGGATAGTCCACCGGCTCCGCCGGAGCGGCGGGTGCGGCAGCGGGGGCGGCCTGCGGTGCGGCCGGTGCGGGCGCGCAGGGGCTTGCCGCTTCCGGCGCCGGCGCAGCCTCGCACGGGGGCGCGGCGGGAGCCTCGGCTTCGGCCGGGTCGCGCGCCTCATAGGCCCATTCGACGCCCGACAGGAAGGCGAAGCCGGCGACCACCGCCAGCGCCTCGTCAGACAGGTTGGTGGAATAGACGGTGCCGGCGCGCGGGGTGCCGGGCAGAACCTCCACATCCCACATCACGCGGCCGTCGGGGCGCGGGTTGGGGACGAGGTTGAAGGGGCGGCCGTTCAGCGCGCACCATAGATTGAACTCGTCGGCGGTCACCACGCCCGCCTGGGTGGGCGGGGCGGCGAGATGCGGCATACGCGGGGTCATGCCGAGGCTCCCGGCTTCTGAACGGTGAGGGGGACTGGACCGGAGGAGGAGCCGCCCGGCAGAGGCGGGCGCGCCGCCAGCTCGCGCGGCGTCATCTCGTAGGCGGCGACCAGCAGCTTGTCGATGCCGACCCCGTCGCTGGACATCGGCAGGACCAGCCGTTCGAAGCTGCGGCTGCGGCCGCCGAAGACGGCGGTGTGGACACGGGCGACAGGCAGCCGTTCGCGGCGCACCGTCTCGTATTCCGGTTGCAGCACGGCGCGCTGTTCCGGCGGCAGATCGTCCAGCGTGGCGCCCAGGCGCGACTGGCCGAAGGCCGCGACCAGCGCCTTGCCGTAATAGGAATAGACGAAGGTGCCGGATTCCTCCCCGATCACCTCGAACACGACGATGTTGTCCTTCCACGGCCGCAAATCGGCCGGGGAGATGCTGCTGGGGACCGGCGGCCGGCCGGCGACGGATTTGGTGAGCCAGAATTCGAGCAGGCCGCTGAGGGACGGCGTCGCCAGCTCGGTTCTTTCCTTGGTCATGACAATCGCAGCTGGACGGGCGGCGCTCCCGCGGGGGTAACGCCGCCGGAGCTTTCAAGAGCCGCCGGAACCATACCCGCAAGGGCCGGTTCGGCGCAACCGCGAGGGCCAAGCCCGGCGGGCGCGCCGTAACCCGGCATTTACTGGCCGATTTTTACTGGCCGGCTTTTACCCGCGCTTCATCACGCGGCGCAGGTGACGCCGGTGCCGCCAAGCCCGCAATAGCCGTTGGGATTCTTGGCGAGATACTGCTGGTGGTAGCCTTCCGCGAAGTAGAAGGGCGGCGCCTCGCGGATCTCCGTGGTGATCGGGCCGTAACCCGCTTGCGCCAGCCGGTCCTGGTAGGCGGCCAGCGTCGCCTCCGCCGCCGCCTTCTGGGCGGGGGTGTGGGTGTAGACGGCGGAGCGGTACTGGGTGCCGACGTCGTTGCCCTGGCGCATGCCCTGGGTCGGGTCGTGCGATTCCCAGAAGACGCGCAGCAGATCCTCGGCCGTCACCATCGCCGGATCGTAGACCACGCGCACCGCCTCGGTGTGGCCGGTGCGGCCGGAGCAGACCTCTTCATAGGTCGGATTCGGGGTGTGGCCGCCCTGATAGCCGACGGCGGTCACCCAGACGCCGGGAACCTGCCAGAACTTGCGCTCCGCCCCCCAGAAACAGCCGAGCCCGAGGTCGATGACCTCCAGTCCGGGCGGGTAGGGCGGGGCGAGGCGGTGGCCGTTGACGTGATGCTGGTCGGGCACCGGAACGGGTTGGCTGCGGCCGGGCAGCGCCTCCTCCGGCGTCGGCAGCGTCGGCGGCTTGCGCATGAAATGCCCCAGCATGGTCGGGTCTCCCATCAGTAGCGATCCGTTGGAGGGACCCCTTATGTCGGGTCGCGGCCCGGCCGCGGCAAGATGGCGCAGGGCTCGCCGTGCATGTCGGGACCTTCGGGCGTTTCCCCGTGTTTGACCCTGTGAGCCAGGAGGAACTTGAGAAAGGAGAGTCACCATGGCGAGCACCACCGACGATCGCCTCGTCGAATCGCTGATCGAGCATGGCCGCCGCAACGGCAACCGCCTGAGCGCCGAGGCGCTGGGCGGCATCCTGCCCGTGGACACCATGACGCCGGAGGAAACCGCCGCGGTGATCGAGCGGGTCGAAGCGGCCGGTGTCGAGGTCGAACTGGACGATTCGCGCCTGATGCAGGGCCGTCCCAACCCGGCGCTGGCCCGGCAGACCGGCGATTACCGCCGCGGCGACGGCGTGGTCGACATGGCGAGCCCGGCAGCACCGGCGGTCTCGGCCCCTGGTGCCGTGCCGTCGCGCCATGGCTGGGCCGACGACATCGGGACCGGCCATGCGGGCCATCACCACGCCGCGCCGACCTGGACGCGTAACGGGGTGGAACTGCTGCCGCTGGCGTCGGTCGCCGTGGTCGCGCTGGTGCTGATCCTGATGCTCGGGTAGCGCTGGAGCGCGTTCAGCCCGTCGCCAGGGCGTGGATGAGGATGGCGGCGGTGGCGGCGACGTTCAGCGACTGGATGCGCCCGCTGCCGGGGATGGTCAGCACCGCCTCGCAGGCCGCGAGCGTGGCCGGCGGGATGCCATCCTCCTCGTTTCCCAGGATGACGGCGGGCGGTTTTGTGTTCTGCTTGCCGCGCCAGCCGGTCAGCGCGCCGGCATCCACCGTCGGGCGGCTCTGGTCCAGTGCCGTGCCGAAGACCCGGTGGCTGGTGCGCAGCCGCTTCAGCAGGGCGGGCAATGCTGGGGCGCGTTCCAGCGTCACCCACTCGAACCCGCCCTCCGCCACGCGATAAGCGGCCTCCGACGGCAGGGCTTGGCCGGGATGGTCGGAGACCAGCACGCGCGGCAGTCCGAAGAAGGCGGCGGTGCGCAGGATGGCGCCCAGATTGTGCGGGTTGCCGACGCCGTCCAGGATCAGCAGCGGCTCGCCCGCGCGGCGCGCGACCTCCGGATCGAACAGCGGCACGCTGCGCGGCGCCATCAGCGCCACCACCCCGCCATGCAGGACGGTGCCGGCGACCTTCGCCAGCTCCTCTCCCTCCACCATGCGGTAGGGCCTGCGGGCGGCCGCCATCGTCTTGCAGAAGGCCCCGACCGCCGGTTTCAGCCGCTCGTCGAAGAACAGGCGCTCCACCCGCTCCGGTTCATGGGCGAACAGGGCGGAGACGGCAGCCAGCCCGGCGACGCGGAACAGCTTGCGCGATTCCGTGAGCTCCGGGGTGGACGGAGCTGTCGGGGCGGCGGGCCTGGGGTGGTGGGGGCGGGAGCGGCTGGGATGGGGCGGGCGCCCGCGCGGAGGCATGGAGGTCCTGTCTGTCTGAAATAGGGTGGCGGGTTACAGCAGCTTCACCACCAGGAAGCCGCCGATCAGCGCCACCGCGAACACGCTGGTGACGAGCGTCAGCCGCTTCTCGATGAAGGCGCGGATCGGCGGGCCGAAGAAGTACAGCAGGGCCGCGACCAGATAGAAGCGCATCGACCGCGAGATGATCGAGGCGCCGATGAACACCCACAGCGGCAGATGGGCCACGCCGGCGGTGATGGTCAGCAGCTTGTAGGGGATCGGCGTCATGCCCTTGATGATCAGGATCTCCGCCCCGTAATCGACGAAGGTCTGGCGCAACTGCTCGAACTTGTCGGTCAGGTGGTAGAAATCGATGACCCAGCGGCCGATGGTCTCGTAAAGGAAATAGCCGATCATGTAGCCGGCGATGCCGCCGACCACCGAGGCCAGCGTGCAGATCGTCGCCAGCTTCCAGGCCGCCTTGCGGTTGGCGATGACCATCGGCACCAGCAGCAGGTCCGGCGGCAGCGGGAAGAAGGAGCTTTCGGCGAAGGACACCCCGGCCAGCCACTTGGTCGAATCCTTCGACGCGGCCTTGGCCATGGTCCAGTCGTAAAGACGCTTCAGCATGAATGGGCCGTCCTTCGTCGCTGCCGTTGCGGTGCGCCGTAAGGCGCCTGTTGCACTGCGCCGTAAAGCGCGTCTGGCTCCTTTTAGGCGGGAGCGTGCCGGTGCGCCAGTGCCCAATTCGATCGCCTCCGGACAGGCAGGACCCATCCGGAGGCGTTAGCCCGGTCATGCGAGGCGGCTTTGAGCCGGTGTCGTCAGGCGGCGGCAAGACCCTTCGGCGTCGCATTGGCGTTCGCCGTGCCGGCATCTGCCGGAGCGGCCTTGCGGCGCTCGCCGCGCAGGCGCAGCAGGTTGGCGGCGGCGCTGAAGAGGTCCGAGGCCATGGCGAAGGGCGACATCACCAGCGCGTTGTGGCTGATCCAGAAGGCGCCGGCCACCAGCAGCAACAGGCGCATGCGCACCGCATCCGACTGCCAGCGCGCCAGCGTGGAGAAGGTGATGCCCAGGCTGGACAGCGCCGAGGGCAGGCCCGACCAGGTGAAGACGGCGATTGTCGCGATGGCCGGGACCGTGGCGGCGAAGGCCGCGGTCTGCCAGCGGTTGCGCCCCTCCGGCATCGCCACCAGGGCCTGCGTCACCACCAGCAGGCACAGCGCCGCCGCGGTGTGGGCGCCCAACAGCACATAGTGGATGATGAACATCAGGTTGGTCGCCGCCTGCCCGGCCAGCAGGGCGCGGCGCTTTTTCATCAGCGGCCACAGGCATGAACCGGCGAAGGCCGCCGCGCCGAAGGCATCGGCGGCGGTGATGGGCAGGGGGAGGGACAGCATGGCGGCGGTGGCTCGGGAGGGGGCTGAAGGGCGCAAGGGTCCCTTGCGGTGCCGCGCAAGCGGCCCGTTCGGGTGGTGTGGCGGATGGGATGCCGGGAAAACGTCTGTTGCCGATCGGTCACGCTGACGCCAAGCTGCAACGGAGCCATATGTACGGCGCGGCGCCCCGCCGCACCACCGGGCTTCCCGGTGCCCAGGGCTGCACCGCGCGCATGGAAGAAAAAGCGGACATCAGCACTTGGCGGAGTTTCGACGATAACTTGAAGCGGCCAAGCCGATGACTTGGCTGGCAAATCAAGCGGTCAGCCGGCCGGCGGCGTCCCGCCCCCGTCTTCGGACTTTCCGTCCTCGGGCTGCTCCTCCTTCAGCATCTCGTCCAGCCAGCGCAGGTGCGGTTCGGCGGCCTTGCGGGCCTCCTCCTGCATGCGGCGGTAGCGGGCGACCACCTCCTGCCCCAGCGGAGTCAGGCCGGCGCCGCCGCCCTCTCGGCCGCCGACGCTGGTGCGGATCACCGGCTCGCGAAAGACGGTGTTCATCGTTTCCACCAGGAACCAGGCCCGGCGGAAGGTCATGTCCAGCGACCGCGCCGCGGCGGAGATGGAGCCGGTGCGGTCGATGGCCTCCAGCAACGCGATCTTGCCGGGGCCGATGGCGCCCGACGGGTGCAGGAAGCGGACGCGAAGGTCGGTGGACATGGCGTTTGTCGGGGGCTTTCCGGTGGGATGGCGTTCCGATGGGATCCGAAAGGGATCGGAACAACCATGTGGGGACGATCCCACCGGTTCAAGCGACAAGTGGCGCAATAGGGGCAACCGCCGATGGGCGCGCGATTGGTCGCACCCTCCGGCGTGTCCTTGTCCGGTGCCTATTCCGCCCCGGCGGCCTCGGCGAGGCCCAGGAAGGCGGGCAGTTCGTGGGTGACGACATAGGTGGGGATCGGGGCCAGGAAGTCGCGCATGCGGCCCTTCTCGGCGAAGCGCTTGCGGAAGCGGGAATGGGCGAACAGCGTCCCCAGCCTGGGCACGATGCCGCCGGCGATGTAGACGCCGCCCCGCGCGCCCAGCGTCAAGGCGAGGTTGCCGGCGACGGTGCCCAGCATCGCGCAGAACATCTCCACCGCCTCCACGCAGTGGGGCTCGGTCCCGGCCAGGGCGTTGTCGGTGATCTGGGCGGGGGTAAGGGCGGCCGGTTCGCGCCCGTCCAGGATCGACAGGGCGTTGTAGAGGTTGACGAGGCCCGGACCCGACAGCACCCGCTCGGCCGAGACATGGTCGAAGCCCTTGCGCAGCTGGGCCAGCACGGCGCTCTCGCGGTCGCTGATCGGCGCCATGGTGACATGACCGCCCTCGCCCGACAGCGCGGTCCAGCGGCCGTTCGCCCCCGGCACCAGCCCCGACACGCCCAGCCCGCTGCCCGGCCCCAGCACGGCGACGACGGCACCCGGCTGCGGCGTCCCCTCGCCGACCTGCCGGCGGTCCTCCTCGGCCAGACGCTGCACCGACAGGGCGACGGCGGTGAAGTCGTTGATGACGACCAGCCCCTCCAGACCCAGGGCGTCGCGCACGCGGCCGACGGAGAACTGCCAGACCAGATTGGTCATGGCGATGTGGTCGCCGGTGACCGGCCCGGCCACCGCGAAGGCGCCGCGCCGCGGCCGGCCCGGCGTGCCCGGCGCCGCCAGCCCGACCGCCGACAGGTAGGCGGTGGCCGCATCCTCGATCGAGACATAATCGGCACAGCGCAGCACCCGCGCTTCGCGCACCATCCGGCCGTCGATCAGGCCGAAGCGCGCGTTGGTGGCACCGATGTCTGCGACGAGGATGGGAGAGGCGGCCATGGGTCCGGACCTGCGCTGCTGGTGGGCCGAGCGGATGCTCAGGTGACCGGAAAGTCATACGGTGCGCGGGTCAGCGCGTCCACATAGCTTTCACGCCACCAACTGATGTCGTGGCGTCGCAGCGTCCGCATCAGGGCGGCGTGGCGCTCCTTGCGCTCGCCCAGCGGCATGGTCAGCGCCCGCTGCAGCGCGTCGCCGACGCCCTCGATGTCGAAAGGGTTGACGATCAGCGCCTCGCCCATCTCATGCGCGGCGCCGGCGAACTGGGACAGCACCAGGACGCCCGGATTGTCGCCGTCCTGGCAGGCGACATACTCCTTGGCGACCAGATTCATGCCGTCGCGCAGCGGCGTCACCAGCCCCACATTCGCCAGCCGGTAGAAACCCGCCAGCACGCGCTGGCCGAAGCTGCGGTTCAGGTAGCGGATCGGCTGCCAGTCGAACTCGGCGAAGCGGCCGTTGATGCGGCCGGCCATCTCCGACAGTTCGCGGCGGATGGCGATGTATTCCGGCACGTCCTCGCGGCTCGGCGGGGCGACCTGCAGGAAGGAGACGCGGTTGCAATGCTCCGGATAGCTTTCCAGAAGTTGTTCGAAGGCGGCGAAGCGCTGCGGCAGGCCCTTGGAGTAGTCGAGCCGGTCGACGCCGATGATCAGCCGGCGGCCGACCAGGCTTTCGCGCAGCCGTTCGGCCTGGCGCGAACGGCCGGCGGTGCGGGCGAGGCTTTCCAGCGCCGGGGTGTCGATGCTGATGGGGAAGACCTTCGCCATCAGGGTGCGGCCGAAGGCCCGGATCATGGCGCTGCCATAGGCGCCGCGCTGCTCCACCGTGCCGTCGGTTTCGGTGCGGATGTAGTCGCAGAAGCCGCGCAGGTCGGAGGCGGTGTGGAAGCCGACAAGATCGTAGGCGCACAGTTCGCGGATCAGGTCGCGATGGTTGGGCAGGGCGGTCAGCAGTTCCGGCGGCGGGAAGGGCGTGTGCAGGAAGAAGCCCATGCGCTGCGAACAGCCGCGGCGGCGCAGTTCGTCACCGAAGGGGATCAGGTGATAGTCGTGGACCCAGATCATGTCGTCGGCGCGAAGCAGCGGCTCCAGCTTGTCGGCGAAATAGGCGTTGACCCGCTCATACCCCTCGCGCGTCCGCCGGTTCACCGAGATCAGGCCCAGCCGGTAATGGAACAGCGGCCATAAGGTCTGGTTGGCGAAGCCGTTGTAATATTCCTCATGGTCGCGGCGGCCGAGATCGAGCGTGGCGTAGGTCAGCTTCCCGGCATCGGTCCGGGTCGGTTCGGCCTGGGACTCGCCGTCGACGACATTTCCGCTCCAGCCGAACCAGATGCCTCCGGTCTTCTTCAGGGCTGCCAGGATGGCGACGGCGAGACCGCCGGCCGCCTGTTTGCCCTCTTCCATCAGGGCCACCCGGTTGGATACGACGACGAGCCTGCTCACGATCTTCTTCTCCTTATTGGCCGCCGGCAGGGCGTTCCGCAGCCCGCAAACCGGACCGCCTTTGGCGGATACCCGGCATTGGACCACTCTGAAACGAACATCGGCGGTCTTGGTTCCGGGCGCCGGCCGTCAAGCTCAAGACAGGGGTCCCAAGGTCCCGCTGCCTCCCGTCCCTTCGGTCATGCCCTTGCACGAAGGGTCATGCTGCAATGCAGCGAAAGGTCCTGTGCGCTATCCGCTTCGCGATACCTCTCTCGCAGGTTAACATGATGTAATGCATGAGAAATTCTTTTTGCTCTTGAAGCCGGCCGGGGGCGCGTTCATATTGTGCAGTGCGGCAACGGTCGTGCCTCGGCGTGGACGTTGGCGTAACGCACTTCTTGGGCGTTTCCTCCCTAGACTGAAGGCCGCGGGTTCGCCCGCGGCCCTTTTTTTGCGCGAAGGCCGGGCTGCGGACCGGCGCCAAGCGGAAGCTTGGCCCTTGAGGTGATAGCGGGAAACTGTGGCAGGGGCGGGGCAATGGCCCTAAAGCGGCCCCTAAAACCGCCCCCCAAACCGTGGAGCGGGACCCGCGGTGTCAGCGCGGTCCCAGGCCGTGGGGCGGCAGCAGGCCCAGCGTGTCGGCCAGTTCGGTCATGTGGCGGGCCAGCACGTCCAGATAGGGCAGGCGGCTCAGGGCCGCCTCGTCCATGTAGAGGTCGCGGGCGATCTCGATCTGCAGGGCGTGGATGCCCTGGCGCGGCCGGCCGTAATGGCGGGTGGTGTAGCCGCCGGCATAGGGATTGTTGCGGCTGACGGCATAGCCGAGCCCGCGCAGGAACTCCTCCGCCGCGTCGATCACCGCAGGCGCGCAGGCGTTGCCGTAACAGTCGCCCAGCACGATCTCGGGATGGTTGCCGCCCCGCCCGCCACCTTTCCCGGTGGTGGCGGTGCTGGCCGACGGCATCGAATGGCAATCGATCAGCAGGGCGTGGCCGAAGGCGTCGCGGGTGTCGTCCACCAGCCGGCGCAGGGCATTGTGGTAGGGAGTGTAGCAGCGGCTGACGCGGTCCAGCGCCTCGGCGAAGCGCAGCTTGCCGCGGTAGATGTCCTCGCCGTTGGCGACCACGCGGGCGATGGTGCCCAGCCCCGCCGCGACACGGGGCGAGCGGGTGTTGACGTAGGCCGGCAGCGGATCGGCGAACATCTCCGGATCCAGTTCGTAGGCTTCGCGGTTGACGTCCAGATAGGCGCGCGGAAACAAGGCGCGGATCAGCGGCACGCCGAAGCCGGGAGCGAAGGCGAAGATCTCGTCGACGAAACAATCCTCGGACTTGCGCAGCGCCCGGGCATCCAGCCGGGACGAGGCGAGGAAGGCGGCGGAATAGGCGTTCCCGCTGTGCGGCGACGCCAGGACGAGCGGCAGCCTCTGGCTCTGCGGGGCCAGAATCTCGAATGCCGGGGCGTCCGCCGCCGGAATGGCCGGACCGGCGCCGGCACCGGCGTCGCGTTGCGCGTCGAAGGAGGCGTCCATGGTTCAATGATGTAATGGACAGGGGGGCCTTTTGTCACGGGAACGCCCACCGCCCTGCCGCCGTCCGGCAAAAAAAGCGCAAGGGCTCATGAAAGGGCTTGCGCGTCCGCGCCGAGGTGGGTATACACCCGCCCACGCCGGACGGAACGACGCCACGCGCTCCTCCGCCGGTCGATACAGTGGGCGGTTAGCTCAGCGGGAGAGCACTACGTTGACATCGTAGGGGTCACTGGTTCAATCCCAGTACCGCCCACCATTCTGAAGGCCGCGAACCGGAACGGGTTCGCGGCCTTCGCCGTTTTGGGCTTCAAACCCCTTAGCGTCGGGAAAGAGCGTTCAATTGGGTTTGCGCGCTGACGTGGAAACGGTCGATGCGAGCGGCGAGTGCCGCCCGGTTGCCCAACTCAATCAGATCGATCGTTTCCCCATAGATCAGGACGCCGGTGCTCGCGTCCCTGTATGCGGCGCCCTCCGCCTTCCAATGCCCAACCTCGACGACCACGTCCCGGTGCCAGGCGAAATTCTCATCCCGTTCCCTGCTGTTTTGCAGGATGTACAGGCGTAATTCACTGCGGCAGTCCTCCGGCGGCTGGAAGCGGTCTGGTTTGGGCTCCCACTTGTTGCCGCTCCGGTTCTTTTCCTGCGCGAGGCCGGTGTCCGACACCACATCGATGTAGAGCATGCGGCTGCCGCACTGTGCGCGACCCTCTCCCTGCTCTGCCTCGAAGCCGATCATGCTGAATGGCAGAGCATCCCACATCCACCGACTCGGATCCTCAATCTTCTGGTCCGGTGGATCGAACTGATACTCGATCGAGCTTGGTATGAAGCCGAGCTGTTCGCGGATTTCCGCTACGATGTGCAGGATCCGCTTTTGGTATCCCCAGAGCAGCCGGTATGCCCGGCGGACGTCTGCAAGCGCCGCCGTCAGGTCGTTGCGGTCAGAATCAGTCATGAAATATTCCCTCTCGAAAGAAATTGGGGCAGGTGCGCATTCCGCCTTGGAGGCCGAGAAAAGGAAGGTCCGACCGGCGGAAATGGTCGGTGGCAAACGGGCTCTTCAAAGTCGACCAATCCATTTTCTGCATTCCGTCGAGCCAGCAGGGCTCCGTCAGCCTTACGCCGTGTCTGATAAGCCCGCTGCCAATGTCCTCCAGCAGCCGGTTCTGTTCTGGCCGGTCATGTGACAGCGCCTTCCGGGTCAGGAGATACAGGTCCCGCCATGACACGTATCCAAGATCAAAAGTCTCCGGCCGGTCGTCGAACTCACCGCGGGAAAGAGCGGCCAGCCGGTTCAGCGCGTCACGCTTCAATATTTCCAACTCACGCTTCGGATCGCGCAGTCCCGACACGGCCAGGACGGATACGGGCCGTCCATCGGCGAACTTGTGGCGGGCCGTCCACCATTCATCGGCAAGTTGGTTGCCGAACTGGGTCGGCGTCTCGTCGTGCCGCTTGGCTTCGACAATCAGGATCCGATCGTCGAACTCGATGACGAGGTCGGGTTCGGTCGATCTGCGGGTGACGGTGGGAGTAGTGGTCTTGGGCCACGCCCAGAGCGGCCAGAAGGTGACGGACTCGACCGACACCGGGAGTATGAGCGGAGGGTGCAGGGGCCAGAGCGAAGGATCGAAGAGGATCGCGATGAGTCGATCGTCCGGAAGATAGGCGAGCCGTTCGAAGACCGTCGACGTTAGACTGTCTTCCAGAAGCTTTGCGTTTCCTTCCGCATCGTAGCGGAGCTTTCCATGTAGTTTTGCGTGCAGCATGCGAATGCCTGCATTCCAAAATTCAACTCATCCCATGGTGGAGTTAATTTCGATAAAAATCTATTTATTTGGTGTGGCGTCCATTCCGCTGCCTATCATGCGGGAACAAAGACCTGTTCCGACATCAAGCCGCGCGGGAAAGACAAAAGGCCCGGCAGTCGCCTGCCGAGCCTTCAGTGTGTTGGTGGAGCCAAGGAGGATCGAACTCCTGACCTCTACAATGCCATTGTAGCGCTCTCCCAGCTGAGCTATGGCCCCTTAACTCTGGGGGCCGGTCGTTTCCGTCCGGCCTTGGTGGAGCGGGATAATAGTCAGGCGGCGGAGTGATGCAAGCGGAAAATCGACCGTTTCGCGCTTTTTTTCACCGGCATCCCCGCCTCTTCCAACGACGCTCCCATCCCACCGGGAAGGGCGCCGGTCAGCGCTCCTCCTCGTCCTCGCCCTCGACGTCGACGACTTCGTCCATGTCGTCCTCGCCCAGCTCCGACGTGTCCTCGATCAGGACATCGTCCTCATCGTCGGCAGTTTCATCGGTCTCCTCGATGTCCTCGACGGACATGTCGTCCTCGACATCCTCGAGTTCCGGAGTCTCGGCCTCGGTCTCGGCCTCCTCCTCGTCCTCGGCCACCACCGCCACCTTCTTGGTGTCGTCGGCCGGGGCCGGGCGGGCCTTGCGGGACTTCAGCAGGGCTTCGGGATCAAATTGCGCACCGCAGCTCGGGCAGACCGGCGGGTCCTTGCGCATGTCGTAATAGCGAGCGCCACAGCTCGGGCAGATGCGCTTGACGCCCCATTCGGGTTTGGCCACGCCAGTGTCCTCCGTCACAAAAATCAGGGGGGTTCTCAAGAGGCGCCCTTTGCCACGGCCAGAGGCGCTTGTCAAAAAAAAGATGCCGGAAGGGCGGCGCAGCCGGATGCCGCCGGTGCGCAGGCGTCGCGGGAAAGAGGTATCCCGGCCGGACAGGGGTTGCCTTTACAGGACGTTAACCATAACTGGCTAGAACGGACCTGCACACCGTGCAACTCCTCCATTTGGTTTCCTCCTTGAACTCGCGGCCGCCTTCGGGCGGCCTCTTTTCGTTTCTGCCCGGCCGGCATCTGGAGGGGAGGCGGATGGAGTCCGGCCCTCTCGCATCACGACGGGGGCTGTGATAGGAACGCGGCCACAACCGCTTTCCGATCCGAAGGACCCGTCCCATGACGCAGGCCCCCGTCACGCAGACCCCCGTCACGCAGGCGAAGCCGCTGCGCTCCGCCGCCACCGGCGCGATCCAGGGCAGCATCCGCGTGCCCGGCGACAAGTCGATCTCGCACCGGTCGCTGATGCTGGGCGCCATCGCCGTGGGCGAGACGGTGATCCACGGCCTGCTGGAAGGGGAGGACGTCCTGCACACCGCCGCCGCCATGCGCCTGCTGGGCGCCCAGGCGGAGCGGGAAGACAACGGCCAGGGGGCCGGCGTCTGGCGCGTGCGCGGCGTCGGGCTGGGCGCGCTGCAGGAGCCGGCCCAGGTGCTGGACATGGGCAACAGCGGCACCGCCGCCCGCCTGCTGATGGGGCTGGTTGCCGGCCATCCGATCACCTGCGTCTTCACCGGCGACGCCTCGCTGAACAAGCGGCCGATGGCCCGCGTCACCAAGCCGCTGGAGGAGATGGGCGCCCGCTTCGTCGGGCGGTCCGGCGGCCGGCTGCCGCTGACCGTGATCGGCAGCGGCGATCTGGTTCCGATCACCTACCGCCTGCCTGTGGCGTCGGCCCAGGTGAAGTCGGCGATCCTGCTGGCCGGGCTCAACACCGCCGGCGCCACTACGGTGATCGAGGCGGAGCCGACGCGTGACCACACCGAACTGATGCTGCGCCATTTCGGCGCCACCGTGACGACCGAGCGGCTGGAGGACGGTTCCCTCGCCGTCACCGTCATCGGTCAGCCGGAACTGAGCGGCCGGACCATCCATGTGCCGGCCGATCCCAGCAGCGCCGCCTTCCCGGCGGTCGCCGCCCTGCTGCGGCCGGGCTCGGAGCTGCTGCTGAACGACGTCGGCATGAACCCGCGCCGCACCGGCCTCTATGACACGCTGGTGGAGATGGGCGCCGATATCGCCTTCGAGAACCGCCGCGACCAGGCGGGCGAGCCGGTGGCCGACCTGCGGGTGAAGCACAGCGCCCTGAAGGGCGTGGTGGTGCCGGCCGACCGCGCGCCGAGCATGATCGACGAATATCCGATCCTGGCCGCCGCCGCCGCCTGTGCCGAGGGCACCACGGTGATGCTGGGCCTGAAGGAGCTGCGGGTGAAGGAGAGCGACCGCCTCGCCATGGTGGCGGAAGGCCTGACCCGCTGCGGCGTGTCGGTGCAGGTCGGCGCCGACGACAGCCTGACCGTTCATGGCACCGGTGGAACGGGCAAGGGGCCGAAGGGCGGCGCCACCGTCGCCACCGCCATGGACCACCGCATCGCCATGAGCTTCCTGGTGCTGGGCATGGCGTCGGAACAGCCGATTTCGGTCGACGACGGCGCCTTCATCGACACCAGCTTCCCCGGCTTCGTCGGTCTGATGAACGGGCTCGGCGCGAAGATCGGCGAGGCGTGAGGCGATGACGCAGCCGCTATCCAACCAGGAGACCCCGGCCAAGGCGGTCGTCGTCGCCATCGACGGTCCGGCCGCCAGCGGCAAGGGCACCCTGTCGCAGCGCATCGCCGACGCCTTCGGCTTCGCCCATCTCGACACCGGCGTGCTGTACCGCGCGGTCGGCGTGTCGGTCCTCAGGGCCGGCGGCGATCCGGCCGACAATGCCGCGGCGGCGCGGGCGGCCTATGAACTGCACCCGGAGCACCCCATCCTGCAGGAGGTGGCGCTGCGCACCGACGAGGCGGCGCAGGCGGCCAGCAAGGTGGCGGCGGTGCCGGAGGTGCGGGCGGCGCTTCTCGACTTCCAGCGGCGCTTCGCGGCCCATCCGCCGGGCGGCGCGCCGGGAGCGGTCCTGGACGGGCGCGACATCGGAACGGTGGTCTGCCCCGATGCCCAGGCCAAACTGTTCGTTACCGCTTCGGTGGAGGTCCGGGCCGAACGGCGACTCAAGGAGTTGCAGAGACGGGGGATTCCGGCTATATCCTCCGATGTCCTGGAGGACATGAAGGCTCGTGATGCGCGTGACAGCCAGAGAGCGGTAGCCCCGCTCCGTCCGGCTGTCGACGCTTTTGTGCTTGATACCTCCGCTCTCGATGCCGATCAGGTGTTCTCGATGGCGGTCGCTCACATCGGCTCGAAGACCGGTCTGAAGCCAGCGGCGTGACGCCGCGGTTCCGGCGGTCGGAAGCGGCGCGGGCGGGTCGGACGCCCTCCACGGAAAACCATCAACCAAGTCGCCGGGCGTGGTGCCCGGCGCGGCGGTTCGGTCGAGGTCCCACCCGTTTTGCCGCGGGAGGGACCGGAACGGGGCTGCTTTCGCGCCACCTTTAGGAGTTTCAATGGCACAGTCACTGGCCCGCACGGTCGAAAAGGAAAGCTTCGCGTCTCTGTTGGAAGAGTCGCTGGGCGCGGCCGAGTCGCTCGAAGGTACGGTCGTCAAGGGACGCGTCGTCGCCGTCGAGAACGACATGGTCACCATCGACGTCGGTCTGAAGTCGGAAGGCCGCGTCGCGCTGAAGGAATTCGCCGTTGCCGGCCAGCCGCCCGAGCTGAAGGCGGGCGACACCGTCGAGGTCTACCTCGAGCGGATGGAAGACAAGAACGGCGAAGCGATGCTGAGCCGTGAGAAGGCGAAGCGCGAAGAGGCCTGGGCCCTGCTGGAGAAGTCGTTCAACGACCAGACCCGCGTCACCGGCGTCATCTTCGGCCGCGTCAAGGGCGGCTTCACGGTCGACCTGTCGGGCGCCGTGGCCTTCCTGCCGGGCAGCCAGGTCGACATCCGTCCGGTCCGCGACATCTCCCCGCTGCTGGGCACCCCGCAGCCGTTCCAGATCCTGAAGATGGACCGCTCGCGCGGCAACATCGTCGTGTCGCGTCGCGCCGTGCTCGAAGAGAGCCGCGCCGAGGCCCGTTCGGAGCTGGTGGCCAACCTCAAGGAAGGCCAGATCCTCCAGGGCGTCGTCAAGAACATCACCGACTACGGTGCGTTCGTTGACCTGGGCGGCGTCGATGGCCTGCTGCACGTCACCGACATCGCGTGGCGCCGCATCAACCATCCGTCGGAAGCCCTGCAGATCGGCCAGACCGTCACGGTCCAGGTCATCCGCTTCAACCCGGAGACCCAGCGCATCAGCCTCGGCATGAAGCAGCTGGAAGCCGATCCGTGGGAAGGCGTCGAAGCCAAGTACCCGGTCAGCGCCAAGTTCAAGGGCCGCGTCACCAACATCACCGACTACGGCGCCTTCGTGGAGCTGGAGCCGGGGATCGAGGGCCTGGTCCACGTCTCGGAAATGTCCTGGACCAAGAAGAACGTCCATCCGGGCAAGATCGTGTCGACTTCGCAGGAAGTCGAGGTCATGGTCCTGGACGTCGATCCGCAGAAGCGCCGCATCAGCCTCGGCCTGAAGCAGTGCCTGGACAACCCGTGGGAGACCTTCACCGACAAGTTCGGTCCGGGCACCGAGCTGGAAGGCGAAGTCAAGAACATCACCGAGTTCGGTCTGTTCGTCGGCCTGCCGGGCGACATCGACGGCATGGTCCACATGTCCGATCTCGACTGGAACAAGTCGGGTGAAGAGGCGATCGCCGAGTACAAGAAGGGCGACCGCGTCAAGGTCAAGGTTCTCGACGTCGACGTCGAGAAGGAGCGCATCAGCCTGGGCATCAAGCAGCTGGCGAACGACCCGTTCGAAGCCGCCACTGCCGGTCTGAAGAAGAACGAGGTCGTGACCTGCACCGTGACGCAGGTGACGGACGGCGGCATCGAAGTGGCCGTCGGCGAGGGCTACACCGGCTTCATCCGCAAGTCGGACCTGTCCCGCGAGCGTTCCGAACAGCGCCCGGACCGTTTCGCCGTCGGCGAGAAGGTCGACGCCAAGGTCACCCAGATCGACCGCGCTTCCCGCCGCATCTCGCTGTCCATCAAGGCCCGCGAGATGGAGGAAGAGAAGCAGGCGATGGCCGAGTTCGGTTCGTCCGACTCGGGCGCCTCGCTGGGCGACATCCTGGGCGCCGCTCTGAAGCGCAAGCAGCAGAACGACGAGTGATCGCCTGACGCCGTTCTCCCCTTCGGCATCGGACGGACCTTCGGTCCGCCGAGAGGAGGGGAGGGGGCTTAGCGATCTCCCGGAAGGGTAAGAGAAAGGCCGCGTCCCGCTTGGGGCGCGGCCTTTTTCGTTGGTCGGTCCGGTTGCTACCGCCGCGGTTCCGGGCTGCGGGTCAGGGACGTGATGCTGTCGTCGTAGCGGAATTCGGGCATGTCGCGGACGCTGGCGGCGGTCACGTCGCGCAGTTGGATCGCCTCGGTCCCGGTACGGATGTCGGCCAGGGTCAGGTCGGCCGCGATGTCCTTGCCGCCGAAGCCCAGGATGCCGCCGGAATGGATGACGATGTATTGGGCCTCGCCCTTGTCGTCGAGGATCACGTCGGTGACGGTGCCGATCTTCGACCCGTCCGCGCCGACGACGTTGCGGTTCATCAACTGGTCGACGCTGGGACCGGTCTTGCGCTCCACCGCGGCGCCGACGACCGGAGTCGAGCCGTTGATGATCATGGTCTGTGCGGCGGCCTGCGGCGGAGCCGCCATCCCGGCCAGCAGTGTCAGCGCAGATAGCGTCAGCGTGGTCCGCCCCAACCACATCTTGTGCGTGATCTTCCGCATGGGTGCCTCTCCTCCCCCAACCCACGATGGAGTCACCTTGGCTCCACGGCCTTCAACCGGGCGTGCAGGAAATAGTTGCGGGGTGGCTGCCTCTGCCCCTCTTCCGTGTCTTGGTTCCGGACCGATAGCGGCGACTCGGCGTCGGGAATGGCCGGCTTTTCGAGTCGCCCCAGGGATTCCGCCGGTTTGCCTCGAGTCGCGACACAGCGAATCGGTGGTGGGTGCAATGGGCCACAGGCAACAATATGTTGATTTCCGCAGCAACGAAGCACTGGCGAACGGCTGTGTTTTGCGCTCTAATCAGGGGGTGGCGCCGTTCGGTCCAGCATGGACGGTGATTCGAGTGCCTACAGTTTGTGCCTCGCGGTCGCGATGCGGCCCACCACCACCGCCTTAAAAAATTTCTTGGCAGGCGGGAACAGGATCCCCGGTCACGGGTTGAACACCACGAGATCAAGGTTTTGAGGGGTTCGGTGATGTCAACCACAATATCTAGCAGAGTGGGGCTTGCTTGCCCCGGTCGCGCTGGATAGGATGCCGCCCACGTGACCCGGCCGGCCCCGAGCGGCGGCCCCGGTCCCGGCAACACAGCGGCGACGGCGGACAGTCGGGCATCGGCCCCCTGTTTGTACGGCGCCATCTGCATTGCCGGGCCGGACGGCGGACAGGACCGCCGGCCGCTCCGATCAGGACGGGTCGCACCACATTTCCATTCGAGTCCGCCGCGGCGGGCTCCAAGCAGGGGACAGTCTCATCATGCGGATCGAGCGTCGTTTCACGCACGAAGGTCAGGACGCCTACGCCAGCCTCGGCTTCCGCCAGGCGACCAGCGAGATCCGCAACCCGGATGGAACGATCGTCTTCCAGCAGACCGGTATCGAGGTGCCGGACAACTTCTCGCAGGTCGCCAGCGACATCCTGGCCCAGAAGTATTTCCGCAAGGCCGGCGTTCCCGCCGCGCTCCGCGCCGTGGAGGAGAACACCGTTCCGTCCTGGCTGTGGCGCAAGGAAGCCGACCAGGAGAAGCTGGCCGCCCTGCCGAAGGAGAAGCGTTTCGTCGGTGAGCATTCGGCCAAGCAGGTCTTCGACCGTCTGGCCGGCACCTGGACCTATTGGGGCTGGAAGGGCGGCTATTTCGACACCGAAGCCGACGCCCGCACCTTCTTCGACGAGATGCGCTTCATGCTGGCCGCCCAGATGGCGGCCCCGAACAGCCCGCAGTGGTTCAACACCGGCCTGCACTGGGCCTACGGCATCGACGGCCCGAGCCAGGGCCACTTCTACGTCGATTTCAAGACCGGCCTGCTGACCTCCTCCGCCTCGGCCTACGAGCATCCGCAGCCGCACGCCTGCTTCATCCAGTCCGTCGCCGACGACCTGGTGAACGAGGGCGGCATCATGGACCTGTGGGTGCGTGAGGCCCGCCTGTTCAAGTATGGCTCCGGCACCGGCTCCAACTTCTCCCGCCTGCGCGGCGAGGGCGAGAAGCTGGCCGGCGGCGGCAAGTCGTCGGGCCTGATGAGCTTCCTGAAGATCGGCGACCGCGCGGCGGGCGCCATCAAGTCGGGCGGCACCACGCGGCGTGCGGCCAAGATGGTCACGGTGGACATGGACCACCCGGACATCGAAGGCTACATCGACTGGAAGGTGAACGAGGAGCAGAAGGTCGCGGCGCTCGTGACCGGCTCCAAGATCTGCCAGAAGCACCTGACGACGGTGATGGCCGCCGCCCAGTCGGGCCTGGACCCGAAGGAGAACAAGGAGCTCAAGAAGGCGATCCTCGCCGCCCGCAAGGATCAGGTGTCGGAGAACTACATCCAGCGCGTGATCCAGTTCGCCGGCCAGGGCTTCACCTCCATCGAGTTCAAGACCTACAACACCGACTGGGATTCCGAAGCCTACCTGACGGTCTCCGGCCAGAACTCCAACAACTCCGTGCGCATCTCCAACGAGTTCGTGCAGGCGGTGCTGGACGATGCCGATTGGAACCTGATCGGCCGCACCAACGGCAAGGTGGTGAAGACCGTCCGTGCCCGCGACCTGTGGGACAAGGTCGGCTACGCCGCCTGGGCCTGCGCCGATCCGGGCGTGCAGTTCGACAGCACCATCAACGAGTGGCACACCTGCCCGGCTTCGGGGCGCATCAACGCCTCGAACCCGTGCTCGGAGTACATGTTCCTCGACGACACCGCCTGCAACCTGGCGTCGCTGAACCTGATGTCGTTCCGTCTGAAGGACGGTTCCTTCGACGTCGAGGCGTTCGAGCATGCCTGCCGGCTGTGGACCATCGTGCTGGAAATCTCCGTGCTGATGGCGCAGTTCCCGTCGAAGGAAATCGCCCAGCTCTCCTACGAGTTCCGCACGCTGGGCCTGGGCTTCGCCAACCTCGGCGGCCTGCTGATGGCGTCCGGCCTGTCCTACGACTCGGACGAGGGCCGCGCCTATTGCGCCGGCATCTCCGCCGTCATGACCGGCGTCGCCTATGCCACCTCGGCCGAGATGGCGCAGGAGCTGGGTACTTTCCCCGGCTTCGAGGCCAACCGGGACCACATGCTGCGGGTCATCCGCAACCATCGGCGCGCCGCCAACGGCGAGATGAACGGCTATGAGGGTCTGGCGGTCGAGCCGGTGCCCTTCGTCGCCGACCTCTGTCCGGACCAGGAACTGGCGCTCGCCGCCGTCCGGGTGTGGGATGAGGCGCTGGAACTGGGCGAGGCCCACGGCTACCGCAACGCCCAGGCCACCGTGGTCGCCCCGACCGGCACCATCGGCCTGGTGATGGACTGCGACACCACCGGCATCGAGCCCGACTTCGCCCTGGTGAAGTTCAAGAAGCTGGCCGGCGGCGGCTATTTCAAGATCGTCAACCGACTGGTGCCGGAGGCGCTGAAGACGCTCGGCTACACCCCGGACCAGATCGAGGAGATCGCGCTCTATGCGGTCGGCCACGGCACGCTGAAGACCGCGCCGGGCGTGAACCACGAGTCGCTGAAGGCCAAGGGCTTCACCGACGAGCTGCTGGAGCGGCTGGAGGGCAACCTCGCCACCGCCTTCGACATCAAGTTCGTCTTCAACCGCTGGACCATCGGCGCCGATTTCTGCACCCAGACTCTGGGCATTCCGGTCGAGACGCTGGACGCCCCGGGCTTCGACCTGCTGAGCCACATCGGCTTCACCAAGGCGCAGATCGAGCAGGCCAACACCTTCTGCTGCGGCGCCATGACGCTGGAAGGCGCGCCCTTCCTCAAGGAAGAGCACCTGTCGGTGTTCGACTGCGCCAACCCCTGCGGCCGCATCGGCAAGCGCTTCCTGTCCTGGGAATCGCACATCACGATGATGGCGGCGGCGCAGCCCTTCATCTCCGGCGCCATCTCCAAGACCATCAACATGCCGAACACGGCGACGGTCGACGAGTGCAAGGACGCCTACCTGATGTCCTGGCGCCTGGGCCTGAAGGCCAACGCGCTGTATCGCGACGGCTCCAAGCTGAGCCAGCCGCTGCAGGCCGCCCTGCTCGACGACGAGGAGGATGGCGAGGCGGTCGAGGCGATGATCGAGGCGCCGGCCGCGGTCCGCGCCCAGATGGTCACCGAGCGCATCGTCGAGAAGGTGATCGAGCGGGTGGTGGAGCGGAAGAGCAGCTCGCGCGAGCGTCTGCCGCACCGCCGCAAGGGCTACACCCAGAAGGCCAATGTCGGCGGCCACAAGGTGTACCTGCGCACCGGCGAGTATGAGGACGGTCGCCTGGGCGAGATCTTCATCGACATGCACAAGGAAGGCGCCGCCTTCCGGTCGCTGATGAACAACTTCGCCATCGCGGTGTCGATCGGCCTGCAATACGGTGTGCCGCTGGAGGAGTTCGTGGAGGCCTTCACCTTCACGCGCTTCGAGCCGTCGGGCATGGTGACCGGCAACGACACCATCAAGATGGCGACCTCGGTCATCGACTACATCTTCCGCGAGATCGCCATCTCCTACCTGAACCGCACCGATCTGGCGCACGCCACGCCGGAGGATCTGGTGCCCTTCACGGTGGGCAGCGGCGACAAGCAGGGCGACCTGCCGGACACCCAGGTGCAGCCGTCCGACATCGTCCGCCGCATCGCGTCGACCGGCTATGTCCGCAACAACCTGCGCGTCCTGCATGGCGGGCAGACCCAGCGAGCCAGCGCCGCGGCGGCCTTCGCCGCCACCGGCACCGACACGGCTGCCGTCAGCGCCACCGCGTCGGCCGGCACCCAGGCGTCGGTCCAGGCCGCCATGTCGGCCAGCCCGGCGGTCGCCGCCGCCACCGCCCAGGGCCATGTCGCCTCGACCGCGGCCACCGGCACGGCCTATGGCGGCAGCACCAGCGAGCAGCGCTTCGACCGCATCCGCGAGGCCCGCGCCCGCGGTTACGAGGGTGATCCCTGCGGCGAGTGCGGCAACATGACCCTGGTCCGCAACGGCACCTGCCTGAAGTGCGACAGCTGCGGGTCGACCACGGGCTGCAGCTGAGCCTTCCCCGCAGGGTGTCCGGTCCGGGCGCTTTGGGGTGACGAAAGAAGAGGGAGGGAGCGGGAGACCGCTTCCTCCCTTTTGCTTGCGCACCAAGGGATCCGAGGTCCGCTGTTTGGAACCGGTCTCGGGTGGTTGTACCAGCAGGGTCCGAATGCGACGAGCGCTTGACCGCGCAGCGTGTGTTCATGTTAGCTGATTCTCCCGGGAGCGCCGGCGCGGCGTTCCCCGAAGGATGTCCGGGGGGATCAGGGGTCATGGATTCGGCCGGGGCCGCGCTGGACGACCGTCTGCCGTCCGATCGCCTTTTGCGGGTGACCGCTGCGCAATGGAGCGCCGCGCTGGTTTGGACCGCGCCCGACGGAACCATCGTCGGCGCCAATCCGGCTTTCGCCCGCCTTGCCGGCTGTCCGCTCGACGGCATGATCGGCCGGTCGCTGCCTGCCCTGCTCGACATCGGCGGACGCGATTGGCGGACGGTGTGGGACTGGGCGCAGGGCGAGCATCAGCCGCCCGGCAACGGCACGCTCTGCGTACCGCGCCGCGACCCGGTTCCGGTCGATCTGCACTGGCAGCATCTGGCCGACGGTGCGGACGCCCTGCTTTTGTGCGAGATGCGCTGTTTCGACGAGCGCGAGCGGGCGGAAGCGGTGGCCCGCCTGCAGCAGGACGTGCTGGAACTGGTGGCCGCCGGCCGGTCGCTGAAGCAGGTTCTGGATTTCCTGTGCCGGCAGGTGGAGGCCTGCGCGCCGGAGGTCACCTGTTCGGTGATGCTGCGCGACGACGAGAACCGCATGCGGGTGGCCGCCGCCCCGTCGCTGCCCGGCGCCTATGCCGCTGCCATCGACGGGCTGGCCATCGGGCCGGATGTCGGCTGCTGCGGCAGCGCGATGAGCCGGGGCGAGGCGGTGATGTCCACCGACATCGCCGGCGATCCGCGTTGGGCGGCTTACCGCGACGTCCCGCTGTCGCATGGGCTGGCCGCCTGCTGGTCCAACCCGATCAAGGGGCGCAATGCCCGGATGCTGGGCAGCTTCGCGCTCTATTACCGCGAGCCGCGTCCCGCCGCCCCCTTCCACCGGCGGCTGGTGGAGGCCTGCGTGCATTTGTGCGCGCTGGCCATCGAGCATGACCGGGCGCGGGCGGAGATCAACCGGCTGGCCTATTTCGACACGCTGACCGGGCTGCCCAACCGCCAGCTTCTGGCCGACCGTGCCACCGCGGCACTGGCGCTGGCCGGACGCACGCGCCAGCCGGTGACGCTGATGTTCCTGGACGTCGACCGCTTCAAGACCATCAACGATTCGCTGGGCCATGCGGTCGGCGACCAGCTGCTGGTGGAGGTGGCGAACCGGCTGCGGCGCCTGTTCATCGAAGGCGACACGCTGGCCCGGCTGGGCGGGGACGAGTTCGTGGCATTGCTGCCGGGCTGCGACGCCGCCCATGCCGCGCTGCTGGCGGAGCGGGTGCTCGCCAGTCTGTCGGTGCCGCTGACGGTGGCCGACCTGACGCTGACCCCGACCGCCAGCATCGGCATCGCCGTGCATCCCGACGACGGCATGGATTTCGACACGCTGCTGCGCCAGGCCGACGCGGCGATGTACCGGGCCAAGCAGGCCGGCCGCAACCGCTGCCATTTCTTCCGCCGCGACATGAACGAACAGGCGGTGCGCCGGCTGGAGATGGAGGCCGCGCTGCGCGAGGCGTTGGACCGGCAGGAGAATGGCCCACGGGCAGATGCGGGGGGCGAGGCGCCGTTCGAACTGCATTACCAGCCACAGGTCCGGCTGAAGCCGCATTGTCTGCACCGGGTGGAGGCGCTGATCCGCTGGACCCACCCGCGCTGGGGAGCGGTTTCGCCGATGGAGTTCGTGCCGCTGGCCGAGGAATGCGGGCTGATCGACCGGCTGGACAGCTGGGTGCTGGAGACCTCGGTCGCCCAGCTCGGCCGCTGGCGCGCAGCCGGGGTGCCGGTGCCGGGGCTGGCGGTCAATGTCTCGGCCGTCCGCTTCGCCCGCGGCGACCTGCCGGACCAGGTCCGCACCGTGCTCGCCGCCAACGGCATCCCGGCGGGCGACCTGACGCTTGAGATCACCGAACGGCTGATGATGACGGAGGAGGTCGGGGCCCATGACGCGCTGGATGCCCTGCATGCGCTGGGCGTCACCCTGTCGATCGATGATTTCGGCACTGGCTATTCCTCCTTGAGCTACCTGAAGCGCTTCCCCGTCGGCGAGCTGAAGATCGACCGCAGCTTCGTCAAGGAGCTGGACATCGACGCCGCCAACCGGCCGCTGGTGCGCGCCATCATCCAGATCGGCGAGGCGCTGGGCCTGACCGTCGTGGCCGAAGGGGTGGAGCGCGAGGCCCAGCACCGCATGCTGGAGGCGGAAGGCTGCGCCATCGGCCAGGGATACCGCTTCGCCCGGCCGATGCCGGCTGCGGCGCTGGCGGACTGGTTGGCCGGGGAGGGCAAGCACTGGGTGGAGTGTCCGGCCGACGCCTGCTTCAGCATCTGAAACATTTGCGGCGGAAATGATCCCGTTTTTCTTTGGATTTGCGGGGTACTTCGGCCGCAATTCACCATTCGAATCGGTGCTTATGCGGATCCGCCGGAGTAAAGGGGATCCGTCCAATACGATATAGTCGCAACGCTCCTTTGCCGGCGAAGCGCAGGTCATCCCGTTCTAGACCACGCGACTGTCTTGTGTCCCAACGTTTGGGGCGATAGAAGGTCCACTCAGCGGCATGTGCGGTCAAGCAAACTGACCACGGTGTCCCGCTGAGCGGATCAGACCCGCCCGGCGGACCGCCCGTGGAGCACAAGGGGAGCACCCGCACGCCGGACGACCATGGGGCGAGAGGAATTCCGCGATGGCGAGCCAGGGTGAATCCAAGTGGGTCTACAGCTTCGGGGCCGGTGCCACCGAAGGACGGGCCGATATGAAGAACCTGCTGGGCGGCAAGGGCGCCAATCTGGCCGAGATGGCCAATCTTGGCCTGCCCGTTCCGCCGGGCTTCACGATCACCACCGAGCTGTGCACCTATTTCTACGCCAACGGCCGCTCCTATCCGCCGGAGCTGACGACGCAGGTCAAGGCCGCGGTCGAGCGGCTGGAAACGGCGATGGACGCCAAGTTCGGCGACCCGGCCAACCCTCTGCTGGTGTCGGTCCGTTCCGGCGCCCGCGCGTCGATGCCCGGCATGATGGACACCGTCCTGAACCTGGGCCTGAACGACGCGACCGCCGCCGGTCTCGCCAAGCGGTCGGGCGACGGCCGCTTCGCCTACGACAGCTATCGCCGCTTCATCCAGATGTATTCCAACGTCGTGCTCGACGTTGAGCATCACCATTTCGAGGACATCCTCGACAACCACAAGCGCGACAAGTCCTACAACCTCGACACCGACCTGTCGGCCGAGGATTGGCAGGCGGTGATCGAGGACTACAAGAAGGCGGTCGAGCGCGAGCTGGGCCGGCCCTTCCCGCAGGATGTGCAGGAGCAGCTGTGGGGCGCCATCGGCGCCGTCTTCGGCTCCTGGATGAACGCCCGCGCCATCACCTACCGCAAGCTGCACGACATCCCGGCCGATTGGGGCACCGCGGTCAACGTGCAGTGCATGGTCTTCGGCAACATGGGCAACGACTGCGCCACCGGCGTGGCCTTCACCCGCAACCCGTCGACTGGCGAGAACGCCTTCTACGGCGAGTATCTGGTCAATGCGCAGGGTGAGGACGTCGTCGCCGGCATCCGCACGCCGCAGCACCTGACCATCGCCGGCAAGATCGCCAACAAGTCCGACCTCCCCGCCATGGAGGAGGTGATGCCGGAGGTGTTCAACCAGCTGAACGAGGTCCGCCTCAAGCTGGAAAAGCACTACCGCGACATGCAGGACATCGAGTTCACGGTCCAGCAGAACAAGCTGTTCATGCTGCAGACCCGCAACGGCAAGCGTACCGCCCCGGCGGCGCTGAAGATCGCGGTGGATCTGGCGAACGAAGGCGTCATCGACCAGAACGAGGCGGTCCGCCGCATCGATCCGGCCTCGCTCGACCAGCTGCTGCACCCGACGCTGGACCCCAAGGCCGACCGCAAGGTGATCGCCAAGGGCCTGCCGGCCTCCCCCGGCGCCGCATCCGGCAAGGTGGTGTTCACCGCCGACGAGGCCGAGCAGATGGCCGGCAAGGGCGAGTCGGTGATCCTCTGCCGCATCGAGACCTCGCCCGAGGACATCCACGGCATGCACGCCGCCCGCGGCATCCTGACCAGCCGTGGCGGCATGACCAGCCACGCGGCGGTGGTTGCCCGCGGCATGGGCCGTGCCTGCGTGTCGGGCGCCGGCGACCTGCGCATCGACTACAAGACCAAGCAGATGGCCGTCCGCGGTGTCACCGTGAAGGAAGGCGACATCCTGACCATCGACGGCTCCACCGGCGAGGTGATGCTGGGCGAGGTGCCGACGATCCAGCCGGAACTGTCGGGCGACTTCGCCACCCTGATGGGCTGGGCCGACGGCATCCGCCGGATGAAGGTCCGCGCCAACGCCGAAACCCCGCTGGACGCCCGCACCGCGCGGAAGTTCGGCGCCGAGGGCATCGGCCTGTCGCGCACCGAGCACATGTTCTTCGACCCGGAGCGCATCCTGGCCGTCCGCGAGATGATCCTGGCGGAGGACGAGGCCGGCCGCCGCAAGGCGCTCGCCAAGCTGGAGCCCTTCCAGAAGAAGGACTTCGTCGAGCTGTTCACGATCATGGCCGGCCTGCCGGTGACGATCCGCCTGCTCGACCCGCCGCTGCACGAGTTCCTGCCCAACACCGACGAGGACATGGCGGAGGTCGCCCAGGCCACCGGCACCGATCCGCTGCGGGTTCGCCACCGCACCATCCAGCTGCATGAAGCGAACCCGATGCTGGGCCATCGCGGCTGCCGTCTGGGCATCTCGTACCCCGAGATCTACGAGATGCAGGCCCGCGCCATCTTCGCCGCCGCCGCCGAGGTCGCCAAGACCACCGGCGAGGCCGTCATTCCCGAAGTGATGATCCCGCTGATCATCACGAAGAAGGAGTTCGACATCCTCAAGGCGGTGATCGACCGCGCCGCCGAGCAGGTGAAGGCCGAGACCGGCGTGACGGTGGAGTATCTGACCGGCACGATGATCGAGATCCCGCGCGCGGCCCTGAAGGCCGGCGAGATCGCCGAGTCGGCCGAGTTCTTCAGCTACGGCACCAACGATCTGACCCAGACCACGCTGGGTCTGTCGCGCGACGACGCCGGCAGCTTCCTGCCGGAGTACCAGCGCCAGGGCATCCTGGAGCAGGACCCGTTCCAGTCGCTGGACGTCACCGGCGTCGGCGAACTGGTGGAGATCGCCACCGAGCGTGGCCGCAAGGTCCGTCCGGACATCAAGCTGGGCATCTGCGGCGAGCATGGCGGCGACCCGGCCTCGATCTCCTTCTGCGAGAAGGTCGGGCTGACCTATGTCTCCTGCTCGCCCTACCGCGTGCCGATCGCCCGCCTCGCCGCCGCCCAGGCCGCGCTGAACAGCGACACGGTCAAGCGCGACTGAGCCGCTTCGGATAGCTGAAATGACGACGGCCCTCTTCCCGCAAGGGAAGGGGGCCGTTTCGTTTTGGGGGCGGGGTTGGGTGGGTGGAACAGCGTGGAACAGATATCGGGGGACTGTTCACTGTTCCATCCGGCACGTGAAGTTCGGGCGCAAGGTGACACTCGGAGCCAAGGGGCGGTTTCGGCGGAATGTGCGGAGGTGGCGGATCGCCACTGTCGGGCCATGCGGTGCCCTCCGCGGGTGATTGAGAGTAGAGGTTAGCATGGGTGGGGGCCATGGTCATGGAGTTGGCCCCCCCCGAATCGACCGATTACATCATGCACCTTACTTGACGAGCGCCAGTTTCCTGCAAATGGCGTCTATCAAGTCTGGAAGTTCTTTGAGGTCACGTAATGTACGATAACCGATCAGTTTAGATATTCCAGGCAACTCCTGCTCAGCATTTCCAAGAAAAACCGGTAGGACATATCCGCTTGCGCCAAGTTTAAGAAAATGTTCGACAATCACTTGGCGCTCGAACTTGGTCCACATCTTCTTCAGATAGATATCAGATGCAAGGACAACGCAAAACCGAGCGTTTCGATACCTCTTTGGAAGTGCTATGGTTAGATCCTCTCCCCAGAGTTCTTCCTGCTCAAAAAAATCATAAAACACGTTAAACCCTTTATTTCTGACCTCCACTGCAATTTTCTCTGCGATATCACGATCTTCTCCAGCGAATGACAAGGCAAGATCGTACATTATGTCGGCTCCTTTACTAGTTCAGATACTATGCTCTTTATTCTTGCGCTTGCAACGCCCTGATAAACAAAATCGTATACCTCTTTAGCAGCGTTTGCAGGGACCTTTAAAACTCCTTTTGGGATGGAGTTGTCAGTTCCCTTGTTTACTAAGAGGCCGGTTTTCAGAGCGCATTTGACAATCCATTTTACATCGATTCCTCCTTTGTAATATCCATGAACATTGTGTTCACTTCTTTGCGTAATTATTTGCCTGTCAAAGAAAAGCTTAAAAAAGCAAACCATATCCTCATGAATGCTTTGCGTAACTAGAACGGCCTTTTTAGCCCCGATGGTAACCATTTCCTGTACTGACGCGTCAGTCTGACAGGATTGTGAAAAGTTGTTAGCGGTCGCTGAAGTTGTTTTGCTACGGGATTGTAGATCTATCAGTCGGCTTCCATCAAATAGAGTCCTTCGATCAAAATGGCAGTTCCAAAACCATTCGTAACGCGCAATTTCTGCTTCTTGGAAATGCAACCCTCTAAAGTTGAATAGCACTTTCTGCTGCACACGTGATGAAGATATATCCCACAGCACGAAATCTTTGATTATATCGTCAGCAGGATCCTGAAAAACATTTTTTACCGCCTGAGTGTTTAGGTCAGCATCAGCGCCGCCTCTATCGAAGTTCATTTGAATCAGTAGATGAACAATTCCACTCAGAGCCTGTCTGATCGTACTTTGATGAAGGTTTCCTTTATAATTCCTGAGAAAGTCAACTACTTCATAAAGATAATAGTGTGCTTGATCAAGGCTGTATGACGAGAACCTAAATGACAAAGTGCGCAAGTAAAATGTTCCTAGCTTGGCCTTTCTTGAAAACGTGCGAATGAAATCATCGTCTCTTGACCGCTGGTCAGTTATGCTAAGATAGGAACCAATAACGCTAAATTGCTCTGCTAGGGTATCATTACGAAAACTAATTTTCCCACTACGATTAACCAGGAAAGGGTGGGCAATCATCTTATTGTGGACTACTCGTGAAATAAGGTTCATAACTTCCTGATTTCCAGTCACATCTGTGACTAAACTCTCAAAATGCGCATCAAGGCAGCTGTCTCCATATGACAATGCCATTTTAGAAAATAGCTGAACTTGTAAATCAACGTTTAGTGAATATCTATTTTTTACTCTTTCCCTGTTGCACACGCTGTACACGATTACATCAAACTTAATGTCCTCCCTAAGTATATCCGAGAAAAATTGATTCTTAAATTCTTCATCTGAATCATCGGTAGAGATAGTACATATTATGTCAAGAGCGAAGGGGATATATTTAAAATCAGACCCTTCCGCAAAATACTCGTCCGCAATGGAAATCGCTTTTTTAACAAGCTTGGGCTGGTGAGGAAATCTTGAATTAAAGAAATCTTCAGCTCTCCTTCGGTCGAATGGAAGAAGTTCAGCGAAAACAGCGTTTGGATAGCTGAAGTCTGCTACATTATCACGGCAGGTGATTAGAACCTTAGTATTACCGTAATTCAGGTTGTGGACTGAGTCCATAAATTCGCCAAAATTTACCATGTTAGCAAGGTTGGTCAAAATCTCATCGAATCCATCGATTATAATCGCGACAGTTCCTGTTGCGATTGCTATTTCGAAAGCTTCTCGCCCAAGTTGAGGTGCATTAATTGCTCTCTGATTTGCGCTATAAAGAGAATAAAGTTCATTAATATTACTGTATTCTGACAGATGAGAGTGCAAATACGAAAGAACCTCAGCGGACTCAAGATAAATCATATGAAGATGATCCGAGGACGATTTGGAAATGAATTGTCTAATAAGTGTGGTTTTGCCAATGCCTCCCGCACCAACTAACATCAAGACGGGAGAGTCGTTAGCTGACCACCAATTATCAAGAAATTCGAGTGCAGATATGTTGAATCCGTTGATCTTGGAATCAACATAGAATTCAATCGGGAAAACAGATGGTGCCTCAGAGGATAAGATGCTCTTAATTACATAATTCTTAACGAATTCTGTTACGAAGTATACTTTCTTTCCAAAAATCCGTGAAACGTTGTTTCTGTGCCGCTCGCTGTCGATAGGGCTTCGCCTGCTGTCGGTAAGGACGACAACATTTTTCTCAGACAAAATATCGGGAAAATTCTCAGCAATATGAGCGGCGGTATTTGCTAGTGTTGCGCTCATCTCTAAAACAACAAAAAACTTATCATCCGCAAATACATCGAGTCTTTCTTTAATTTTAAATATCTCATAGCCGATAGACTTACGCTTAACTCTTTGCCGGCCAGAAATTGAAACAATATCAGATGCGGGATAGCACATTTCAAGCATTTTGTGAACATCTAGAGAATTCCCATGCCCTGGGAAAGCAGACTTCAAGCCGCTAAATCGCCTGTGAAGGGCATCTACCAAGAAATCGACATCTCCAGCGACTGGAAGTATACTAAATCTACGGATATTTGCAGGAATTTCTAAGTTATCTTCATTTTTAATCAGAAGAGTTTCGCGAAGCTTATTGTCATCGTAAAGGTCGTCAACAACAGCATCTCTAAGATATTTGTCATGACGCATTTGATTGAATAAATCTTGACTTAAGACAATAATTGTACAAATGAACTTGTCTGAAAAAAGTGAATCTACTTTCTCTTTTTTTGTCTCCGTGTAAATGTCTAAATTGGACTCGCTGTCATAGGACCGCATAGTGAGTCCGTTTCTAACCTTTTCGACAAACTCAACATCAGATTCACTAGCAACGATTGCAATGCGACCGATTGTCATAATGTGTCCTGCTGCTATATGCTATACGTAGAAAGCGTATACATCACTCGCTCGGCGGCATCAACTTTTCGGTCGTTCCTACGGTAATGTGCTTGGCTCAGCATGAAATTCTACCAACAGGCGCGTGAGGCACGCATCACACTTCCGTATCAGCAAGGAGAGAGACGGCTGTCATTATCAATATTGGAGACGAGGAAAATTGCCAGATTATTGAAAACACGCAAGGAAACGAGAACCTCGCACATCAGAAATATGCCCTTATCTCACCGCCCCCTCGGCTTCGCCCTGGCGGTTGGCTCGGCTTCCAGCGGGTTGTCGGGCCAGTAGTGTTTCGGATACTGGCCCTTCAAATCCGCCTTCACCGCCTTGTAGGCGTTGGCCCAGAAGCTCGCGAGGTCGCGGGTGACCTGCACCGGGCGGCGGGCGGGCGATAGCAGGTGCAGCAGAAGCGGAACCCGGCCGCCGGCGATGCGCGGGGTCTCGGCAAGGCCGAACATCTCCTGCAGGCGCACCGCCAGAACCGGCTCCTCGCCGTCATAGTCGATGGGGATGCGGGAGCCGCTCGGCACCTCGACATGGGTCGGGGCCTCGGCGTCCAGGCGGGTCCGCAACTCCCAGGGCAGCAGGGCGCGCAAGGCGCTCGACAGGTCGATGCGCTCCAGATGGGCGCGGCGCGACACGCCGTCGAGGAAGGGGGCCAGCCACTCCTCCAGTCCGTCCATCAGGGCCGGGTCGGACAGGTCGGGCCAGACGTCGCCTTCCTTCATGCGCAGGAACATCACGCGGGTGCGCCATTTGCGCAGCTCGTCGGTCCAGGGCAGGCAGGCTGGGCCGAGCGTGCGGATGCCCTCGATCATCGCGGCGGTCATGGCGTCGGCCGGCGGCTTGGCCAGCTTCTCGTCCTTCAGGATCAGGGCGAACAGCATGCGGCGGCGCCGCGCCAGCACCATCTGCTCGCGCGCGTCCCAGGCGACGATGGTCTCGCTGCGGATGTCGTTAGCGAAGCTCTCCTCCAGATCGGCCAGCGTCACCGGGGCGGCCAGGAAGATGCGCGATTCGCGGGCGGCGCCGTCGAGGTCGGCGATGGCGAGCCACTCCTCGGCCGACAGCGGCTCGGCCTGCTGGAAATAGGCGCCGCGCCCGCCCGACAGGCGATACTGCGCCGCAACCCCGCCGGGCTGGCCGCCGGGGCGGCGCTGGCCGATGCGGTCGGGATAGGCGAGCGCCACGAGAATGCCGACGGCGTTCGAGTCCATCGCGTCGTCGTCGCGCACGCCAAGCTGGCGGCGCCACTGCCGCGCCTGCTTCACCGCCTGCTGGGCGCCGCCGCGATCGACGCTGAGGCCGCGCGCCGCGCCGTGGCCGCCGCGCTCCTCGCCGCGCAGCAGGTCGACGCGCAGGCGCAGGTCGGCGTCGCGGAAGCCCGGTTGGGATCGCACGATGTCGCGCTCGCCCAGCAGGGCCGCGACCAGACAGGCGAGCGCGCCCTGGCCCATCGCCTTGCCGGCCAGCATCATGTGGGCCAGACGCGGATGCACGCCGAAGCCGGCCATGCGGCGGCCGTGCGGGGTGATGGCACCTGATTTGTTGTCTTTCTGATCGACCTTGCGGTCGAGCGCGCCGAGGCCGGTCAGCAGCTCGCGCGCCTGGGCCATCGCCGCGGCCGGCGGCTGGTCGAGCCAGGACAGGCTGGCGGGGTCGGACACTCCCCACACCGCAAGCTCCAGCGCCAGCGGGGCGAGGTCGGCGTCCTCGATCTCCGGCGTGGTGAAGGGGGCCAGCGCCTTGTGCGTCGCCTCCGGCCACAGGCGGTAACAGACGCCGGGCTCCAGACGGCCGGCGCGGCCACGGCGCTGCTCGGCAGAGGCCTGGCTGACCTTCACCGTCGCCAGACGGGTCATGCCGCCGCGCGGGTCGAAGCGCGGAACCCGCATCAGCCCGCTGTCCACCACGATGCGGATGCCCTCGATGGTCAGGCTGGTCTCGGCGATGGAGGTCGCCAGCACGATCTTGCGCTGGCCGGGCGGGGTGGGGGAGATGGCGCGGTCCTGCGCGTCGGCCGACAGGTCGCCATAGAGCGGGGCGATGATGGTGTTGGGGCCGAGGTCGGACTGGTCGAGCAGGGACTGGACGCGGCGGATCTCGCCGACGCCGGGCAGGAAGACCAGGGCGTTGCCGGGCTCCTCGCGCAGGGCGCGGCGGACGGCGGTGGCGACGGCGTCCTCGATGCGGGTGCCTTGGGTGGGAGCGTCGAGGTGGCGGGTCTCGACGGGGTAGGCGCGGCCTTCGCTGGTCACCATCTGGGCCGGGCCCTCGGCGTCGGCCAGCAGGGTGGCGACCGGGGCGGCGTCCAGCGTCGCCGACATCACGACAAGGCGCAGGTCGTCGCGCAGCGCGCCGCGCGCCTCCTGCACCAGGGCAAGGGCGAGGTCGCTGTCGATGCCGCGCTCGTGGAACTCGTCGAACAGGACAGCGCCGAAGGCGGGAAGCTCCGGGTCCTCCTGCAATTGGCGCAGGAACAGGCCGTCGGTCACCACCTCGATCCGGGTCTTCGGGCCGACCTTGGTGTCGAGGCGGACGCGGTAGCCGACGGTCTCGCCCACCGCCTCCCCCAGCATCGACGCCATCCGGCGGGCGGCAGCGCGGGCGGCGAGGCGCCGCGGCTCCAGCACCAGGATCTTGCGGCCCTTCAGCCAACCGGCCTCCAGCAGGGCCAGCGGCACCCGTGTGGTCTTGCCGGCGCCGGGCGGCGCTTGCAGCACGGCGGTGCCGCGACGGTCCAGCGCCTCCAACAGGGCGGGAAGGACGGGATCGATTGGCAGGGCGGGGAAGGCGGGCTTGCTCATGAGGGGGAGTCTGCTGCCGCGAACCGGGGCGAAAGGCAATGCTTTTCGGCCGCCGGGCAGGGCAGTGCGCGCCAAAAGGTCGCAAGGGGCGGGGAGGGGGCGAGGGTGCGCGACCGATGACCGCAAAAACTGTATGGTTTTGGGGTCGTCGGGTTTATTCGCTCATCAAAGGGATCCATGACCGATATCCACGATGCCGCCCTGTTCCTCGCCCACGCCTGCGCGCTGGAGGAGGACGCCGCCAACCGCTTCGCCGACCTGTCGGAGACGATGAAGACCTATGGCAACCAGGAGGTCGCGGCCTTCTTCGGCCAGATGGCGAAATTCTCGCGCATGCATCTGGCCGAGGCGCGGGAACGGTCGGGCTTCCGCCAAATCCCGGATCTGAAGCCGGAAGACTTCCAATGGCCGGACGGCGACAGCCCGGAAGCGGCCTCGATGGAAGGCTCGCACTATCTGATGACGGTGGAATACGCGCTGGAACTGGCGCTGGAGAGCGAAAAGCGCGGGCAGGCCTTCTACGCCGAGGTGGCGAAGACCACCACCGATTCGGAAGTCCGCATGATGGCCGAGGAATTCGCCGCCGAAGAGGCCGAGCATGTCGCCCAGCTGGAGGTGTGGGCCAAGCGCTATCCGGCGCTGCAGGGGTAGGAGAGTGAGGAAGGGGGCGTTGGCTGCCCCCTTCCCTGATCACTTTGACAGGGCGGACCAGTCGATCTCGTACACCTTGTCGGCCGGCTTGAAGGTCTTGAAGGCGACGATCACGTCGTCGACGCTGACGTCGCCCGGCACGTTCTGGATTTCATAGACGACCGAGCTGCCGCTGGTCGGGCCGACGTCGGCGTTGCGGTGGGCCTGCGAGACCAGCCCTTCGCCGGCCTTCTTGATCATGATGGAAGCCATGCATCCGTCTCCTGTTGCGACTCGCCCGACCACAAAACCATAAACAAAAAGTGGTTTAATCGAAAGGCGGAAAGAGGTGGACCGGCGTCTCCTGCCGGGCGATCCACAGGGCGGTCAAATCGTCGCACAGCCGGGTGCCGAACCGCTCGGTGAAGCGGGTCATCACCCAAAGAAGCGGCCAAGCCGGCGCTTCCGCCAGCGCCAGCGCCACCAGATCGGCGAGCCCGTCGTCGCCCAGCATGGCGTCGTCGGCGTCCTGAGCCTCCGTCATGGCGTCGGAATAGAGGAACAGCGCATCGCCGTCGCGGAAGGGAGCGGAGCGGGTGACGTAGCCGGCCTCCTCCATGATCCCGAGGGGCAGGCCGGACGAATCGAGCGCGCTCAGCCCGCCCGCCCTCGCCAGCAACGGCGGCGGCGAGCCGGCGCCCGCATAGTGCAGGCGGTCGCTGCCGCGGTCGATCACTCCGTAGAAGGCGGTGGCGAACTGACCGGGTGCAAGGATGGCGGACAGGCGCTGGTTCAGGTTGGTCAGAAGGCGTGCCGGCTCCATCAACTCCTCCATCGGCTGGCGCGCCAGCAGGGTGTGGAGCCGGAAGGCATTGATCGCCGCGGCGATGCCGTGCCCCGACAGGTCGGCGATGAAGACGCCGATCCGTTCGGCATCGATCTCGAACGCGGTCCAGAAATCGCCGCCGACCTCATCGGAGGTTTCGAACACCGGAGCGATGGCCAAGTGATGGCGGTCCGCCAGCGCTTCCAGCCACAGCGGCTCCGGCGCCAGCGAAAGCTGCATCGCCCGCGCCTGGCCCAGATCCTGGCCGACCCGCTCGCGGAAGGCGCGCAGTTCCTGCACCATCGACCGGCGTTCCAGATGATAGCGGACCCGGGCGATGCATTCGCCGGGATTGACCGGCTTGCCCAGCAGGTCGGTCGCACCGGCCTGAAAGCACAGGGTCCGCATCTGGTCGGTCATCTGGGCGCCCTGCACCAGGATGGGCAGGTCGTGCCAGCGCGGGTTGCTCCGCAACTCCCGGCACAGGGCGAGAAGGTCGTCGGCACAGGCAAGGTCGGCGTCGATCACCAGCAGGTCGGGGTCGAAGGCGCCGATGCAGGACAGCAACTCCGGCCCGTTGGAGACGCAGGCGATCCGCGTGATGCCTGCCCAATGCAGGAACCGGCTCAGGATGCGCTGGTCATACAGGCTGTTGTCGGCGATCAGCACCTTCCGATCGCCCAGCGGCTGGCCGAGATCCAGCGCGTAGAGCTGTCCCGAAGCCATCGGATCCGCCCCGCCGTGCCGATCAGGCCGAAACCGGGATGATCCCGTGCAGGTTGGCCGCGCGGAAGACGCGGTGGACCTGATCGCGTGCACCCTGCATCGCCAGCCGCAGATCCTTGCGGCGGGCCGTGTCGTGCGCGATGAAGAAGACGCCCAGCCCGGTGGAATCGACGAATTCGAGGTCCGACAGGTCGAAGACCACCCGGTGTCCGGCCGGCCGGTCCATCGCCGCGATCACCGACCGGAAGGCATTGTGGTCGGTGAAGGTCATGCGGCCGCTCAGACGGATCTCGGTAAGGTCGTGGACATCGCTGACGGTGAAATCCATCACTGCTTTCCCCTTTGCTCCTGGTCCGCAGCGGAGTTGCGGTTTTCACCTGCACTTGCTGCGCTGCGGAATGTTAGGCGGAGGGGATGTCACTTTGATGATGGAGCGACCAAAAAGCTGCATTGGCCGCGGAATTGCTCAACTTATTTGTGTTCCATACGATGAGTTTTCCGACGAGAATTTTCCATCAGGGCAGGGACGCGGATTCGCTTACGGCCTTCCCGTGGGACGCAGTCCTCTCCAAGTCCGAGGCAGGGATCACCCGACCGGGCATGCGGTCGGGCTGGGCCCCGGCGACTGCCCCGGCGATGCCGCCGGTCAGCCAGGCCGAGAAGGCGTTGCGGCCATCGGCGCCGGCCTCGCGGTTGGCGCAGGCGGTGGCGGCGTCCATCTCGTCGTCCTGCCTGGCGGCATAGTTCCACAGCGGCAGGGCGGCGGCGGGGGTATCGGGCTCGCCGGCCGATGCGGTGGCGATCAGGCCGGTGGAGCGCGGGGCGGGGCGGCTGTGCACCTCGATCAGGGCGACGCGGATGCCGGCGGCCCAGGCGCGGTCGATGAAGGCGCGCACCTGCCGTGCCGTGGCGGAGCTGCCGGTGACGGCGTCGGGCGTGCCGCCGGTCAGCCATGCCGACGGGGTGGGTCCGCAGCCGCGCCGGTACTGCAGCGCCACCTGATCCTGCACATGGGTCTGACCGCGGTAAAGGCGCATCAGGCCGTGGCCGTAGCGCTCCAACTCGTCGATCGGGCCGCGGCTGGCGGTCAACAGGCCGCGGTCGATCAGGATCAGCGTCGGCTTCACGGCGAGCAGCCGGTCGAGCAGCGGCTCGAAATCGGCGAACTGGGCCTGCCGGTGGACGATGCGCAGGAATTCCAGGTTCGGCACGCCGCGCTTGGCGGCAAGCTCCGCCATGCCGCGCTCGTCCAGGGTGGCGTCGCGCAGCGCGGTGTCGCCCAGCGCCACCACCGACACCGAGTCGGGGTTCCGAGCCGCCCGGTCGGCCTGCGCATCGATGCGGTTCAGGTTGTACCAGGCGAAGGGCTGGTCGTAGAGCAGGGCGCCGGTCCACAGAACCGCCAGCACCGCCAATCCCCCCAAGGCCAGCGGCGCCAGCAGCAGCCCGAACCCCAGCGTCCGCCAGCGGCTCCGGCCGCGGCGCGGTTCCGTGACGGCCTGTTCGGCGGCGGGCTGTTCGGAGGTGACTGGTTCGGCAGAGGTTTGGGTGGCTTGCGGTTCGGGATCGGTCATTGGTGGACTCCACGGCAGTCATGACACGGTGTTCGGGGCACAGCGATCATGCGGCGGGGGCTCGCATCCTGCGCTTGGGCATCCTGCGCTTGGCGCGTCGGGTGAGCGCCCGGCTCCTCCCACAACGCGCGGGGGAGGAGAATCGGCATATGGAAATTGGGGGTATCCCCAAGGGGCCGGAACACCCCTGCGGCAGGGTCGCAGTTTGCCGAACGCGCCAATCCTGTGTAGGATCCGAGCCCAACAGGACGGCCTCACAGCAGGATTGGCGATGAGCACCGAAATCCGCACCTTCACCATTCCCGACGCCACCGCCGAGGAGGCGCAGACGCAGCTTTCCGCCTTCCTGCGGACGGTCGAGGTCCAGCGCATCGAGACCGCCTACGCCGACGGCGCTTGGCGCGTGCTGGTGCTGTTCACCGATCTCCGCCGCAAGGAGGAGTCGCAGCAGATCGAGGCGGCCATCGCCGCCGCGCTGAACGGCTGGCGCGACAAGGCCGCGGTCCAGGCCGGCGTGACACGCGACGCCGTGCTGTCGGACGATCTGGTGTCGGAGATCGCCCGCTTCGCCCCGACGACGGAACACGAACTGTCGATCATCATGAACGCCCGCGGCCTGGGCGCCGCGCCCCATGGCGGCGAGATCGTGCAGGTGGTGCGGTCCACGCTGGACTTGCTGATCGACGACTGATTGACGACTGATTGGCGCCTCATCGGCGGAGCAAGCCACCGGGAGCGGCCTATCCGCTTCGGTCAAGCGTGACACATCCAAAGGCTGTGCCTGGCCTGCCGTAAGCGTCAGTTGGACCCCGCGCCTCGCCGTGTCAGGATCGCACCTTCGCGATGCAATCAGCGGGTGAGGCGGTTGTGGCTTCGAAGGTTCCTCCGAAGGCTGGTGCCGTAGCGGATTTGGCGTGGGGCGAAGTGCCCGACCGTCGGAAGTCCGAATTCCGGAAGCCTGACTACAGGAAGCCCGATTACAGGAAGATGGCGCATGAGTTGGCGCAGCTGGGCGCGGAAGCTGCCAACCGCGCCCGTGCGACCGGCAACGGCCATTATGCCCGGCTGGCCCGTACCCTGACCAACCGCGCCGGCGAGATCCTGGATGATCTGGACCGCGCCGGGAAGGCGTGAGGGCTGTAGCCGGGGGGAAGTTGTAGAAAAGGAAACGGCGCCCGGATGGGGCGCCGTTTTCGTTCGTGTGGAGTGGTTGTATCGCTTGCCCCCACCCCGACCCTCCCCCGCTCTCAGCGGACCTATGGTCCGCCTGTCGCGTCAGCACAAAGCATAGCTTTGTGCGAGAGCTTCGCGGGGGAGGGAGGATGTGCTGTCGCGGGAGAGTGGCGGCAGTCCCCTCCCCTGCCGAAGCGGGGGAGGGTTAGGGTGGGGGCAAAGTGCCTTAGACCACCTTGGCCTGGTGCATGGCGGCGATCTGGTCCTTGCCGTAGCCGAGCTGAGCCAGCACCTCGTCGGTGTGCTCGCCGAGCAGCGGGGAGCCGGTGACCTCCACCGTCATGTCGGAGAACTTGATCGGGCTGCCGACCGTCAGGTACTTGCCGCGCTGCTTGTGGTCGACCTCCACCACCGTGCCGCTGGCGCGCAGCGACGGGTCGTTGGCGATCTCCTTCATCGACAGCACCGGCGCGCACGGGATGTCGTACTTGCGCAGGATGTCGACGGCCTCGAACTTGGTCTTGTCCTTCAGCCAATCCTCGATGATCGCGAAGATGTCGAAGATCTTGTCCTGACGGGCCAGCGCCGTGTTGTAGGCCGGGTCGTCGATCCACTCCTCACGACCCAGCGCCTTGCAGATCGGCGCCCAGGCATGGCCCTGGATGGTGAAGTAGATGTAGGCGTTGGGATCGGTCTCCCAGCCCTTGCACTTCAGCACCCAGCCCGGCTGGCCGCCGCCGCCGGCATTGCCGCCGCGCGGAACGACGTCGGTGAACTTGCCGTGCGGGTATTGCGGGTATTCCTCCAGGTAGCCGACGCGGTCCAGGCGCTGCTGGTCGCGCAGCTTGACGCGGCAGAGGTTCAGCACGCTGTCCTGCATCGACACGGCGACCTTCTGGCCCTTGCCGGTCTTGGTGCGGGCCATGAGCGCGGTCAGGATGCCGATGGCCAGATGCATGCCGGTGTTGCTGTCGCCCAACGCGGCGGCGGACACGGTCGGCGGGCCGTCCCAGAAACCGGTGGTGGAGGCCGCACCGCCGGCGCACTGGGCGACGTTCTCGTAGACCTTCAGGTCCTGGTAATGGTGGCCGTCGCTGAAGCCCTTGACCGAGGCGACGATCATGCCGGGGTTCAGTTCCTTGATGCGGTCCCAGCTGAAGCCCATGCGGTCGAGCGCGCCGGGGCCGAAATTCTCCACCAGGACATCGGATTCTTTGATCAGACGCTCCAGGACTTCCTTGCCCTCGGCGGTCTTGGTGTCCAGGGTGAGGGAGCGCTTGTTGCTGTTCAGCATGGTGAAATAGAGCGCATCGGCATCGGGGATGTCGCGCAGCTGGCTGCGGGTGACGTCGCCGGCGCCCGGACGTTCGACCTTGATCACGTCCGCGCCGTACCAGGCCAGAAGCTGCGTGCAGGCGGGGCCGGCCTGCACATGGGTGAAGTCGATGATCTTGATGCCTTCGAGCGGCTTGGTCATGACTGCAACACTCCCTTTATTCGCGTTGTTTACGTTTGTCCCGTGGACGTGTTTCTGCTTGCTCTGCTGTCCGGCCGGCCGACGCCCGAAGAATCGAGGCGTCAAGGCCGGTGGCCGGCCGGTGTTCGATGTCCGCCGAAGTCGGATGAGCCGAAATCCGGCGGGTCTGGTTGGGGGGCTGGATCGATGGACCGGATCAGCCGGCCGCGGTCGTGACCGCCTCGAGTTCGGCAAGGCGGCGGCGCAGCGTCCGCTCTTCGGTCCAGCGGGCGGTTTCATCCCGCACCACGGCGACGATGCCGGTCACCGCACCGTCGGTCCCGCGCAACAGCGCGACGGTGAAGGCGATCGATAGGCTGTGCCCGTCCTTGTGGACCGCCGGGACCCGCAGAAGATCGTGCCCGTAGCGGGTTTCGCCCGTGGCCATGGTCTTCTCGTAGCCGTCCCAGTGGCGCTGCCGCTGGCGTTCCGGAATGATGATGTCGAGCGACTTGCCCATCGCCTCGGCGGGGGTGAAGCCGAACATCCGCTCGGCCGCCGCATTCCACAGGATGATGGCACCAGCCGGATCGGACACGATGACCGCATCCCCGATCACCGACACCAGCTGCTCGCAATCAACAACCGCGGGCGAGCCCGCTGCTGCAACAACCGCGGGCGACCCCGCTGCTGCCGTCTGTTCCATGTCGATCTCCTTGGCGCTCGCCCCCTCTTGGATTGGGCGCCGGGGGAGCCGGTGCGTCATGGCCGGAAAGCCGTGCCGCACTGACATTATCGATACGGTATACCAGATGCCACCGGCCTTGCAAGAGGATTTGAGCGCGGTGCGAACTGTCGTTGTGGCGAACAGATAGCCCTTCCGAGAGGAGAAGGTTGGGGATGGAGGCGATAGAGCACGGACCAAGGCACAGTCGTTCGTGCGCGCAAGGCTATAGGCATGGGAGCGCGGCGACGGCGCCTCCCGAGAGGGGAGGGGTGCCGTTCCGCTGCAATGAAATGGAATGGAATAGGACCGGGCCGGTCGACCGGTGCCGCGATGTCGGGACGCGGGCCGGGTCGACCATCGACTGCCGGGTCAGGAATTCCTGGCGCAGAGCATTTCCTACGCCCGCCGGGGCCGGGATGCTCTGCGTGAAGCCATCGTCAGCTACACCCAGCCAACGGCCAGGATCGGCCGATCAGCCGACCAGATCGAAGAAGGGCATCGAGGCGTATTTGCTGGTCTTGATGTTGGCGACCACCTTGTCCTGCGAATGGCCGCCGCCGGCCAGGGTCGCCGGCAGCTTGATCACCTTGCCGACCGCCTTGGACGACTTGCTGATCGGGTCCCATTGCAGGTTGAAGTTGACGATCTGCTTTTCGACGGCCGGCAGGTTTTCCTGATGCACCCGGACATAGGGACCGTGGATGATGCCGCCGCGCACCATCTTCGACACGGTCGGCGCATTGAAGGCGCAGCAGGGCAGCCCTTCCTCCACCGCGACGATGGTGGCGATGGCGCCGCCCAGCGAATGGCCGCAAAGGATGGGGCTCGCCTTCTTGATGAGGACCTTCGCCTGTTCCAGCAGAAGCTTGGCGGCGCGGATGCCGGCCGGCAGGCTTTCGATGGTGTAGAGGGCGATGTCGGTCTTCAGGTTCTTGCCGCCGGCCATCTGGCCGGAGGTGCTGCTGCCCACCGCCGTGCCGCGATAGGCGATGATGTACTGGTCGGAGTGCTTTTCCTGATAGACGGCGCCGAAGAATCCGACATCGGTGTCCTCATGGGTGAAGATCACCTGGAATCCGGGCGGGGAGCGCCGCGCCCCTTCCGCCTTGTTGAAGGCAGCCGCGTCGTTGCCCCGGCCCTTCTGGAAGTTATAGACGGTGTTCGAGGCAACGGCCAGATCGAGGATGTTGACCGGCATGACGGCGCTCTTAAGTGGTAATCGGGTTCCTGAGACAATACCGGCACACAAGGACTGTCAACTGACCGGAACGATTGTTATCGGTGAAAGATTCTCGATTGAGGTTGTATCTGGAAAAAAGAAAAGGGCGCCTCGCGGCGCCCCTCCAGGAGTCCAAAGGCCGTAGCCCTCGGATCAGGTCGGTCAAAGGAGGGACAGCCGCCCTCCCTTGCCTCTTTCAGATCAGACGTCCAGCAGCAGGCGGCGCGGATCCTCGATCAGCTCCTTGATGCGGACGAGGAAGGTGACCGCTTCCTTGCCGTCGATGATCCGGTGGTCGTAGGACAGCGCCAGATACATCATCGGGCGGACCTCGATCTTGCCGCCGATGACGACCGCGCGGTCCATCGTCTTGTGCATGCCGAGGATGGCGGACTGCGGCGGGTTGATGATCGGGGTCGACATCAGCGAGCCGTAGACACCACCGTTGGAGATGGTGAAGGTGCCGCCCGTGAGCTCGTCCATCGACAGCTTGCCGTCGCGGCCCTTCTTGCCGAGAGCGGCGATGGTGCCCTCGACGCCGGCGAAGTCCAGCTTGTCGGCGTCGCGGACGACCGGAACCACCAGACCCTGCGGCGTGCCGACGGCGACGCCGATGTCATAGTAGTTCTTGTAGACGATGTCGGTGCCGTCGATCTCGGCGTTGACGGCCGGGATCTCCTTCAGCGCCTGGACGGCGGCCTTGACGAAGAAGGACATGAAGCCGAGCCGCACCTTGTGGCGCTTTTCGAAATAATCCTTGTACTCGGCGCGCAGAGCGATCGCCGCCGACATGTCCACCTCGTTGAAGGTGGTCAGCATGGCGGCGGAGTTCTGGGCCTCCTTCAGACGCTCGGCGATGCGCTGGCGCAGGCGGGTCATGCGGACGCGCTCTTCCTGAGCCGCGCGCGGACGGTCGCCCTGGGTGCCGGCAGCCCACACCATCTTCGGCGCCGGAGCCGGGGCCGGAGCGGCCGGCTTGGCGGCCGGGGCGGCCAGCACGTCGCCCTTGGTCACGCGGCCATCCTTGCCCGAACCGGCGATGGACGAGCCGTCGATGCCCTTCTCGTCCGCCAGCTTGCGGGCGGCCGGGCCGGAAGCAGCCAGGTTGCCCGGAGCGGAAGCGGCGGCCGGAGCCGGGGCCGGCGCGGCGGCCGGAGCCGGAGCAGCGGCCGGGGCGGCAGCGGCAGCCGCCGGGGCAGCGCCGGCGCTGGCGCCCTCGTTGAGGACGCCCAGCAGGGCGCCGACCTCGACGTTCGCACCTTCCGCGGCGACGATTTCCGCCAGCACGCCGGCGGCCGGAGCGTTCACCTCAAGCGTGACCTTGTCGGTCTCCAACTCGACCAGCGCCTCGTCCATGGCGACGGCCTCGCCGGCCTTCTTCAGCCAGCGGGCGACCGTCGCCTCGGAGACGGACTCACCCAGCGTGGGGACCTTGATGTCGGTAGCCATTTCTTTTCCTCGTTCGTCTTCTTGTTCGCTTGGGTGATGGTCAGCGGACCGTCAGGGCTTCGTCCAGGAGCTTGGCCTGCTCCTGGTTGTGGCGCTTCAGCAGGCCGGTCGCCGGCGAGGCGGTGGCCGGGCGACCGACATAGGAGGGGCGGCCGGCCTTGTGGCCGACGTCCTTCAGCACGGCTTCCAGGCGGCGGTCGGCGAAGAACCAGGCGCCCTGGTTCTCCGGCTCTTCCTGGCACCAGACCAGTTCGGCGTTCGGATACTTGGCGAACTCGGCCGCCAGCGCATCCTTCGGGAACGGATAGAGCTGTTCCAGGCGCAGGATGACCACGTCCTTGATGCCGCGGCTCATGCGCTCCTGCAGCAGGTCGTAATAGACCTTGCCGGAGCAGACGACGATGCGGCGGATCTTGTCGTTGGCGGCCAGATCGTTCGCGGTCTCGCCCAGCACGCGGTGGAAGCTGCTGCCCGGACCCATCTCCGACAGGTCGGAGATGCACAGCTTGTGGCGCAGCAGCGACTTCGGCGTGAACAGGACCAGCGGCTTGCGGAAGCTGCGGCGGATCTGGCGGCGGAAGACGTGGAACAGGTTGGCCGGCGTCGTCACGTTGCAGATCTGCCAGTTGTCCTCGGCGCACATCTGCAGGAAGCGTTCCGGACGGGCCGACGAGTGTTCCGGACCCTGGCCCTCGTAGCCGTGCGGCAGCAGCAGCACCAGGCCGGACATGCGCAGCCACTTGGACTCGCCCGACGAGATGAACTGGTCGATGATGGTCTGCGCGGTGTTGGCGAAGTCGCCGAACTGCGCTTCCCACAGGACCAGGTTGTGCGGCTCGGCCAGCGAATAGCCGTACTCGTAGCCGACGACCGCGGCTTCCGACAGCGGGCTGTCATGGACCTCGAAGGTCGCCTGATCCGGGCTGACGTGGCAGAGCGGGATGTACTTCTCTTCGGTGTTCTGGTCGTACATCACCGCATGGCGGTGCGAGAAGGTGCCGCGGCCGGAGTCCTGGCCCGACAGGCGCACACCGGTGCCCTCGGCCACCAGCGTGGCGTAGGCCAGCGCCTCGGCGGTCGCCCAGTCGATGCCTTCGCCCGATTCGAGCGTCTTCTTCTTGGCTTCCAGCTGGCGCGCGATCTTGGAGTTGATCGCGAAGTCCTTCGGGTACTCGCAGAGCTTGAAGCCGATTTCCTTCAGCTTGGCGATGTCCACGCCGGTCTCGCCGCGGTGGGGCGAATCGGCGCCCTGCGCCTGCAGGCCGGCCCACTTGCCTTCCAGCCAGTCGGCCTTGTTCGGCTTGTAGGTGCTGGACGCCTCGAACTCACCCTCCAGCTTCTTCATGAAGTCCTGGGTGATCTGGTCGCCCTCGGCCTGGGTGATGACGTTCTCGCTCACCAGCTGCTTGGCGTACAGCTCGCGCGTGGTCGCGTGGGCGCGGATGTTCTTGTACATGATGGGCTGGGTGAAGCCCGGCTCGTCGCCCTCGTTGTGACCGTGGCGGCGGTAGCAGACCATGTCGATCACGACGTCCCGCTTGAACTTCTGGCGGAACTCGATGGCGATGCGGCTGACATGCACGACGGCTTCGGGATCGTCGCCGTTCACGTGGAAGATCGGCGCCTGCACCATCTTGGCCATGTCGGAGCAGTACACGCCCGACCGCGAATAGGTCGGGTTCGTGGTGAAGCCGATCTGGTTGTTGATGATGAAGTGCATGGTGCCGCCGGTGCGGTAGCCGCGCAGCTCCGACAGGCCCAGCGTCTCGGCCACGATGCCCTGGCCGGCGAAGGCGGCGTCGCCGTGGATCAGCACGCCCATCACCTGCTCGCGCTCCAGGTCGCGGCGCTGCTGCTGCTTGGCGCGCACCTTGCCCAGCACGACCGGGTTGACCCATTCCAGGTGGGACGGGTTGGCGGTCAGCGACAGGTGGACGATGTTGCCGTTGAAGTCGCGGTCCGACGAGGTGCCGAGATGGTACTTCACATCGCCGGAGCCCTGGACGTCCTGCGGGCTCGACGGGTTGCCCTGGAACTCCGAGAAGACGGCGGAGAAGGGCTTGCCCATGAAGTTGGTCAGCACGTTCAGACGGCCGCGGTGGGCCATGCCGACGACGACCTCTTTCAGGCCGAGCTGGCCGCCGCGCTTCAGGATCTGCTCCAGCGCGGGGATCATCGACTCGCCGCCCTCAAGGCCGAAGCGCTTGGTGCCGGTGTATTTCAGCTGCAGGAACTTCTCGAAGCCCTCGGCCGCGGTCAGGCGCTCCAGGATGGCGCGCTTGCCGTTCACCGTGAAGTCGGTGTGGTTGCGGCCGCCCTCGATGCGCTCCTGGATCCAGGCCTTCTCTTCAGGGTCCTGGATGTGCATGAACTCGACGCCGATCGTCCCGCAATAGGTCTTGTGCAGGATTTCGAGAATCTGGCGCAGGGTCGCCGTTTCCAGGCCCAGCGAGTAGTTCAGGAAGATCGGACGGTCGAGGTCGTCCGGGCCGAAGCCGTAGGTCGCCGGATCCAGTTCCGGGTGCGGCTCGCGCTTTTCCAGGCCCAGCGGGTCGAAATGCGCGTTCATGTGGCCGCGGACACGGAAGACGCGGATCAGCATCAGGGCGCGGATGCTGTCCAGCGTGGCGGCGCGCAGCTGCTGCGGGCTGATGCCGCCATAGATCTGCTGGGCGTGGGCCAGCATGGCGCCGTTGCCCGGACCGTTCAGCGCGGCGGCGGCGCCATTGGCGGCGGCACCGTTGGGGGCGGAGACGATGAAGCTCTCGGCGACCGGGTCGCGCTTGGCCTTGGGGTCCTCCAGATCGGACACGGTCCAGGACGCGCCGCGCAGCTCGTCCAGGACGGCGCGCGAATCCTCGTCCAGATCCTGGAAGAAGCTGTTCCAGCTGGGATCGACGGCGGCCGGGTTGGACAGATAGCTGGCGTAGAGCTCGGCGACGTAACCGGCGTTCGAGCCGAAGAGGAACGAGGTCTGTTCCAGATTTGCCGACATGGTTTCACCTCGGGCGTGGACCCGGGTCCCTGTGGGAGAATTTCGTGTGGATGAAGGGGACGGGGTTGGATCCCCATGTGCAAACGCCGACGGGTGAGCGCCGACGACGAAGGCCGGCGGCGCGGAAACGCACCGTCGACGCTTGCATATGGGTCCCCAGGACCGTCCGTCCAAGAGGGCTGCCCGGAGGGGTGAGGGGCAGCGGGCGGGGCACCGCAGCGTCCCGCCCGTCATCCTCTCCTTCAAAGGCGCAAGGCCGCGGACGCCACGGTGAGGCGGCGTCCGCAGGCGATCAGCCCTTGAACACCTTCAGCATGGTGGAGCCCAGGCTGGCGGGGCTGTCGGCGACGGCGATGCCGACCGACTTCATGAAGTCGATCTTGAAGTCGGCGGTGTCGTTGCCGCCGGAGATCACCGCGCCGGCATGGCCCATGCGGCGGCCCGGAGGAGCCGTGCGGCCGGCGATGAAGCCGACGACCGGCTTCTTGGTGCCCGACGCCTTGATGAACTCGGCGCCGCGGACTTCGGCGTCGCCGCCGATCTCGCCGATCATGATGATGCCCTCGGTCTCCGGGTCCTTCACGAACAGCTCCAGGCTGTCGACGAAGTTGGTGCCGTTGACCGGGTCGCCGCCGATGCCGATGCAGGTGGTCTGGCCCAGGCCCGCCGCCGTGGTCTGCGCGACGGCCTCATAGGTCAGCGTGCCGGAGCGCGAGACGATGCCGATCTTGCCGCGCTTGTGGATGTGGCCCGGCATGATGCCGATCTTGCACTCGTCCGGCGTGATGATGCCGGGGCAGTTCGGGCCGATCAGGCGGGTCTTGGAACCATCGAGCGCGCGCTTGACGCGGACCATGTCCAGCACCGGGATGCCTTCGGTGATGCAGACCACCAGCGGGATCCCGGCGTCGATCGCTTCCAGGATCGCGTCGGCTGCGAAGGGCGGCGGCACGTAGATCACCGAGGCGTTCGCACCGGTCTTCTCCACCGCTTCCGACACGGTGTCGAAGATCGGCAGGTCGAGGTGCTTGGCGCCGCCCTTGCCGGGCGTGACGCCGCCGACCATCTTGGTGCCGTAGGCGATGGCCTGTTCGGAGTGGAAGGTGCCCTGGGCTCCGGTGAAGCCCTGGCAGATCACCTTCGTGTTCTTGTCGACGAGAACAGCCATGTTACGCGGCCTCCTTCACGGCCTTGACCACCTTTTCGGCGGCATCGGCGAGGTTGTCGGCCGAGAGGATCGGCAGGCCGGATTCGGCCAGGATCTTCTTGCCCAGATCGACGTTGGTGCCTTCCAGGCGCACCACCAGCGGAACGTGCAGGTGCACTTCGCGCGCCGCGGCGACCACGCCCTCGGCGATCACGTCGCAGCGCATGATGCCGCCGAAGATGTTGACCAGGATGCCTTCGACGTTGCTGTCGGACAGGATCAGCTTGAAGGCCGCGGTGACGCGCTCCTTCGTGGCGCCGCCGCCGACGTCGAGGAAGTTGGCCGGCTCGCCGCCATACAGCTTGATGATGTCCATGGTGGCCATCGCCAGGCCGGCGCCGTTCACCATGCAGCCGATGTTGCCGTCGAGCTTGACGTAGTTGAGGCTGTGCTTGGCCGCCTCGATCTCCGCCGGGTCTTCCTCGGCCTCGTCGCGCAGCTCTTCCACGTCCTTGTGACGGAACAGCGCGTTGTCGTCGAAGTTCATCTTGGCGTCGAGCGCCAGGATGTCGCCCGACCCGGTGACGATCAGCGGGTTGATCTCGACGATGGCGCAGTCCAGGTCCACGAAGGCCTGATAGGCGGCCTGGATGAACTTGGCGGCGGCGCCGACCTGCTTGCCTTCCAGGCCCAGCGCGAAGGCGACCTTGCGGGTGTGGTAGCCCTGGATGCCGGTGGCCGGGTCGACGGCGACCTTGACGATCTTCTCCGGCGTGTTGTGGGCGACCTCTTCGATCTCCATGCCGCCTTCGGTCGAGGCCATGATCGTCACGCGGCCGGTGGCGCGGTCGATCAGCATGCCGAGATACAGCTCGCGCTTGATGTCGGCGCCTTCCTCGATATAGAGGCGTTTCACCTCGCGGCCTTCCGCGCCGGTCTGCTTCGTCACGAGGACGTGGTTCAGCATCTCGGACGCGTTCTTGCCGACTTCCTCGATCGACTTGACGACGCGGACGCCGCCCTTGCCCTCGGGGTTGTCCTTGAAGCGGCCGGCGCCGCGGCCGCCGGCGTGGATCTGGGACTTCACGACCCAGACCGGCCCGCCCAGCTCGCGGGCGACCGTCTCGGCCTCCTGCGGGGTGTAGGCGACGCCGCCGCGGGGAACCGCGACGCCGTACTTCTTCAGCAGGCTTTTCGCCTGGTACTCATGGATGTTCATCGGGCGTCCATCTGTTTTTTGGTTCGGCTGACGAGAACGGGTCGACTGAAGGACAAGACGGGCGCACCACCGGCGCCGTCCCGACCCGGAAAATGGGCCGGGAGGGCGCCGGAGAACGCGCAGGTCCGCCTTAGGAAGCGGACTTCTCGGCGTCCAGCTTCTTCACGACGTCGACCAGCGTCTTCACCGCGTCGACGGAGTTCTGGAACATCGCCTTCTCTTCGTCGTTCAGCTCGATCTCGATGATCTTCTCGACGCCGCCGGCGCCGATGATCGTCGGGACGCCGACGTAGAGGTCGTCCTGGCCATACTGGCCGCTCAGGTGGGCGGCGACCGGCAGGACGCGCTTCTGGTCCTTCAGGTAGGACTCGGCCATCTGGATGGCGGAGGCGGCCGGGGCGTAGAAGGCCGAACCGGTCTTCAGCAGCTTGACGATCTCGGCGCCGCCGTCACGGGTGCGCTGAACGATGGCGTCCAGCTTCTCCTGCGTGGTCCAGCCCATCTTGACCAGATCGGGCAGCGGGATGCCGGCGACGGTGGAGTAGCGCACCAGCGGGACCATGGTGTCGCCGTGGCCGCCCAGCACGAAGGCGGTGACGTCCTCGACCGAGACGTTGAACTCTTCGGCCAGGAAGTAGCGGAAGCGGGCCGAGTCGAGCACGCCGGCCATGCCGACCACGCGCTCCGGCGGCAGGCCGGACGCCTGCTGCAGCACCCACACCATCACGTCGAGCGGGTTGGTGATGACGATGACGAAGGCGTTCGGGGCGTACTTGCCGATGGCCTCGCCGACGGTCTTGCAGACGCCGCTGTTGATGCCGATCAGGTCGTCGCGGCTCATGCCCGGCTTGCGCGGGATGCCGGCGGTGACGATCACGACGTCGGCACCCTCGATGACCGAGTAGTCGTTGCCGCCGGTCAGGCTGGCGTTGAAGCCCTCGACCGGGGAGGTTTCGGCGAGATCCAGCGCCTTGCCGGCCGGCATGCCTTCGGCAATGTCGAACAGGACGACGTCGCCCAGTTCCTTCTGAGCAGCGAGCAGAGCCAGCGTGCCGCCAATCTGGCCGGCACCGACGAGCGCAATCTTCTTGCGAGCCATGGAGCGTTCCCTAAAACGTTTGAGCGTCCCCCATTCAGCGGGAGACTAGAACCGTTGGTCATTCTAACGTCTTAGGGATCCAGCGCCCCGAGATTTCGGAAGCGTAGGTAGCGCGTTTTGTCGCGGAGGGCAAGCATCACCGCAAGCGGGGCATTGCAGCTTTGCGTCGCACCCCCGATGATCCTTTCCAACGGCCGGAGCGTTCGGCTTTATACGTATGGTTCGCGTCCGGTCCTTACCTTGTTCGAATATGGTCGAAGGAGAGCGCTTATGGCCAAGCTCGTGGCCCGTTTCATTCCCGGTCTGACCATGTCGCTGGCGCTCGGCGCCGGCATCGCCGGTGCCCTGGTTGCGGGTGGCGCCCAGGCGCAGACGGTCGGCGACTATACCGCCGCCATCGCCGCCGCGCCGATCACCGACGCCGCGGCGGAAACCAGCGTCGCCTATTGCCAGCCGCTGACCAACTACGTCTACACCTCGATCCCCGCCGACCAGCGGTCCAGCTGGGTGCTGCCGCTGGTGACGCTCGACGGGTCGCAGTCGGCCGAGATGGCGGCCAAGCGCGAGGCCTGCCTCAAGGTCCGCCAGCAGGCGCTGATCGCCTTCGACGCCGGCACCGGCGAGCAGATCGTCACCCCGGCCGAGGCGATGGAAGGACCGACCGACCGCGGCCCCTATTACAAGGAGGTCTCGCCCGACACCCCGGTCCCGCAGACCGGCCGCGTCACGCCGCGCCAGCCGATGCCGCGCGGGGGCGTGCAGTAAGGGTTTGGGGTGTAGGGGGCTTGATACACTTGCCCCCACCCTAACCCTCCTCCGCTCTCAGCGGACCTACGGTCCGCCTGTCGCGTCAGCACAAAGCGTAGCTTTGTGCGAGAGCTGGGCGGGGGAGGGAATCAACGCTTGCCGGCACGATCAAGCTTACGGCCCAATCCCATAGCATTCCAAATGGCGGGCCATTTCGGCGGGGGACAGCGGGAAGCCGCTGCCCTGCCGGGCGTTCAGCATGGCGCGCGGGTGGATGCCGGCGGCGCGGGCCTGGATCTGCATGGCGCAACGCATCGACAGGCCGGCACGCCAGACCAGCGCGGTGACCGCCTGCGGATCGTGGGAGTCCAGGATCAGCTCCACGACCTCCGGCGCCACGCGGGCGCGGAGCGTCAGCGCCGCCCGAACGAATCCGCTCTCGTTCCACGACATCGCGTCGCCCAGGGCGGTTTCGTCCAGCTTGCCCAGCCGGTGCAGGCGGACGGCGCGACGTTCCGGCGACTCGGAGGCTTCCGGAGCTTCGGCCCAGTCGATGCGGCGGCGGGTGGTGGCGGCGATCTCCGCCACCGTGGCGTCGTCGAAATCGGGACGGAGGCGCAGATGCTCCACCACCGCCAGATCGACGAAATCCGCCAGCCGCAACGCCAGCCGGCGGGGCAGGGCGGGGCGGCGGGCCAGCTTTTCCCGCCAGTCGGGATGGTGGGCGGACTGCTCCACCAGCGATTCCAGCGTCGGTTCGGCGATCACCGCCCCGCTGTTGTCCAGCAGGATGCCGGTCGCCTCGGCATGGCCACTGCCGGCGATGGCGTCGGACAGGGCGGCACCGATGCCGTGGCGCCGGGCGATGGCCGACAATGCCCAACCGGCGGGGGCGGCAGCGACGATGTCCAGCAGATCCTCGTCGCTGAGCGCGGCGCAGCAGCGCAGAACCGGCTCGGCCACCGATTGTTCGACGTCGCGTGCCAGCGTCGCCACCACCGACGGGGGCGCGCAGGCGATGTCCTTGATCGCGGTCGCCAGCGCTTCGCGCACGCGGACGATGTGGTCGCGGGCCAACTGTTCCAGTGCGCGCACGGCGACGGTGCTGACGGTGTCGGCCCTGCCCGGCGGCAGGTCGGGCAACAGGCGGCAGAGCTTGCGTGCCAGCGTGGAGCGAACGTCGGCATCGCCCATGCCCGCCAGCCGCGATTCGACCAGCACGTCGCCGACCTGGCGGGCGACGCTGCGGCCGGGCTGTGCGGGCGGCGGTGCGGTGTCCGGCGAATCGGCGAACAGGTAGTCCATCAACTCGGGCGCGACTCCGCCGTCCGTCTCCGGCGGGAGAGCGGCGGACGGGCGGGATGGGGAGCGCCGGGCTGTCACCGGACCATGGACCTTCGGGTTGGGCCGCCGCTCAGGCGAGGCGAGGGCGGCGGTGGGAGCATCCACACCATCGAAGCGCCGTCCCGGTTAACGGGTTCCTAATTTGGCTACGGCCGTGCCCGTGACATCCTGCGCGTAGAGAGGCGGAGGGTGTGGAAAAGCCAAAAAAAGGGCCGCAGCCCATAGGGGCGCGGCCTTTAGTCTAGGGAGGAAACGCACTGCAAAATGCAGTAACGAGGCGGAGTGTACGGCCACAGCCGTGTTAGCGGTACCACGGTTTTCGAATTGGTGCGGTGCGACATCCGCATAGCGCGGTATGGAATAAGGCTTGGTTCGCCCAACGGATGGGCGGAAATGCAGTATTCCGCCCATTTCATGAGCAGATTGGGAGTCGCACGTCAGACGAACGATCAATTTCGAAAACGATAACATTCGCAATGGTTCGTAAACGAAAAAGGGAGCGCCTTTCGACGCCCCCTTTTCATCCGAATGGAAAGAACGGGATCAGGCCGCCAGCTTCTCGCGGATCAGCGCCTTGGTCTCGTCGATGCCGTAGAGCTGGATGAAGGAGCCCATGCGCGGACCGGTGGTCTGCCCCAGCAGCACCTCGTACAGCGCCTGGAACCACGCCCGCAGTTCGGTGAAGCCGTGTTCCTTGCCGACGGCGAACACCTCGTTCTGGATGGTGTCGGCGCGCGCGTCGGCCGGCAGGCTGTCCAGCTTGGCCAGCAGGTCCTGCAGGGCGGCGCGTTCGGCATCGGTGGGCGCGCGGAACTGCTTGGTCGGCTTCACCTGATCCTGGTAGTAGCGCACGGCATAGCCGACCATGCTGTCCAGGAAGGGGCTGTTCTCCGGCGTGGCGTCCGGCGCGTAGCGGCGGATGAAGCCCCACATGGTGTCCTTGGTCTCGGCATTCGCCGCACCTGCCAGATTGAGCAGCAGGTTGAACGACACGTCGGAGCGCACCGCCGGCGGCTTGCCGTTGTGGATGTGCCAGGCCGGGTTCTCCAGCTTCTTCGCCGGCTCCTCGCCATGGACCTTGTCGACGAAGGTCAGATATTCGTCGACGGCACGCGGGATCACGTCGAAGTAGAGGCGCTTGGCCGACTTCGGCTTCTGGAACATGTAGAGGGCGAGGCTTTCCTGCGGCGCGTAGGCCAGCCATTCCTCCATGGTCAGGCCGTTGCCCTTCGACTTGGAGATCTTCTGGCCCTTGTCGTCCAGGAACAGCTCGTAATTGAAGCCTTCCGGCGGGGTGCCGCCGAGGATTCTGCAGATCTTGCCGGCGAGATCGGCCGACGGGATCAGATCCTTGCCGTACATCTCGTAATCGACGCCGAGGCCGAACCAGCGCATGCCCCAGTCGGGCTTCCACTGCAGCTTCACATGGCCGCCGGTGACGGGAAGCTCGACCTTCTTGCCGTCCTCGTCCTGGAAGACGATGGTGCCGGCATCGACGTTGCGCTCCAGCATCGGAACCTGCAGGACCCGGCCGGTGGAGGGGGAGACCGGCAGGAAGGGGCTGTAGGTCGCCTGACGCTCCGCGCCGAGGGTGGGCAGCATCACCGCCATCACCTCGTCGTAATGGCGCAGGATGCCGAGCAGCGCCTCGTCGAAGCGGCCGGACTTGTACCAGTCGGTGGAGGACTGGAACTCGTACTCGAAGCCGAAGCTGTCGAGGAAGGCGCGCAGCCGGGCGTTGTTGTGGGCGCCGAAGCTGTCATGGGTGCCGAAGGGATCGGGCACCTGGGTCAGCGGCTTGCCCAGGTTGGCCGCCACCATCTCCTTGTTGGGGATGTTGTCGGGGACCTTGCGCAGGCCGTCCATGTCGTCCGAGAAGCAGAACAGCCTGGTCGGAATGTCGCTCATGGTCTGGAAGGCGTGGCGCACCATGCTGGTGCGCGCCACCTCGCCGAAGGTGCCGAGATGCGGCAGGCCCGACGGACCATAGCCGGTCTCGAACAGGACATAGCCTTTGGCGGGCGGCGCTTTCGCGAAGCGCGCGACCAGTTTGCGCGCCTCCTCGAACGGCCATGCCTTCGCCTGCAACGCCAGATCCCGTTCGCCGGTCATCGTCGGACCCTTTCGAAACCAGATAGATAAAGTCAAGGAATGAGGGCAAAGACCCTAGGGCCCGCCGGGCGTGGCGTCAACCGTGGGTGTCCGGCGTGGGCCGTGTTCGGCCGCTCTTGCGGCGCTCCCTCGCCCGGTCCATCCTGCGCCGCCCGCGGGATCGGCTTCGCGGGGCTGGTCGGGATTTGACGGCGATGAGCTGGCTGTATCTGGTGGTGGCGATCCTGTTCGAGATCGTCGGCACCTCCGCGATGAAGATGTCTGACGGCATGACGCGGCTCGGCCCCGCGGCCGTGGTGGTGGTGTGCTATGGCGTCGCCTTCGTGCTGCTGGCCAAGGCGTTGCGCAGCATCGAGGTCGGCATCGCCTACGCCATCTGGTCGGCGGCGGGAACGGCGGCCATCGCCGCCATCGGCGTGTTCGTGTTCGGGGAATCGCTGACGGTGATGAAGGTGGTGGGCATCGCCCTGATCGTCGCCGGGGTGATCAGCCTGCATGTGGCGAACGGGGCGGCCTGACCCTGATAGTTAGGCATTGACCTAAGTATCGACTGCCGGTAGGGTGCCGTCATGGATGCGGCACTCGACATGACCTTCCGCGCGCTCGCCGACCCCACGCGCAGGGCGGTTCTTCAGGCGCTTGGACGTGGTCCGGCGTCGGTCAGCGAACTTGCAAAACCTTTCGAGATGGCTCTGCCAAGCTTTCTTCAGCATTTGAAGATGCTGGAGGAAAGCGGGCTCGTCGAAACGCGGAAGGTCGGCCGGGTGCGTACCTGCACGCTGAAATCGGAGGCGCTGGCGGTCGCGCAGGACTGGCTGGACGCCCAGCGGACACTCTGGACCAAGCGGCTCGACCAACTGGACAGCCTGGTGCTGGACCTGAACGAACGGGAGGAGGAGACCCCATGACCGCTTACACCCCAGCGGACTTCAATCCGCAGCTCGACCTTGAACTGAAGCGCGAGGTCGCGGTTCCGCCGAAGCTTGTCTGGCGGGCCTGGACCGAGCCGGATCTTCTGATGAAGTGGTTCACGCCGGCCCCCTGGCGGACCACCGCCTGCGAGATCGACCTGCGGCCCGGCGGCAAGTTCCGCACGGTGATGGAGGGGCCGAACGGCGAGAGGAACGACAGCACTGGCTGCTTCCTTGCGGTGGAGCCCGAAAGGCTGCTGGTCTTCACCGACGCGCTCGGGCCGGGATTCCGTCCCACCGGCGGCGGATTCATGACCGCGTCGGTCACCATAGAGTCGACGGCCGGCGGCACGCTCTATACCGCCATCGCCTTCCACAAGGACGAAGCGGCCAAGACGCAGCATGAGGAGATGGGCTTCCACCAGGGGTGGGGGACCGCGCTCGACCAGCTTGTCGCGCTGGTGAAGGGACTGTGAGGGGACTGCGCGTTCAGGCCCCGACCTTGAACGGGTTCACCTGCCGGGCGGCGCGTTCCACCGCGTCGGCTGGGCCGGGGCGGCCGAGGTAATAGCCCTGGGCGACGTCGCAGTTCAGGATGCGCAGCGCCTCCAGCGTTTCGGCGTCCTCCACGCCCTCCGCCACGGCGGTCAGGTTCAGGCCGTGGGCCATCTGGATGACGGCGGCGGTGATCTTGGCGCTGTCGTGGTTGCTGGTGAGGTCGGCGACGAAACTGCGGTCGATCTTCAGCTTGTCCACCGCGAGGCGGCCGATATAGGACAGGTTGGAATAGCCGGTGCCGAAATCGTCGATCGACACCTGCACGCCCATCGCCTTGATCCGGCGCAAATTGTCCATCACCACATCGGTGTTCTGGATCAGCATCGATTCGGTCAGTTCCAGTTCCAGCAGAAGCGGATCGAGACCGCTGTCGGCCAGCGCCCCGGTGACCGTGCGGACGAGATCGCTGCGCTGGAGCTGCAGGGCCGACAGGTTGACCGCCACCGACAGCGACAGGCCGCGGGCCTGCCATGCCGCCGCCTGCCGGCAGGCTTCCGCCAGAACCCAGGCGCCGATGGGGACGATCAGGCCGCTGTCCTCGGCGATGGGGATAAAGGCGCCGGGCGGGATCATGCCCTTGTCGGGATGGTTCCAGCGCACGAGCGCCTCGGCGCCGACGACGGCGCCGGTCTCCAGGCTGAGCTGGGGCTGGTAGTGGACCAGGAACTCCCCCCGTTCCAGCGCGCGGCGCAGGCCGCTGCGGGTGGAGAGATGGGCGACCGCCTCGGCGTTCATCGCCTCGGCGTAGAAGCGGTGGGTGTCGCGGCCGGCGGCCTTGGCGTGGTGCAGGGCGGTGTCGGCGTTCTTCAACAGGGTGGCGAAGTCCTTGCCGTCGGTCGGAGCCAGCGCCACGCCGGAGGACAGGGTGACGGTCAGCTCGTGCCCGTCGATCTGGAAGGGAGCCGCCATCGCCTCGTGCAGGGAGGCGACCGTTTCGACCACCGCGTCGCCGTCGGGCAGGCCCGACAGCAGCAGGATGAACTCGTCGCCGCCGCTGCGGCTGACGGTGTCGGTATCGCGCACCGCGGCCTTCAGCCGTTCCGCCGTCGCGCGCAGCAGGGCGTCGCCCACGGCGTGGCCGAGGCTGTCGTTCACCGTCTTGAAGCGGTCGAGCCCGCAGGCGACCAGGGCCACCAGCCGGCCGCTGCGTTCCGCCCGCGCCAGCGCCTGTTCAGTGCGGTCCTGCAGCAGCAGCCGGTTGGGCAGCAGGGTCAGCACGTCGTGACGCGCCAGATACTCCACCCGCTCCTGCGCCGCCTTGCGTTCGGTGATGTCGCGCACGACGACCAGCAGGCGGCGGTCGTTGCCGTCCACGGTGGCGCGCCGCATGCTGACCTCCACCCAGAACAGGGAGCCGTCCAGCCGGCGGGCCTGCCATTCGAACAGCTGCGGTTCGCCGCCGGACGTTTTGCGGATCCAGGCCGCCGCCTCGTCCCGCGTGTAGGGCGGCACGCCGGAGCTGAGCATCCCGACATGGATTTCCGTCAGCGGCGTGTCGCCGATGCGATACATCTCCGCCATCCGGCGGTTGACCTCCAGGATGGCGCCGCTGTCGAGGTCGTGGATGAAGATGGCGTCGGTGACGCTGTCGAAGATAGTGCGGACGCGCTCCTCGCTGGCGGTCAGGGCGGCGACCGCGGTGCGCAGGCTTTCCGTCTTGCTTTCGACCTGCCGGCGCAGCAGCAGCACCCACACCAGCGCGCCGATGCCCAGCACCGCGACCCCAGCCAGCAGCTTGAGCAGCAGGTCGATCAGTCCGGGGCTCACCCCGCCCAGGCTGCGGCCGATCCAGCGCTGCTCGATCGCCTTGCGTTCCTCCGGGGCGATGCGGGCGAAGCCGTCGGTGATCAGGCGATGAAGCGCCGCGTCGCCCTTGCGGACCGCCCAGTGCAGTTCGCCGGTGTAGAGCGGGTCGGTGTAGCGAAACCGCCCCTGCACCCCGCGCTTGGTCATGTAATAGGTGGCCGACGGGTCGTCCATGCAGAAGACCCGCGTCTCCTGCCGGGCCGCGGCGTCGACCATCTTCTCGAAGCCGGGGAAACTCTGGAAGGCGGTGATGCCCTGGTCGGTCAGCCATTCGGCGCAGAAATCGCCGTCCTTGACCCCGACTGTGAAGGCGCGCAGCGACTCCACCCCGATGATCCCGCTGAGGTCGCTGCTGAACCAGATCGGCACGTCGACGCGGGCGTAGGGGGTGGAGAAGTCGTAGAGCGCATCGCGCGCGCCGTTGCGGAAGATGGTCTCGATCACGTCGGCGGCGCCGGTGTCGACCGCGTGGCGTGCCAGATTCCAGTCGCTCGGCATCATCCGCACCGTGACGCCGGTCCGCTGCGACCACAAAGCCCACAGATCCTTCACGATTCCGACATGGGTGCCGTCGGCATTGCGGAAACTGTAGGGCGGGTAATTGTCATCCAGTGCCACCCGGACCTCGGCCGGCCGCGGTCCCTCCTCGGCCGCCGGCACGGCAGGCGATGGCGAGTTGATCGCCACGGCCGGGCCGCCGACCAGCATCGGCAGCAGCAGGACGGCAAGCAGGCGCAGGGCGACCAGCCCGCCGGCAAGACACCGGCCCCCCAGGCGCCGGCTCCCGAAGGGCCGGCCCGCAGATCGTCCATGACGGGCGGTCCGCGGATCGAGGCTCATCCTCGGGTTCCGGTGCGGATGGCGGGCGGGAAGCGGTGGACGGACATTGACATCGCTCTGGCCGGGGGGCGCGCATGGCGATGGCGGGACCGGGCGCCGTCATCCGGTGGCCACCGCCCCGCTCTCACCATCTCGCCGGAGAGGGTAGCCCGTTCGCCCAGACTCGGCAACGGGGGGTTCTCCTTACCCCGTGACAAACACCCGTGTCGAGAGAAGGTGCCGTCAGGGGGAGCGGTCGGACGGCGAAGCTGCGGTCGAGACACCTTTGGACTGGGCGCGCAGGGCGTCGCGTATTTCCTCCAGCAGTTGTTCCTGCCGCGGCGGCGTCTTCGGCACTTCCCTGTGCAGGATGTGCAGCCGGTTGACCTGCCGGACGATCATGAAGAGGGCGCCGGAGACGATCAGGAAATTGATGCAGGCGTTGATGAAACGGCCGTAGTTGATGGTGGCGACGCCTGCCGCCTCGGCCGCCTGGAGCGAATCGTAATGGCCGCCGGACAGGCTGAAGAAATAGTTGGAGAAGTCGATGCCGCCCATGACCCAGCCGATCGGCGGCATCAGGATGTCCTTCACCAGGGAATTGACGATTCCCGTAAAGGCCGCACCGATGATGATGCCGACCGCCAGCTCCACGACATTGCCGCGGCTGATGAATTTCTTGAACTCTTCCAACATGGCGTTCCGTTTCCCCGTGGTGGTGGATGGGAAACGGGACGGGGAGGGGTTGGTTTCGTGGGGGGAGGGGAGTTAGACCCCCACCCTAACCCTCCCCCGCCGGGCGGGGGAGGGAACTCCGCTGGTCTTGCGTTTAACTCCCTCCCTTGCGAAGCGGGGGAGGGAAGGGGCCCGCGGCGAAGCCGTGGGAAGGGTGGGGGCAACGCGCAGGCACCCCCACCGATCACCCCTTACGCCATCCGTCCGTGGCAGTGCTTGAACTTCTTGCCGGAGCCGCAGGGGCAGGCGGCGTTGCGCGGGGTGTTTTCCATCACGTCTGCCGGCAGCGGCTGATCCTCCGGCGTGCCGGCGAGCGACGAGGCGCGAACCATGCCGTCGGGCAAGGCGTCGCCGTCACCCGCACCCATGCCCGCCATCGCCAGTGCCGGGTCCATGCGGCCCTCGTGCATCTCCTGCATCTGGCGGGCGAACAGCTCCTCCTGCGACGGGGCCATGCGGATTTCGACATGCATCAGGATGGTGGTGACCTGCTCGCGCAGCGCCATCAGCATGCTGTCGAACAGTTCGAAGGCCTCGCGCTTGTACTCGTTCAGCGGGTCCTTCTGGGCATAGGCGCGCAGGTTGATGCCCTGGCGCAGGTGGTCGAGCTGGAGGAGGTGGTCCTTCCATTCCTGGTCCAGGATCTGGAGCAGGATGCTCTTCTCCACATGCCGCATCGTCTCGGCGCCATAGGCCTCCTCCTTCTCCGCATATTTGCGGTCGGCGGCCTCACGCACGCGCTCCTCGATCTCCGGCTCGGCGATGCCCTCTTCCTTGGCCCACTCGTGAACCGGCAGGTCCATGCCCAGCACGCGGTTCACCCCCTCGTGCAGGCCGTCGATGTCCCACTGTTCGGAGTAGCTGTTGGCCGGGATGGCGGTCGACACCATGTTGGCGATGATCTGGTGGCGCATCTCGCGGATTTCCTCCGCGATGTCCTCGCTCTCCATCACCTCGTGGCGCTGTTCATAGACGACCTTGCGCTGGTCGTTCATGACGTTGTCGAACTTCAGCAGGTTCTTGCGGACCTCGAAGTGATGCGCCTCGACCTTCTGCTGCGCCTTTTCCAGCGCCTTGTTGATCCAGGGATGGATGATCGCCTCGCCTTCCTTCAGGCCGAGACGCTGCAGCATGCTGTCCATCCGCTCCGACCCGAAGATACGCATCAGGTCGTCTTCCAGCGACAGGAAGAACTTCGAGGTGCCGGGGTCGCCCTGGCGGCCCGAACGGCCGCGCAGCTGGTTGTCGATGCGGCGGCTTTCGTGGCGCTCGGTGCCGATGACGTAGAGGCCGCCGGCCTGCTTGACCGTCTCGCGCGCCTCGGCGATCTCGGCTTCGATCTGCTTGATCCGGGCCTCGCGCTCCGGGCCTTCCGGCACGTCGGCCAGTTCGACCTCGATCCGCATCTGGAGGTTGCCGCCCAGCTGGATGTCGGTGCCGCGGCCGGCCATGTTGGTGGCGACGGTCACCGCCCCGGCGCGGCCGGCCTGGGCCACGATGTAGGCTTCCTGTTCGTGGTGGCGGGCGTTCAGGACGTTGTGCGGGATGCCGCGCTTGGTCAGCAGTTCCGCCAGCAGCTCCGACTTCTCGATCGAGGTGGTGCCGACCAGCACCGGCTGGCCGCGCTTGCGCGCGTCCTCGATCAGGTCGATCATCGCGTGGTACTTCTCGGTCGCGGTGCGATAGACCTCGTCGTCGTGGTCGATGCGCTTGACCGGGACGTTGGTCGGGATGTCGACCACCTCCAGGCCGTAGATCTCGCCGAACTCCGCCGCCTCGGTCAGGGCGGTGCCGGTCATGCCGGCCAGCTTCGGATAGATGCGGAAGTAGTTCTGGAAGGTGATGGAGGCCAGCGTCTGGTTCTCGCGCTGGATCGTCACCTTCTCCTTGGCTTCCAGCGCCTGGTGCAGGCCTTCGGAGAAGCGGCGGCCTTCCATCATGCGGCCGGTGAACTCGTCGATGATGACGACCTTGTCGTCCTTGACGATGTAGTCCTTGTCGCGCTGGAACAGCATATGGGCGCGCAGCGCCTGCTGCGAGTGGTGGACCAGCGCGACGTTCTGGATGTCGTAGAGCCCGCCGGTCTTCAGCAGCCCGGCCTGGCCCAGCAGCTGCTCCATGTGCTCCTGGCCCGCTTCGGTGAAGCTGACGGTGCGGTGCTTCTCGTCCTTCTCGTAATCCTCAGGGACCAGCATCGGGATCAGCCGGTCGACCTGGACATACATCTCGGACGAGTCGGTGGACGGGCCGGAGATGATCAGCGGCGTGCGCGCCTCGTCGATCAGGATCGAGTCGACCTCGTCGACGATGGCGTAGTTGAAGGGCCGCTGGACCAGTTCCTCCAGCCGGAACTTCATGTTGTCGCGCAGATAGTCGAAGCCGAACTCGTTGTTCGTGCCGTAGGTGATGTCGGCAGCATAGGCGGCGCGGCGCTCGTCGTCGTCCAGGCCGTGGACGATGCAGCCGGTCGTCAGGCCGAGGAAGCCGTAGACCCGCGCCATCCAGCCGCTGTCGCGCGAGGCGAGATAGTCGTTCACGGTGACGACGTGGACGCCCTTGCCTTCCAGCGCGTTCAGGTAGACGGCCAGGGTGGCGACCAGCGTCTTGCCTTCGCCGGTGCGCATTTCCGCGATCTTGCCGCTGTGCAGCACCATGCCGCCCATCAGCTGGACGTCGAAATGGCGCTGGCCCAGCACGCGCTTGGCCGCCTCGCGCACGGTGGCGAAGGCGTCGGGAAGGATGTCGTCCAGCGTCTCGCCCTTGGCCAGCCGGTCGCGCAGCCAGTCGGTGCGCCCCTTCAACTGGTCGTCGGTCAGCGCCGCGACCGACGGCTCCAGCGCGTTGATCTGAGCCACGGTCTTGTGCAGCGCCTTGACCGCGCGCGTGTTGGCGGTGCCGAAAATCTTGCGGGCGAGAGCGCCGAACATGAAAACCTCGGGAGTGAAGCGGAATGCGGGCCAGTCTATCGACGGGTCTCACATAGGACTATGGCAAGGCCCTGTCAACGAGACCGGGCAGGTGGAGCCTTCCTGAGACACCATACAATGGCGCCGCCCGGCCCACGGCGGGCATGACGGAACCATGAAATCGTATCCAGAAAGCGGGAAGGCGGCTGACGGGAGGGTTCGGGGCTGGTATTGCCGGACGCGGGGCACAGGTCGTTGGAGAGGCTCATGGCCGCCGGATCCGCAGCAGGTTCCCCAGCGGGACCCAAGCGCACCCCTTGCCCCGCACGGGCTAGCCATGCTTAATCCCCTGCGGAATCGGGCGCGGAGCGGCGGATGGCTCCGATGCCGCAGGCCATGCGAACCGGGCCCCGACCCATCGGCCGCCCTCTTGTCGCAAAGCATCCGCCGGAAGGAAACAGACACGCCATGGTTCAACGAGTGTTCCGCACCGCGCTCCTGTCGGTTGCCGCCTGTGGCATCGCGCTGGCCGCCAATGCCCAGACGCCGGCTCCCGCCACCCCCGCGCCGGCCCCGGCCGCCTCGGCTCCGGCCACGCCTGCCGCTCCGGCCGATCCGGTGGTCGCCCGCGTCAACGGCGAGGAGCTGCGCAAGTCGGACGTCTCCCGGATGGTCTCGCAGCTGCCGCCCCAGGTGCAGCAGATGCCGATCGAGATGATCTATCCGGCGGTGATCGACCAGCTGGTCAGCGGCAAGCTGGTCTCCTCGGCCGGCTACAAGGCCGGTCTGGCCGATTCGGCCGAGGTCAAGGACGAGATCAAGCGCGCCGAGGAGCGCGCGGTGCAGCGCGCCTATATCCAGAAGGAGATCAAGGCCCGCATCACCCCCGAGGCGACGCAGAAGGCCTATCAGGAGTTCCTGAAGGAGAACCCGGCGCAGGAGGAGGTCAAGGCCGCCCACATCCTGGTCGAGAAGGAGGACGAGGCCAAGGCCATCATCGCCCAGCTGAAGAAGGGCGGCGATTTCGCCAAGCTGGCCAAGGAGAAGTCCAAGGACGCCGCCGCGGCGGCCCAGGGCGGCGACCTCGGCTACTTCACCAAGGACGCGATGGTCGAGCCCTTCGCCAACGCCGCCTTCGCCATGAAGCCGGGCGAGATCAGCAAGGAGCCGGTCAAGACCCAGTTCGGCTATCACATCATCAAGGTCGAGGATAAGCGCACCCAGCCGCAGCCGACGCTGGACGAGGTGAAGCCGCAGCTGGAGCAGACGCTGTCGAAGGACATCGTCACCGCGCTGGTCGAAGAGCTGCGCGGCAAGGCGACGATCGAGACCTTCCAGCTCGACGGCTCGCCGATGCCGAAGGAAGAGCCGGCTGCCGCTCCGGCGACCCCGGCCGCTCCCGCCGCTCCGGCGGAGCCGGCGAAGAAGTAAGGGGACGGGGGCGTACTATGCCCCCACCCCAACCCTCCCCCGCTGGGCGGGGGAGGGAGTAAGTGCTTGTGCGGGAGAGTGGCGGCAGTCCCTCCCCCGCCCAGCGGGGGAGGTTAGGTGGGGGCAAGCATCTCCACTCCTACCCCTCTCCACATGCCACCACTCCCCACCACGGGAATCCCCTTCATGGCCACGACCCTTTCTCCCCTGGCTCCCGCAAGCTTCCCGACGCTGCCGCCCATCGCGGGCGTGCGCATCGCCACGGCGAACAGCGGCATCCGATACAAGGGCCGCGACGATCTGCTGCTGGCCGTGCTGGATCCCGGCACCAGCGTGGCGGGCGTGCTGACCCGGTCGCTGACCTGCTCGGCCCCGGTGATCTGGTGCCGCGACAGTCTGCCCAAGGGCCAGGCCCGCGCCGTGGTGGTGAATGCCGGCAACGCCAACGCCTTCACCGGCAAGGCGGGCGACGCCACCGTGCAGGCGACCGTCACCGCCGCCGCCGATCTGGCCGGCTGCGCCCCGGACGAGGTCTATATCGCCTCGACCGGCGTGATCGGCATTCCGCTGGCCGCCGACGCCATCGGCAAGTGCCTGGCGCCGATGGCCCCGGCCCTCGCCGCCGACTCCGCCGCGTGGGAGAAGGCCGCCCGCGCCATCATGACCACCGACACCTTCCCGAAGGGTTCGGTGCGCACCGCGACCATCGGCGGGACGACGGTGACCATCGCCGGCTTCGCCAAGGGCTCCGGCATGATCGCGCCGGACATGGCGACGATGCTGGGCTTCGTCTTCACCGACGCCGCCATTGCCGCCACTGCGCTGCAGGACATGCTGTCGGAGTTCACCGAGCGCACCTTCAACGCCGTCACGGTGGACGGCGACACCTCGACCAGCGACACGCTGCTGCTGTTCGCCACCGGCAAGGCCGGCAACGCCCCGGTGTCGAGCGCCGATGCCGCCGAACTGGCGGAGTTCCGCGCCGCGCTGGAGGATCTGCTGCTCGACCTGGCGCTGCAGGTGGTGCGTGACGGCGAAGGGGCGACCAAGTTCATCGCCATCACCGTGCGCGGCGCCGACAGCGACGCCGCCGCCAAGCGCATCGGCATGACGGTGGCGAACTCGCCGCTGGTCAAGACCGCCGTCGCCGGCGAGGACGCCAACTGGGGCCGCATCGTCGCCGCCATCGGCCGCGCCGGCGAGCGCGCCGACCGGGATCTCATCAAGATCACCGTCGGCGGCACCCTGATCTGCGCCGACGGGATGGAGGTCCCCGGTTACGACGAGACGCCGGTCGCCGCCCACATGAAGGGCAAGGAGATCGACATCGACATCGACCTCGGCCTGGGCAAGGGCACGGCGAAGGTGTGGACCTGCGACCTGACGCACGGCTACATCGACATCAACGGCAGCTATCGGAGCTGACCGCCACCGGAGCCGCGTGATGACCGCCTGTTTCGATCCCAACTCCACCCCCGCACCCGGTTCGCTGCCGGTGCTGCTGGTCGTCGCGGTCGCGCTCGTCGATGCCGACGGGCGCGTGCTGCTGGCCCAGCGCCCGCCTAGCAAGTCGCTGGCGGGCTTGTGGGAGTTCCCCGGCGGCAAGGTGCATGCCGACGAGACGCCGGAAGCGGCGCTGGTGCGCGAGTTGAAGGAGGAGTTGGGCATCGACACGGCGGCAAGCTGCCTCGCGCCCTTCACCTTCGCCTCGCACAGCTATGAGAGCTTTCACCTGCTGATGCCGCTCTATGTCTGCCGGGTGTGGGAGGGTGACGTGATGCCGCAGGAGGGGCAGAAGCTCGCCTGGGTCTACCCGAACCGGATGGGCGACTACCCGATGCCGCCGGCCGACGTGCCGCTGGTGGCGATGCTGCGGGATTTGCTGTAGCGGCCATTACCGCGCGTTGAAAATCGGGCCGCGCGGCTGTATATTTTTCGGAGGTGGCCGGCAGGTGATCCCGCACCCGCCGGCACTCTCCCGGTGTTTAGCGACGGTTCAGGCGGATTTCGATCCGCCATCGCCGCCACTGGAGCACCAGGAAGAACGGCATCTTCTTCATGCCACCTTCCTCCTTCTGAAACGGCGGATGGACCACCCATCCGCCGTTTTCAGTTTACACGCGGACGATGAGCGGGCGCCACTGTTTCACACCAATGTGTGGTGGTGGCGGTAAGGGTCCGACCTTTGTTCCCGGGCGTGACCCTTTGCGGCTTTGCCCCAGGGACGATCTGTGCCACATGATGGGTCGTTGAGACGACAAGCCGGATCCCCGGCACCACTTTCCTGAACCGCATCGGCGTGGATTCGTTGTTTTCCTACAGCAACCGGGATGCGTCCGACGATGCCCCCGGTCAACGGCCGGCCACGGCGCTCGACGCGCTGCGGACGGTGTTCGGCTACGACTCCTTCCGTGGCCAGCAGGCCGACATCATCGACCATGTGGTGCGCGGCGGCGACGCGCTGGTGCTGATGCCGACCGGCGGCGGCAAGTCGCTGTGCTACCAGATCCCGGCGCTGGTGCGCGACGGGGTGACGGTGGTGGTGTCGCCGCTGATCGCCCTGATGCGCGACCAGGTGACGGCTCTGCGGGAGCTTGGCGTGCGCGCCGCCTTCCTCAACTCCTCCCTCGGGCCGGCGGAGGCGCGGGAGGTGGAGCGGGCGATGGTGCAGGGCGAGATCGACCTCGTCTATGTCGCGCCGGAACGGCTGGTGACGCCGCGCTTCCTCGATCTGCTCGACCGCACCCGGCTGGCGCTGTTCGCACTGGACGAGGCGCATTGCGTGTCGCAGTGGGGGCACGATTTCCGTCCCGAATATCTGCAGCTGTCGATCCTGCACGAACGCCATCCGATGGTGCCGCGCATCGCGCTGACCGCCACCGCCGACGTGCAGACCCGCGCCGAGATCAAGGACAAGCTGGGCCTGACCGACGCCCGCGTCTTCCTGTCCAGCTTCGACCGGCCCAACATCACCTACCGCGTGGTGCCGAAGAAGAGCGAGCGCCAGCAGATGCTGGCCTTCCTGCGCGAAAACCACCCGGAAGACGCCGGCATCGTCTATTGCATGTCGCGCAACAAGGTGGAGGATGTCGCCGCCTGGCTGAACCAACAGGGGCGCGAGGCTCTGCCCTACCATGCCGGGCTGCCCGCCGAGACGCGCGAGGCCAACCAGGACCGCTTCATCAAGAGCGAGGGGCTGGTGATGGTCGCCACGGTGGCCTTCGGCATGGGCATCGACAAGCCGAACGTCCGCTTCGTCTGCCACCTCGACCCGCCCAAGAGCCTGGAAGCCTATTACCAGGAGACCGGCCGCGCCGGCCGCGACGGCCTGCCCGCCAACGCCTGGATGGCCTATGGCATGGCCGACGTGGTGATGCTGCGCCAGATGCTGGAGCAGTCGGAGGCCGGCGACAGCCACCGCCGGGTGGAGCGCGGCAAGCTGGAGGCCCTGCTGGGCTTCTGCGAGACGCCGGACTGCCGCCGTCAGGTGCTGCTGAACTATTTCAACGAGACACTGCCGGAGCCCTGCGGCAACTGCGACACCTGCCTGGACCCGGTCGAGACCTGGGACGGCACCGTCGCGGCGCAGAAGGCGCTGTCGGCGGTCTACCGCACCGGGCAGCGCTATGGTGCCGGCCACCTGATCGACGTTCTGGTCGGCAACGCCACCGAGAAGGTGGTGCAGCAGCAGCATGACCGGCTGAAGACCTTCGGCGTCGGCACGGATTTGACCAAGGTCGAATGGCAGTCGGTCTACCGCCAGCTGGTGGCGACCGGGCTGCTGACCGTCGACCTGGAAGGCTATGGCGGCTTCCGCCTGACCGATGCCGGAGTTGCCGTCATCAAGGGCCAGCGGGTGGTGAAGCTGCGCAAGGACCCGGTGCTGGAGCGCCGCCGTGGCGTCCACGATGCGCTGCGCCGCCACACCGCGCGGGGCGGCGGCAGTGTCGGCGGTGGATCGAGCGGGGAGGGCGTGTCGCGCTCCGGCGCCCGCGGCGCACTGTCGGCGGCCGACGACGCGCTGTGGCATGCGCTGAAGGACTGCCGCACGGCGCTGGCCAAGGCGCAGAGCGTGCCGCCCTACGTGATCTTCCACGACAGCACGCTGTTGGAGATGGTGGCCCAGCGCCCCCGCGACCACGCCGCCTTCGCCCATCTGCCGGGGGTGGGCGGGCGCAAGCTGGAACGCTACGCCGACGCCTTCCTGGAGGTGATCCGGCAGCATGGGTGAGGCTGTTGGCTGCATGGCAGGGATGAGTGCGGGCGGTCGATTTTTCCGAAATTCACCGCTTGCATCCCGCGAAGCACCTCGCTATGTTCCGCGCCACAACGACGCCGCAGTAGCTCAGGGGTAGAGCAACTGATTCGTAATCAGTAGGTCCGGGGTTCAAATCCCTGTTGCGGCACCAGTTTCTTCAAGGGCTCGGCAAGCAATTGCCGGGCCCTTGATCGTTTTGGGGCTGTTGCGGTGTTGTTGGTTGCGGCGCTGGTCAATCGAGTGCTTGGTGGTTGCCAAAAACAACTCGGGCGCCGCATCCCCCGACACGGCGCCCGCCACTCACTCCATAATGCCCCTCAGCCTCACTCCACCGCGTAAGGCGGCTTGGTGTACCCCGCCGGCGACAGGGTGAAGATCTCCGCGCCGTCGGCCGTCACGCCGATGGAATGCTCGAACTGGGCGGACAGCGACTTGTCCTTGGTCACGGCGGTCCAGCCGTCGCCCAGGATCTTCACGTCGGGACGGCCGGTGTTGATCATCGGCTCGATGGTGAAGATCATGCCTTCCTTCAACACCAAGCCCTCGCCCGGCTTGCCGTAATGCAGGACCGACGGCGGCTCGTGGAAGACGCGGCCGACGCCGTGGCCGCAGAAATCGCGCACCACCGAGAAGCGGTGGGACTCGGCGAAGGTCTGGATGGCGTGGCCGATGTCGCCCAGCGTGGCGCCCGGCTTCACCGCGGCGATGCCGATCATCAGCGCGTCATAGGTGACGTCGACCAGCTTACGCGCCTTCACGCCGACATCGCCGCACAGATACATGCGGCTGCTGTCGCCGTACCAGCCGTCGACGATCGGCGTGACGTCGATGTTCAGGATGTCGCCGTCGACCAGCCGCTTGTCGCCGGGGATGCCGTGGCAGACGACATGGTTGACAGAGATGCAGTTGGCGCGCGGGAAGCCGCGATAGCCGAGCGGGGCGGGGATGCCGCCATGGTCGCGGATGAACTGCTCCAGCAGGCGGTCGAGCTCGCCCGTGGTGACGCCCGGCTGCACATAGGGGACGATGTAGTCCAGAGCCAGCGCAGCCAGCCGGCCGGCCTTGCGCATGCCTTCGAATCCCTCCGGACCATGAAGACGGACGCGGTTGGATTCGACGTGATCCTGTTCCAAGACGAAAGCCCCTATGCCAAGTAACCGAAAGCCCGATGCCGGAACCTGCCGCGGCTTTACAGCCGGATCGGCAGCGTCCGGTCCAATTCAATCGATTCGGGCGTGATCGCGCAAGACCAACACAGCGCCTCCACCCCCGAATCCAGTGCGCGGCGCAGACCATCATGATACGCCGGATCGAGATCGGCCGCCGTGCGGAAATGGGTGCAGTCGCCGCGCTGGACAAGGTAGAGCATGACCGCGCGGCAGCCCTGGGCCACCATCGCCGCCATCTCCTCCAGATGCTTGGCGCCGCGGGCGGTGACGCAGTCCGGGAATTCGGCGGCATCACCATGGGGGCCATCAGGGCGGCGCAGATGGACGTTCTTGACCTCGACATAGGCGGGAGGCCGGGCACCGGGCTTGGCCGGGTCGTCCTCCAGCAGCACGTCGATTCGGCTGTTGCGGCCGTATTTCACCTCGCGCCGCAGCCGGTCGTAGCCGGCCAGCTCCCGGATGGTGCCGGCGGCGATCGCGGCGGCGACCAGCGCGTTGGGATGGCCGGTGTTGACGCCGACCAGCCCCTCGCCCCAGGGGGCGGCGGCCTCCACCAGTTCCAGCGTGTAGGCCAGCTTGCGGTTGGGGTTGTCGGAGCGCGACAGCCAGACGGCGGAGCCTGGAATGTTCAGCCCGATCATGCTGCCGGAATTGGGGACATGCGCCGTCACCTCCGCCCCGTCCAGCAGGACATCGGCGAGAAACCGCTTGTAGCGGCGGATCAGGCGGCCTTGAAGAAGGGGGGTGGGAAAGCGCATCTTGGCGGCGACGCTACCCTTGGCCTTCCCGCTCGACAAGAGCGTTCCACGGAGACCCCCACCGCCATGACGTCTGAAACTGCCGCCAACCCGACCGCCGCAAATCCCACTGCCGCCGTCCTGGTGATCGGCAACGAGATCCTGTCGGGCCGCACCAAGGACGCCAACCTCGGCCACATCGCAGAGAAGCTGACGGAGATCGGCGTGCGGCTGCGCGAGGCCCGCGTGGTGCCGGATGTGGAGGAGGAGGTCGTCGCTGCGGTCAACGCCCTGCGCGCCCGCTACACCTATGTCTTCACCACCGGCGGCATCGGTCCGACCCACGACGACATCACCGCCGCCTGCGTCGCCAAGGCCTTCGGCGTGGCGCTGGAGCGCAACCCGGAAGCAGTATCCCGGCTGGAGCGCCATTACGCCGCCGGCCAGTTGAACGAGGCGCGGCTGCGCATGGCCAATGTCCCCGCCGGCGGCATCCTGATCGACAACCCGATCAGCCAGGCGCCCGGCTTCCAGATCGGCAACGTCTTCGTCATGGCCGGCGTGCCCAACATCATGCGGGCGATGCTGGACGGCATCCTGCCGCGGCTGGCCGGCGGGCCGGCGCTGCATGCCCGCACGGTTGCGTGCGAGTTGGGGGAGGGGGTGATCGCCGCCGACCTGTCGGACTTGCAGGATCGCCATCCGAATCTCGAGATCGGCAGCTATCCTTACTTCCGCAACGGCTTCTTCGGTGTCAGCCTGGTTCTGCGCGGCACCGACGAGGCGGAGGTGATGGCGGCGGCCGATGAACTGGCGGCCATCATCAACCGACTGGGCGGCACGCCGACCATCACCGTTGGTACGAAGGGCTAATGCGGCGCTATGACCGCAGCTATGTCGGCGGATCGATTGTCCGGGACCGATTCGGTCCTATATTAGCCTCCCGTCATCCAAACCGCGTTTGCCGGGAGGCTCTGCCATGAAGAGCTTTGAGAAAGCGGCGTTGCTGTTCCTTCTGCGCCATCTGGCAGCGGGCGTCGCCGGTGCGGTGGTGCTGGCGAGCGGTCTACTGTGGTTCGACGTCGCCAATCTGGCGACGCTGATCGGCAGCAGCGAATACGGGATCACCGCGACCGTCATGCTCTATGCCGGCCTGATGCTGACCTTCGGCAGCGTGTCGATGGGAATCGGCATCATGACGATGAACGAGGACACCCGTCCCTGAAGCATTCCAGCCCATGAGGCCTTCCGAGGCATCTTGCGGGCTGGCCGTTCGCAATGGCTGCGCTCAGAAGTTGGCGCCGAACGGCCCGAAGCGATCATAAATCCACACGAGCGCCACGATCGCCGCCAGCCAGAGTGCCGCATTGCGCAGCACGACCCCGCGGTTCCGGCGAAGGGCCGCCGGCACCACCAGAACGGCCACCATCAGAAGCGCCACCAGCGACAGCCAGTTCGTCTCGCTCACGCCGCGTTCTCCCTTTCCCCGACCCTGTCCAGGGCCTGTCCCGCAGTTGCGCTTCCTTCGATATGGGAATGCTTACGGTTTTGCGAAGCCCCCTTGACCCGCAGCCCCGCGATTGTCTAAGTCATGACCACGGAACGGTGCGTTGCATATCACAGTATGCAATCTGCGCGGGCAGCGCGGGGCCGTTCCGTCGACATGAGCTTTGCAGTCATGTTCCGGTCGCCTGACCGGTCTATGATGGCAGAGTCCGGGGCGCGGGCGTGGCGAAACCGGTAGACGCAAGGGACTTAAAATCCCTCACCCTAAGGTATGCGGGTTCGAGTCCCGCCGCCCGCACCAACTTCTTTGCAGTAACGTCTTTACAGTCCGGCCTGCTTCCATACCGACATTCAGCGTTCCACGGAACCGCCGGCATTGACCCAGGCGGCAAAGCCACCGCGCAGGCGGTTGATGGTGCCGGTGTGGCCGGCGGCCACCATGCGCTCGGCGGCGGGGCCGCAGCGCATGCCGCCCTGGCAATGGAAAACCAGATGCTTGGCCGGGTCGGCCGGGACCCGCGACGGGTCGAAAGAGGACAGCGGGTTCAGAATGGCGCCGGGAATATGGCCGGCGGCATGTTCATGGGCTTCGCGGACGTCGACGATCACCGCCTGGCCGTTGGCCTGCCACTCGATGACGGTCGCCGGGTCGATCTGGCGGATGGGGCCGGCGCCGCTCCGGTCGGCCGATGGGGCGGCGGGGATCAAGCGGCGGAACAGCGTGCACAGGGACATGGTCGGGATGCCTTGAGTAGGGACGGTCGGTCGGGCCGGGCGGATGCCGGGAAAACCCTTGACCATAAAATTAGTAATTTCTAATTTAGTGTCAATGAGTGCGTCCATCCTGACCCCGGGGCTGCGGCCCGCCGCCAAGCTGATGAAGGCGCTGTCCAACGAGGCGCGCCTGTTGATCCTGTGCGAACTGGGGCAGGGGGAGCGCAGCGTCGGACAACTGTGCGAAATCGTCGGGCTCAGCCAGTCGGCCCTGTCGCAGCATCTGGCGCGCTTGCGCGCCGACGGGCTGGTCCGCACGCGGCGACGGTCGCAGACGATCTTCTACTCGATCGCCAGCCGGGAAGTGACGGCTGTCATAGAGGTGCTGGCCGACCTGTTCTGCCACACGCCGGACTCGTCCGGTGCGCGCGCGGCGTCCTGCGGTGCCGCTGTGAGCGATGCCGTGACCGATTCGGTATTGGACGAGGGGGCGGCGAATTGCCGGTCAGGACCGGGAGACCGGTCGGAATAAGGTGGTGCGGGCGGTCGGACTCGAACCGACACTCCTTGCGGAACCGGATTTTGAGTCCGGCGCGTCTACCAATTTCACCACGCCCGCAGCGACGCCTCTTCTAACGCAACAGTCCGGAAACGGAAAGTGCAAAAGAACGGCGGCTCCATCCGACCGGCAATGGGCGACGCCGCCACGACCGCGCCTATTCCCCGGCGGCGGTGCCGTCCCTGCCATGCCGTCGCAGGGGCGGTGCGCGCGTCGCGGACGGCTGGTCGAACAGTCGCGCACGCGCTACATTGTCGACCATGACGACCGAGCCGCTCATGTCCCGCATCTTCGACGATCCCCGCATTGCCGCGCTGCTGCTGGCGTTGGCCAGCGCCGGCGTGCTGCTGTCGGCCCTGTTCTTCCAGTTCGTGCTGGATTACCAACCCTGCGTCCTCTGCATCATGCAGCGCTGGCCCTATGTGGCGGTGATGGTGTTCGGGCTGGTGACCTGGCTTTTCCGCCGTTGGAAGGGGCTGGGCGACGCGCTGCTGGTGGCGAGCGGGCTTGCCCTGCTGGCCGGCGCCGGCATCGCCGCCTATCATGTCGGGGTGGAGCAGCATTGGTGGGCCGGCACCTCGTCCTGCGGCGGCTCGGCCCCGGCGAACTCGCTGGAGGCGCTGCGGGCGCAGGTGATGGCGGCGCCGGTCACCCGCTGTGACGAAGTGGCCTGGTCGCTGTTCGGCATTTCCATGGCGGGCTACAACGTGGCGATCTCGCTGGCGCTGGCGGCCTACGCCTTCGTCGCGGCGCGCACCGCCTACATCCGCACCCCGGTGTCGAGGACTGCACTGTGAGCGAAACGACCTCTCCGACCGCCATCCCCCGCCATGGCGCGCTGCCCGGCGATCTGCCACGGCGCGAGCGGCTGGCCCGCATCGTCCGCGTCGACCATGCCGGCGAATATGGCGCCAAGCGCATCTATGAGGGCCAGATCGCCGTCATCGGCAAGGGCCGGCACGGCAAGACCCTGCGCCACATGGCGGAGCAGGAGCTGGTCCATCTGCAGTATTTCGAAAAGCAGCTGAACCGGCGCCGCGTGCGGCCGACCCTGTTGCAGCCGCTGTGGCATGTCACCGGCTTCCTGCTGGGGGCCGGGACCGCGATCCTCGGCGAGCGCGCGGCGATGGCCTGCACCGTCGCCGTCGAAGAGGTGATCGAGGAGCATTACGAGGCGCAGCTGAAGCACCTCGGCCCCGACGAGCAGGAGCTTGCCGACAGCATCCGCAAGTTCCAGGCGGAGGAGGTCGAGCACCGCGACATCGGCATCGTCAACGAGGCGGAGCGCGCGGCCGGCTATCCGGTGCTGTCGGCGGCGATCAAGGCCGGCACGCGCGCGGTGATCTGGGTGGCGGAGCGGGTCTGAGGGGCATTTTTCGGGGGGAGGGGGCTCTACGCCCCCGCCTTCCTATGAGCTTTACGCCCCTTCCGCCACCACGCGCTGGTAGGCCGGCAGGGTCAGGAACTCCGTGAAGTCCTCGCGCGCGACCAGATCGCGGAACAGGGCGGCGGCATCGGCGTAACGGCCCTTGGCATAGGCGTCGGCGCCGACGCGATCCTTCCAGGCGGACAGTTCCTCCGCGATGATGCGGTCCACGAGGTCGAGGGTGACGGGCTGCCCGTCGTCCAGCGCCGTGCCGGTGTGGACCCACTGCCAGACCTGGGTGCGGCTGATCTCCGCGGTGGCGGCGTCCTCCATCAGGTTGAACAGCGGGACGCAGCCCTGGCCGCGCAGCCATGCCTCGATATAGCCGATGCCGACCACCACGTTGTTGCGCAAGGCCCCCTCGGTCTTCGGCCCGGCAGGCACCGCCAGCAGGTCGGCGGCGGTGACGGTCACGTCGGTGCGCTTGCGGGCGATCTGGTTCGGCGTGGTCATGTAGGCGTCGAACACCTCGCGCGCCACCGGCACCAGACCGGGATGGGCGACCCAGGTGCCGTCATGGCCGTTGGACGCCTCGCGCTCCTTGTCGGCGCGTACGCGGGAGAAGGCGACCTCGTTCGCTTCCGGATCGCCCTTGACCGGGATGAAGGCGGCCATGCCGCCGATGGCCGGCGCGCCGCGGCGGTGGCAGGTCTTGATCGCCAGCTGGCTGTAGGCGGACAGGAAGGGCGTGGCCATCGTCACCTCGGCCCGGTCGGGCATGACGGCGGCGGGGTCCTTACGGAACTTCTTGATGAAGCTGAAGATGTAGTCCCAGCGCCCGCAGTTCAGGCCGGCGGAATGCTCGCGCAGCTCATACAGGATCTCGTCCATCTCGAAGGCGGCGAGGATGGTCTCGATCAGCACCGTCGCCTTGATCGAACCGTGGGGCAGGTGGAGATATTCCTCCGCCACCAGGAAGACCTCGCGCCACAGCCGCGCCTCGAAATGGCTTTCCAGCTTGGGCAGGTAGAAATAGGGGCCGCTGCCGCGGGCCAGAAGCTCCTTGGCATTGTGGAAGACATGCAGGCCGAAGTCGAACAGCGCGCCCGACATCGGCTCGCCTTCCATCAGCACATGGCTCTCGTCCAGATGCCAGCCACGCGGGCGGATTTTCAGGACGGCCGTCTGGTCGCTGAGACGGTACTTCTTCCCGCTGGCCGGATCCTCGTGGGAAATGGTCCGGCGCACGGCGTCGCGGATGTTGATCTGCCCCTCGACCAGGTTGGTCCAGGTCGGGCAGGTGGCATCCTCGTAATCGGCCATGAAGACCTTGGCGCCGCTGTTCAGCGCGTTGATGACCATCTTGCGGTCGACCGGCCCGGTGATCTCCACCCGGCGGTCGAGCAGGTCGGCGGGCAGCGGCGTGATGGTCCAGTCGGCTTCGCGGATGGCGCGGGTTTCCGGCAGGAAGTCCGGCTTGTGGCCCTGGTCGAGCAGTGCCTGGCGCTTGGTCCGCACGTCCAGCAGCCGCAGCCGCTCAGGCCCGAAGCGACCCTCCAGCTCCGCCAGGAAGGCCATCGCCTCCGGCGTCAGGATCTCCTCGAAACCGGGCTTCATCGGACCGCGGATCTCAAGGCTGGGCATGCTGGTGGCCATCGTGCTGCTCCCCTTCCCGTATCGTGACGAACCGCTCTCTCGACGGTTGAGCGACCGGTATAGCACGGTACGGGCGCAACCTGGGGACGGCCTATGGTCGCAGAGGGGGTGGCGGGATCAGCCCGTGCTTCTTCAGCATGCCGCGAAGCTGGTGGTAGCCGAGCCCCAGCGCCTCGGCGGTGTGTCGCTGGTTGAAGCGGTTCCGCTCCAGGGCCTCGCGCAGCTTGGCGGCCTCGAAGGCGCGGACCTGATCGAGGATGCCGCCATCGAAGGCTGGAATGGCGGGCGGAGGGGTGTCCGTGACCGGCTCCGGAGTTGGCCGGGCGGTCGGCGCCGCGGCCGGACGCCAGGGCGAATCGAATGGGTCGAGGATGATGCGGTACAGCGGCTCGTCGCTCTCGGCGGCGGCGACCGAGCGCTCCACCGCGTTGCGCAGCTCGCGCACATTGCCGGGCCAGTCATGGGCGCGCAGTTGGTCGAGCGCGGCGGCGGTGAAGCCGGAAAACAGTGGCCGTTGCAACTCGCGCACCATGCCCAGCGCGAAATGCTCGGCCAGCGGCGGGATGTCCTCGGGCCGGGCGCGCAAGGGCGGCAGCGTCACCACGTCGAAGGCCAGCCGGTCCAGCAGGTCGGCACGGAAGCGGCCCGCCGCGGCCAGCGCCGGCAGGTCGGCATTGGTGGCGCCCACCACCCGCACGTCGACGGTGGCGGTGCGACCGCCGACCCGCTCGATCTCGCCATATTCCACGGCGCGCAGCAGCTTTTCCTGAACGGCGGGGGAGGCGGTGGCGATCTCGTCCAGGAACAGGGTGCCGCCGTCGGCCTGCTCGATCCGGCCGATCTGCCGGCGGGTGGCGCCGGTGAAGGCCCCGGCCTCATGGCCGAACAGTTCCGAATCGAGCAGCGATTCCGGCAGCGCGGCGCAGTTCACCTTGACGAAGGGGCGGTCCCAGCGTTGCGACAGGTAGTGCAGTCGGGCGGCGATCAGCTCCTTGCCGGTCCCGCGCTCCCCGATCACCAGCACCGGCCGCTCCAGCGGCGCCACCCGCGAGACATGGGACAGCGTGGCCAGAAAGGCCGGCGATTCGCCGAGCAGGGAGGGAGGAGCGGCTTGCATCGCGCATTTCATCACTCAGTCGCCGATTACGCGATGGTATCGTTGAAACGGCGACGCGGCAAGCCGGGCGGCATCCCCGAACTCAAGGCGGAAAATTGTGCACTCACAATGACTTAATGGGCGTTTGGCTGGTTTGGCACGCCGGTTGCGATAGTAGCGGCATGGCAAGGAGGTCAAGCATGAGCGACTTCAGCGATTTCCGCCGCCGTTATGGCGGTGACCGCTTCAACACCGCGCAGAGCCGCCCGACGATGCGGCGCGTGCGCAACTATCTCGCCACCCGGCCGGTCGAAAGCTGGCTGTTCTTCTTCGCCGGCATCGTCGCCGGCGCCATCCTCGGCTGATATACGTCAGATAAACGGGACACCGACCATGAGCATCTTTTCGCGCCTGACCGACATCGTGCAGTCGAACCTGAACTCCCTGCTCGACCGCGCCGAGGAGCCGGAGAAGCTGATCCGCCTGATCATCCAGGAAATGGAAGACACGCTGGTCGAGGTGCGCTCCTCCACCGTCAAGATCATTGCGGAGAAGAAGGAGATCGAACGCCGCGTCGCCGACCTCCACCGCGAGCGCGACGAGTGGGACCGCAAGGCCGAGGTGGCGCTGACCCGCGACCGCGAGGATCTGGCCAAGGGCGCCCTGATGGCCAAGTCGAAGGTCGCCGAGCAGGCCGACGCGCTGGCTGAACAGCTGGTGCAGGTCGAAGCCGCGCTGTCCAAGGCCAACGAGGACATCGGCCGCCTGCAGGCCAAGCTGACCGACGCCAAGACCCGCGAAAAGGCGCTGGTCGCCCGCACCCAGACGGCCAGCAACCGCGTCAAGGTCCGCACCGTCCTGCATGACGAGCGCATCAACGACGCCCTGTCGCGCTTCGAGCAGGTCGAGCGTAACCTGGACGAGATGGAAGGCCGGGTCGAGGCCTATGACGTCGGCCGCACCAAGAGCCTGACCGAAGAGATCGCGGAACTCGAAGCCTCCCACAAGGTCGAGGAGGATCTGGCCGCGCTGAAGGCACGCATCGCGGCCCGCCGCAACGGCTGACCGGGATCTGGTGCCGGGGTGGGGCGGTGACGCCCCGCCCAATCCCCTCACGACAATAAGAAGGCCCGACGACCATGGGGTTCCTGGGTTTCGTCCTCGCGGTGCTGTTCATGGTGGTGGTGGCGCCGGTCTGGATCGTCTTCCACTACATCACCAAATGGCGGTCGCAGCGCGGGCTCACCGCGCAGGACGAACGGCTGCTGGCCGAGTTGTGGGAGATCTCCAACCGGCTGGAGGCCCGCGTCCATACGCTGGAACGCGTGCTGGATGCCGAGGCGCCGAACTGGCGCAACAAGGTGTGATGGGGTGGGTGAGGTGTCGGCTGGCGATTGCCCCCACCCCAACCCTCCCCCGCTGGGCGGGGGAGGGAGTAAGTGCTTAGGCGGGAGAGAGACGGCAGTCCCTCCCCCGCCCAGCTCTCGCACAAAGCTATGCTTTGTGCTGACGCGGCAGGCGGACCGTAGGTCCGCTGAGAGCGGGGGAGGTTAGGTGGGGGCAACCGCCGCAGCACCTCATCACCCAATCCGAAACTCAACGAAAGGAACGAGGCCGCCATGGACCGCACGTCCTTCTACGACTCGCCGAATCCGCATCGGCTCTATCGCGATCCGCAGCGCGGGGTGCTGGGCGGGGTGTGCACGGGCGTCGCCGATTATTTCGGCGTGCAGCCGATGGTCGTCCGGCTGGCGATGCTGTTCGCCCTGTTCTTCTTTTCGGTCCCGCTGGTGATCGCCTATGTGATCGCGCTGCTGGTGCTGCCGGTGCGTCCGGCGCAGCTGTATCGCGATGCCGAGGAGGAGGCGTTCTGGCGGACGGTGTCGACCAAGCCCGACCGGACGCTCGCCGGCCTGACCCAGCGCTTCCGCGATATGGACAAGCGGATCGTCGGGATGGAGGCCTACGTCGCCTCCAAGGAGTTCGAACTGAACCGCGCGATCCGTGACCTGGACCGCTGAGTTGCAAAGCTGTCATCCCGACGGGGTTCACCCCATCGGGAAACGGCCTATCGAAAAACGTCTTGAGCCAGTGACGTCAGCGACGCTGACGCCGCCGGTCGCGGACGCGGATCGGGATCGGTTTGGGGGTGGGCATCGTGGCGATCAGACCGGCCAACGCCGCAGCCGTCGCCACCGCACCACCGAGCAGAACGAGATCCATCATAGGCCCTCCACCATCGAGATCGCCGCGTTCACCCACATGGTGAAGCAGATGGTTACAACATGGTAGCGAAAAGAGAGGCTGACAACATCTGTCCCATCGGGGCAGCCCCCACTAGACTTCGTCATCGAACACCTGCCGCCCCGCCCCGGCCTTGATCCAAATCACGGGCTGGGCCGTTATTGGTCAAAGGAACAGGGTGCGGTCTTTTCCAGATGGGAAGGACCGGCGCCTTTGTCGAATCCCCGACCTGTGACGGAGCCCCGCCCCGATGTCCGACAGCAGCCTTCACCAAGGCGCCCCCCGTAGGCGCAAGTCCCTGATCCGCGGCGCCCTTATGCTGAACGGGGCGTCGATGGTGGTGACGGCGCTGCTGTTCGTCCTGCTGCTGTCGCTGGTGGCGCCGCCGCTGGGCGTCAACGCGCCGGGCGCGCGGATGGCGCTGTGGGCGCGGCTGGCGGTCTGGCCGGCGCTGGTGATGTTCGGCATGGTCGTCGGGGTGATGGCGATGCGCGGGCGCACCCAGGCCTTCAACCCGGTCGAGGACCCCGAATCGCGCGGCCAGCGCGTCGCCCAGCGGGTGCTGGCCAACAGCGTGGAGCAGTCCGCCATCTTCGTGCCGGCGCTGGCCGCCCTGGTCGCCACCCTGCCGCAGCCCTCGCTGGGGGCGGCGGTCGTGGCGACCGGGCTGTTCGTGCTGGGGCGGCTGCTGTTCTGGGCGGGCTATCTGGTGCATCCCTTCGCGCGGGCGCCGGGTATGGCGATGACGCTGACCGTCAATCTGATCGTGCTGGGCTGGGCCGTTCTGCTGCAACTGGGCGGGATGCAGCCCGGCTGACCGGCTTTTCAACAGGCGGTGCGCTGGCCGGGGCCGCCGTCTTCGCCAGATGCAGCCAGCGGCGGTAGGCCTCGGCGCTCACCGGGGCGCGGTGCTTCAGGCCGATGCGGAGGATCTGCGGCAGGGCCAGCAGCACCTTCAGGTCGGTCATCCGCGGTCCATGGCGCAGGTTCTTCCAGCTGTTGCCGGCCCAACTGCGTGCCAGCCGCCACGCCATCAGCGAGGAGGGGCAGCGCGCCACCTCGCGGATCAGGTCGTTGCGGTGGTTGTAGAAGCGCTCCATCCCCGGCTTGCGGCCCTTCTCGCTCTTGTCGTGGTAGACCATGATTTCGGGCAGGGCCACGACGCGATAGCCGGCGCCGACCAGCCGCAGGCAGCGGTCCTTCTCCTCCCCCTGGCGATACAGTTCCGGCATGTAGAGGCCGACCTGCTCGACCGCGTTGCGCCGCAGCAGATGGCCGCAGCCGACATACCAGGGTACATCGAAGGGCGCGGCCCCCTTGGGGAAATAGACCAGCCCGTCGCGCGTCTCGATGTTGCAGGCAACGGCGGCGACCTCCGGGTTCTGCTCCAGATAGGCGACGCAGCGGGCCAGCCCGTCGGGGTCCTCGAACCAGCTGTCGTCGTCGACCGACAGGATGCAGTCGCCGGTGGTGTTCACGAAGCCGAAGTTGCGGGCCAGGATCAGCCCGCCATTGTGCGGCTGGCGGACGTAGCGGACGGTGGGGAACTCCGCCCGCATCATCGCGCCGGTGCCGTCGCTGGAGCCGTCGTCGATGACGATGATCTCCATCGGCGGGGTGGTCTGGTTCATCAGCCGGGTCAGCGCGATGCGCAGTTCCGGCCCGCGGTTGTAGGTGGCGATGACGGCGCTGACGGTCAGCGTCATGACGGCTCCCTTCGAGCGATGTGGGGCGGCGCCACCACCGGACGCAGCGGGTCGTCCTCCAGGATCCCCCAGGCCCGCAGGGCGCGGGTCAGCCCGATCCACAGCAGGATCGGCAGCAGCGAGAAGAAGCCGAACTTCACGATGGTGATGTTGCCGTCGCGGAACCATTGCAGGCACAGCGGCAGGAAGGCGCAGTAGAACAGCACGGCGTAGCGGTTGCGGAACCCGTCGGTCCAGAACCAGCGGTGCAGCCGCCCCAGGATCAGGCCGACCACCACCATGGTGACGATCATGCCGATCCAGCCGGCGCTCATCCAGCCGTCGCCCGGCAGCGAGGTGGTCAGGTTGTAGAAGACGCCGTAGTCGTTCAGGTCCACCCATTTCACCGGCGCGCCGACCGGCTTGTCCGGCCACAGCAGGCGTGGGATCGGTTCGGTGAACAGCTGCAGATACTGGGTGAACCAGGTGTAGGTGGCCGACTGCTTCGGCACCACCCACAGGATGTAGGCGAGGAAGTCGAAGTTGGCCAGATCCTGGCCGGCCAGCGCGTCGATCGCCCGGCCACCGCCGCTGCCGCCGTTGAACCTCAACAGGACCGAGGGCGGCGCGTCGCCGGCCAGCACGTCGCGGAAGGCGTCGCGGTTGTTGCCCAGCAGCGTGAACAGCCCCAGCACCGGAACCGCGGCCAGCGCATGCCACAGCCGGAACCATTTGGTGCGCGTGCGGTACAGCATCAGCAGCACCAGACCCAGGATGCCCATGATGATCGCCCAGCGGCCCCAGCCCAGATAGGCGCGGTAGGCGACGAAGCCGGCGAAGGGGAGGAAGGACAGCGGGTGGAACCGGCAGATCCAGATCAGCCCCAGCGTCAGCGGCAGGCCCATCGAATGGGCTTCGGCGATGTAGCCGGTGGTGTTGGTGTAGATCGGCTGTCCGGTCAGCGGATCGCGTTCCATCTGCACGTCGCCGGTGCCGTCGAAGCTGGCGCCGCCCTGGCGCTGGATCGCCGAATAGATGGCGAGCGGACCCAGCAGCGCCGCGGTGGTCAGGAAGGCCACCACATCGACGCGGTCGAAGGTGAAGGACGGCGCCGGCTCCCCGTTGGGCGTCCAATCGGGACGGACCATCCCGGCCCAGGTACAGGCGGCGGCGAAGGCGACCAGCCCGACCGAACTGACCACCAGCGTCATGACGAATTGCTGCTCGCTTGGCCAGAAGCCCATGAACAGCCAGACGTCGTTGAAATTCTGCGTGTGGACCAGGATCGGCCGCATGACGAAGACCAGAGCATGGAAGATCAGGTACAGCGTCAGCGGATGGAACATCGATGCGCTGCCGGTGCTGAAGAACACCGCGATCACCAGCACCAGCACCAGGACCTGCGCGATCAGCGCCATTTCGATCATCGGCAAACAGTCCCCGGTTGTAGGCTTCGCTTCCAGGCCCGGCCGACCGGGGCGCTTGGGCGGGCAAGCGGGTACGACCGGCCGGTCAGGCTAGGATGAAAAGCCAGCCTATACGTCCCGTCCCGGCCCGGCAGGGGTGCAGAGGGCGTGGCCCCTTCGCACCCGCACACCCCCTTCGCGCTTTTGCCGGTCCCGCGGGCCTGGGTCAGTCTCCCCCCTTCGGCGGAAGGACTGCCGCAACGGAGGAGCTTTCTTCATGCCCCGTTCCCAACCCGATTCCTGGAGCCGCGCAGCCCGCATCCTGGCGATGTGCGCGTTCCTGCTGCCCGCCGCCGGATGGGGACCGGCGGCCGCGGCGGAGACGACCTTCTACGTGTCGCCAACCGGAAACGACCGTTGGTCCGGCCGCCTGCCCCAGCCGTCGGCAGACGGGCGCGATGGCCCCTTCGCCACCCCGGCCCGTGCGCTGGCCGCCGCCAAGGGGGGCGGGCCGGCGACGGTGCGTCTGCATGGCGGCATCTACCGGCTGACCAAGCCGCTGGTGGTGGACGGCTCGCTGACGGGGCTGCGGCTGACGGCGGTGGAGGGCGAACAGCCGGTTCTGTCGGGCGGGGAGGCGGTGGGCGGCGCGCAGATGGCGAACGGCGTGCTGTCGGCGCCGCTGGCGCGCGATCCCGGACTGGACGTCTCCATCGGCGGCCCTGACGGCGGGCAACGCCTGGAGGCGGCGCGCAGCGGCGACTTCAATCCCGGCGACCCGCGCAGCGGCTGGTTCCCGGCCAAGGCGGTGCAATCCGGTCCCAAAAGTCCCGGATCCAAGCGGCAGATGCGGGTTCCGCCGGGCGTGCTGAAGGCCGCTTGGGCCGGGCCGGGGGTGCGGGCGCAGGCGCTGGACCGCGAGCGCCTGTCAGACGATTTGCTGGGGGTGGCGTCCGCCGATCCGAACGGGCTGCTGAGCTTCGGCGGCGACGGGCAGTATCCGTACCGCGACGGCTCCACCGTGCGGTTGCTCGGCCATCCCGATTTCCTGACGCGGCCGGGCGAGTTCGCCTGGGACGCCAAAGCCAGGCGGCTGCTGGTGAAGCCGCCGACCGGGCTCGACAGCGGGCGGGCGGAACTGGTGGTGGCGAGGACGGCCAATCTTCTCCGGCTGGACAACGCCCGCGACGTGACGGTGGAGGGGCTGACCTTCACCGACGTGCCGTGGGACGGCAGCGCCGTGCTGGCGAAGGGCGGCAGCGGCCTGCGCATCGCCGGCAACCGCTTCGCCCTGGTCGGCACCGCGGTCACGCTGGACGGCGCCACGCGCAGCGAGGTGTCGGACAACCGAATGGAGCATCTCGGCCGCTCCGGCATCTTCATGGCGCCGGGAAGCAGCGACAACCGCATCCTCGCCAACCGCATCAGCGACGTGGGCGAGGTGCGCTTCTTCGGCGGCGGAGTGATCGCGGCGGGCATCCGCAACACGCTGATCGCCCACAACGACATCCGGCGCGCGGCGCGCTACGGCATTTCGGTGAAGAACTGGAACCCGCAGACGGTGAACAGCGACAACGTCATCGAATTTAACCGCATCCGCGACACCGCGCGCCAGACCGCCGACGCCGGCGCCATCGAGATGCTGGGCCGCAGCGGCAACGACACCCGCAGCATCGTCCGCTTCAACGACATCCGCGACACCGGCGGCCTCGCCACCGACGCGCAGGGGCGCTGGCTGGTCCGCTACAAAGGGTTCGGCATCTATCTGGACGACATGACCAGCGGCGTGACGGTGCAGGGCAACCTGCTGGAGAACACCGGCGCCGCTGCGGTCTTCCTGCATGGCGGCGACAACAACCGGGTGTCCGACAACATCACCCTGATGACCGACCCGAAGGACCGCTTCCTGCGGCTGGAATGGGTGCCCAGCGCCGGCAGGAACGGCCTGATGCACGGCAACGTCGCCAACGGCAACGTCGTGGCCGCCCCGTCACCGAAGGAGCAGGTCGTCGTCAGCCTGACCGGCGGCGAATACAAGGTCGAGAACACGCAATTGGAGGCGTCGGTGCCCAGCGCCGGAACGGCCGGTCTCGCCAGTGCCGCCAGGGCTGCCGCTCCGCCGGCTGGCGGGCGTCTGCTGGACCGTCTGCTGGCGATGAAGGAACTGCCGCTGGACCGCGTCGGGCCGGAGGGGATGCGGCAGTAAAAACCCTCTCCCGTCGCGGAATCCCCCTCTCCCCCTGGGGAGAGGGTCGGGGTGAGGGGGATGCATAGGGTGGATTCGATAGGAGTGCGGGGAGTGCGCGGCTCTTGAAAATCCTCGCAGCGCGACCCCCTCACCCTAACCCTCTCCCCGGGGGGAGAGGGGACTTTCGGCGTGCCTTCTTCAGGCCGTCGCCGGACGGGCCAGTGCCGGGGGGATGTCGGTCGGTTCCATCACCGGGACGGCGACCGTCGGGGCCTTCCAGGTCAGGCTGTCGAAGGCGCCGCAATGGCCGCACAGCCCGCCCCAATTGTGGCTGACCGCCCCGCAGGAGTTGCAGGTCCACACCGGGTCTTCCGGCGCGTCGGCGGCCTTGGCCAGCCAGTCCTTCGCCGCGTCCTCGTCATGGCGTTCGCTGCGGTCCAGTTCGGCCATCAGGCGATAGGCGCGGCGGGTCGGGCCGATCTCCATGGCGCGGTTCAGGTGCTGGCGCGCCTCGCCCCACAGCTGGGCCTCGATGGCGGCCTGGGCGACGGCGAGATGCGATTCGGCCGAATCCGGGGCCTGACGCACCAGCTTCTGGAACAGGCGGACGCGGGCCAGCGGGTCGTAGCTGGAAACCAGGCCGCGGTAGATCTCGGCCAGTTCCGGATGCGGCGACTGGCGCCATGCCCGCTCCACCACCTTGGCGGCCGGCTTCGGACGGTCGGCGGCCAGCTGCAGGCGGGCAAGACGCACTGCGGCGGGGACGAAGCCCGGCATCATGTCGTGCGCCGCCTGGGCGTGCGACAGGGCGGAGTCGGCACGGCCGCGGCGCTCCGCCTCGAAGCTGCGCTCCAGCAGCAGGACGGCGCGGTGGCGGCGGCCCTCCTCGGTCGGGATGGCCCCGGCCTGGATCGCCTGCTGCAGCGTGCCCTCGGCGGCGGCCCAGTCACCGGCCTGCGCCTCCAGGTCGTAGAGCGTACCGAGCAGCCAGGGCGTGTTGGGCTGAAGCCCGCGCGCCTTGCGGGCGAGGGTCAGCGCCTCTACCCGGTCGCCCGACTTGATCGCCTGGGTCAGCAGCCCGCGCATGCCGAGGAAGGCCGTCTCCGGCCGCTCCAGCATCGCTTCGAAATATTGCTTGGCGGCGCGCTCGTCGCCCTGCAGCTGGGCGGCCTGGGCCGACAGCAGCATGGTCAGCGGCGGCTCGTTCAGCAGCCCGTCGGCCTTGCGCGCCATCTTGCGCGCGGTCGGCGCGTCGCCGGCGGCGATGGCGACCATGCCCTGGGTCAGGGCGCGGTAGCCGCGTTCGCGGCGGCGGGCACGGCTGTGGCGGCGGATCCGCTGCGGCGTGCGGATCAGCCCGCGGATCAGGCGGTAGCCGAGCGCCGCGATGCCCAGCGCCGCCAGCGTGACCAGCAGGGCGACCCAGAAGGGCGCCTCGACGGAATAGCCCAGCCAATGGACGCTGACTGTGCCGGGACGGTCGGCGAGCCAGATCGCGGCGGCAATGACGACCGCGACCTTCAGAAGGAACCAGAGGGCGCGGGTCATTGGGCCGTCCCCTTCCCGCCGGCGGCGGTGGTCATCAGGGCGATGGCACGGTCGTTCAGCTGGCGGGCGGCCTGATCGGCGGCCAGACGCGCCTTGGCGTCGGTCAGCCACGGGCCGGCGGTCTGCGCGGCCGGACCCTGCAGGGTCGACAGCTCTTCCACCGCCTTGGCCAGATTGCCCTCGCTCAGCGCGGCTTCGGCACGGGCAACGACCGCGTCGGTGGTGGTGCCGACGACCCCGCCGCCTTCACGGCGCACGGTGACCAGGGTGGACAGCTTGCCCACCGCCGAGTCGATCCAGCTGTTGCCCTCGCCGCGGATGTCGGCGCGGACGATCTCGCCGGCCAGCGGTTCGAACCGGTCGGTCAGCTGGGCGCGGGTCGGGATGCCCTTGGCGGCATAGGGCGCCACGGCGTCGAGCGGCTGGGTCACGCCGGCATCGGCGATGTTGAGCGCGCGGACCGCCTGCAGATCCTGCTGGAACGGCTGGCCGCCCGACAGGGAGGCGCGCAGTTGCCCGGCGGCGAGCACCAGCGCCTGGGCGGCGGTGGCGGCATCCTGGCGCTGCGTCACTGCCTGATTGACGCTGGTGACCTGCTGCTTCAGCGAGTCGACCTCGCCGCGCAGCTCTTGTGCAGCCTGGGCGTTGCCGGCGGCGGCGGTGACCTTCTGCTCCAGCGCGGCCAGCCGGTCGGCCAGCGCCTTCTGGGCGTCGGCGACGCCGGTGTCGGGCGCGGCGGCGGCCGGGCGCTGTTCCAGCGCGTCGATCCGCTGGGTCAGGGCCGCGAGGCCGGCGGCGGCTTCGCCGTTGCCGCCATTGCCGGGCGCGGCGGCCGGGCGCTGTTCCAGCTTGCCCACGCGGTCAACGATCTGCTGGATCTGGGCGCGGAGCGCCGGGTCGGCCGGAGCGGCGGCGGGAGACGGGGCAACGGCGGGGGCGGCCGGAGCGGGCCAGCCGGGCAGGGCCGGCCCCCACCAGGGCGCCGACAGGGCGGCGGCACCGACCAGCAGGGCAACCACCGACAGCGCGGTGGCGAAGCCGCTGCCGGAGCGCGGCTCGTCGATATAGGACGGCGTCGGGGCGATGGTCGGACGGGCCGGCTCGGAATCGCTGCGGCTGTAGCCGGCGCTGCCGGTGGTGCCGGACGGCGTCCAGGTGGAGGCCGTCGTCTTCGGCGTGTCGGATACGGTGTCCGGCTTGGCGGCGTCCGACTTGAACGGATCGGCCTTCGCGTCTTCCGCCTTCTCCGTTTCGGACTTCGGCGTGTCGGACAGGCTGTCCGTGGCGCCGATCGGCGTGGCCGGCGGAATCAGGGCGTCGGAGGACTGCAGTTCGGTCACCGGGCCGGCGGTCGTCCCATGGCCGGATGCCGGGGCCGGCGTGTCGGCGCCGGGGATGGTGTCGGCGGGGGAGGCGGCCGGTACCGGATCAACAACCGGGTCCACCACCGGAACCGCATCGGCCGGGATGACGGCGGGGGTGATGAGCGCGGCCGATGCCGCGTCGGTCGGCCGGTCTTCGCTGGGGGTGGCGGCGTCCAGGTCGGCGTCGTCCAGCTTGATGCGGTGCTTGGCGGCGGCGGTGCGCAGGTCGGCATGGCGGGCCAGCGGGATCGCGCCGCGCTTCTTCCAGCCCTGCACCGTCGTCACCGGGGTGTCCAGCTTGTGGGCCATGGGGCGGATGCCGCCGAAACGTTCGACGATGCGGTCGACCGCCGCATTGCCGGTGCTGGCGCCGTCGCCGTCACGGTCGGTGCCGGGGCGTTCGGAGCCTGGACGAGAGGTCATGGGCTGTACCTTCGGTTCGCTGTTGTTCGTCTTAACGTCACAGCCCCCTGACCGGTCCCCCTCGTCCCCCGTACGGCTGACGTACCCACCCGGAAGGACCCCGGGGTGTAAGCCGTACGGCCGGACCGCGCCGGGGTTACCCGGCGACCGGCAACAGATCGAGCAGGGCGTCCTGCTCCGGTCTGGCCGCCACCCGTACGCTTCGCCACGGCGTCACTCCCTCGTCGCCGTACGCACGGGCAGCCTCCGCGACCGCGGGGCTGAGGCAGAACGCATCGACCGTACGACAACAGTCGACCAGCCCCGCCTCGGCCAGCAGCCTAACAAAGGAAACCGCGGTACGGGGAGAGAAAAACAACACGCCGTCGAGTGCCGACGTACGCAAAAATGTCGCGGTATCGTCCGACAGGGTTAGCGCGGGTACGGCATCGTACATCACGCTGCGCCGCAGCGTGAAGCCGGAGCCCCCCAGCAGCCCGGCAAGGTCGCCCGCCACCTTGCTTCCCGCCACATGGAGAAGCGTACCGGCGGACGGGTCGCGCAAACTGCTGACCCGGTCGGCCAGCGCGTACACGTCGCCCGACGCGCTGTCGACCTCTGCGAAACCGGCCGCCCGCGCCGCCCGCGCCGTGGCGTCGCCGACGGCGTGCACCGGACGGTCGCGGCGGCTCGTACGTTTGGAGTAGGCGCGTACGCCGTTCGCGCTGGTGAACAGCAGGGCCTGTACGTCGGACAGGTCCGGTTCCGGACCGTCGAGCCAGACCATCGACAGCATGGGTTCGACCGCGGCGTCGAAGCCGAGCGCCTCCAGCCGGCGGACCAGCGGCTCGGCATCCTCCGCCGGACGCGTCACGAGAAGACGCGTACGACGGGGCGGGGACGAGGGGTCGGGCTGTTTTTCCGTCATGCGGAAAACTCGGCCGAAGGGAGGGATCAGTGCGGCGCGGCGGCGAAGAAATCGGGCGGCAGCTGCGCCCGGATCTCGTTCCCGGCGTCGGCACCCAGCGACTCGGCGTCGGCCGCCTTGCCGCGGCGCTCGGCCCGGAAGATGGTCCGGCCGTCATGGGACAGCACCTTGGCGCGCAGATGCAGGTCCTCGCCGTCCAGCACCGCCAGCGCGGCGATGGGGGTGCGGCAGGAGCCGTCCAGCGCGGCCAGCAGCGCGCGTTCCGCCGTGACGCGGACCATGGTCTCCGCGCAGTTCAGCGGGGCCAGCAGGGCGCGGGTGGCGTCGTCGTCGCTGCGGATCTCGATGCCGATGGCGCCCTGGGCGACCGCGGGCAGCATCGTTTCCGGTTCCAGCACCGCGGTGATGCGGTCGGTCAGGCCGAGGCGGCGCAGGCCGGCCAGCGCCAGCAGGGTGGCGTCGACTTCGCCGGCGTCCAGCTTGGACAGGCGGGTCTGCACGTTGCCGCGCAGGGGAAATATCTTCAAGTCGGGACGCAGTTCCAGCACCTGGGCCTGACGGCGCAGGCCGGCGGTGCCGACCACCGATCCGGCGGGCAGGTCGGCCAGACCGCTGCCGGATCGGGCGAAGAAGGCGTCGCGCGGATCCTCGCGCGGCAGCAGGGTGGCGATCTCCAGGCCGTCGGGAAGCTGGGTCGGCACGTCCTTCATCGAATGGACGGCGAGGTCGGCGCGGCCGTCGAACAGCGCCTCCTCCAGCTCCTTGGTGAACAGGCCCTTTCCGCCCGCTTCCGCCAGGGTGCGGTCGAGGATGCGGTCGCCGGTGGTCTTGAAGACGACGATCTCGATGGCGCCGGGGGCGGCCAGATGCGGATGGGCGGCGATCAGGCGGTCGCGGGTTTCATGGGCCTGCGCCAGCGCCAGCGGGCTGCCGCGCGTCCCGATACGGAGCGGGTGGGTCGTCATAGGGCGTGTTCTAGGGGATCCGCGCAGCTTTGCAAGGATTCGTCTGCCTCTCATACATAAGATTGAGACGGATCAAATTTCACGCGCCCGCCTTCTCGCGCCCGCGTGCGCGCAACTCCATCCTGTACCCGGATGGCCAAGGCGGCTAGTTTGGCGCCATGATCGTTCTTGGAATTGAAACCAGCTGCGACGAGACGGCCGCCGCGATCGTCACCGACGCGCGCGAGATCCGCGCCGACGTCGTGCTGTCGCAGTTGGACGACCACACGCCTTATGGCGGCGTCGTCCCGGAAATCGCCGCCCGCGCCCATCTGGAACATCTGGACGGGCTGATCCGCCGCGCGATGGCGGAGGCCGGGATCGGCTTCGGTGATCTCGACGCGGTGGCGGCCACCGGCGGGCCGGGGCTGATCGGCGGCGTCATCGTCGGCGTCATGACCGCCAAGGCCATCGCCGCGGCGCGCGGGCTGCCCTTCGTCGCCGTCAACCATCTGGAAGGCCACGCGCTGACCGCGCGGCTGACCGACAACGTCGCCTTTCCCTACCTGCTGCTGCTGGTGTCCGGCGGCCATTGCCAGCTTCTGGCGGTGGAGGGGGTGGGGCGCTACCGCCGGCTCGGCACCACCATCGACGACGCGGTGGGCGAGGCCTTCGACAAGACCGCCAAGCTGCTGGGGCTCGGCTATCCCGGCGGGCCGCTGGTGGAGAAGGCGGCGGCACGCGCCACCAATCCGGGACGGTTCGAGCTGCCGCGGCCGATGCTGGGGCGTCCGGGCTGCGATTTTTCCTTTTCCGGGCTGAAGACCGCGGTGCGGCGGCATGTGGAGGAGGTGGGCGCGCCGCTTTCCGATGCGGATCGCGACGACCTCGCCGCCGCCTTCCAGGCGACGGTGGCGGAGGTGCTGGCCGACCGCTGCGCCCGCGCCATCCGCCGCTTCAAGGAGGATCATCCGCAGGGCGGCGCCCTGGTGGTCGCCGGCGGCGTCGCCGCCAACAAGGCGATCCGCAGCCGGTTGGCTACCTTGGCGGAGAAGCAGCGCATGCCGTTCGTCGCCCCGCCGCTGCGGCTGTGCACCGACAATGCGGCGATGATCGCCTGGGCCGGGATCGAGCGCTTCCGCCTGGGCGAGAGCGACCCGCTGAACTTCGCCCCCCGCCCGCGCTGGCCGCTGGACCCCACCGCCGCGCCGGTGATCGGGCGCGCGGGGGTTGGCGCAGGGGTGAAGGCGTGAGAATTTCCCTCTCCCGGCCCGGGAGAGGGAAGGGGCCCGCGAAGCGGGAAGGGTGAGGGGTGAGGCACGAAGCCATGCGGTTCGGGATTCTCGTATTACCCCTCACCCTCCCCACGCCTTCGGTGCGGGTCCCCTCCCTCTCCCGGGGCGGGAGAGGGCTTTGACCGGAATGGATACGTGGTGAGATGACATCGATGCCCTCCTCCTCCCTCAACCGGATCGGCGTCGTCGGCGGCGGCGCCTGGGGAACGGCGCTGGCCCTGGCGGCGTTGCGGGCCGGGCGCGAGACGCTGCTGTGGGCGCGCGAGCCGGCGGTGGTGGAGGCGATGAGCATCCGCCGCGAGAACCGCGATTACCTGCCCGGCGTGCCGCTGCCCGACGCGCTACGGGTCACCGGCGATCTGGCCGATCTCGGCGAGTGCGACGCGGTGCTGCTGGTGTCGCCGGCCCAGCATGCGCGCAGCGTCACCGCGCGGATGGCGCCGCTGCTGAAGCCGGGCGCACCGGTGGTCGTCTGCGCCAAGGGGATCGAGCTGGACAGCCACGCGCTGATGAGCGAGGCGGTCGCGGCCTCCCTGCCGGGCGGCAATCCGGTGGCGATCCTGTCCGGCCCGACCTTCGCGGCGGAGGTGGCGCGCGGGCTGCCGACGGCGGTGACGCTGGCCTGCGCCGACGAGGCGCTGGGCACGGCGCTGGTCGCGGCGCTGGGCAGCCGCACCTTCCGGCCCTACCGCTCGGACGACGTGATCGGCTCGCAGATCGGCGGGGCGGTGAAGAATGTGCTGGCCATCGCCTGCGGCGTGGTCGAGGGGCGGCGGCTGGGCGACAACGCGCGCGCGGCGCTGATCACCCGCGGCTTGGCGGAGATCACCCGGCTGGCGCTGGCGCTCGGCGGCCGGGCGGAGACGCTGATGGGGCTGTCGGGCCTGGGCGACCTGACGCTGACCTGCTCCAGCCTGCAGTCGCGCAACATGTCGCTGGGGGCGGCGCTGGGCGAAGGCAAGGCGCTGGCCGAGATCCTGGCGGTGCGCCGGTCGGTGGCGGAAGGCGTCTACACCGCCGCGGCGGTGGTCGGGCTGGCGGCGAAGCTGGGCGTCGACATGCCGATCTGCGGCGCGGTCGACGCCATCCTGAACCGCGGCGCCGGGCTGGACGAGACCATTGACGGGCTGCTGTCGCGGCCCTTCCGCGGAGAGGGTGTTTAGAGGCGTTCAGGAGACGGCTTTCTCGGTCCAGCCGGCGGCGCGCACCGAGGGCGCGTGGGTGCGGCTGACCGGCACCAGCAGGCCGTTGGTCAACCGCAGCGACAACTTGCCGTCCGGCTTGCGCTCCACCGCCGTCACCGCCGAAGCGGCGACCCAATAGGAGCGGTGGACCTGCCGGCCGTCGATGCCCGCCAGTTCCGCCACCGCGTCGCGCATGCGCATCAGGATCAGGTCGCTGCCCAGCGCGGTATGGACGCGGACGTAATGGTCCTCCATCTCCAGCGCCAGCAGGTCGCGGCCCAGCCTGGACGGGATGCGGTCGAGGAACGGGGCGGGACGGGGCAGGGGCGGGCCGCCGTCGATGGAAGACTCGGGCGGGGCGGGCGGCAGGTGGCCGACGATGCCTTGCTCCCGCAACTCCAGCCACACCGGCAGGGCCGACACCAGGGTGGTGATGACCAGCACATGGCCGAACAGCTCGGCCAACCCGGCGGGGGTGAGGAAATCCTGGCCGCGCAGCTGGTTTTCCAGCAGGGCGACCACCAGGGTCTGCAGGACGCCGACGGTCAGGAAGGCCGCGGCCAGCATCAGCGGCCATGTGCGCTCCAGGTTCGGCAGGACCCGGCGGGCGACCAGCACCACCAGTTCGAACATCGACCAGCCGGTGGCGATCAGCCCGCCCCAGTAGCCAAGCCGCAGCATGAACCCCATTTCGCGGAATGTGCCGAACGGCCCCAGCAGAGCCAATGCTAGGATGGAGCCCGCCAGCAGCGGCAGGCGCCGGCGCAGCATGCGCCTGCCGTAGGGAACGGATGGGGTGGAGGCGGCGCCGTCCGGCATGGTCGCGTCACGCATCGCGCGGTGCCCGGCCGGCCGGGAGCCGCCAGGAAGGATCGGGGAATGAAGGCACGCCGTTGGTTCGCGCGTTGGTTCGCAAGGATGATCGCCCCGGTGACTCTGCTGGCGCTGGCCGCCGCGGGAACGGCCGCCGCGGGGGAGCTTCGCGCAACCGTCCGTAACGTCAAGCCCAATCAGGGCAAGGTGATGATCGCGCTGTTCGACAGCGCCGAGGCCCAGGCGGCGAAGGCGCCGCGCGCCGGCTATTTCGCCGCGGCGGCGGGGACGGATCTGGTCGCGGTCTTCCCCGACCTGCCGGCCGGGCGCTATGGGCTGATCGCCTTCCAGGATCTGGACAACAACGGGGAACTCGCCACCGGACTGTTCGGCATCCCCGCCGAACCGCACGGCTTCAGCCGCTCCGCCCGCGGCAGCTTCGGCCCGCCTGGATTCGACGATTACGCGGTGCCGGTCGGCGCCTCGGGCGTGGCGACGACGGAGATCAGGCTGGTGGAGTGAAGGGCCTCACCCCCGCGCACGAGCCCTCCTCGCGCCAGAGGGCGAGATAGTCCTCCAGTCCGCGGCCGGGGATTTCGTCGAATCGGCGCTCCAGAGCCATCAGGGTCTCCATGCGGTCGATGCGGAAGCTGCGGAACTCCTCGCGCAGTTCGCACCAAGCGCCCAGCGTCCACACCCGGCCCCAGAAGAACAGGCCCAGCGGCTGGACCGCGCGGGCGGAATGGGTGCCGTCCTCGCGCCGGTAGTCGAACAGCACGACGCGTCTGGCGTTGATGGCGCAGCGCAGCACGTCCATCCGCTCGCGCAGAGCGGCAGGGAAGGAGAAGTCGGGGACGAAGACGCGGCTGTCGGCCAGTTCGCGCCGCCGCGCCTCCGGCACCACCGCCTCCACCTTGTCCAGGGCGCGGGCGGCGGCATCGGCGAGCGCGCCGCCGACCCAGGCGCGGGCAAGGCGGGCGCCGACCACCAGCGCCTCCACCTCGTCCCGGGTGAACATCAGCGGCGGCAGGTCGTAGCCGTCGCGCAGCAGATAGCCGACGCCGGCCTCGCCCTCCACCGGCACGCCGGAGGAGGCGAGGTCGCGCATGTCGCGGTAGACGGTGCGCTCCGACACCTCCAGGCAGCGCGCCAGCTCGGCAGCCGTCACCAGCCGCCCCTTGCGGAGATGCTGGACGATCTGGAACAGGCGGTCGGCGCGGCGCATGGAAGCGGCTCGGGATCAGTGCATCGAATAGAGGCCGACGCGGTTGCCCTCGCTGTCGATGAACTGGGCGAAATAGCCGATCTCCGGCGTGATCAGCGTCTTCGGCACGACGATGGTGGCGCCGGCCTGCTCGGCACGGGCCAGCGGGGCGGACAGGTCGTCGCCGCCGTTCAGGTAGACGGTGGTGCCGTCGGCGCTGGGCTTGCACGACTCGTGCTCGATCAGGCAACCCTTCACCGCTTCGCCATCGGCCGGGAAGACGGCCATCTTCATGCCGCTGGGGCAGGGCTCCTGAACCATCTTGGTGGCGAAGACGGCCTCGTAGAAGCGCACGGCACGGGCGAGGTCGGCGGCGGGGATTTCGAACCAGGTGGCGACATGCGGGTTGTTCATGGAACGGGCTCCTGACATGTGGGGAAGGGATGTTCGTGGTTCGTGCCGGCACGTCCCCTTGATAGCACACCCCCTCCTGACAGCGTGATGTCAGGAGCAATCGGTTGGCCGAATTAAAATGGCCGGTCCCCTCAATGAAAATTGCGGCCCTTGGAGAAGGAGCCGGCTGCGGGCCGGTCCTCGCCGGTCAGCTCGGACAGCCGGTGGGTCAGGTCGATCAGCGATTCCACGCACAGATGCACCACGCCCTCGTGGTTCTGCACCCGCCCGGTGGCGGCCATCATCCGCGCGGTCATGATCGGGCGGCGGAAGGTCTCGAAGGCGTCGGGCATGACGACGAGGTTGGCGATCCCGGTCTCGTCCTCCAGCGTGATGAAGACGACGCCCTCGGCGCTGCCCGGCCGCTGGCGCACCAGCACGAGGCCGGCGGTGGTCAGCCGCCGGCCGTCGCGCGTCCGGGCCAGCCGCTCCGCCGGGGTGATGCCGGGCAGGCCGTCGCGCAGCAGGGCCAGCGGGTGGGCCTTCAGCGACAGCGACAGGCTGGTGTAGTCCATCACCACATGCTCCCCCAGCGCCATGGCGGGCAGCGGGGCTTCGGGTTCCTCGGCTAGCGGGCCATCTAGTCGCGCGAACAGCGGCAGCGGCTGGTCGCCCAGCGCCCGCACCGCCCACAGCGCCGCCCGCCGGTCCAGCCCGACGGAACGGAAGGCGTCGGCCCGGGCAAGCTTTTCCAGCGCCGCGACCGGCAGGCGGGCGCGCCGCCACAGGTCATAGGGATCGCGGTAGCCGCCGGCGCGGGACAGGACGATGGCGTCGGCGTGGGCTTCGGTGAAGCCCTTGATGAGACGGAGGCCGAGGCGGAGGCTTATCCCCCTCTCCCCTCCGGGGAGAGGGTCGGGGTGAGGGGGATGCGTTTCGAGGATCTCTTCGGCTGCGCCGAACCCCCTCATCCTAACCTTCTCCCCGCTTTCGGCGGACCTGTGGTCCGCCTGTCGCGTCAGCGCAAACGAAGTTTGCGCGTGAGCGGGGGGGAGAAGGGACTGGTGCTGGGGTTCGATGGTGCAATCCCACCCCGACAGGTTCACGTCCGGCGGCAGGACGGTCACGCCGTGCTCCCGCGCGTCGCGGACGATCTGGGCGGGGGCGTAGAAGCCCATGGGCTGGCTGTTCAGCAGGGCGGCGGCGAAGATGGCGGGGTGGTGGCGCTTGATCCAGGCGGAGACATAGACCAGCCGCGCGAAGCTGGCGGCATGGCTTTCCGGGAAGCCGTATTCGCCGAAGCCCTCGATCTGCTGGAAACAGCGTTCGGCGAAGGCGGGGTCGCAGCCGTTGGCAATCATGCCGGCGATGAACTTGTCGTGGAACAGGCGCACCTGGCCCGTCCTGCGGAAGGCGGCCATGGCGCGGCGCAGCTGGTCGGCCTCCTCGGCGGTGAAGCCGGCGCCGACCATCGCGACCTTCATCGCCTGTTCCTGGAACAGCGGCACGCCCAGCGTCTTGTAGAGGACCGGCTTCAGCGCCGGCATCGGGTAGGTGATGTCCTCCGCCCCGCTGCGGCGGCGCAGATAGGGATGGACCATGCCGCCCTGGATCGGGCCGGGGCGGACGATGGCGACCTCGATCACCAAGTCGTAGAAGGTCCGCGGCTTCAGCCGGGGCAGCATGCTCATCTGCGCGCGGCTTTCGACCTGGAAGACGCCCAGGCTGTCGGCGCGGCAGAGCATCTCGTAGACCGCCGGGTCCTCCTTGGGCAGGCTGTCGAGCGTCCAGCGTTGCCCGTGCACCTGTTCGATCAGGTCGAAGGCGCGACGGATGCAGGTCAGCATGCCCAGCGCCAGAACGTCGACCTTCAGGATGCCGAGCGCATCGATGTCGTCCTTGTCCCATTCGATGGTTGTCCGGTCCTCCATCGCGGCATTGGCGACCGGGCAGAGGTCGGACAGCGGGCCGCGGGTGATCACGAAGCCGCCGACATGCTGCGACAGGTGGCGGGGAAAGCCGATCAGTTCATCGGCCAGTTCCAGCGTCCGCTGCAGGCGCGGGTCGTCGGGGTCGAGGCCGAGCGAGCGGGCGCGCTCCCCGTCCACGCCCTGGCTGCTCCAGCCCCAGATCGTTCCGGTCAGCCGTGCCACCAGATCGGCCGACAGCCCCATCGCCTTGCCGACCTCGCGCAACGCGCTGCGGGCGCGGTAGCGGATGACGGTGGCGGTCAGGCCGGCGCGGGCGCGGCCGTATTTCCTGTAGATGTACTGGATCACCTCCTCTCGCCGTTCATGCTCGAAATCGACGTCGATGTCCGGCGGCTCGCCGCGGGCGGCGGAGATGAAGCGCTCGAACAGCAGATCGATTTCGGTCGGATCGACCGAGGTGATGCCCAGGCAATAGCAGACGACGGAATTGGCGGCGCTGCCGCGCCCCTGGCAGAGGATGCCCTGTTCCCTGGCGAAGCGGACGATGTCGTGAACGGTCAGGAAATAGGGGGCGTAGCCCTGGCCGGCGATCAGGGCCAGTTCACGCTCCACGGTCTGCCGGACCGGATCGGGGATCCCGCCGGGATATTTCTCGGCCGCACCCGCCCAGGTCAGGATTTCCAGCGTGTCCTGCGGATCGCGCCCCTCCGCCACCTCGTCGGGGTACTCGTAGCGCAGCTCGTCCAGCGAGAAGCGGCAGGCTTCGGCGATCTCCAGGCTGCGGGCGACGGCGTCGGGGTGGTCGCGGAACAGGCGCACCATCTCGACGGCCGGCTTCAGGTGGCGCTCGGCATTGGCGGACAGGCGCCAGCCGGCCTCGTCGATGGTGGTGTGATGGCGGATGCAGGTCATCACGTCGGCCAGCGCCCGCCGCCCGGCGCCGTGATAGAGCACGTCGTTGGTGGCGACCAGCGGCACCCCCTCCGTCTCCCCAAGCCCGGCCAGCCAGCGCAGCCGCCGGCCGTCGTCGCCCTGGTAGCGGTGGCTCGCCGCCAGATAGAGCTGCCCGCGCGCCAGCCCGCTGCGCCAGGCGCGCAGCTCGCGCAGGAACGACTCGTCGCGCCGGTCGGGCGACAGCAGCAGGAACAGCATGCCCTCGGCATGGGCCAGCACGTCGGCGCGGGCGATGAAGCACTCCCCCTTCGGCGCCCGCATCTTGCCCAGCGTCAGCAGCCGCGACAGCCGGGCGTAGGCGGCGCGGTCGGTCGGGTAGGCCAGCAGGCTGTCGGCGTCGGTCAGGTCCAGTCGGCAGCCGATCAGCGCCCGGATGCCCGCCTTCTTTGCCGCCGCATGCATCTGCACCACGCCGGCCAGCGAATTGCGGTCCGTCACCCCCACCGCCGCCAGCCCGAGTGCGGACGCGGTCAGCGCCAACTCGTCAGGGTGCGATGCCCCCTCCAGGAAGCTGAAGCTGGTGGCGACCTGCAGTTCGGCGTAACGGATCATGGCAAGGCTCCCCGGCGCTGGCGGATGGGTGCGCGCGGGGATGATAGTCCGAAAATGGGATTGATGTCATTATTGTGGCGGGGCGTGTCGGCTGGCGAATGCCCCCCACCCTAACCCTCCCCCGCTGGGCGGGGGAGGGTTAGGGTGGGGGGCATCGTCAGTCGATGCTCACCCCAGATAGGACTCCACGCCCATGACCGTGAAGCCCTTGTTCTCGGGGAAGCGGGCGTTGACCTTCTCGCAGGCCTTCTTCTCGTCCAGCGCCCAGACCAGGAAGCGGCGGCCGCGCTTCCAGCTGTCCAGCGCGGTGGGGGTGAGGTTGGCGTTGACGCGGGCGCCGTATTCGATGTTGACCACCCGCAGCAGCCAGCCCTGGTCCTTCTGGGTGCGGCGGTCGTCCAGCACATAGATGCGGCGGTCGGCGGCGCCGACGGCCTTCAGGCGCTGTTCCAGATCCTCGCAGCCCAGCTCGGCCATCGCCTTGCGGCGGCGGGCGTCGCGCAGATCGCGGGCCTGCTGAAGCGTGACGCGGGCGACCTTCTTGATCCGCTCGACCTGCGCCTGCTTGCGCGAGACGGCGTTGGCGATCCGCTCCTCCGAGGTCTTCAGGCGGCGCATGGCCAGCAGAAGCGATACCGACAGGGAGGCGAGGCCGACCAGACCGGCGAAGATGTAGGGCATGCTGTCCATGGCGCGTCCTTATCTCAACCGGATCTCAACCGGCCTTGGCGACGGGAGCATCGGCGGACAGGAACTCCTGCATCCGGGTCACCGCATAGCCGAAGGCCGGGGGGTAGCGCCGTTCGATCTCCGTCCGCGCCTCCGCCATCGACCGCGCCCACACCTCGATCGTCTGCGGCTGGGCCCAAGTGGGGTCGACCAGCGCATGCTGGCTCTGCTGGGCGGCGCCGGTGCCGACATATTTGTTCACGACCATGGCGACATAGCAGGGGCTGCCCTGGATCTCCTCGCCGATCAGGCGGACCAGCCGTTCGCCGGACTGCCGCGAGTCCTCGATCTGGCGTTCCAGCACCTTGCGGCGGCGCAGAACGTCCTCCACCGTGCCGTCCAGCTCCTTCAGTTCCCGGATGCGGTCGGCACGGCGGGCTTCGAACTTCGTTTCCATCTTGGCGCGGCGTGCGATGACGTCGCGCACCCCCTCCGACCCGTGGCGCCGCTCGATGGCGCGCTCACCGAGCACGATGACGAGCTTGCCGATGCCGAACCCCAGGCCCGCCAGCCCGAAGGCGGAGATGAGCGCGTTGCCGTAGTCCTGCCACATGTGCGAACCCCTGATCGGGAGCACCATCCGGATGGATGCCTCCAACGATAGGAGTAGCCCCTAGTTCCCCGCCGTTCAATCGCCGCGCTGTGACGATATTTCACATGAAACACCCTATCGCCGGGGTTGGGCCGGCTATTCCGCCGCCCGTTCCACCCGGTTGCGGCCGGCCTGCTTGGCGGCGCGGAGCGCCCGCTCGGCGCGGTGCAGGGTCTGTTCGACGCCGGGTTCGCCGGGCAGCCAGTGGGCGATGCCGATGCTGGCGGTGACGGATATGGCGCGGTCGTCCACGACGATGGGGCTGCCGGCCAGGGCGGCGCGCACCCGTTCCGCCACCACGGCGGCACCGGCGGAGTCGGTCTCCGGCAGCAGCACGACGAATTCCTCCCCGCCGGAACGGGCGACATGGTCGGAGATGCGCAGCGCCGCCCGCATCCGCTTCACCACCGCGCGCAGCACCGCGTCCCCGGCGGCGTCGCCATGGGCATCGTTGACCGCCTTGAACCCATCGAGGTCGAGCAGGAAGACCGTCAGCGGCCGGCCATAGCGCCGTGCCCGCGCCAGTTCCGCCGCCGCCAGTTCCAGGAAGCGGCGGCGGTTCCACACGCCGGTCAGCGGATCCAGCACCGCCAGCCGGTTCAGGCGGACGGTCGCCTCCTCCAGCGCGCGGGTGCGCTCGGCGAGCTGCCGTTCCAGCGCGTCGAGTGCGTCATAGGCGCGCAACGCCGTCACCACGCTGGTGAACAGCCGACGGGCGGTCAGTTCCGTCTTGGCGGTGTAGCCGTCGATCTCATAGGCGAGGACGAGGTCCTCCTCCGCGACCTGCGCTGGCTGGCCGGTGCGCAGGACGATGCGGACGGCCCGGTTGCCCAAATCCTCCCGGATGGTGCGGACCAGCCGCAGGCCGGCATCCTCCGTCTCCATCACCACGTCGAGCAGGATGACCGCGATGCCGGGCGTGTCGCGCAGGATGCGCTCCGCCTCCGCGGCGCTGGTGCAGTCCAGCAGGCGGACGGGACGGCCGCGGAAGCGCAGGCGGGCCAACGCCAGCCGGGTGACGGCATGCACCTCCGGCTCGTCATCGGCGACCAGCACCAGCCAGGGCGGGGAATGAGGGTCCGGGGTGTCGGAGTCGGGTCGGTCCGGGAGCGGTGCTACGGGGGACGCGTCCGAGGCGAACAGGAAATCGTTGGACATGGCTGCCGGCTCGGAGCTCCGCGCGGTACACGTATGAATGGAAGCATGTCGGCGCTCCGGATGCAACGGTGCCGAGTGCCGCGCTCCGTCGCATGGGAACGGACCACCGAAAGGGTGTAACTGGCATGGGATCGGACCGGCCGGCGGCGCGTTTCGCCATTCGGTGCTTGCGCGTCCACCGCAAGCCACCTTAGGCATGGCTGTGCGTATGCCAATGATCGGTCCGGACGATGTGCCGGGCAGGCCGGCGGTGGTCCTTTGCGGACGCAGTGAAACGGGACAGGAGCGGACCTGGTTATGGAAGCAGGCATGGATGGGCGGGAGCATGCGGCGAAGCTGCGCGCGCTCGCGCTGGGGGCGCTGGGTGTCGTCTATGGCGACATCGGCACCAGCCCGCTCTACACGCTGCGCGAATGCCTGACCGAGGGCGGCGGCTTTCCGCTGGTGCCGGAGGTCATCCTGGGCGTGCTGTCGCTGATCTTCTGGGCGTTGATCATCACGGTGACGGTGAAATACGTCGTCTTCGTCATGCGCGCCGACAACCAGGGCGAAGGCGGCATCCTGGCGCTGACCGCGCTGGCGTTGCGCGGCATGCGGCCGGGGCACCGGCGCACCGGCGTCGTCATGGCCATCGGCGTGATGGGCGCCTCGCTGTTCTACGGCGACAGCCTGATCACCCCCGCCATCTCGGTTCTGAGCGCGGTGGAGGGGCTGCATGTCGTGGCCCCCGCTCTGGACGATTACGTCATCCCCATCACGCTGACCATCCTGATCGGACTGTTCGTGCTGCAGCGCTTCGGGACGGAGAAGGTCGGCCGGCTGTTCGGGCCGGTGATGATGGTCTGGTTCATAACGCTGGGCGTGCTGGGGCTGTGGCAGATCGTGCGGTATCCCGGTGTCCTGGCCGCCGTCTGGCCCGGCCATGCCGTGGAGATGCTGTTCAATCATGGCTGGCACGGCTTCCTGCTGCTGGGAGCCGTGGTTCTGGCGGTGACGGGGGCGGAAGCGCTCTACGCCGACATGGGCCATTTCGGCCGAAAGCCGATCCGCGGCGCCTGGTACACCATCGTGCTGCCGTCGCTTCTGCTGTGCTATTTCGGCCAGGGCGCCCTGCTGCTGCACGAGCCGGAAGCGATCGAGAACCCCTTCTTCCATCTGGCGCCGGACTGGGCGCAGGTGCCGCTTCTGCTGCTGGCGACGGCGGCGACCATCATCGCCGGTCAGGCGGTGATCTCCGGCGCCTATTCGGTGACGCTGCAGGCGATGCATCTGCGCTATCTGCCGCGGATGGAGGTGATGCACACCTCGGAACATGAGAAGGGCCAGATCTACATGCCGCAGCTGAACTGGCTGCTGCTGGCCGGCGTTCTCCTGCTGGTGCTGACCTTCCAGACCTCCAGCAACCTCGCCGCCGCCTACGGCATCGCCGTGACGGGCACGATGGTGGCGACCACGCTGCTGGCCTACAAGGTCGCGCGCTCGCTCGGACGCTGGAAGCTGTGGCAGGCGGTGCTGGCGCTGGCGGTGTTCCTGACCGTCGACATGGCGCTGTTCCTGGCCAATCTGGTGAAGGTGGAGGAGGGCGGCTGGTTCCCGCTGGTGGTCGGCGCGGCGGTCTTCCTGCTGATGGCGACCTGGCGGCGCGGGCGCGAGGTGGTGCGCAAGCGGCTGGCCGAGGATGCGCTGCCCTTCGACCTGCTGGTGGAGCGGCTGAAGGGCGGCTCGGTGCAGCGGGTTCCGGGCACCGCCGTCTTCCTGACCGGCAACCCGCGCGGCCTGCCGCCGGGGCTGCTGCACAGCCTGAAGCATTACAAGGTGCTGCACCAGCGCGTCGTGCTGCTGACCGTCGACATCGAGGACGTGCCCCATGTGCCGGACGAGCGGCGCTTCGAGTTGAAGGCGCTGTCCGCCGGATTCTTCCGGCTGATCGTCCATTTCGGCTTCAAGGACGAGCCCGACATCCCGCAGGCGCTGGAGACGAAGCGGATCCCCGGCCTGCCGTTCGAGCCGATGGAAACCACCTATTTCGTCAGCCGCGAGACGCTGATCCGCAGCCACGGCAAGCTCGGCCTGCCGCGCTGGCAGGAGCCGCTGTTCATCTTCCTGTCGAAGCTGTCGACCAGCGCGTCGGAGTATTTCTGCATCCCGCCCAACCGTGTGGTCGAGCTGGGCATGCAGCTTGAGATATAGGGCGGATCAGCCGGGCCAACTCCCAGCGAAGCGATCAGCGCCGGGAAATCACCGCCGCACCATCGGCGCCAGATCCTTGCGGATGCCGGCGTCGAGGCGGGCGTTCAGGTCATCCATCATCCGGCGGGTGATGTCGAGGAAGGTCGCCTCGCGGTCGGCCAGCGAGACGTTCTCCGCCACGGTGGAGGAGTGGGTGACGCTGGAACGGGTCACGCCGCGGAAGCCGCCATTGCCGGTGTCCGGCACCTCGCCGGTGATCTCCACCTCGATCCGGCCGTCATAGCGCTGGGCCTGATCGTTGGTGAAATAGCCGGTGATGCCCTTCTTGGTCGGCAGCGCCACCTCGACGATGCTGGCGTCGCGGATGGTGACGCGCACGCGGCCCTGACCGCCGGCCGCCTGCAACCGCTCCGCCGCCCAGCGCCGCACCGCCTCGGCCGGCGGAACCGCGGAGCGGCCCTCCACATGCTTGGCCCCCATCGGGCGATAGGCGTCGACCACGTCGATGGTGCCGGCATTCAGGACGATCGGCCCGAAATTGGAGAAATCGACCGGGCGCGGCGCCGGCCGCGGCGGCGCGCTCTGGCAGGCGGCGAGCAGGAGGGTGGCCGTTCCGGCGGCAAGGGCAAAGCGGCGCGACAGCATGGGGGCTCCGGTTCGGGATTGATGGGTAAAGAAAGGGGCGCGGCGCGGACGCCGCGCCCCTATGAACGCGCTGGTATTGGACCCTATTCCCCGTTAGGAGGCGGGACCATACACGCGGTCGAGATCCGCGTCGGTGAAGTGGTAGTCGGTCGAACAGAACTGGCAGGTCACCTCGACCCGGCCGTCGTCGATCTTCAGCTCCTGCACCTCTTCGCGGGGCAGGCTGCGCAGCATGTTCTCCACCCGCTCGCGCGAGCAGCGGCAGCCGAAGCGCAGCGCATGGCCCTCATAGATCCGCACGCCGTCCTCGTGGAACAGGCGGTAGAGCAGGTCGGACGCGGCGAGATCGGTCGACAGCAGCTCGTCGCCGGTGACGCTGGCCATCAGCACCATGGCGCGGCGCCAATCGTCTTCCTTGTCGGACGCGACCAGACCCTGCTCCTGCGGCAGGCGCTGAATCATGATGCCGCCGGTGCGCCACTGGCCGGGCGTGCCGTCCGGCTTCACCTCGCGGTCGACCGAGACGGTCAGGCCGGTGTCGATCTGCTCGGACTGGCGGAAATAGTGCTGGACGCAGTCGGTCAGCGTCTTGCCGTACAGCTCGACGATGCCTTGGTAGCGGTCGGTGTCCTGACCCTGGTCCACCGTGAAGGCGATGTAGCCCTTGCCGAGCAGCGCCGCGGCCGGGGCGATCTCGACGTCCCGCTCGGCCTTGGCCAGGGCTTCCGGATCGAACTGGGCGTAGGCGCGCACGTCGCCGACCGAGGTGACGTCGGCCACCATCAGGCGGATAGGCCCGTCGCCCTTGGTCTGCAGCGTGAAGATGCCCTCGTACTTCAGCATGCTGGCGAGCAGCACGGCGAGCGTCGCCGTCTCCGCCAGGAAGCGGGCGACGGTGGGCGGATAGTCGTGGCGGGTCAGGATCTCGTCGATCGCCGGCCCCAGCTTGATGGTGCGGCCGCGCAGGCGCGACGCCTCGATCTGGAACGGCAGGACGAAATCATCGGTGAGCGGGCGGACGGACGGATCGTCCATAGGGCGGATTCCTTAAGACAGAGACCGGCAATGAAGACGTAGGGGCGAAGATCGGGGCGGCGGGAGGCCGAATCAAGGCCGGCAGGGCACCCATGCATGGGGGTGGCCTGTGGTGTTGGGGAGTTAGACCCCCACCTAACCTCCCCCGCTGGGCGGGGGAGGGACTGCCGCTGTGTGCCGACAAAGGTCCAATTCCCTCTCCCGCCCAGCGGGGGAGGGTTAGGGTGGGGGTCTAACCTAACCTCAGTCCAGCACGCCCATGCACCAGCCGAGGATGGCCTTCTGGGCGTGCAGGCGGTTTTCCGCCTCGTCCCAGACCACCGAATGGCGGCCGTCGATCACGCCATCGGTCACTTCCTCGTTCCGGTGGGCCGGCAGGCAGTGCATGAACAGCGCATCCGGGTGGGCGTGCGCCATCAGCGCCTCGTTCACCTGATAGGGGGCGAGGATCGCCGCGCGCTCGTCCACGTCGGTGTTGTGCATCGAGGCCCAGGCGTCGGTGATGACGCATTCTGCTCCACGCGCCGCCTCTTCCGGCGATTCGGTGACGACCAGACGGCCGGTGCCCTCGCGCTCGGCCCAGGCCAGCAGCTCCGGCGACGGGCCGTAGACGGTGGGGCAGGCGAGCCGCAGTTCGAAGCCGAAACGGACGGCGGCATGGGCCCAGCTGACCGCGACGTTGTTGCAGTCGCCGATCCAGGCGATGGTCCGGCCGTTGATCGGACCGCGATGCTCCTCGAAGGTCATCAGGTCGGCCATGATCTGGCAGGGGTGGGTCTGGTCGGTCAGGCCGTTGATGATCGGGATGCTGGCATGGGCGGCCAGCTCATGCACCCGCTCCTCGCCGGTGGTGCGGACCATCACCGCGTCGACGAAGCGCGACAGCACGCGGGCGGTGTCGCCGATGGTCTCGCCGCGGCCCAACTGCATGTCATCGGGCTTCAGCACCACGACGTTGCCGCCGAACTGCTGCATGCCGACCTCGAACGACACGCGGGTGCGGGTCGAGGGCTTTTCGAAGATCAGGGCCAGCGAGCGGCCGGCCAGCAGGGTGGAATGGGCCAGCCGGTCCTTCTTCAGGTCGGCCTTGATGCGCACGGCATGGTCGAGCAGGCGGCGCAGCGTGGCGCCGTCCATCCGGTCGATGTCGAGGAAGTGCCGAACGCCGTTATTGGCCGTGTTGTTGTCGCCGCTCATCCCACGCACTCCTGTGCCGTCCGGTCGAGAATCCCGACGGCTTCGTTCACTTCGGCTTCGCCGATGTTCAGGGGCGGCAGCAGCCGCACCACATTGTCGCCGGCCGGGACCGACAGCAGGCCGTTGGCGCGCAGCTTCGCCACCACATCGCCCACCGGCTGACCAAGCTTCAGGCCCAGCATCAGGCCCTGGCCGCGCAGTTCCAGGAACATCGCCGGATGCTTGGCGATCAGCTCCTCCAGGCGGCCGCGCAAATAGGCTGAGGTCTTCTGCACGTCGTCCAGGAAGCCCGGCGCCAGCATGACGTCCAGCACGGCGTTGCCGACGGCGGTTGCCAGCGGGTTGCCGCCATAGGTGGAGCCGTGGGTGCCGGCGGTCATGCCCGACGCCGCACGCTCCGTCGCCAGACAAGCGCCGAGCGGGAAGCCGCCGCCGATGCCCTTGGCGACACACATGACGTCCGGCGTGATGCCGGCCCATTCATGGGCGAACAGCTTGCCGGTGCGGCCCATGCCGCACTGGATCTCGTCCAGGAACAGCAGCAGGCCATGCTCGTCGCACAGCGCGCGCAAGCCGCGCAGGAACTCCAACGAGCCGGCGCGGATGCCGCCCTCGCCCTGGATCGGCTCGACGCAGATGCCGCCGGTCGCGGGCGTGATGGCGGCGCGCACGGCATCCAGGTCGCCGAACGGCACCTGGTCGAAGCCGTCCAGCAGCGGGTCGAAGCCATGCACCAGCTTCTCCTGCTTGGCGGCCGAGATGGCGCCCAGCGTGCGGCCGTGGAAGGCCTGCTCGAAGGTGATGATGCGGTTCTTCTGCGGGTTGCCGGAGTCATAGTGGTACTTGCGGACGGCCTTGGCGCCGCATTCCCACGCTTCCGCGCCGGAATTCGTGAAGAACACCGTGTCGGCGAAGGTGACCTCGGTCAGACGCTTGCCAAGGCTCTCCTGTCCGGCGACCCGGAACAGGTTGGAGGTGTGCCACAGCTTGTTCGCCTGCTCGGTCAGCTTTTCCACCAGATAGGGATGCGCGTGACCCAGGGCGTTCACCGCGACGCCGGCGGCGAAGTCGAGGAATCGTCGCCCGTCGGTCGCGTAGAGATACGGACCTTGACCACGCTCGAACACGATGTCGGCGCGGGCGTATGTGGGCATAACGACGGGGATCACGGCTTTGGTCTCCCAAAAAGGAAAATCCGGCGGCCATGGCTGGCCGCCGGGAACGGCAAATATCCGAAGATCGATCGGTTCTGTCAACGGATAGGGCGGAAAAGACGCAAGACTTTCCGGTGTTTCACGCCTTCAGCTTGTAACCCGTCTTGAACATGCGCCAAGCCAGCCACCACAGCCCGGCATTCACCCCCAGCATCACGATCACGCCCAGCCAGCGCGATCCGTCCGACGTGCCGATGAAGCCATAGCGGAAGCCGTCGATCATGTAGAAGAAGGGGTCGAAATGGGCGATCCACCAGAAGACCGGCGGCAGGGTGTCGACCGAATAGAAGGTGCCGGACAGGAAGGACAGCGGCGTCACCACGAAGTTGGTCACCGCGGCGATGTTGTCGAACTTCTCCGACCAGACGCCGCCGACCAGACCCAGCAAAGCCAGCAGCATCGACGCCATTACCGCGTGGAACAGCACGAAGCCCGGATGCGGCATGTGCATCGGGATCACCGCCCAGATGGCCAGCCCGGTCACCAGACCGACCACGATGCCACGGGTGACGCCGCCCAGCACGAAGCCGCTGACCAGCTCCATCGGCGACAGCGGCGGCATCAGGATGTCGACGATGTTGCCCTGGACCTTGGCGATCACGATGGAGGAGGAGGTGTTGGCGAAGGCGTTCTGCACCATCGCCATCATGATCAGGCCGGGCGCCAGGAATTGCAGGAAGGGCGTCTCGCCGACCATCCGCACGGCTGAACCGAGCGACAGGGCGAACACCGCGTAATAGAGCAGGGTCGTCACCACCGGGGCCCAGACGGTCTGCTGGTGCACCTTGACGAAGCGCCGTACCTCGCGTGCGTAGAGCGTCCACAGGCCGATCCAGTTGACGGAACCGACATTGCGCGGCATGGGAGGAAGGGGAAGGGTCATCGCGTCACGATCTGCCTTTAGGGACCCGGTGCCGGCGGCCATGGCCGGAGGAACCGGAGCTGTTTCGCCAGGAAAGGGCGCCGGGAAGGTCACGGACTGCCGAGAAAGTCACGGACTTTACTTGCGGCCCACCCGTCCGGCAACCGCCGCCGCCGAAGGGACTGCCATGAACACCGACGACAAGCGTCCATCCTCGCCGGCCCGCAAGCCGCCCAAGCGCGTCACGCCGCAATATCTGGAGAACGCGGCGCTGCATTATCTGGAACGCTTCGCCAGTTCGACGGCCAACCTGCGCCGGGTGCTGATGCGCAAGGTCGACCTGTCGGCCAAGGCCCACGGCACCGACCGCGAGGAGGGCGCCCGCTGGGTCGACGACCTGCTCGCCCGCTATGTCCGCAGCGGCCTGCTGAACGACGAGACCTATGCCCGCATGCGGACCGAGAGCCTGCACCGCCGCGGCGCCTCCACCCGGCTGATCGCGCAGAAGCTGGCCGGCAAGGGTATCGGCCGCGACGAGGCCGACAAGGCGCTGGACAGCCTGCGCGAGGATGTCGGGCCGGAATTGGATTTGACCGCGGCGCTGGCGCTGGCCAAGCGGCGGCGGCTGGGTCCGTACCGGCGGCCGGAGCAGCGCGAGGCGCACCGCGAGAAGGACATGGCGGCGCTGGGGCGGGCAGGCTTCGGCTACGAGATCGCCCGGCGGGTGGTGGATGCGGAGGACCCGGAGGAGGTGTTGGGGGAGTGAAAGTTAGACCCCCACCTAGCCTCCCCCGCTCTCAGCGGACCTACGGTCCGCCTGCCGCGTCAGCACAAAGCATAGCTTTGTGCGAGAGCTGGGCGGGGGAGGGACTACCGCCACTCTCCCGCACAAGCACTAGCTCCCTCCCCCGCTCAGCGGGGGAGGGTTGGGGGTGGGGGTCTAACGCTGCACACCCTCAACAACCCAACCCCGGAAACGACGAAACGCGCGGCACCCTTTCGGATGTCGCGCGCCGCTCTCTTACCGGGAGTCGGAATCGTCCTGTACGCGTCCTAAATCTCGCTAGCGGAGCGGCAAGCGCCCCGCCTCAGCACACCAAACGCGCCCCAGATGCCGGGAAGCGATCAGGCCGCAGCCTGCTGCTTCTCCTGGGCCTTGGAGATCCGGCGCTTGATGCGACGGGCATCCAGGCTCAGCACGGCGTCCTTCGCGTCGAGCAGGAAGGCGTCGAGGCCGCCCTTGTGCTCGATCGAGCGGATCGCGTTCACCGAGAGGCGCAGACGCACCAGCTGCCCCAGGCTGTCGCTGAGCAGCGACGTTTCCTGGAGGTTCGGCTGGAAGCGGCGGCGATTCTTGTTGTTGGCGTGGCTGACGTTGTTGCCAAACTGCGTGCCCTTGCCGGTCACGGAGCACCGACGTGCCATCGGACTGATCCTTTACTTTAGCAAATGAAACCCGGTAACGGACGGCCTGCCGCCCGAAGGAGGCCGCTATATAGTCGAACAAAAGCGCCGTCGTCAAGCCGGGATCCGCGACGAACCCATCAAAACCTGAGTCGTCGCGGGACTGAGGAGAGTCGAAGCGCAGCGGCCTCTTCGATCTGCCGAAGAGACGCGCCGCGTCCGGTCCTTACTCTAAATGCCTTGTCCTGACGGGTGTCAGTTCACGGCGGTGGAGGTCTTCGACGCCGGCTTGGCGGCGCGGCGGGGCGCCTGCTTGGCCGCGGCCTTCGCTTCGGCAGCGATGGAGGCGGCCGGAGCGGCCTTCTCGGCCTTCACAGCCTCGACCAGCGTTTCGACGGAAACCTCGACCGGCTTGGCAGCGGCGGCGGTGGCGACCGGAGCGGTCTCCGCGGCCTTCACCGGGGCGGGCTCCGGAGCAACTTCCGGGGCCTCGACGACCGGGGCCGGAGCGGGGGCTTCGACCTTGGCTTCGACCTTAGGGGCTTCGACCTTCGGCATCTCGACCACCGGGGCGGCGACCGTCACCGGGGCGGACGCCGGAACCTCGGCCTTCGGGGTCGGAGCGGCAGCGGGAGCAACCTCGGCGGCCGGCGTCGGCAGGGTGGTGATCTCGGCGGCGATCTTGGTGGAGACGTCCAGGAAACCCTGAACGCTCTCGGTCACGCGGGCCTGGGTGGTGGACAGCCAGTCGCGCTGCAGCGCCGCCAGATCGGCGGGGGTGCGGGCCTTGCCCAGCCCGGCGGCCAGACGGCTGGCGTCGTTGACCGAGGCGGTGACGCCGTCGAACCAGCGGCGGTAGCCGTCCTGGACCAGGGTGGCGACGCGCGCGGATTTGGCGGCAGTGGTGGCGGCGGCGGTTTGGGCGTTGGTCTTGAACAGGGTCAGGACGGCGGCGGGGGTCGGCTGAGCGGTCATGGCGTTGTCTCCCGTAGAAAAGGCACATTGGCGGAAACGGAAAGGCCGCTCCGGCGTAACCCCAGGAGACCGCGGGCACCCCGGCCCAAGCGACAGACGCTGATCGACAAGGTCGAATCGGCGCACGCCGCCCCTTTCCCGCCCGATGCAGAATAGCCCTACGGTTGGTGCGGTGCAACGAATTTGTTGCGGTGCAACATAAGCTGAACGGGTTATGCGCCGCCCGTTTGGTCGAGGAAGCGCCCCAGGAGGGTGTGGGCCGCCGCCGCCGGGATGGTCGTGCCGGCGGTCACCTCCGCCTCGAGTCGCGCCAGATCGGCCCGCACGGCTGGGTGAGAGCGGAAGCGGTCGATCAGCGTCTCGCGGATCTCGCTCCACAGCCAGGCGCGGGCCTGCTCCGCCCGGCGGGTGGCACGGGCGCCGTTGGCCTCGGTCAGGGCCTTGTGCTCGCCGATGGTGTCCCACACCGTGTCGATCCCCACCTTCTTCACGGCGGAGCAGCTGAGCACCGGCACACGCCAGTCGCCATGGCGCAGCAAGGCCAGCGCGTGGCGGTAGTCGGCGACGGTGTGGCGGGCGGTGGCGGCAAGGTCGCCGTCGGCCTTGTTGACGACGACGAGGTCGGCCAGCTCGACGATGCCCTTCTTGATGCCCTGCAGCTCGTCACCGCCGGCCGGCAGCAGCAGCAGCATGAACAGGTCGACCATGTCGGCCACCGCGGTCTCCGACTGGCCGACGCCGACCGTTTCCACCACGATCACGTCGAAGCCGGCGGCCTCGCAGATCAGCATCGCCTCGCGCGTGCGGCGCGCCACGCCGCCCAGCGTCGCACCCGCCGGGGAGGGACGGATGAAGGCGTCGGCCTCCCGCGACAGGTCGACCATGCGGGTCTTGTCGCCCAGGATCGAGCCGCCGGTGCGCTGCGACGACGGATCGACCGCCAGCACCGCGACCTTGTGTCCCAGCCCGATGACATGCAGGCCGAACGCCTCGATGAAGGTCGATTTGCCAACCCCCGGCACGCCCGAGATTCCGAGTCGCACCGAGTTGCCGGTGTAGGGCAGCAGCAGCGCCAGCAGCGCGTCGGCGGTGGCGCGATGGTCGGCGCGCGTCGATTCGATCAGCGTGATCGCCCGCGCCAGCGCCCGCCGGTCCCCCGACCGGACGGCTTCGGCGAGGCGGGCGGCGTCTTGCGGGGCGGTGTCGGTCATGGGATCGGCGTCGGTCAGTGCGAGGGGACGGCTACCCTACCCGCGGAGCGATCCCGGATAAAGTCTCCGCCTCACGTCCGCAACTCACGTCCGCACCGCCGGCGACTCCACGGCCTCCAGGTTCAGCGCGGCGGCGAGCAGGGCGCGGGTGTACTCCTCGCGCGGCTCCTCGAAGATGCGCTGGGTCGGGCCCTGTTCGACCACCTTGCCGTCCTTCATCACCATGACGTGGCTGGACAGCGCCCGCACCACCCGCAGATCGTGGCTGATGAACAGGTAGGCGAGGTTGTGGCGGGCCTGGATGTCGCGCAGCAGATCGACGATCTGCGCCTGCACCGACATGTCCAACGCCGAAGTCGGCTCGTCCAGCACGACGAATTTCGGCTTCAGCACCAGGGCGCGGGCGATGGCGATGCGCTGGCGCTGGCCGCCGGAGAACTCGTGCGGGTAGCGGTTGCGCGCCTCGGGCGGCAGGCCGACCTCCTCCAGCGCGCGGGCGACCATCGCCTCGCGTTCCTTGCTGTCGCCGATGCCGTGGATGCCCAGCCCCTCGCCGATGATCTGGCCGACCGACAGGCGGGGCGACAGGCTGCCGTAGGGGTCCTGGAAGACGATCTGCATCTCGCGGCGCAGTCCACGCAGGCGCTTCGGCTGCCAGCCCTGGATGTCGGTGCCGTCGAAGCGGATGGCACCCTCGCTGGCGTGCAGACGCAGCAAGGCCAGGCCCAGCGTCGTCTTGCCCGATCCCGATTCGCCGACGACGCCCACCGTGTGGCCGCGGCGGACCGCCACGTCGACGCCGTCCACCGCCTTCACATGGCCGACGGTGCGGCGCAACAGGCCCTTCTTGATCGGGAAATGCACCTTCAGCTTGTCGGCGGCCATCACCTCCGCCGCATCCTCGGGCGGCGACAGCGGGTTGCCGCGCGGTTCGGCCGACAGCAGCTTCTGGGTGTAGGGATGGCGCGGACGGATGAACAGGTCGTCGACCTTGGCCTGTTCGACGATCTCGCCCTGGTTCATCACGCAGACGCGGTCCGCCATCTTGCGCACCACGCCGAGATCGTGGGTGATCAGCAGCAGCGCCATGCCGAAGCGGCTCTGCAGATCCTTCAGCAGCGCCAGGATCTGCGCCTGGATGGTGACGTCCAGCGCCGTGGTCGGCTCGTCGGCGATCAGCAGATCGGGTTCGTTGGCCAGCGCCATGGCGATCATCACCCGCTGGCGCTGGCCGCCCGACAGCTCGTGCGGATAGGCGGTCAGCCGCTTTTCCGGATCGGGCAGGCCGACGAGGCGCAACAGCTCCAGCGTGCGGGCGCGGGCGGCGGCGGTCGACAGCCGCTTGTGCAGGAACAGGGTCTCGTTGATCTGCCGCTCGATGCTGTGCAGCGGGTTCAGCGAGGTCATCGGCTCCTGGAAGATCATGGCGATGCGGTTGCCGCGGACCTGCCGCAGGGTCTTCTCCTCGGCGCCCAGCAGTTCGGTGTCGCGGAAGCGGATCGAGCCGGCGGGGTGGTGCGCCATCGGGTAGGGCAGCAGCTGCAGGATCGACAGGGCCGTCACCGACTTGCCGGAGCCCGATTCGCCGACGAGCGCCACCGTCTCGCCCTTCTGGATGTCGAAGGACACGCCCTTGACGGCCTGCGTCGCGCCGGCACCGGACCGGAAATCGACGCGCAGGCCCCGCACGGACAGCAGGTCGGGGTTGGGGGGCATTAGGCTCATGTCGGGCTCTCGGGCTGTTGGGCCTTCTTCGTTGGCGCAAGGTGCATCGCGGGTGCCCCCTCCCCATCCCTCCCCCGCCTTGCGGGAGAGGGGGCAGGAGCTTTGGGAAAATGCAGCGGAGTCCCCTCTCCCGCGGAGCGGGGGAGGGTTAGGGAGGGGGCATCCAGCACCATCACTCCGCCGCCTCCTTGCGCGCAGCCGTCGCCGCGGCGGCCTCTCCCGGCATCGCCGTCGACATCTGGGCGATGGTCTTGCGCGGGTCGAAGGCGTCGCGCACCGCCTCGCCGATGAAGATCAGCAGGCTCAGCATGATCGCCAGCACGAAGAAGGCGGTCAGGCCCAGCCACGGCGCCTGCAGGTTGGCCTTGCCCTGGGCCAGCAGCTCGCCCAGCGACGGCGAGCCGGGCGGCAGGCCGAAGCCCAGGAAGTCCAGTGCGGTCAGGGTGGTGATCGAGCCGTTGAGGATGAAGGGCATGAAGGTCAGCGTCGCCACCATGGCGTTGGGCAGCACATGGCGCACCATGATGGTGACGTCGCCGGCGCCCAGCGCCTTGGCGGCGCGCACGTAATCCAGGTTCCGCGCCCGCAGGAACTCCGCCCGCACCACATGCACCAGCGCGGTCCAGGAGAACAGCAGCAGCAGGCCCAACAGCCACCAGAAGGTCGGCGTCACCACACTGGCCAGGATGATCAGCAGGAACAGGGTGGGAAGCCCCTGCCAGATCTCGATGAAGCGCTGGAACAGCAGGTCGGTCAGCCCGCCGAAATAGCCCTGGACCGCACCCGCCGCCACGCCGACGACGGAGGAGAAGGCGGTCAGCACCAGCCCGAACAGCACCGAGATGCGGAAGCCGTAGATCAGCCGCGCCACCACGTCGCGCCCCTGGTCGTCGGTGCCCAGCCAGTTGTCGGCCGATGGCGGCGCCGGGGCAGGGACCGGCAGGTTGTAGTTGATGGTGCGGTAGCTGTAGGGGATCGGCGGCCAGACCATCCAGCCCTTGGCGTTGATCAGGTCGCGGACGAAGGGGTCGCGGTAATCGGTCTCCGTCTCGAACTCGCCGCCGAAGGTGGTCTCGGGATAGGTCTGGAAGACCGGCCAATAATACTGGTTCTCGTACTCGACCAGCAACGGCTTGTCGTTGGCGATGAACTCCGCCCCCAGCGAGAGGACGAACAGCACCAGGAAGATCCAGAAGGACCAGAAACCGCGGCGGTTCGCCTTGAAATTGGCCAGCCGGCGCCGGGTCAGCGGAGTCATCACACCCTCCGCGATTCGAAGTCGATGCGGGGATCGACCATCACATAGGTGATGTCGCCGACCAGGTTCATGATCAGCCCCAGCAGCGTAAAGAAGTACAGCGTGCCGAACATCACGGGATAGTCGCGGTTGATCGCCGCCTCGAAGCCCAGCAGCCCCAGCCCGTCGAGCGAGAAGATCACCTCGATCAGCATGGCGCCGGTGAACAGGATGCCGATGAAGGCGCCGGGGAAGCCGGCGATGACGATCAGCATGGCGTTGCGGAAGACATGGCCGTACAGCACGCGGTTCTCGGTCAGGCCCTTGGCGCGGGCGGTGGTGACGTACTGCTTCCCGATTTCCTCCATGAAGGAGTTCTTGGTCAGCATGGTCAGGCCGGCGAAGCCGCCGATCACCATGGAGATCACCGGCAGCGCCATGTGCCAGAAATAGTCGATGATCTGCTTGTACCAGGGCAGGTCGCCCCAATTGTCGGACACCAGCCCGCGCAAGGGGAACCAGTCGAGATAGCGCCCGCCGGCGAACACCACGATCAGCAGCACGGCGAACAGGAAGCTTGGGATGGCGTAGCCGACGATGACAACGCCGGAGGTCCAGACGTCGAAGGGCTGGCCGTCGCGCACCGCCTTGGCAATGCCGAGCGGGATGGAGACCAGATAGACGATCAGCGTCGTCCAGATGCCGAGCGAGATCGACACCGGCATCTTCTCCAGAACCAGATCGACCACCCGGCGGTCGCGGAAGTAGCTGGTCCCGAAATCGAACATGATATAGTTCGACATCATGTGGATGAAGCGTTCGTGGATCGGCTTGTCGAAGCCGAACTCCTTCTCCAGCTGCTTGATGAAGGCGGGGTCAAGTCCCTGGGCGCCGCGATACTTGCCGCCGCTGTCGCCGGCGGTCTGGTTCTGGCGCTGGGCGGTGTTGGCGTCGCCGCCGGCGGTGCCGCCGATGCGGGATGTCGCCTCGACCGCCGTGCCCTGGACGCGGGCGATCATCTGCTCGATCGGGCCGCCGGGGGCGATCTGAACGATCAGGAAATTGATCACCATGATCCCGAACAGGGTGGGGATGATCAGCAACAGGCGGCGGATGATGTAGGCCAGCATCGCGGGTGTCCCGACCCTCCCCAATCCTCAAGGATAAGACAGCTTAAACCAGACCGTTGCGCAGGTCAGACAGTTTAGGGAGCCGTGCGGCGCGCGCTGTTGGCCAGCTTGGCGTTTTTGTCCGCATCGATCCACCAGCTGTCCGTGAAGCCCAGACCGTATTTCGGGGCAACCGCCGGATGGGAGAAACGGTTCCAATAGGCGACGCGGTAGACGGTGTCGTGCCAGTGCGGGATGACGTACCAGTTCCACAGCAGCACGCGGTCCAGCGCGCGGGTGGCGGTGATCAGCGCCTCGCGGTCGGGGGCTGCGATCAACGTTTCCACCAGCTTGTCGATTGCCGGGTTCTTGATGCCGATGGCGTTGCGGCTTCCCGGCTGGTCGGCGCGCGACGATTCCCAGTAATCGCGCTGCTCGTTGCCGGGCGACAACGACTGCGCGAACCGCTCGATGATCATATCGTAATCGAAATTATCGGTGCGGTTCTGGTACTGCGCGCTGTCCACCACGCGGATCTGCGCCTCGATGCCGGCGCGCTCCAGATTGCGGACGAAGGGCTGGACGATGCGCTCCATGTCGGCCTGCACCAGCAGGATCTCGAAGCGGAAGGGCTGGCCCTGCGCGTTGACCAGCTTGCCGTTCTTCAGCTCCCAGCCGGCGTCCTTCAGCAGGCCCAGCGCGGTGCGCAGGTTGCCGCGGATGTTGCCGCTGGCGTCGGTTTTCGGCGGCTCGTAGGGCTTGGTGAACACCTCGTCCGGGATCTGGCCGCGGAAGGGCTCCAGCAGCTTCAGTTCGGCGGGGGAAGGCAGGCCGGTGGACGCCAATTCGGTGTTGGCGAAATAGCTCCTGGTGCGCTGGTAGAGGCCGTAGGACAGGTTGGCGCGCGTCCATTCATAGTCGAACAGGTAATTCAGCGCCTCGCGTACGCGGCGGTCTTCGAAGATCGGCCGGCGGATGTTGAAGGCGAAGGCCTGCATGCCCTGCGGGTCCTCGTGCTTCAGCTCCTCCTTGACGATCTGGCCGTTCTGCACCGCCGGGACATTGTAGCCGGTGGTCCAGTTCTTCGACGAATTCTCCAGCCGGAAATCATAGGCGCCGGCCTTGAACGCCTCGAACGCCACGTCGAGATCGCGGTAATAGTCGTAGCGGATGCGGTCGAAATTGTAGCGGCCGCGGTTGATCGGCAGGTCTTTGGCCCACCAGTCCTTCACCCGCTCATAGGTGATGGCGCGGCCGGGCTGCACGTCGACCACCTTGTAGGGTCCGCTGCCGATCAGCGGCTCCAACGTCGTGGTGGCGAAGTCGCGGTTGGCGAAGGCATGCTTGGGCAGCACCGGCAGCTGGCCCATGATGACCGGAAGCTCAGGATTGTTGCCATTGCGGAACGAGAATTTGACCGTGCGCTCGCCGGTCTTCTCCGCCTTCGTCACGTCGGCGTAGTAGGTGCGGTAGAGTGGATGGCCCTTTTCCCGCAGCGTGTCGAAGCTCCAGATCACGTCGTCGACGGTGACCGGCTTGCCGTCCTGGAAGCGGGCCTCCGGCCGCAGGGTGAAGGCGACCCAACTGCGGTCGTCGGCGACCTGGATGGTCTCCGCCAGCAGGCCGTACTCGGTGATCGCCTCGTCGCCGTTGCTGGTGGTCAGCGTCTCGAACGGCAACCCTGCCCCGGCGGCGGCCTGCCCGCGCAGGATGAAGGGGTTGAGATTGTCGAAGCCGCCGAAGGCCATCAGCTTGACCTCGCCGCCCTTCGGGGCGTCAGGATTGACGTAGTCGAGATGCTGGAAGTCCGGCCCGTATTTCGGCTTGCCGTGCAGGGCGAGGGCGTGGCTGCCCTTTTCCTGCGCCGCGACGGGTGTCGCCAGCAGCAGAAGCGCCGCCATTGCCGTCCCCGTCATCGCAGCCGTCACGCCGGTGCCCAGCCACCGCATCCGACAAGTCATGCCCGATCCCCTCCCTCGATTGTTGTCCAAAAACCGTTCAGACTGATGGAGTTAGCCCCGCAATGGGGCGTCATCAAGGCTGCGCCGCCTTACCAGCCGCATCGACCCACCAGGTCGCCGGAAAATTGGTGCTGCGATAATCCTGGTCGTATTTCGGCCAGACCGTTGGATGCGCCAGCCACGCCTTGTGGGCGATCCAGCTTTCGGCGTTGTACCATTGCGGCACCATGTAGAAGCCCCACAGCAGGACGCGGTCGAGCGCGCGGGTGGCGGCCTGCACCTGCTCCAGATCCTTGGCCGCCAGCGCCTTTTCGATCAGCGCGTCGGCCACCGGGTCATGGATGCCGGAATAATTCGCCGATCCCTTGATGCCGGCGGCGGCGGAGCCGAAATAGCCGCGCAGCTCGGTACCCGGCGGGGTGAAGAAGCTGAGATTGACGACGATGGCGTCGAAATCGAACTCGTCCAGCCGCGCCTGATACTGGGCGGTGTCGACGATGCGCAAGGTCGCGTCGATGCCGACCCGGCGCAGGGTCTCGATGTAGGGCTGGGTGACGCGGGTCAGCGCGCCGGTGCCGTCGAGGAACTCGATCGTCATCGCTTCGCCGGTCTCTACATTGGTCAGCTTGCCGTTGCGGGTCTCCCAGCCGGCCTCCTTGAACAGGCGCGTCGCCTCGCGCACCTGGGCGCGGTTGTTGCCGCTGCCGTCGGTGGTCGGCAGGGTGAAGGGCTGGGTCAGCAGCCGGTCCGACAGCTGCGCCTTGAAGGGCTCCAGCAGCGCCAGCTCCGCCGCGCCGGGCGGACCCTTCGCCCCGAAGTCGGAATTGGGGAAGTTGCTGAGCGTGCGGCTGTACTGGCCATACAGTATGTTCTTCCGGATCCAGTCGAAGTCGAACAGCAGGGCCAGCGCTTCGCGCACGCGGGGGTCGGCGAACCTGTCGCGGCGGGTGTTGAGGCGATAGCCCTGGGCGCCCAGCGGCAGTTCGCTCGGCACCTCCAGCTTCAGGACGCGGCCGTCCCTGGCGGCGGGAAAATCGTAGCCGGTGGTCCAGCGCTGCGCCCTGTATTCGCCACGGAAATCATAGGCGCCGGCCTTGAACGCCTCGAACATCACGTCGTCGTCGCGGTAGAAGTCGTCCTTCACCGTGTCGAAATTGTAGAAGCCGCGGGCGGTCGGCAGATCCTTTGCCCACCAGTCGGCCACCCGCTCGTAGGTGATGGAGCGGCCGGGATCGACAGTCTTGATCCGGTATGGCCCGCTGCCCAGCACCGGCTCCAGCGTCGTCTTGGAGATGTCGCGCCCCTGCGCCGTCCACCAGTGCTTGGGCTGCGGTGCGAAGGTGACGGCGAAGTCGATGATCGGCTTGATCTCCCCCGTGCCGGTCAGGGTGATCTTGAAGCGGCGCTCGTCCAGCGCCTCCACCTTGGCGGTGTGGTCGAGGAAGGACTTGATGAAGGGCGCGCCATGGGCCTGGATCGCGTCCCAGGTGAAGACGACGTCGGTGCTGGTGATCGGCGTGCCGTCATGCCAGCGGGCGCCCTGGCGCAGCGTGAAGACCGCCCAGCCGTAATCGTCGGGCACCTCCACGCTTTCCGCCAGATGGGCGTAGGCGGCGTCCAGCTCCCAGCCGGAACCGACCATCAGCGTGTCGGAGATCAGCCCCAGCGTCCGCGGCCGCACCCCGCGCAGGATCAGCGAGTTCAGGCTGTCGTAGGTTCCCGGCTGCGATTCGGCCAGCCCGACCGACCCGCCCTTGGGCGCGTCCGGGTTGACGTGGGGGAAATGGGTGAAGCCCGGCTTGAACTGCGGCTCCCCGAACTGCTTCAGCGCGGTGACTGTCCTGGTCGCAGCCTCTGCCGATGAAAAGGAGGCCGACGTGAAGGCGGCCGGCGCGGCGAGGGTCAGGATCGTGGCGGCAACGGCGAGAAGGCGGCGCATCGGCAATCCTGTGTCGGCAGCGGGCGTCTTGGTTAGATTGCCACGTCCGGCCCCCGGTCAAGCGCTATTCCGTCTCAAGCTCCGCCGTTTCGCGAGGCCCGCCAATGGTCGGCCATGCGGTCCATCAACTGGCGATAGCGGCGGTCGGTCCGCATCAGCTTGCGCACCGACTTTCCGTTGCGCGGGTCGGCCAGCATCCAACCCTCCGCCGCCGCCTGATGCTCGGGGTGGATGGACAGCAGGTAGATGGCGGCCTGTTCCGGAGACGTAATGGTCGTCTCTTTCAGCCTTTCCAGGATCGCCCCGACATAGAGTGGCAGGACCTTGCGGAAATCCTCCGGCCCGCCGTCGGCGTCCACGCTCTCCGCCGGTGTGGCGTCGTCGCTCATCAGGGCCTGCCGTTCGGCCGCGGGCAGGGCGAAGAAGGCGTCGAGACCCAGCAGCAGGTCGCAGACGGTCTTCTTGCGCACCAGCCAGCTCGACCCGCCCGACACCCGCGCCGCCAGCCCCTCCAGGAATGGCCGCAGCTTTTCAGGCGACGTTTCGAATACGGAACGGGCGGGTGGGGCGATGGTGGTCATTTCGGTTTCCGAATGGACGTATGACAGTAACGAATCAGCTTGCCCCGATCAGCCGGCCAGAACCTTCATGGCGTCCTGGTGGGTCTGCGGGTCGCCGGCGGCGATCACCCGGCCGCTGGAGTTGGCGTCGAGCGGCTTGCCCTCCCAATCCGTCATCAGCCCGCCGGCCCCGGTCACCACCGGCACCAGCGCCGCGAAGTCGTACAGCTTCAGCCCCGATTCGACGACGAGGTCGTAATAGCCCGACGCCAGCAGGCCGTAGGTGTAGCAGTCGCCGCCATATGACGCGGTCTTCACCTTGGCCGCGATGCGGCGGTAAGCCTCGTAATCGCTGCCGGGGAACAGGTCGGGGGAAGTGGTGCCGAACATGGCGGCGCCCAGACCGCCGGGGCAGGGGCGCACGCGCACCTGCTGACCGTTGTGGGTGGTCGGCCGGCCTTCGACGCCGATCCAGCGGTCGCCGACGATGGGCTGGTCGATGATGCCCATCACCGGACGGCCACGGTGCAGCAGCGCGATCAGCGTGCCGAAGATGGGTCGGCCGGTGATGAAGGACTTGGTGCCGTCGATGGGGTCGATCACCCACACCCATTCGGCGTCCAGGTTCTTGGTGCCGTGCTCCTCGCCATAGATGCCGTCATCCGGGCGCTGGCTCTCGATGATGGTGCGGATGACATGCTCCGCCTCGCGGTCGGCGATGGTGACCGGCGAGGCGTCGGCCTTGTCGTCGATGGCGACGGGGGTGCGGAAATAGCGGCGGACCACGCTGCCGCTGGAGTCGGCCAACCGCTGGGCGAGCGCCACCATCGGGGCGGGGCAGGGTTCGGTCATGGTCGCTCCTTGAAGCTGCTGTCGATATGAGTGCCGCATCCTAACGGCGTGGGCCCGCCCCGGAAACCCGAAAGCGCCCCGCCCACGCTGTCGGGGGCGGAACCGCCGCAGAACAACCGGTCTGGGGGCAACTGGCCTTAAGGCGGGGCTTTCCGCCTGTCACCGCTTGTGGCAGCCTCCATCGGCCATGACCAACCGACCCAACATCTACGCCGCCACGCCGATCGACCGCGCCTCCCTCCGCCGCAAGGACGAGGATTGGCTGACGGAGGCCTGGCTCGCCCCCGCATCCCGCGTTCTGCCGGTGTGGCAGACCAAGAGCTTCGTCGCCGGCCCGGATGATGCGCCGCGCGCCGTGCTGCTGCCCGCCGAGGGGGTGGAGGCGGTGCCGATCTTCCTCGGCTTGGTGGAGGATGGCGCTCCGCTCTTCGCCGTCGACCTGTCGATGGTGGAGGAGCCGGACGCCCTGCCCGCCCTGCAGGGCCACGGCCGCTTCGAGGATCTGCGCGCCGCCGGTCCGCTGATGCCGGAGGGGGAGGCGGCTCTGTGCGCCTACGCCCGCGGCATGGTCTGGTGGAACGCCCGCCACCGCTTCTGCGGGGTCTGCGGGTCTCCCGCCGCGTCGGCGGAGGGCGGCCATATGCGGCTCTGCACCAATCCCGACTGCGCCACCCACCATTTCCCGCGCACCGACCCGGCGGTGATCATGCTGGTCCATGACGGTGGCGACCGGATCGTGCTGGGCCGCCAGAGCCGCTTCCCGCCCGGCATGCATTCGGTGCTGGCCGGCTTCGTCGAGCCGGGCGAAAGCCTGGAGGACACCGTCGCCCGCGAAGTGTTCGAGGAGGTCGGGCTGACCGTGACCGACATCCGGTACCGCTCGTCGCAGCCCTGGCCCTTCCCGTCGTCGCTGATGCTGGGCTTCACCGCGCGGGCCACCAACCTCGACATCGACACCGGCAACGACGAGCTGGAAAGCGCCCGCTGGTTCGACCGCGAGTTCCTGCGCACCCACACGCCTGACGAGACCTTCCGCCTCGCCCGCCCCGACTCGATCGCCCACCGCCTGATCCGGGAATGGATGGCGGAGGGGTGAACGCCGCCTTCAATGCCGCCGCTGCGTCCCCACCGCGCGCGCCGGGGACGTGCGGCGGTCGAAGGGGTTGGGGTGGCGGGTGCAGGTGTCGTTGTAGAGCGCCATCAGCGACGCCGCCTCCGCCGCATGGCGGCGGTCGGCGCTGCACAGGTTGTCCCACACCATCTGGCGGACGGCCGCGTCGCCCCAGGGCTCAACCAGAAGAGAGGCGCCCTTTTCCAGGGCGGTCATGAAGGGGAGATGTTCGTGGGCGGCGATCTGCGCCACCTCCTCCGCTTCCAGATTCGCGAGGCCTAAACAATCGTCCATCGTGAGCATGGCAACCTCCATCCGTGGCGCCATGGCCGTCGGCGGGGTTTCACCCGTCAGCCGCCGTGGTGTTTTGTTGTATTTGTAAGCATATGAAGCCGGTGCTTGCCGGTCTTCTTTGTATAACAACTTCCGCTAATCTTGCCCAGCACCCACCGGGCGCGGCCATGGCTAAGTCGCGTCACTGCGGCGGAATGACGCGCGACTTGGCCGCGGGTGCGAAAAGACTTGCGGCGTTGCGGGAGGGCGCCAGCGGGAGGAGGTCAATCCTCGCCGACGCGCTGGCTTTCCTGGTAGCGGAAGGGGTTGGCCGGATAGACGCCGAGGATCTTCACCTCGCGGGCGAAGAAGTCCAGCTCCTCCAGGGCGAGGCGCAGGGGACGCTCGTCCGGATGGCCTTCCACGTCGGCGTAGAACTGCGTCTGGGTGAAGTGGCCGCCGACCATGTAGCTTTCCAGCTTGGTCATGTTGATGCCGTTGGTGGCGAAGCCGCCCATCGCCTTGTACAGCGCGGCCGGCACGCTGCGGACGCGGAAGACGAAGGTGGTGATCGTCTTGCAGGACCCCAGCGCCGGCAGCTTCGGCTCGCGCGCCAGGATCAGGAAGCGGGTGGTGTTGTGGGTGGCGTCCTCGATCCCGCTCTTCAGGATGTCCAGCCCATAGATCTCCGCGGCCAGCGAGGAGGCGATGGCGGCATGGCGCGGGTCGTTCATCGCGGCGATCTCCCGCGCCGCACCGGCGGTGTCGGCGTGGTTGATCGCCTGCAGGCCCAGGCTGCGGATGGCGGTCTGGCACTGGGACAGGGCCTGGATGTGGCTGCGCACGGTCTTGATGCTGTCCAGCGTGGCGCCCTTCGGCGCCAGCAGCTGGTGGTTCACCCGCTGGAAATGCTCGCCGATGATGTGCAGGCCGCCTTCCGGCAGCAGATAGTGGTTGTCGGCGACGCGGCCGGCGATGGAGTTCTCCACCGGAATCATCGCCAGCGATGCCCGCCCCTCGCGCACCGCGGCGAAGGCGTCTTCGAAGGTGGCGCAGGGCATGGTCGTCATGGTCGGCCGCGCGTTGCGGCAAGCCAGGTCGGAATAGGCGCCGGGGAAGCCCTGGAAGGCGATGATGTTGGACGTGGGCATGGACGGAGTTCCCCCGGCGGATCGTGAAGGCGTCAGCCGCCCATGCGGGCGGGCGGCATCGGGTTTCAGCCGCCCTGGCGGGCGGACAGCATCAATTTCAGCCGCCCTTGCGGGCGGACAGGAGGGCGCAGGCGCGCTCCAGGTCGGCGGGAGTATCGACACCCAGCGGAACCGCGTCAACGACCGCCGCGTCGATGCGCATGCCGTCGGCCAGCGCGCGCAGCTGCTCCAGCCGCTCGCGCTGTTCCAGCACCGAGGGCGGCAGCGACACGAATCGCTCCAGTGCCGCCCGGCGATAGGCGTAGAGGCCGATGTGGTGGTAGAGCGGTCCGTCGCCGGTCGGCGCGGTGGCGCGGGTGAAATAGAGCGCGCGGCCCTGTCGGGCACCGGGCGGCAGTTCCAGCACCGCCTTGACCACGTTGGGGTCGCTCTTCTCCTCCTCCCGCGTGATCTCCACGACCAGTGTGGCGATGTCGACCGCGGGGTCGGCCAGCGGCGCGAAGACGGCGCGCACGCTTTCCGGCTCGATGGTCGGCAGGTCGCCCTGCACGTTGACCACCGCGTCGTGCCGCCCCTCCGGGTCGATCAGCCGCAGCGCCTCGAAGATGCGGTCGGAGCCCGAGGGATGGTCGGGACGCGTCAGCACCGCGGTGCCGCCGGCGGCCTCGACCGCACGGGCGATCTCCGGCTCGGCGCAGGCCACCACCACCGGGCCGATCGCCGCCTCCATCGCGCGGCGCAGCACATGGACGATCATCGGCGCGCCCAGGATGTCGGCCAGCGGCTTGCCCGGCAGCCGGGTGGAGGCCATGCGCGCGGGAATCACCACGATCGGGTTGGCGGGACGGGTGGGGCTGGAGGCGGTCGGCATGGCGCGGAAGCTCCGGAGGAAAGGGCATCGGGTCCGCCGGGGCGGGGCGGAGGGGGGTGTCGCGGGTGAAACACGGGCGCCGGTGCGGCGTCAAGTACCGCTATGATCCGAATGGGTGGTGTTTTGCGACGCAGCGTACTGCGCAAGTAAATTAAGAGGTTGGTGACTGCGACAAATTTGTATGCGACCTTTTTTCGCGGTCCGCCGGGCTATGACAAGCTTCGGACCGCGGGCTATGGTGACCGCGGCGCGTTCAGCCGCGGGCGGGAGAAACGCCGAGTGCACTGAAATCAGGGAAAAAAGGGGCTCATCAATGAGCATGGAGTGGAACAAGATTTTTGGCGCCGTGCTGCTGGCCGGGCTGATCGCGATGCTGGCCGGATTCGCGTCCAAGGTGCTGGTTCATTCGAAGCCGCTGGAAAAGAGTGTCTACGTCGTCGCGACTCCCGAGGGGGCCGCACCTGCCGCCGACAAGGGTGCCGCTCCCGCCGGCCCGGCGCCGATCGCCCCCCTGCTCGCCGCCGCAAGCCCGGAGAACGGCCAGAAGGTCGCCAAGGCCTGTGCCGCCTGCCACAGCTTCGACAAGGGCGGCGCGAACAAGGTCGGCCCGAACCTGTACGGCATCGTCGGCGGTCCGAAGGGCCACATTCAGGGCTTCAGCTATTCCGATGCCCTGGTGAAGACCGGCGGCAGCTGGACCTATGACGACCTGAACAAGTTCCTCTACGACCCGAAGGGCTATGCCCCCGGGACCAAGATGACCTTCGCCGGCCTGAAGAAGGACGACGACCGCGCCGCCGTCATCGCCTATCTGCGCTCGCTGGCCGACAGCCCGCAGCCGCTGCCGCAGTAAGGCAAGGGTACACGAAAAAGGCCCCGCCCTCGCAAGAGGGCGGGGCCTTTTGTTCGACCGGCGCCGGAGGGCCGTTCCGCCTATCGGCGCAGGCCGCAGGCGATCTCCAGATAGTCGGGGTCGTTCTCCGGGGTCAGCCAGCCGTGGCGGATCAGGAAGTCGGTCACCACGAGGTTGACGTTGAACTTCCAGTCGCCGGTGCCGCGCACCGACTCCGCGACCTTGTCCAGCGGCCAGAGTTCGAAGACCTCCACCTCGCCGTCGGTGTTGACCGGGGTCAGGCCGGGCGGAAGCTCCAGGTCGTAGACGAACAGGCGGTCGCGCTTCAGCCCGGCCGGAGTCTCCATCGTGTAGCTGATGGCGCCGACCGGCACGGCGCGCCGCGCGGTCTCCGCATCGAGCCCGGCCTCCTCCGCCGCCTCCTTCTCCAGGTTCTCGGCCAGCGTCAGGCCGATGGGCTGGCCGCCGGCGATCAGGTTGTCGAGCTGGCCCGGCGCCACCTCGCGGTCACGGGCGCGGCGGCCGACCCACAGCAGGAGGCCGCCGGATTCATCGCGCACATAGCCGTTGATATGAAGGCCGAAGGCTTCGATCCCGAAGGCGCCGACGGCGGCGCGGTCGAGACGGGCCAGCGGTTCCGCCCCCCAGCGCGGCAGGACCGGGTAATACTCCCCGCGCAGCGCCTTCACCGTTCCCTGTTCGACCAGATAGGCGGCGGCATGGTCGAGCAGGGTCGAGCGCGCCTCGAAATCGCGGATCTCGGGGGCGATGCTCAGCCGGTCGGGGGTGACGACGAAGCCGGGATCGACGTCGGGCAGCGCCTCGGCCAGCGCATGCCGCACCCAGCCTACGGTATGGCCGTCCAGCTCGAAGGGGCGGAAGCCGGACAGATCGTGCGCGTTGCACGCGCGGATGTGATCGAGGAAGCTCATGGTTTCCATCTAAATCGGGCTCGGGCGGCGGCGCAACCGCTCATCCTGGGCACTCCGTGCTCCGTGATTCGGACATCTTGCGCCGCTTTGGTTGCCATCGTACACAGGTTCAGAGACGAAATGACTCCCGGCGCCGGCCGCCGGGCGGTCGCGCAGCGAAAGGGCGGGGCGTGGTGGCGGACCGATCGGCTGAGGGCGCGGCTGCGCAGGAGACGGAGACGCCCTTCGGCGCCCTGTCCGTCCTGGTGGTCGAAGACGAATCCTTCACCCGCATGGTGCTGGCAAAGATGCTCGGCACCCTGGGCGTCCAGGCGGTGCATCAGGCCGCCGACGGCGAATCGGCGCTGGCTGCCGTCGCCGCCCATGCCCCCGATCTGGTACTGTGCGATGTGGAGATGCAGCCGATGGACGGCTTCGGCTTCGTCCGCGCGCTGCGCGCCAGTCCCGAGTCCCGCAGCCGGTCCCTGCCGGTCGTCTTCATGAGCGGCCGCGTCGACGGCGACCGCGAAGCGGCGGCCCGCGCCAGCGGTGCCGCGCTGGTCCTGGCCAAGCCGGTCACCCCGGCCAGCCTGCGCGTCGCGTTGTCCGATGGGATGAGAGCGGCGCTGCCGGTCTGACGGTTGCCCGCCTGAGGGTTATTGTCCGAAAGTCCGCTTTACGACCTGCGATTGCCCGCTTCGGCGGCAGTCCGCGACCGGCCCCGCCCATGCCCAAAAAATTCCCATTCTGTGGCATGCCTGCCAAGTGCTTGAAACAGTTCGGCAATCGAACGGTAACCGTCCACCGCGCCCAATGGGTGCCCCATCATCACCCAATTTCCGCCTTGTTGATGGGGACGATTGGGACGCAACATGATCTCTAAGAGGTGTTGCGGTGCCCCGGCCATGCGATGAGGCCAACCGCAATTCCCCTTACTGGATTTTGTTAAGGTTTGGAGCTCAGCATCGACGTTAAGTCCCTGCGCCGTGCTTGGTCGAGGCGGCGCGCTTTCCTGAGGAGGCCGATGGCGTGATCAAGAGCGCCCGATCGAACCGCAGCGGGTCGAATCTCGAAGGGCTACTCTCCCCGACTGGACGGGCAACGACGATTGCCGCCGGTTTCACGCAGTCTCTCTCCGATACTGTCTTTTTTCTTGCGCCGAACCTTCCGCACGCGCGGCCGATACGCGCGCAGATTGAACGGATGCGCTCGCCGCACCAACACTGGCCGTGGGACCTAGGTCCTATGGCAGAGGCCGGCTTCACGGCGGGCTTTCCGGCTATGGAGCCTGAGTGCCTGGAAAGCTCTAGGTGGAGCATTACATTCAAAAATGACTCGTTCGGGGGTTGGCGCGTCGCAGGACGGACGGCTCCCGGCCTTCACAGGACCGTTCCTTACATCAGACCGCTGGCTTCTACCGCTGAGCGGGGAGGCTGTGGACCCGACGAGGTCCGCGTCTTCCCTGGAGTGCCCCTTGGATCGCGGCATGCGCCGCGGCCTGCCGCCGCAGCCACCGGCGGCGCCCCGGCGCATCGGACCAGATAAGACGGAGCGACGAATGTTCCCGGCCGACGAACTGTTCACGCGCTACACGCAGAATTACGAGACCCGCCGCGAAACCGAGATGTCCCTGATGGACTATCTCCAGCTGTGCCGCGACGACCCCATGTCCTACGCCTCGGCCTCCGAACGGATCCTGGCCGCCATCGGCGAACCGGAGGTGGTCGACACCGCCCGCGACCCGCGCCTGGGCCGCATCTTCATGAACCGGACCATCAAGGTCTATCCCGCCTTCTCCGAGTTCTACGGCATGGAGGAGACGATCGAACGGATCGTCGGCTTCTTCCGGCACGCGGCGCAGGGGCTGGAGGAGCGTAAGCAGATCCTCTACCTGCTGGGTCCGGTCGGCGGCGGCAAATCCTCTCTCGCCGAGCGGCTGAAGTCGCTGGTGGAGAAATGCCCGATCTATGTCCTGAAGGCCGGCAAGGAGATCAGCCCGACCTTCGAAAGCCCGCTCGGCCTGTTCAACCCGGACGAGATCGGCGACGAGTTGGAGGAACGCTTCGGCATTCCGAAGCGCCGCCTGACCGGGCTGATGAGCCCGTGGGCGGTCAAGCGCCTCGACGAATTCGGCGGCGACATCAACCGCTTCAAGGTGGTGAAGCTTCACCCCAGCAAGCTGCGCCAGATCGGCGTGACCAAGACCGAGCCGGGCGACGAGAACAACCAGGACATCTCGTCCCTGGTCGGCAAGGTCGACATCCGCAAGCTGGAGATCTACAGCCAGAACGATCCCGACGCCTACAGCTTCTCCGGCGGCCTGAACCGGGCGACCCAGGGCATGCTGGAATTCGTCGAGATGTTCAAGGCGCCGATCAAGATGCTGCACCCCCTGCTGACCGCGACGCAGGAGGGCAACTATGTCGGGTCGGAGAATATCGGCGCCATCCCCTTCCAGGGCGTGATCCTGGCCCACTCCAACGAGGCGGAGTGGCAGACCTTCAAGAACAACAAGAACAACGAAGCCTTCATCGACCGCATCTGCGTGATCAAGGTCCCCTACTGCCTGCGGGTGGCGGAGGAGCAGAAGATCTACGAGAAGCTGGTCAACGGCTCCGATCTGGCGACGGCGCCTTGCGCGCCGGCGACGCTGGAGATGCTCGCCCGCTTCTCGGTGCTGTCGCGCCTGCGCGAGCATCCGAACAGCAGCGTCTACAGCAAGATGCGGGTCTATGACGGCGAAAGCGTCAAGGAGACCGATCCCAAGGCCAAGTCGATGCAGGAGTACAAGGACCAGGGCGGCGTCGACGAGGGCATGGGCGGCATCTCCACCCGCTTCGCCTTCAAGGTGCTCGCCTCGACCTTCAACTACGACTCGACGGAGATCTCGGCCGATCCCGTGCATCTGATGTATGTGCTGGAACAGGCGATCCGGCGCGAGCAGTTCCCGGAGGAGACGGAGAAGAAATACGTCGAGTTCATCAAGGCCGAACTCGCCCCGCGCTATGCCGAATTCATCGGCAACGAGATCCAGAAGGCCTATCTGGAATCCTACTCCGACTACGGCCAGAACCTGTTCGACCGCTATGTCGACTATGCCGATGCCTGGATCGAGGATCAGGACTTCAAGGATCCCGACACCGGCCAGCTGATGAACCGCGAGCTGCTGAACCAGGAGCTGACCAAGATCGAGAAGCCGGCGGGCATCGCCAACCCGAAGGACTTCCGCAACGAGGTGGTCAAGTTCGCCCTGCGCGCCCGGGCCGCCAATGCCGGCCGCAACCCGTCCTGGACCTCCTACGAGAAGATCCGCGAGGTCATCGAGAAGCGGATGTTCAGCCAGGTCGAGGATCTGCTGCCGGTGATCAGCTTCGGCTCGAAGAAGGACGGCGAGACCGAGAAGAAGCACACCGAGTTCGTCACCCGCATGATGACGCGCGGCTACACCGAGCGGCAGGTCCGCCGGCTGGTCGAGTGGTACATGCGGGTCAAGCAGGCGGGGTGATCGGCAGGTGGACTGGGCTCTGTAGACTGAGGGGGTGCGTAATTGCCGCGGGGCGGGGTGTTGCAACGCCCCGCGGCAACCCCACTGTCATAGAGTGCTGTCAGTGTCTGAAGGCCGCGTGACGAAACGGGTGGGAGGGCCAGCCCCTTGATGAACATCATCGACCGTCGCCTGAACCCGCAGGGCAAGAGCCTGGCCAACCGCCAGCGCTTCCTGCGCCGTGCCAAGGAACAGGTGGTCAAGGCGGTCCGCGACGCCTCCGGCAAACGGGGCATCCAGGATATCGAAAACGGCGAGAAGGTGACGATCGCCGCCGGCGGGGTGCGCGAACCGTCCTTCCACCGCGCCAGCCAGGGCGGGGTGCGCGACTATGTCGTGCCCGGCAACAAGGAATATGTGGAAGGCGACACCATCCAGCGCCCGGACGGCGGCGGTGGCGGCCGCGGCAGCGAGGGCAGCGCCGACGGCGAGGGCGAGGACGAGTTCCGCTTCGTCCTGTCGCGCGACGAGTTCCTGGACATTTTCCTGGAGGATCTGGAGCTTCCCGACCTGGTGAAGCAGAAGGTCAAGCAGTCTGAATCGCACTCGCTGACCAGGGCCGGCTATTCGGTGTCGGGGTCGCCCGCCAACCTGAACCTCGTCCGCACCATGCGGAACAGCCTGTCGCGCCGCATCGCGCTGAAGCGCCCGAAGCGCGACGAGATCCGCGAGCTTGAGGAGATGTTGCGCGAGGCGGAGGAGGCCGGCGAGGATGCCGAGCAGATCCAGGCGCTGCGCGAACAACTGGAACACATCGTCCTGCGGTCCCGCCGCATCCCCTTCATCGACCCGATCGACGTCCGCTACAACCGCTTCGAATCGGTGCCGAAGCCGATCGCCCAGGCGGTGATGTTCTGCCTGATGGATGTGTCCGGCTCGATGACCGAGCACATGAAGGATCTGGCCAAGCGCTTCTTCATGCTGCTGTACCTGTTCCTGCGGCGGCGCTACCGGTCGGTCGACATCGTCTTCATCCGCCACACCCACGAGGCCAAGGAGGTGGACGAGGAAACCTTCTTCTACTCCACCGAGACCGGCGGCACCGTGGTGTCGACCGCGCTGGAGGAGATGCAGAAGGTGGTGCAGGAGCGCTACCCGGACAGCGAGTGGAACATCTACGCCGCCCAGGCGTCGGACGGCGACAACATGTCGTCGGACAACGCCAAGTCGGCGACCCTGCTGCGCGACGTGATCCTGCCGATGTGCCAGTATTTCGCCTACATCGAGGTGGCGGCGGAACACAACATGGGCCTGTCGGCATTGGGCCGCGAGACGGAGCTGTGGCGCACCTACAAGCAGGTGCAGAGCCCGGAACGCCCGCTGGCCATGCGCCGCGTCCGCTCCCGCCGGGAGATCTTCCCGGTCTTCCGCGAGCTGTTCGCCCGCGAGAAGGCAGGGGCTTAATCTCCCTCTCCCGTCCCGGGAGAGGGAAGGGGCCCATGGCATTGCCATGGGAAGGGTGAGGGGTAATCCAAGGAACCATGCGCTTCTGGCCCTTTGGATCACCCCTCACCCTCCCGCCTGCGGCGGGCCCCTCCCTCTCCCGGGGCGGGAGAGGGGAGTTTTGAATTCCTTCCATGAGTGGAAGGCTGGGGGAGATCGAGAATGACCGCTGTGATCACCAGGCCCGAGGCGCTGCTGTATGACGGCGTCGAGTGGGATTACGACAAGATCAAGCGCGTCTACGACGCCATCGAGCATATCGCGCTGAAGGAGATGGGCCTCGACGTCTATCCCAACCAGATCGAGGTCATCACCGCCGAGCAGATGCTCGACGCCTATTCGTCCATCGGCATGCCGCTGATGTACAAGCACTGGTCCTTCGGCAAGCATTTCGCCCGCGACGAGATGATGTACCGCAAGGGCTATCGCGGCCTGGCCTATGAGATCGTGATCAACTCCAGCCCCTGCATCAGCTACATCATGGAAGAGAACACCATGACGATGCAGACGCTGGTGATCGCCCACGCCGCCTTCGGCCACAACCATTTCTTCAAGAACAACCAGCTGTTCCAGCAATGGACCGATGCCCAGGGCATCCTGGACTATCTGGAATTCGCCAAGACCTACATCACCCATTGCGAGGAACGCTACGGCCATGCCGCGGTGGAGCGGGTGCTGGACGCCGCCCATGCGCTGATGAGCCAGGGCGTGCACAAATACCCGAAGAAGCGTTCAGACTTGCGGACCGAGCAGCGGCGCGAGCGCGAGCGGCAGGAATATCAGGACCAGACCTTCAACGATCTGTGGCGCACGGTCCCGAAGCCGGCCGCCGGCCAGCGCCCTGCCAAGTCGGTGTCGGAACGCAAGAAGCTGCTGGGATTGCCGGAAGAGAACATCCTCTATTTCCTGGAGAAGAAGGCACCGCGGCTGGAGCATTGGCAGCGCGAGATCCTGCGCATCGTCCGCCACATTTCCCAGTATTTCTATCCGCAAAAACAGACGAAGGTGATGAACGAGGGCTGCGCCACCTACGTCCATTACCAGATCATGAGCCGCTTGCACGAGACCGGCCAGATCAGCGAAGGCGCCTTCCTGGAGTTCCTGCACTCGCACACGTCCGTCGTGTTCCAGCCGGAATTCGACGACAAGCGCTTCTCCGGCCTGAACCCCTACGCGCTGGGCTTCGCGATGATGCAGGACATCGCCCGCATCGCGGAGAAGCCGACCGACGAGGATCGCCAGTGGTTCCCCGACCTCGCCGGCCGCGGCGACGGCATGGCGGCGGTGCGCGAGGCCTGGGCCAATTTCCGCGACGAGAGCTTCGTCCTGCAGTATCTCAGCCCCCATCTGATGCGGAAGCTGAAGCTGTTCAGCGTGCGCGACGATGCGGAAGACCCCTATCTGCTGGTCGATCACATCCACAACGAACGCGGGTATCGCGACATCCGCAAGAAGCTGGCCCGCCAGTACGACCTGGGCTATCTGGAGCCGGACATCCAGATCGTCGACGTCGACCTTGCCGGCGACCGCAAGCTGATCCTGCAACACCGTGTCACCAATGGCGTGCTGCTGGACGAGAGCGACGCCAAGGCGGTGCTGCGCCACATCGCCAACCTGTGGGGCTACGAGGTGCAGCTGATCGAGGTGTCGGCCATCTCCGAGGCGATCCTGAAGGAACATGCCGTCACCGCGCCGAGCGGGGTCGGGGTGGTGTAACCGGAGACGTGACGGACGGCGGTCATCGTTCCGGTTCCGGTTTGATGCCCGCCTCCTTCATCGCATGCGTCAGGTCCAGCACAACGGTGCTGATGTCCGGGAAGGACAGGGCCACCGCCCGGCGGTCGGGGTCGAGCCGAACCACATGGGCGACCTGCCTGCCGCCGATGGGGTGGCCGGCCACCTCCGGTATGTCCGGACAATGCAGCTCCAGCCGCAGCTTGTCGCCGACGGCGTGAGCGAAGTCCTCCGGCGGCAGGTCAACCAGCAGGCCGCGGGTCGACCAGTTGATCGTCCGGCAGCGCCGGCCCTCCGCCTCCACCACCAGGACCGGGTCCATGTAGCGGATGGAGCGGCGGCGTTCGATGCCGTTCGGCGGTTTGGCGCCGACGTCGTGCTGGTCCAGCTTGCGTTTGGCCGCCTGCTTGGTGCGGTCGTCCACCCCGTCCTTGCTGGTCATCAGCGTCGCCTGCACGCGCCGTTCGACACCGTGGCGGAACTCGTCGTCGGCGCCGAAGCGCAGGGCCTTGGAGAAATGGTCCTTGGCGCGGGTCAGCAGGGCGTTGCGCCCCTTCTCGTCGCCGCGATGGCCGCAGCGTTCGGCCTGGACCAGGAGCGAATCGACGCTGCGCTGATAGGCGCCCCGCTGGATGGCGCGGGTCAGTTCGCGGAACTCGGCGGCGCGCAGGCTGGGAAATTCGCGGGTCTTCAGCAGCCCGGCCAACCCTTCGGCAAGCGAGTCGACACGGGCGGGGTCGCCGGTTTCCGCCTCCCGACGAAGGTTCCGGATCGACTCCTCCGCCTTGCGGAGCAGTTGGTCTTCAAGTTTCCGGCGCTGGTCGGCGTCCATCACGGGCATGGCCCGGCCCTCCACAGGGGCTGTCGCACAAGGATAGCGCAGGTGACCGGCAGGCGACAGCTGGCAGTTGTGGTTAACGGCCAACCTGCTGGGCGCCCCAGTGGGAACGGACCGGATTTCCTTTTGCCGCGAAACAGCCTTCTTATCGGTGACGACAAGCAGGACCAAGCGGACGGGAGCGGGCAGGCGATGGGCAAGGACGACAGCAACGCGGCGAAGGCCGATATGGACCTGGGGCTGCTGAGGACCGCCCTGACCGGCCTGCTGGAAGAGGAGAGCCCGAGCGCTGCCCCTGCCGGCACGGCGCTGGTCGCCATCCTCCGCGGGCGCGGCGCCGATGCGGAGCCTCTGCGCACGCTGGTGCTGCGGCGGCGCGCGGTGCGCGGCGAGAAGGGAGGCGGCGAGACGGGAACCGGGGATCCGGCAGAGCGGCGTGCCCTGGTCTACAGCCTGACCAAGACCATCCTGGCCGCCGCCGTGCTGCGGCTGGCCGCGCGCGGCATCGTCGACCTGGACGGGCCGGCGGAGCGCTGGCTGCCCGAACTGGCGGGCCGGCCGGGAGCGGTCACCGTCGCACAGTTGCTGATGCATCGGGCCGGACTGCCCGATTACGGCGGGCTGGCCGACTATCACGCCGCCGTCGCCGCCGGCGGCGAGCCGTGGAGCGGCGACGAGTTCCTGGCCCGCTGCGGTGTGATCGGAGGAACCGATGGGCCGCCGGTCGGCAGCTTCGCCTATTCCAACATCGGCTACCTGCTGGTCGGCCGGCTGCTGGAGCGGGCGGGCGGCCTCCCGCTGGCGGAGATGCTGGCGCGCGAGGTCTTCGCCCCGCTCGGCCTGTCCAGCGCGGCGCTGCTGCGCGACCGGTCCGAGCTCGACGGGCTGTTCTTCGGGCCGAGTCCCGCCTTCGGCGGCCGGCCGGTGGCGGAGGCCTATCATCCCGGCTGGGTGTCGCACGGAGTGGTGGCGATGACGGTGTCCGATGCCTGCCGCCTGGTCCACGGGTTGACCGGAGACTATTTGCCCGGTGCCCTGCTGCGGCGGATGCGCGATGCCCTTCCGGTCGGCGGGCCGATGGCCGGAAGGCCCTGGGTGGAACCGTCCTACGGCCTGGGCCTGATGATGGAACTGGACCCGGCGGCCGGACCCTATTGGGGCCATACCGGCGGCGGTCCGGGGGTAACGCCAGTCGCCTACCACTCGCCGGGGCCGATTCCGGTTTCCGTCGCCGTCTTCCTGGACGGCGAGGACGGGAACCTCGCCGAATGGATGGCGGTGGAGGTGCTGCACCGTCTGCGAAACGGGCGTTAGGCGGGCGTCCGCACCCTTCTGTTCATCTCCCGCTGGTGCCCCCCGCTTGTTCGGACTTTGCGCGTAACCATCTCCTCTCCAGGGGACAATCCTCCACTCCGGCGCATAGACTTCGGGGTGTGGCGGTGCCGGGGGGAAACCGGCGTCCTGAACCGGACATTGGACCGGAAACGAATATTGGGGAGGAAACGCGCATGGGAGAAGCCGCCCGCACACTGCCCGACCATCCATGGCTGGCCTCCTACCCGCCGACGGTGGACTGGGCGATGCCGATCCCGGTCCGGCCGCTGACGGAACTGCTGGACGGTGCCGTCGCCCGCCATGGCGCCAAGCCCTGCCTGAACTTCCTGGGCAAACGCACCAGCTATCGCGAGTTGGGGCAGCTGGTCGACCGCGCCGCCCGCGGCTTTCAGGCCATCGGGGTGGGGAAGGGCACGCGGGTCGGGCTGTTCCTGCCCAACACCCCCTATTACGTCATCGCCTTCTTCGGCATCCTGAAGGCCGGCGGCACGGTGGTGAACTTCAACCCGCTCTATGCCGAACGCGAACTGGTCCACCAGATCGGCGACAGCGACATCGACCTGATGGTCACGCTGGACCTGAAGCTGCTGTACGACAAGATGGCCCGGATGCTGGCCGAGACCGGGCTGAAGCGGCTGGTGATCTGCCGCATGGCCGAGATCCTGCCCTTCCCCAAGAACTGGCTGTTCCCCATCGCCAAGAAGGCGGAGATCGCGGCGATCCCGCGCGACGACCGCCACATCCCCTTCGCCCGGCTGATCGCCAATGACGGCCGCCCTGCGCCGGTCGCCATCGACGCGCGCGAGGACGTGGCAGTCCTGCAATACACCGGCGGCACCACCGGCGTGCCGAAGGGCGCGATGCTGACCCACGCCAACCTCTACGCCAACACCATCCAGTGCGCGACTTGGTATGCGGCGAAGGAGCGCAAGCCGGGGGAGGGCGAGGAGGACGGGCAGGAACGCATGCTGGGCGTGCTGCCGCTGTTCCATGTCTTCGCCATGACCGCGGTGATGAATTTCGGCCTGCATCTGGGGGCGGAGATCGTCCTGCTGCCGCGCTTCGAGCTGGAGCAGGTGATGCGCACCCTGCAGAAGGAGCGGATCACCCTGTTCCCGGCCGTCCCCACCATCTACACGGCGATCAACCACCACAAGCGCCTGAAGGAGTTCGACCTGTCCTCCATCCGCTTCTGCATGTCCGGCGGCGCCCCGCTGCCGCTGGAGGTGAAGGAGGCGTTCGAGCGCACCACCGGCTGCACGCTGGTCGAGGGCTACGGCCTGTCGGAAAGCTCGCCGGTCGCCACGGTGAACCCGGCGGTGCTGCACAGCGACAAGAAGGGCTCCATCGGCCTGCCGATGCCCGGCACCATCGTGGAGATCGTCAGCCTGGAGGAGCCGCGCCGCGTGCTGCCGCCCGGCGAGAAGGGCGAGGTCTGCATCCGCGGGCCGCAGGTGATGAAGGGCTATTGGCGCCGCCCGGACGAGACGGCGCAGACGCTGGTCGATGGCCGGCTGCACACCGGCGATGTCGGGGTGATGGACGAGGACGGCTACACCACCATCGTCGACCGCATCAAGGACATGATCCTGTGCAGCGGCTTCAACGTCTATCCCCGCAACGTGGAGGAGGCGATCTACCTGCACCCGGCCGTCGCCGAATGCGTGGTGGCCGGCATGCCGGACGAGTATCGCGGCCAGACGGTGAAGGCCTATGTCCGGCTGGACGAGGGGCAGAGCCTGACCGCCGAGGAGCTGCACGCCTTCCTGAAGGACAAGCTGTCGCCCATCGAGATGCCGAAAGTCGTGGAATTCCGCCGGGAGCTGCCCAAGACGATGATCGGAAAACTGTCCCGCAAAGCCCTGCTGGACGAGGAGCGGAGCAAGCGTGACGCCGCCGCGGCGACTGGCGGTTCCGCATGAGCGGCGCCGGGCGAAAGGCGGTGCGCGTCCGCGTCCAGGGCAAGGTGCAGGGGGTGTGGTATCGCGGCTGGGCCGTCGATACCGCGGCCGGGCTGGGCCTGACCGGCTGGGTCCGCAACCGCAGCGACGGCACGGTGGAGGCGCTGTTCGCCGGCCCCGCCGACGCCGTCGACCGCATGCTGGAGGCTTGCCGCCGCGGTCCGCCCTCGGCCATCGTCCGCGACGTGGTGTCCGAACCGGAGCAGGATCCGGGCATGGCCGGATTCGAGCAGCGCCCGACGGCGTGAGGTCCGCATTAGCGTTCCGCTAACCATGACGGCGGCATGCTGGCTGTCGCCGTGGTTTGAGGAACCGCCAGGATGACCGCAAGGAAGCCGGATGTGGCCGGCATGAAGGCCATGCTCACCGGTGTCTTCGCCAAGGCGGCGGAGGCGAAGGGCAGCGCCGTGCGCAAGCCGGCGGCTCCTGCGGCCTCTCAAACCTCCCCCTTGCAGGGACGCGATCCCGCCGTCCGCCTCAGCCTGGGACCGGAGGCGGCGGACGATGCATTGCCGCGTCCGCCGGAACTGCCCGCTGTTGACCTTGCCGACCGCATCGCTCCGGCGATCCGGGCGCTGGCGTGCGACCTTGGCCGGCTGCTGACGGCGTTTGGAATGAGCGGAGAGGATGCCGTCAGGGCGGAGGAGGCGCTCGTCGCCCGCTTCGGCGAGGCCGAACGGCGGGCAGCGGTCGCGGCGCTGGACGGGCTGGCCGGGGAGTTGCGGCCACTGGCGGAGGGCGCCCGGCAGGACGTGGCGGTCGAACTGCGCGGCATCGGGCTGGAACTCATCGGGCTGGAACTGGCCGGCGGTCGCGTGGCGCTGCGGCTGAACGAGGCGACGCTGATGCTGGCGCGGGTGCCTGTCGAAGAGAGCGGCGAGGGGCTTGCCGCGGTGCTTGGTGCCATCCGCTCGGCGATCCGGCCGGGCAGGGGACTGACGGTGGAGACCGACCGGGTCGCCATCGACGATCTCGGCCGCGTCATGACTCTGCTGCAAGCGGCGATGGCCGGTCCGCCGAAGGGGCTGGAAGGAACGGTGACCCTGTCGCCGCAGGGCGCGCCGGCCGATGGCGAAGCGCTGGAACTGTCGCTCACCCTGTCCGGGCGGTTGGCCGATGCGGCGCCGGCCGAAGCGGCCAGGGCGAAGCCCGCCGCGGAATTCACGCCCAAGGAGGCCGAGACCAGGGAGCGGAAATACGATGTCCGGATTTGACCCGCGCCGCCGGACGGCGGTTCTCATCGTGGCGGCGCTGCTGCTTCCGGGCGCCGCCCCGGCGCTGGCCGGTGCGCTGGAGCGGACGGAGCCCGGCCATCAGGCGCCGCCGCAGCCGGGCTCCAGCCTGCCCATCGCGCCGCCCATCGTGCAGTACCCGCTGCCGCCGCAATGGATGACGATCCGCTCCAAGGAGGATTGGCGCAAGGCCGGCAAGTTCGAGAAGGAACTGAGCCGGGATTGCGCCGCCCTGCGCTTCACGGAGATCACGCCGCTGCGCTTCCGCGCCTATTTCAAGGGAGAGGTGCTGGGCGTCGCCTTTGGCCACGGGCTGAACCTGAACGATCCCGACCGGAAGGCCGACCGCAAGAAAATCTACCTGTTCCGCAACGGCGATTCGACCGCCTGCACCGTGCAGTCGATGGACAACAAGGATTCGCGCGTGAACCCCGCCGGCGATCAGGCCGGAACGCCGGCCGCCGGCGGGTTTCAGAAATACTAGTCGTCCTCGCCCCGCATCGCGCCGCCGAACACCTCCGGCCACGCCGCGATCAGGGCTGAGTCGACATCCTCCATCGTCACCAACTGGCCCAGCGCCACGATGGAGGTGACGCCATGCTCGGCGATGCCGCAGGGGACGATGCCGCCGAAATGGGACAGGTCCGGCTCCACGTTCAGGGCGATGCCGTGGAAGCTGACCCAGCGGCGCACCCGCACGCCGATGGCGGCGATCTTGTCCTCCTGGCCCTTCAGCCCGCCATAGGGCTGCTTGTCGACCCAGATGCCGACGCGGCCCTCCCGCCGTTCCCCCTTGATGTTGAAGGAGGCGAGCGTGCGGATGATCCAGTCCTCCAGGTCGCGGACGAAGCCGCGGATGTCGGCGCCGCGCGCCTTCAGGTCCAGCATGACGTAGGCCACGCGCTGCCCCGGCCCATGGTAGGTGTACTGGCCGCCGCGGCCGCTGCGGTAGACGGGGAAGCGGTCGGCTTCCAGCAGGTCCTCGTCCCGCGCGCTGGTGCCGGCGGTGTAGAGCGGCGGATGCTCCAACAGCCAGACCAGTTCCGGCGCGGTGCCGGCGCGGATCGCCTCGACGCGGGCCTCCATCTCGGCGATGGCGTCGGGGTAGGGCACCGGCTGGTCGGAGATGCGCCACTCGATCGGCTGTCGCGGAGCGGGCGTGTCGGACTGACCGGCTGGCTGGCTGACGGGCTGACTGGCGGACAGGCTGGTCGGGAGGGTCATTCGATAAGGTCTCTGGCGGTGTCGGCTGCAGTGTCGGCGAAGCGGCCGAAGGGCCGTTCCGAATTTTTCTTCGCGAACGATGATTGTAGCGCTTGATCGACCGTCGGGAAGCTGATATCTACCCGCTCCACCCGATGAGGCGCGCAAGCGAGCGTCGGGAACTACCAGCCTGATGCGGTCGTGGCGGAATTGGTAGACGCGCAGCGTTGAGGTCGCTGTGGGGCAACCCGTGGAAGTTCGAGTCTTCTCGACCGCACCACTCTCCCATGCAGATGGGACCATCCCGGGGATACGGGAAAGACGAAAGGCCCGCAGGTCGCAAGACCGAGCGGGCTTTTTCGTGTTCCGACCTCATGCCGCCGGCGTGCCGGGCCTCACCGGAACTCGATATAGCGGTCGAGCGCGGCGCGGCGCAGCGCGCGGACGATGTGGGGAGCGGCACCGCTGGCGACGATGTGGCCGCCGGCCTCGCGGCAGCGGTTCGCCAGGATGAACATCATGCCGATGGCGGCGGAGTCGATGAAGGTGACGAAGCGCAGGTCGATCGGCACCACCGGGCTGGCGGCAAAGTCCCAATCGCGCAGCATGTCGTGGAAGCGGTTGCCGTCCTCGTAGGTGCAGCGGCCCGACAGCAGGATGCCGTCGCGGTCGCCGACGGTGGTGAAGGCATACTCCATAGGCGCGTCCGGCCCCTCTCCCCGTGATGCGGCACGCCGTGATGGGAACACGAAGGGTTGTTGCGGTGCAAGGGCATGGTGGGAAAAGCATCGGGAACGGCCGTTCCATGCCCGACCGGGCTGGACAAACGGGGGCGGCGCCTCTATGTCGGGGGCGCCCCCTCCGGTGCGGTTCCCGTCCTCTGCGCCGGGACCATGGTACCGCGCGGGGGCCTTCCACAACCCGCAAACCCCGAACGCCGCCCCCGAACGCCGCCGGCCCACCGTCCGATGTGGCGGAGCCGCGTTGCCGTTGCCGTGCCGTCGGCGTCCATGCCGGCATTCGGGCGTTGCCATCGTCGAAGGGAGGGTGCCGGCATGCACACCGATCCCCACACGCCGGACCTGCGGCCGGACAGCGCCGCCCATCCCCATGCCCATGGACATCATCCCGTGGGCCATGAGGCGGAGGACGAACGTCCCTACGGCGTCGATCCGGAGTTCGTGGAAGAGATCGTCGCCCTGCTGCGCGCCCGGGAACGCGACGCCGTTCTGGCACGGCTGGAGGAGCTGCACGCCGCCGACATCGCCGACCTGATCGAGCAGGCCGACCCGGCCGAGCGCGCCGACCTGATCGACCTGCTGCCGGCGGAGCTGGACGGCGAGGTTCTGTCCTACCTGAACCCGGACCTGCGCGAAGCGCTGATCGAACGGTTCGAGCCGCAGGAACTGGCCGCCGCCGTCGCCGACCTCGACACCGACGACGCCGTCGAGCTGATCGAGGATCTGGATGCGGAGACGCGGGCGCAGATCCTGGCGAAGCTGCCCGACGCCGAACGCGCCCTGGTGCAGGAGAACCTGACCTACGACGAGGACAGCGCCGGCCGCATGATGCAGCGCGAGCTGGTCGCGGTCCCGGAATTCTGGACGGTGGGCAAGACCATCGACTTCGTCCGGGCGGCGACCGACACGCTGCCGGAGGATTTCTACGACATCTTCATCGTCGACCCGATGCACCGGGTGGTGGGCGCGGTGCCGCTGTCGCGCCTGCTGCGCCAGCGCCGGGCCGTGCGCATCGCCGATCTGGTCACCGGCGAGGTCGACGTCATCCCCGCCACCATGGAGCGGGCGGAGGTCGCCAACCTGTTCCGCCAATATGCCCTGGTCTCCGCCCCCGTGGTCGATCCGTCCGGCCGGCTGATCGGCGTCATCACCGTCGACGACGTGGTCCGCATCATCGACGAGGAGGCGGAGGACGACCTGCGCAAGCTGAGCGGGTCGGGCGACACCGGCGTGTTCAGCGGCATCGCCGACATCGCCCGCGGCCGTGTCGGCTGGCTGACCGTCAACCTCGCCACCGCCTTCCTGGCGTCGGGCGTCATCTCGCTGTTCGAGGGCACCATCGAGCAGATCGTGGCGCTGGCGGTGCTGATGCCCATCGTTGCCTCGATGGGCGGCAATGCCGGGACGCAGACGCTGACCGTCGTCGTCCGCGCGCTGGCGACGCACGAGCTGTCGTCGGCCAACGCCATGCGGGTGGTGGGCAAGGAGTTGCTGGTCGGGCTGATCAACGGCGGGATCTTCGCCGTGATGGTCGGGGTGATCGCGCTGATCTGGTACGGCCCGATGATCGGCATCGTCATCGGGCTCGCCATGATCATCAATCTGGTGGTGGCGGGGCTCAGCGGCGCGCTGATCCCGCTGGGGCTGGAAAAGCTGGGCGTCGATCCCGCGGTGTCCAGCGCGGTGTTCCTGACCACCATCACCGATGTCATCGGCTTCCTGGCGTTCCTGGGGCTGGCGTCGGCGTTCCTGCTGTGAGCGCAGCCCCGGGACGGCTGGAAGGCGGAACGCCTTACAGGGTGGTGGCGCTGCAGTAGGCCCAGTCCTCGCCCTGCAGCCCGAAGAAGGCGGCGACCGGCTTGGCGCCGGACCGGTCGACGACCACGCGGAACCGGCTGCCGGTGCAGGCGCCCTGGGCCTGCTTGGCGAAGGGCAGCTTGACGTGCTTGGACGTCAGGCAGGCGTCCGACATCTTCGGCGGGGTGGCCGGGCCGTCCACCTTCCTGCCGTTCAGCACCATGTAATAGTTGGTGGCAAGACCGCCCTTGACGTCGGCCTTCACCTCGATCTTGCCGAAGCGCGACTTGTAGAGGCCGGTTTCCTGCTCGCCGTCCGGGGTGCCGCTCGGCAGCGGACGGAAGGAGATGGCGGCGCAGGAGGGCGGATCCTTCGCCTCCGCCGGGGTTGCCTGGGCGGCCAGCGCCATCAGGCCGCCGGCCAGCAGAAGGGCCGCGGTGCGGGTGGAAGGCAGGCTTGCGGACAGCATGGGAAACCCCTTTCGAACCGGTCGGACCATCATTTCGGCATCACGCAGAAGGTGGTCTGCTGCATCAGGGCGCAGTCCTTCTCCGCCCCGCCGTCCAGCATCGACACCTCCACCTGGGTGATGACCAGGGTGCGGCCCGGCTTCACCACGCGGGCGCGGGCGATCATGACATCGCCCTTGGCCGGCGACATCAGGTTGATCTTGAACTCCACCGCCAGCACCTCCGCCCCGGCGGGCATCAGGCTCAGCGCGGCATAGCCGCCGGCATTGTCGGCCAGCGTGCTGACCATGCCGGCATGGAAGAAGCCGTGCTGCTGCGTCAGGTCGGCGCGGAAGGGCAGCCGCATCTCGCAGAATCCGGGCTCCATCGCCGCCATCTGGATGCCGAGCGTCCTGCAGATCGGCTGCTGTTCGAAGGACGCGAGGCAGCGCGCCTTCCAGTCGGGGGTACGGGGTTCGAAGGTGGCGGGCACGGTCGGAAGGTCTCCGGCTTGAGGGGCGGTGCGCGACAGCCTGCGTCAGTCGCCGCTCCGGATCAAGCGGCCGATTGGACAACCGCAGGACGCACGCCCCTTCGCCGTCAGCTGCCGATCAGCCCCATCTGCGGGCTGGAGGGTTCGGCATAGGCGCGCATCGGCATGCGGCCGGCCAGATGGGCGCCGCGCCCGGCACTGACCGCGTCGCGCATCGCCGCCGCCATCCGCACCGGATCGCGCGCCTTCGACACGGCGGTGTTCAGCAGCACCGCGGCGCAGCCCAGCTCCATCGCCAACGCCGCGTCGGACGCGGTGCCGATCCCGGCGTCCAGCACCACCGGCACCGGGCTGCGGGAGCAGATCGTCTCGATGGCGTGCGGGTTGCGGATGCCCAGGCCCGACCCGATGAAGGCGCCCAGCGGCATCACCGCCGCCGCGCCGAGATCGGCCAGCTTGCGGCAGGTGACTGGATCGTCGTTGCAATAGGGCAGCACGACGAACCCGTCGTTCACCAGTTCCTCCGTTGCGCGCAGCAACTCCTCCACATCGGGATAGAGCAGTTCGCGGTCGCCGATGACCTCCAGCTTGATCCAGGGGGTGTTCAGCGCCTCGCGCGACAACTGGGCGGTCAGCACGGCCTCCTTGGCGGTCATGCAGCCGGCGGTATTGGGCAGCAACCCGACCGGGCCGGTCGGGCGATTGGCGGTGGCGCGGGCCAGTACGTCGACGAGGCTTTCCGAATAGCCGTCCAGGCTGATGCGCCGGATCGCCAGCGTGACCAGCTCGCTGCCGCTGGCCTCCAGCGCGTCGAGCATCACCTGCTGGTTCGGATAGCCGGCGGTGCCGAGGAACAGCCGCGAACCGAAGCCGCGTCCGGCAATGGTGAGGGTGTCGAGGGTGGCTTGGGACATCGGGGGAGCCTTTCAAAAGCCCTCTCCTTCGGCGACCAGCCCGGGGAAATCCCCCTCTCCCCCCCGGGGAGAGGGTCGGGGTGAGGGGGATGCATAGGGTGGATTCTCGAGAATCTTCGCCATGCGCCCCCCTCACCCTAACCCTCTCCCCGGGGGGGAGAGGGGATTCCTCCCGTGTCGCGGGGCGGGAAAGGGAAAATGTTGAGTTCAGCCGCCTTGGATCGGGCGGACGATTTCCAGGCTGTCGCCGGGCTGGAGCGGGGTCTCAAGCCAGCGGCGGCGGGGAAGCACGGCGCCGTTCAAGGCCACGGCGACGCCGGGCGTGCCTTCGGCGATGCCGCGGGTGGCCAGAAGTTCGGCGACCGAGGCGGCGGACAGCGGTTCTTCCTGGCCGTTGACGCGGAGGAGGGCGCTCATGCGGCGGCTCCCGCCGCAACGAAGCGGTCGGCGGTGAAGGGGCGCAGCAGCGGATCGGTCTCGCCGGTCAGGACCAGACGGGCGATGCCGTCGGCGGTGACCGGGGTCAGCAGGATGCCGTTGCGGTGGTGGCCGGTGGCGTGGATCAGGCCGGGAATGCCGCTCTCCCCCAGGATCGGCGCGTCGTCGCGGCTGCCGGGGCGGAAGCCGGCCCAGGCCTCATCGATCGGCAGTTCGGCGATGCCGGGCAGGGCGCGCCACGCCCCCTCCAGCAGGGCGAACTGGCCGCCGGCGGTCAGGCGGTCGTCGAAGCCGCGCTCCTCCGTCGTGGCGCCGATCAGCAGCCGGCCGTCCAGCCGCGGGATCAGGTAGGTGCCGGGCGTCCACACCACATGGCGCAGCAGCGGCAGCCGGGCGTCCATGCGCAGGCAGACCATTTGCCCCTTGACCGGCCGCACCGGCGGCTTCGCGGCGGGCGGCAGGCCCGGCACGCCGGCCGACCAGGCCCCGGCGGCCAGAACCACCCGGTCGGCCCGGTGCAGAGTTGCAGCAACACGCACACCAACGGCGCGTCCACCCTCCACCGCCAGAGCCACCTCGCCGCACTGCTCATACAGGCGGGCGCCGGCGGCCAGGGCGGCACGCTGCAGGGCGGCTGCGACCTTGCGGTTGTCGACCTGATGGTCGCCGGCACAGAACAGCGCACCGGCAACGCCCGGCTGCAGGAATGGCTCGCGCCGCCGCACCTCGGCCCCGCCCAGCCATTCCACCGGAAGGCCGAGGTCGCGCTGGAAACCGTGCAGGAAACGGACCTTGGCGGCATCGTCAGCGTTGAGCGCGATGACCATGGTGCCTTCGGTGCGCAGGTCCACCGCCATGCCGCTTGCTGCCTCCAGGTCGCGGGCGAAGTCCGGCCACAGTGCCTGGGAGGCGCGGGTCAGCGGCAGCAGCCCGTCCTCGCCCGGTTCGGTTTCGACGCAGGCGGCCAGCATGCCGCCGGCTGCATGGGTGGCGCCGCGGCCCGCCTGTCCCCGTTCGAACAGATCGACGCGGCAGCCGGCCGACGCCAGCCTCCAGGCGATGGCAAGGCCGATGCAGCCGGCACCGATGACGGCGACGGAGGGACGGATTCCCGATTCGGGAACGGAAAATGGATACGGATCTGGCGCATGGATCATGCGGCGGCTCCCTTCGCTGGAATTACCCAGACAGGTTCGATGGGTGTGTTCTCAGCCGCGCGACCACCGCACGGCACCCCAGGCCTATGACTTGCCTTATGCCAATGTTTCGCTGGCCCCACAAGCAGAATCGGCGCCCGGCCCATCGGGTCGGACGACCGCATGCCACGGCCCTCGATGAGGACCGGCGAGGGCCGTGGCATGGCTTTGAAAGCTCCCTGGCCCCGAACCGAAGGCGCCGATCGCCGTCCTCAGATCGCCAGCGCCTTCACCCGCTCGCGCAGGGTCTGACGGGCGGCTTCCGCTTCGCCGCGGGCGGTCGTCAGGTCGCGGGCCAGCGCGTCGAGGCGGTTTTCGGCCTCCGCCATCTTCGCCAGCGTGCGCTTGTGCAGGTCGCTGCCGGCGGGCAGGGCCTTCAGGTTCTCACGCAGGCGGTCCTGGTCGGCGATGCGCTCCGCCCGGTCGCGCTCCAGCTCGGCGATGCGGCGCTCCTTCTCGGCGACGGCGGCGCGCAGGCCGGCCAGCGTGGTCAGCGCCTGACGCACCTCCGCGGGCAGTTCGGCCGCGTCGGCGCGGGCGGCGATCTGGTCGGCCGTCAGGTCGGTCAGCACGATTCGCTCCTGCCGCGGCCGTTCCAGCGTGGCGGTCAGCGTCACCGTCTTGCCGGCCGGCACCGCCAGCGGCAGGCGGTAGGCGGCGGCCGTCGCGTCGGGCTTGTTGCCCGCCGGCTCGGCAAGCTCCCAGCCGGCGCGGCGCGGATGCTCGATGATCAGGTTGCGGTCGCCGTCGGGAGCGCCGGCAACGGTGTAGGTGGTGCTCTGCCGGTCGGTCACCGACAGGGTCAGCACGCCGTCGGCGATGCTGGCGCGGGACAGCCGGCGGCTGGGCTTCTCCTCACGGTCGATGGTCACCGCCTGATCGACGGCGAAGGACAGCAGCCGGCTGTCGCCCGCCGGCAGCGTCGCCATGCGGGCATCGCCGACATAAGCGCTGGTTGCGGTAGCGGCGCCGTCGCTCTTCGAAGTGCGGTCGTAGAAGGTCAGCAGCCCCGGCGGCAGCGCGGTGTCGCCGTCGTTGCGCAGCCGCAGCGAGGCCAGCGGGTGGCGGCCATCGCTGGCGGGCTGGTAGAGCGCCACCCGCTCCACCGGCAGCGCGCGCGCGGCGATCGGCATCATCAGGGTCCCGCCGTTCGGCACGCTGACCGGCTGCGGGTAACGGAACAGCACCTGGGCGCCCTCGGCGGCACCGGTCTCGGCACTGCGGACCGCGGCGACGGCCGGCGTCCCGGCGGCGGAGCCATAGGGCGCGGTTTTCGCCAGCGGCTCGGCCATCGGAGCCGGGGCGGGAGCGGCCATGGCGGCGGCCGGCGGCGGGGCGGCGCGCGAAGACTCCGCCTGCGGACGCATCGCCGCGCGCGTATCATCCAGAGTCACCGTGCCCTCGTCGGCGCTGGGCAGCACCCGGCCGAGAACCTCCACCGGCACTTCCGGCCGCTCGACGAAATAAGGCGTGTAGAGCGCTTGGCGCAGGGTGACCGGGTTGCCCGACACCACCGTCAGGTCGACGCCGCGCCAGTCCTCGCCGCTGAGATTCTCCAGCACCGCCCAGCCCTGCAGCGCGCCCTTCCCATCCTGGGCCTTTCCATCAGAGGCCTGCCCGTTCTGTGCAGCAGCGCCGTCCGTGCCCAGGCTGAGCCGGTAGGTCGCCTTCCACAGCGGGGTCGCCGCGACATAGCCGACGCGGACCCGGCGCTCGCCCGCCGCCTGGGGATCACGGGGCGCGTTGCTGTGCACGGTCAGCCGCCGCCGTTCGCGCCGGGCATTCTCCGCCACCGCCACCAGCGCCTTGTCGATCTGGGCCTGCACCGCCGGATCGGTGAAGCGCAGCGTGTCGGCCTCCTCCAGCACCAGCTGGCGCAAGCCGTCGGCGGTCATCAGCGTCACCCTGTGCCGCGTGGCGGTGGCACCGTCATTGCCGGACAGCCGCACCGTCTCCTCGGTCACCGACATCAGCCGGCCGGTCAACTGGCGGGACCCGCCGGCCGTCACCTCCGCCCCCTGCATGGCACTCAGCAGCGCCGCGGGGGAGGTCAGGTCGCCGGGCGAGAAGGGCAACTCGCGAAAGGCGGTGTCCAGCGGCTCCGCCCCGGGCAGGCCGATGGTGCCGACGCCACCCTTGTCGTCATAGACCACGATGCTCTTGAGCACGTCGTCGACCTGATCGCGCCGCACCTCCAGCGACAGATCGGCGTCGCCGGTCACCGTCGCCTCATATTCGAAGTAACCGACACCGCCGGTGGACAGCAGGACCCGCGTCAGCGCCAGCTGCCCACTCCCCGGTCCGTTGCCCCCCGGTCCATCGGCCGTTCCGGTCGCCGCCAGGGCGCCCGGTGCCGCCATCAGCAGGGCGGTGGAGGCGAGAAGGATGGCGCGGGTCATGATGGGTCTCTCCGTTTCTGTGACTCCCGATCACCGGCTTAGGCGTGAAATCGGGCGGGAATAGGGAGAGCGTCGCAGTCCGGCGACCGGGTGCCGGGCGCTGGGGTCCGTCAGGGCGTGGCCGCCAGCCAGCGCTCCATCATCATGTGCCACAGCGGTGCGGGAGCCGCCGGGACCGGGCGGGGCAGGGCGGCCGGTGCGCAGGGCGTATGATGGGCTGGATGGTGGGCGCAACGCTCCTGCGCCGGACGGCGGTTGCCGTCGGCGGGCAGGCGCCGTGCCGTCCTGGCGGTGTGGGACGGGGCGCGCTGGGGCGGCGCCAGCGGCGCCGGGGCGTTGCGGCCGGGCATGGTCGCGCTCTCTCGCCGTCCGTCAGCCGAACCGGCCGACCGAGCGCGCCGAGTCGAGGTGGCGCCTCGCCTCGCCCAGCAGCAGACGGTGCTGCGCCAGCGTTTCGCGGATCGACCCGTGCTGTCCATAGACCCGCACCTCGTTCAGCAGGCGATCGGCGCGGTCGAGCAGGGCCAGACGCTCCAGGCAATGATCGACGTTCGACATGGCGGTGCTTCCCCATCACGGCATTGGTCCGGCCCCCTCCGGCGGGCGGCCGTCCCCTGTTCGATGGTCGGCATTTAAACCGCAGCGTGTTTCTGGTTAATGTCCGTGAAGGGGTGATTTTGTGTCGCCGGTGCAGAACGCGATTTCAACCAACTCATGCGGAGGGCCGGGCAGTCGCAGCCGTTACGGGGTTGTAACGCATTGCGTGGCGCTCGCGCGTGAGATAAGAAGGTTTGGGGAGGTAACAGGCATGCACATTCTCGCGGTCGACGACGATGAGCCGATTCGGGAGCTTTTGGCCTCATATCTGGCGGGGGAAGGCTACCGGGTCACCACGGCGCACGACACCGCTTCGGCCAAGCAGGCCCTGGACGGCGATCCTGTCGACCTCGTGGTCTGCGACCTGCGCCTGCCCGATGGCGACGGACTGGGCCTCGTCCGTCAGATTCGCACCGAATCGCAGATCCCCGTCATCATCCTGTCGTCCAAGGACCAGGATGTCGACCGCATCGTCGGGCTGGAGCTGGGCGCCGACGACTACCTGACCAAACCCTTCAACCCGCGCGAGCTGCTGGCCCGCATCAAGGCGGTGCTGCGCCGCGTTTCCAACGACGCGCGCCCGCCGCGCAACCCGGATGAACTGCGTGCCGTCGTGCAGTTCGCCAACTGGGAACTCGACCTCACCGCCCAGCGCCTGCGCGGGCAGGAGGGGCGCGAGGTGGAGCTGACCAAGGCGGAGTTCGGCCTGCTTGCCGCCTTCGTGAAGCGGCCGCAACGGGTGCTGACCCGCGACCAGCTGCTCGACCTCACCCGCGTCGACGGGGCGGAGGTGTTCGACCGCTCCATCGACGTGCTGATCCTGCGACTGCGCCGCAAGATCGAGGCGAACCCGAAGGAACCCCGCATCATCAAGACCGAACGCGGCGCCGGCTACGTTTTCGACGCCAAGGTGCGCACGGTCTGACCTGTCCCGCAGCCGGGGGCGCGCATCCTCCGGACGCACCCCTGGACGCTGTCGCGCACCAGCGTTAGCCTTTCCAAAACAGTCAACGGAGAGGAAACGCGCGTGCCGGATCCCATCGATTTCTATTTCGACTTCGCCTCGCCCTACGGCTATTTCGCCAGCCTGCGCATCGACGAGCTGGCGGCGAAGCATGGCCGCGCCGTCACCTGGCGCCCGGTCCTGCTTGGCGCCATCTTCAAGGTGACGGGCATGAAGCCGAACCTGCAGCAGCCGTTGCGCGGCGAATATCTGACCCATGACGTCGGCCGCATCGCCCGGCTGACCGGCGCGCCCTTCACCTTCCCCGACTCGGCGCCGGTCAATGGTGTCGCCGCCTCGCGCGCCTTCTACTGGCTGACCGACGAACATCCCGAGCAGGCGAAGCTTCTGGCCCGCGCGCTTTATCATGCGCATTTCGCGGAAGGGCGCGACATCGGCCCGGCCGAAACGGTGGCGGAGATCGCCGGCCGGACACTCGGCAGCCTGGGCATCGACCGGGCGGCGGTGACGGCGGCGCTGCAGGACCCGATGGTCAAGGACCGGCTGCGCATGGAAACCGACGATGCGGTGGAGCGCGGCGTCTTCGGCTCCCCCTTCGTCATCGTCGACGGGGAGCCCTTCTGGGGCTGGGACCGTCTAGACATGGTCGAGCGCTGGCTCGCCACCGGCGGCTGGTGACCCTGGCAAGGCTTCGCACCTTGTCGCAGCTGCGGAAAACACTGACGGTTGGGGCGGGCGAACCGCTATAACGGTGGAGTAAGACTTTCGTCGTGGCGTCGGCGACGGCGCCAGCTCCAGTTCCGGTTTGCCGCTCCATGGACCAGATCGTTCCCGACCGCCGTCCCCGGACGGCCAACCCGTCTTCCGCGGCGCCTCCCACCGGTTCCCATGGCGGCCGGGGCGCGTCCAAGTCCTGGCTGGGCGGCGCGTTGCTGACGGCATTGCTGCTGGGCCTGATCGCGCTGTCGATCCGCTCGGTCTCGGGCAACCTGACCTTCGTCCTGCTGGGGTCGGTCGGCCTGGTGGTCGGCGCCTTCCACTACCTGTTTCCGGGCAGCCAGTTCTTCACGCTGGCGCTGACCAATTTCATCGGCGTCTATGCCTGCATCTTCGTCTTCTTCCTGGAAAGCAATTTCCACAACATCAACCCGTTGGCCCAGGGCATCGCCTTCGTGCTGCCGCTGATCGCCTTCCTGGGCGGCGCCTGGTGGCGGGCAGAGGATATCCGGCGGATCGTGATGTCGCGGCGCCTGCGGGAGGGCGGGCATTTTGACCGCATCTTCCTGTGGATGGCGCCGGTGTGGGGAATCGGCGCCCTGACCTTCCTGGTGCCGGCACAGGACATGGAGGCGCAGGCGGTCGGCGCCGTCTTCCTGCTGGCCATGTCGGCCATCGCCGCCATCGTCGCGCTGGTGTCGCGGGACATCGCGATCTTCCTGCTCGACGCCGGCCTGCTGTTCGAAGGGTTCTTCCAGCAATCGGCCCGCTTGGTTCTGCCGGCCTTCGCCTTTCTGACCTTCTATTCGCTCTGCATCATCCTGTTCGGTGCCATCTACACCATCATGGACCGCTTCATGGCGGAGCCGAACTTCGTGATCGAGGGTGTCCGGCGCGACATCAGCTTCGCCGAGGGCATCTATTTTTCCATCGTGACCTTCGCCACCGTCGGCTATGGCGACATCCATCCGGTGTCCGGGCCGGTGCGCCTGATCTGCGGTGTCGAGATCATCATGGGCGTCCTGCTGCTGCTGTTCGGCTTCAGCGCCATCATCGGCCATGCCCGGCCGGTCGGACGCCAGGACCGCAACGACCCGCTCTGAAGGCGGGCGACAATCGCGCATAGCGCGCTATGTTAAGGGCTCTTCCGTCCTTCACGTCAGAGACGTCACAGCCTTCATGCCTCTCCACCTCATCAAGCTCGCCGTCGGTGTCCGCGACCTGGAGCATCTGGCGGAGCTTCAGGACCGCCGCGCCGCTCTCACCGACGGCGGCGAGACCCGCATCCCCGTCTACACCCGCCGCTTGCCCAAGCGCGGCGACGAGCTGCTGGCCGGCGGTTCGATCTACTGGGTGATCAAGGGAAGCGTGCTGGTCCGCCAGCCGATTCTCGCCATCGACACCGACACTGATGAGGAGGGGGAGAGCTACTGCACCCTGCAGCTCGCCGCCGACCGTGTTCCGACGGTGCCGACCGCGCACCGCCCATTCCAGGGCTGGCGCTATCTGACGGCGGAGGCGGCTCCCCAGGATCTGTCCGCGGCGGGCGGGGCAGGGGACGAACTGCCGGCCGACATGGCTGCGGAGTTGCGGGCGCTCGGCCTGCTCTGACGGAACCATCCGTCCGGGCATCCAACATAAAAGTGCAATGATCGGCAAAAAACCGCTTGCCAGTTTTGGGGGAGGGCGCCTATAACCCGGTCCACCGACGGCGGGGCGCTGAACGAAGCGCGGCGCTGGCGGCAGAAACGG
>NZ_JAVDTO010000013.1:0-207178 GCF_031455875.1 Azospirillum sp. BE72
GTGGTCGTGTTGCCGGCCGTGCCGAGGAACACCAGATCCGCGCCGGCGCCGCCGGCGATGGTCTCGAGCAGCGAGGCCGTGACGGTGTTGCCGCCGGCGCCCAGCGTGATGACGTCGGTGCCGGTCTGGCCCGTCAGCGTCTCGACCGCGTTGACCAGCAGGGTGCTGCCGGTGGTGGCGATGGTGACGACGTCGCTGCCCGCGCCGCCGGTCAGCGTCTCGATCCCGCCGACCAGAACGGTGTTGCCGGCCGAGCCGATGGTGACCACGTCGGTGCCGGTCAGGCCGATGATCGTCTCGACCGCGAGGATCGAGAGCGTGCTGCCCGTGGTGCCGAGGCCGATGACGTCGCTGAAGGACGAACCGATCACCGTCTCAAGCCGGGAGGTGGCAATGGTGCCGCCGGTCGTGCCGAGGGTGATGACATCGGTGCCGGTGCCGCCGGCGATCGTCTCGAGCGCCGAGACCAGCAGGGTGTTGCCCAGGTTGCCGAGCGTGATGACGTCGGTGCCGGTCTGGCCGAACAGCGTCTCGACCGCGGTAACCGCCAGAGTGCTGCCCGCCGTGCCCAGCGTGACCACATCGCTGCCGGTCTGGCCGAACAGCGTCTCGATCCCGCCCACCAGAACGGTGTTGCCGGCCGAGCCGATGGTGACCACGTCGGTGCCGGTGCCGCCGGTGATCGTCTCGAACGCCGAAACCAGCAGGGTGTTGCCCGCGGTGCCCAGAATGACGGCGTCGGTGCCCACAGCGCCGGTCAGCGTCTCGAGAGCCGAAGCGAGCAGGGTGTTGCCGCCGGAGGCCAGCGTGATGACATCGGTGCCCGTGTCGCCGGTGATCGTCTCAAGCAGGGACACCAGCATCGTCGAGCCAGCCGTGCCGATCGAGATCACGTCGGTGCCGGCGGCACCGGTGATCGTCTCGAGCAGGGACACCAGCATCGTCGAGCCCGAGGTGCCGATCGAGATCACGTCGGTGCCGGTGGCACCGGTGATCGTCTCGAGCAGGGACACCAGCATCGTCGAGCCCGAGGTGGTCAGCGACACCACGTCCGTCGAGGTGCTGCCCACCAGGGTTTCCAGCAGAGAAACCTGCAGGGTCGAACCGGCAGTCAGGGTGATGAATTCGGTGCCAGTGGTACCGATCAGAGTTTCCAGCGTCGAGATCGACAGCGTGTTACCGGCGGTCTGAAGCGTGATGACGTCCGTACCAGCGCTACCGATGATCGTTGAAAATGTACCTAGTGTTAGAGTTGAACCCGTCGTTACGGTATAAGTTCCAGCCATACTAGTCCCCTTCAGGTTTGGTTCGCCGGCGGATGAACCATCTTTAAGGCGCGCGTCACGCTCGGCTGAAGGCAGGCAGAGTCAGTCCTAGCGCGAGCTAACACACCGTGCCCTTGTTATCCGAAGGAATGGACCCAAAGCAACGCGTTTCTACCGAAGTGGGTAGAGCGAAACTCCTGGGCGGACGGGCACTCCCACGAGGGTCGTATCCGGCTCTCGCGCAATGCCCAACAAGTGCCTGGAAATTCTACCGAAATAGCCGGTATGGCCAATCCGCAACAGGCAGGATTGAAGTTGGTGGTACCTACAGTCCCCCCGCATCCGCCGTCGGCGCATTCGGGGAGCGAGGGCTTTCCACTCGACTCGCACCGCCTCCGGCGAGCATTCGTGCAGCTTTTATAGCCATCGTCATTTCAGCCTGAACCGCCTGGCTTAAGCCTGCGCAGTCATGATCGTTACAATTTCATAACACGGACAGTATTACCGTCGCCGTCCCTGCATGGATGCCTGTGCGGCCAGGATCGCACTTGGAGAATTCGGGAACACCCGCTATTCCGTTCCGGCGGCCGCAATGGCAGGCCGCAGGGCCGACGCCGTGGAACCGACACCATAAAATCTACAGGGACGACCAGATCAAGCATGGCGACCATCCAGGAGGCACTTGCCGCGGCGGTGCGGCACCACCAAAGCGGCCAGATCTCCGCAGCCGCCCGGATCTATCGCCGCATCATCGAGATCGCGCCCGACCAGACCGACGCCTTGCATCTGATGGGGCTCGTCGTCCGGCGCGCGGGCCAAGCCGGCGCCGCAATGCGCCTGCTGAGCCGCGCGCTGCGCCTCGACCCCGCCATGGCCGAACCGCGGCTCAACCTGGGCAACATGCTGCGCGACCACGGGCACGGCGCGGCAGCGGCCGCCTACCGCAGCGCCATCGCCCTGCGGCCGGAACTGACCGTCGCCTATGAAAGCCTGGGCGCGCTGCACCGTGGGCAGGGACGCTCCGCCGAGGCCGAACGCGCCTACCGCCGCGCCATCCGCCTCACCCCCATGGCGGCGGAAGGCCACAACGGACTGGCCAACGTCCTGCAGGAACGCGACGGGCTGGACGGCGCCATCGCCTCCTATCGCCGCGGGTTGGCCATCGAACCCGCCCACACCGCCGCCTGCAACAACATGGGCATCGCATTGCGCGGGCTGCACCGGCCGGTCGAGGCGATGGCCTGCCACCGGCGCGCCGTGGCGCTCGACCCGCATTTCGCCGCCGGCCAGACCAGCCTCGGCCTCGCCCTGCAGGAACAGGGACACCTGGAAGAGGCGGCGCGCGCCCATGCCCGTGCCGTCGCCATCGATCCGGCCTTCGCTGGTGGCCATGCCAACCATGGCAACGCCCGGCTGAACCAGAACCGGCTGGACGAGGCGGTCGCCGGCTTCCGCCGCGCCGTCGCCATCGACCCGGCCGGGCCGGACGCCCGCCGCAACCTGGGCATGGCCCTGCTGGTCGCCGGCCGCTTCGAGGAAGGCTGGCGCGAATATGAATGGCGGCTGCGCTGCAAGGACGCTCCCACCCACGCCGCCATGCCCAAGCCGCGCTGGATGGGCGAGCCGCTGGACGGCCGCCGCATCCTGCTGCATGGCGAACAGGGGCTGGGCGACGCCCTGCAGTTCTGCCGCTACGTCCCCCTGGTCGCGGCGCGCGGCGGCCGGGTGATCCTGGGCCTGCCGGCACCGCTGAAGCGGGTGATGGCCGGGCTGCCCGGCGTGGAGCGCTTCGTCAGCGGCCAGCTTCCCACCGACGCCTTCGACCTGCATTTGCCGATGCTGAGCCTGGGCGAGGTGTTCGGGACACAGATGGACACCATCCCGCACCGCGTTCCCTACCTGACGGCTGAGCCCGATCTGGTTGCACGCTGGGGCGAGCGGCTGAAGGGCCTGCGCGGTTTGAAGGTCGGCATCGTCTGGGCCGGATCGCCGACCCACGGCAACGACAGGAACCGCTCCATCGGGCTGGCCCCCTTCGCCCGGCTGGCGGCCATCCCCGGCGTCAGCCTGGTCTCCATCCAGAAGGGACCGACCGAAGGGCAGGCGGCGAACCCGCCCGGCGGCTTCCCGCTGCTTAACCTGTCGCCCGACATCAGGGACTTCGCCGACACCGCCGCCATCATGGCCGGCCTCGACCTGGTGGTCTGCGTCGACACCTCCGTCGCCCATCTCGCCGGTGCCCTCGGCGTCCCGGTCTGGGTGATGGTGCCCTTCGCCCCCGACTGGCGCTGGATGCTCGACCGCGAGGACAGCCCCTGGTATCCCACCATGCGCCTGTTCCGCCAGGACCGGCCCGGCTCCTGGGACAACGCCTTGGACCGCCTGGAACGCGCCTTGCGCGGGAACGCCGCCCAATCCACCCACACCCGAACAGGACCATCCGACATGCCGATCCTGGCGCCCGTTTCCTGGGGCGAACTGCTGGACAAGATCACCATCCTCGACATCAAGGCGGAGCGCATCGCCGACGCCGACAAGCTGGCCAACGTCCGGCGTGAGCGCGAGGCGCTGGTCGCCGTGGCGGCGCAGGCCAACACTGCGCGGCCGGAGGTCGCGGCGCTGATCGACGATCTGCGCGCGGTCAACACCACCCTGTGGATGGTCGAGGACGAGATTCGCGACTGCGAGCGCGCCAAGGATTTCGGCCCGCGCTTCGTCGAGCTGGCCCGGCAGGTCTACCACACCAACGACCGCCGCGCGGCGCTGAAGCGCGACCTCAACCGGCTGCTCGGCTCCGAGCTGGTCGAGGAAAAATCCTACCAGGCCTATTGAGGCCGGACAGCCCTCATCCCCTCCAACCGAAGGGTCCTGCTCCATGACCGCCGAAACCGCAACCGGGACCGCCGGCCTCCCGACCGACCGAAGCGCCCCGGAGCATCGTGCCCTGGAACGGCGTCTGTCGCAGGTTCTGGAGCTGTGCCGGTCCGGCCGGCCGGAGGAGGCGGAGGGACCCTACGGCGAGCTGTGCGGCACGCCGCCGGGCGATGCGGCCGGTCTGCTGTCGCTGACCGAAGCCGCCCGCATCCTTGGCCGGCCGACCGACGCCGTGGCCTGGGCGCAAGCCGCGGTGCGGGCGCAGCCGGACGGAGCCGAGGGCTGGAGCGTGCTGGCGATCGCGCTCGTCGCCGCCGGCCGCGCCGACGAAGGGTTCGCGGCGGCTGCCGAGGCGCTGCGCCGGACAGGAACCGGAACAGCCAATGCCCACGCGGCGGTCCAGGCCCATCGCGCCCAGGCGCTCGCCCGGCTGCGCCGCGGGCAGTTGGCCGAGGCGGCGGCAACCTGCGACGAGGCGCTGCGCCTTGCCGGCGCCGCAGCGCAAGCCCCCCTGGCGTTGCGTCAGGCTCAGGCCGAGACGCTGGGCACCCTGGCGCTGGTCCGCATGCTGGAGGGCCGGGCCGAGGAGGCCGAGGCGCTGTTCCGCCGGGCGCTCTCCCACCGTCCGCTGCTGCCGGAGATCCTGGGCAACCATGCCTCGCTGCTGGCCCGGCTGGGCCGCGACGAGGAGGCGCTGGAACAGGCCGAACAGGCGGTGGCGCTGCGCCCGCGGCTGGCCGGGACCCTGCACCTGATCGGCACCCTGCACCACCGCGCCGGCCAGCCGGAATCCGCCATCGCCGCCTTCCACCGGGTGCTGGCGGCCGATCCCGGCCATCTCGACACCCGGCTGCGGCTGGCCGACAGCCTGCGCGTCGCCGGGCATTGGCAGGAGGCGGCCACCGTCTGCCGCGACGGGCTGACGCGCATCGCCAACCCGGACGATCCCACCCGGACGCCGCTGCTGGCCAATCTGGGTGCCGCCTTGCAGACCGGCGGCGACGCCGCGGGCGCGCTGGAGGCCTACCGCGAGGCTCTGCGTCTCTCTCCCGACCTGCCGGAAGTCCACAACAACCTCGCCCGCCTGCACCAGGAAACCGGCAACCCCGACGCCGCCATCGAGGAGTTGCGCCGCGCCACCGCCGGCCGGCCGGCCAACCAGCCGCTGCCCCTTCCGCTGCGCCGCGCCCTGCTGTCGCTGCTGATCGCCGCCGGCCGCACCGCCGAGGCGGAGGCCGAGGCCTTCGGCATCGCCCGCACCGCACCGGAGGACGCGGAGCTGTGCTTCGGCATCGCAGCCCTGTTCCTGCAGGGCGGCTGGCGCGATCAGGCCCTGCCCTATGTGCGCAAGGCGATCCGCCTCGCCCCCGATGTGCCGCGCAACTGGATCGCCTTCGTCGAGGCGCTGCGCGACGCCACGCCCCCGGAGCCTGATGACGGTTTGCGCGCCGACCTGCTGGCCGCGCTCGGCAGGCCGGAGGTGGAGGGGAGCGGGCTGGCGCGGGCCATCGCCGGCGTTCTGATGGCATTGCCCACCCTGCGCCATCTCGCCGCCCTGCCGGAGGATGCCTGCCCTGGGCTGGACGATGCCAGCCGGGCGCTGCTGGCCGACGGGTCTCTCGCCGGACTGGCGGAGGATGCGCTGCTGCTGGCCCATCTGCGCGCCGCCCCGGTCTGCGATCCCGCACTGGAGCGCGCGTTGACCCGGCTGCGCCGGGTGCTGCTGCTGGCGCTCACCGGCCCCGGACTGCCCGACCGGCCGGCCTGGCGCGCCCTGTGCGCCGCCATCGCCGAGCAGTGCTTCCTCAACGAATATGTCTTCGCCGAGACCGACGGCGAGTTCCAGGTGCTGGCGGTTCTGGTCCGCGCGGCGGAAGCGGCGCTGGACCGCGACGACCCGCCGCCGACGGTGCTGGTCGCCCTGCTCGGCGCCTACCGGCCGCTCTACCGCTGGGAGCGGGCGGGCGCCCTGCGGTCCCTGTCCTGGCCCGAGGAGATCGCCCGGCTGCTGGACCGGCAGGTCGCCGAACCGTTGGCGGAGGCGGCGATCCAGGCGGAACTGCCGGCGCTGACGCCCATCAGCAACCCGGTGTCGGTCGGCGTGCGCGCCCAGTATGAAGAGAATCCCTATCCGCGCTGGATGTCCACCGGCCTGCTGCCGGCGCCGGTGTCTCTGCCCCGTTTCCTGCACGCCCTGTTCCCGCATGCCGCCCTGCCCGCTTCCCCCGCCTGGGACGCGCCGGGCTGGGAGGCGCCGGAGGTTCTGGTCGCCGGCTGCGGCACCGGGCGCGAGGCGGTGTGGGCCGCCTCCACCCTGAAGAACGCGAAGGTGCTGGCAGTCGACCTCAGCCGCCGCAGCCTAGCCTACGCCACACGGCAGAGCCGGAGCCTGGGCCTGAACAATGTCGAGTTCGCCCAGGCCGACCTGCTGGAGCTGGGAGCGCTGGGCCGCCGCTTCGACGTGATCCACAGCGTCGGCGTGCTGCACCACATGGAGGATCCGATGGCGGGCCTGCGCGTTCTACGCGGGCTGCTGCGCCCGCATGGCGTGATGGAGGTGGGGTTCTACAGCGCCGCCGCCCGCCGACCGATCCTGGCCGCCCGCGCCTTCATCGCCGAGCGTGGCCACCCGCCGACCCTGGACGGCATCCGCCGCGTCCGCCACGACATCCTGGCCCTGCCGGACGGCCATCCGGCGCGCGCCGTCGTCCAGTCCCCGGACTTCTACGGCACCAGCGCCTGCCGCGACCTGCTGATGCATGTCCACGAGCTGCACGTCACCCTGCCCTGGCTGGCGGATGCGCTCGCCGCGTTGGACCTGGAGTTCCTGGGCTTCCGGCTGGCCGACCCCGCCGTGGCCGCTCTCTACCGCAAGCGCTTCCCCGAGGATCCGGCGATGACCTCGCTCGCCCGCTGGGACCGGCTGGAGGCCGAGCATCCGATGATCTTCGGCGGGCTGTACCAGGCCTGGGTGCGGGCGCGGTGACAAGGAAGGGGGCCGGGGAAGAGGGCCGGTTGACCCTGCCGGTTTCCGGGTGATATCGCTTCGCCGCCCAGAATAGGCGCGACGGAAAAGGACGTTATGGAACAGCTCGCGAAAGACAGGGTCTCGGTCTGCATCCCGACCCGCAACCGTCCGGGCCTGCTGCGCGAGCTGCTGGACACGGTCTTCGCCCAGACCTACGGCAATTACGAAGTCATCATCACCGACAATTCGGACAATGACGAGACGCGCGATCTCGTCGCCGGCCGCTATGCCGATCCGCGCGTCCGTTATTACAAGAACGAGACCAACCTGGGGATGGACGGCAACACGCGCCGTGCCTTCAGCTTCATCACCGGCGAGTTCTTCACCTTCACCGCCGACGACGATTTCTGGGATGCCGACAACCTGCGCCGCAAGGTCGATTTCCTGCGCCGGGTGCCGGAGGTCAACGCCTGCTTCTCCAACGCCCACCACATCCTGATGGACGGGCGCCCGCACCCGCAGCCCTTCCACAGCACGCTGCGGCCGGGAATGGAGGCGGTGATCGACGGCTATTACCTGAACCCGGTGTCGCTGCACGCTCCGCCGTCGCCGCCGTTGTTCGTCAACACCCTGACCGGCCTCTACCGCACCGTCCAGTTCCTGGCGCCGATGGTGGAATCCTGGGAATGCGGGTCGGAGGAATACGCCCACTGGTATCTCGGCCTGTCGGGCCAGAGGCTGGGCTATCTGTTCGATCCCCTCATCACCATCCGCGACGGCGAGCACAATTGGGAAATCCAGACCGGCAACGGCGCGGTGACCAACTACCGCAAGTCGCCGGAAACCCGCGCCGCCCAGTTGAACCGCATCTACGCCACGTTGCGCGCCAAGCGCGGGGCGGAGCTGACGAAGGTCGACCAGCGGGTGGAACTGGCGGTCTTCACCTTCCTGGTTGAGCAGATCGGGCAGGCGGCGGTCCAGTATATCGGCAATTTCCCGCTGATCACGGTGGCCGACTTCAACGCCTACCTGCAGGAGCGCAGCCGGCGTCGGACGGGGCAGGCATGAGCGCCGGTTCCGCCCCGCTGGTCAGTATCCTGATCCCGGCCTTCAACCGGGAACGCGAGATCGAGGAGACGGTCCGCTCCGCACTGGCCCAGACGGTGCGCGACATAGAGGTGGTGGTGGTGGACAACGCCAGCACAGACGGCACCTGGGCGATCTGCGAAAGGCTGGCGGCGGAGGACGGGCGCCTGCGCCTGTTCCGCAACGACGCCAACATCGGCCCGGTCAACAACTGGCGCCGCTGCGTCGCCGAGGCGCGGGCGCCCGTTTCCAAGATCCTGTTCTCCGACGACCGGCTGGAGCCGGCCTATCTGGAGCGCACCCTGCCCCGCCTGCAGGGACGGGTCGCCTTCGTCTTCACCCCGGCCAGGCTGATGGACGAGGCGGGGGCGCCGCACGACACCATCCACCAGTATTTCGTCGACACCTTCCCGGCCGACACCTTCGTCTTCGAATACCTGTCGAACTTCGGCGGCCTGCCGGTGTCGCCCTGCGCCGCCCTGTTCCGCACCGCCGATTTGCGCGACGGCATCGTCAGCGATCTCGGCCCCGGCCCGGGGGGAAGTTCGGCCGCGGATTTCGAGGCGCATGGCGCCGGCCCCGACTGCCTGATCTACCTGATCGCCGCCAGCCGCTATCCCTATGTCGCCTATGTCGGCGAGCCGCTGGTCAGCTTCCGGCGCGGCGGCATCACCTCCGACCTCGTCGCCAGCGGGCGCTTCTTCGCCTGCTACCACCATGCGCTGATGTGGTTCATGAAGTCGCCGATGGCCCCGTCCCCCGCCCGGCTGGCCGCCGCCGCCCTGTGGCGGCAGGAGGTGCGGGTCGCCCGCCGCGTCATTCCCTATGAGGACCACCTGCGCGCCTACGGGGTGGAACCGGTCCGTTGACCGGGTCCGTTTGCAAAGCGATGCCGGGCCACTCATTGTTTGATGGCCCGCTGTTTGACAGCCAGCTGTCAGGCGGCGAAAGTTCGGTCGGCCCTGTCGCATCGGCCGCTCTTTTGCCGAAGTCTGAAGAAAATCTCTCAGGTCACAGGGTCTCTGAATGATGGAAGCGTCAAGCCGCATCGGTCTCAGAATAACGACATACAACCGCGCTTCCTATTTAAATGACTTCTTCGCCCGGAATGAAGCTATCCTTTCATCGCCGAACGTCAACGTTCGCGTGTTCGACAACCATTCCACCGACGAGACCGAAAATATCGTTTGGAATCAGGTTTATAAGAGGAGCAATCTTTCCTATTACCGGTGGCCCGAGAATGTCGGATTCGACCGCAGCCTCGCCCTGGCAATTGAAAAGGAAGATTCGTCCAGCGATTACCTTTGGTGGTGCGCGGACGATGACATCATCGCGCACGATGCTCTGGATATGGTTCAGAAGATCATCCGGGAAATCAATCCGGACGTGATCTTCATCAATTATTCCGCATACAATGTTCTGGAAAGCGGAGTTCTGGAACTCATCGCGCAGCCACAGTACAAAGTCGCATGCAATGGACCCTATGGGACCATGTCCAATCTCGCGAACTTCTTCCGGTCCATTCTTCCAGTCGTTCCGTCCTTTGGATGCTTCGTCATCAAAAGATCCTTGGTCGATTTCATTGACACCAAATCTCATATCGGAACGCATCACGCATATATCGGGTTCGTCCTCAATGCGCTCGCGAGAAAGGCACGCGAGGTGAGCCCTGCCCGTATCGGGGTCACCCACGACCCTCTTTTCTATATCAATAAAAACGAGGGCACGAAGACCTGGAGCGGCAAGAACGATCACGTCATCGCCGGGGTCCGTCGACTCCTTTCCGAGTTCTATCCTGAATACAATGAAGCCGTTAGAGAAGTCTGGCCAGAATACGAAAAATTTTACTTCAACTATGCCTTCGGAGACCGGAGAGAATTCCTGGAAGAACTTCGATCAGCCGAGCGGTTCTTTTTTGAATAAATATCTATTGGAGTTTGAGAAATGGTCCTGGAAAATAATTCAGAAATTCATCGGATTAAGTTTGCAATATTTATAAATAGTCACACCGATCTTTTCAAGAAGAATTTGAGATACATGAACCTGTCTTTATACGACATCATCGTTGTCTCTCCAATTTCTTATGAAGAACTGAAGGAAATCCTTCAACTCAATTTTCATCACATTCACGTTCCGCCGGGGCAGGATTTCGACAGGAATTTCCTGTCTCTTTGTGAGTTTGCAAAAGACATGGAGGATAACAGTTGGATCGTCCCGCTCGCCGATGACGATATCATCCTTAACTTTCAGACCGTCAACGGAGAGCGTCTTAGCGATTTCTCAGAAGAACTAAGAAAATCCGAGAAAAGGGGATCGCGCTTTGTTCTGTTCGAGCATGCCGAATACTTTACAGATGGCCTAGAAAAAAATATGGTTATGAGAGAAAGCGCTCAATTTCTTCAGAGAGACCGAGAGGTTATTAGAATAAATTCCATGAAATCACCATACTTGATAGCTTTTCCTAGATTTTGCGGCATCGCCTATCAGGCAAAGCTGCTCAAAACTCTTGAGATTGCCAACTTTGTTGGAACGTTGCATGCCTATGCAGCCCCCATGTATCTTGGTGTCATGAATGATCTTTGGGGAGAGTTCATACCATCTCCACGATTTGCATATTATGCCCCTGAGGATAAATCGTGGTCATGGACTAATAGAACTAGGATTTATCTCGGAGTAATGCACTTTGCTAGCCTATCCATCTCTCTTGGATACGATGAAAAAGCCTTTTCAGGCTGGCCGCAGCGATTCCATATCTTATTGAACTCGCAACATAGATAGATATTGCAATTTTTTATTTATACATCAAAGTAATATCTCTCCTTTTCAACTTCATTGCGAAGGAACTCAATCGATGAACTGTGATTGAAATAACCTCTTTTATAGGAGGGCCACAGCTTTATAACCTGATTCCTGTACACATCTGGGAGCAGAGCCATGAGGCGTCGGATGCCGGCAAGAACCTGCCCATTTTGGCCGGTCCAGGTTTTCCCACTGTCTCCCAAGAAGAATCCAAATGGAGTGTTTGGATCGTCAACATAGAGGATCCTCGGCTTGACGCCTGATGCTCCACCAGAAGCTGCTATTTCAGCCAAAGCTCCTGCATATGCATGATAGGTTCCGTCATACTTCAGAAACATCTCCTGAGTCAGGATATCGTTCCTTACAATTATTCCGCAAAAAGCTGGAACAACAGGCCATGAACTCATTAGATAGGAAGGCGCATCCTCGAATACCGTTGCCGTCCTTCCTTTTTTGCATTCTTCTTTTTTATAAAAAACAACTTTCAATTCTTTTCTATAAAAATTTTCAACACTGTACTGGATGAAATCGGGCAAAGCTATATTAATAACATTGACGATATCGGTCAGACCATCAACATTAAAATAATCGTCATCAGCAAGCCAGATGGAATATTTCCCAAGATCTTTTGAATAATATCCCACCTTGGCCATGGCACGATCGAACCCCTCGTTCTTTCCGGAACGATGGTAGAAAACATTTTTATATTTCTCTATGAAATGACTGCAAACCTCTATGGTTTCATGGGAAGAACCGTTGTCGAATATATGCACGCGAAATGGAAGATCATAAGAGAGAAGATGCGAGATGATACCCTTCAGGAAGCGATGCCTGTTGTAAGTCGTTACGACAAACGATATATCTTCCACGCTTACAGGACGCATTTTATCTTCCGTAAAATCATCGAACAACGCTGACATTGAAGACTCGGGCCATCTCCGATTTTCCTTCCCGAACGGCAATCCACCCCTTACCGATGCCCCCTATACCGCCCGCGCCGCGATGTCCTGCTGGATGCGTTCCCAGATGCCGGTGAAGATGCGATCCCAGGAATGCTGTTCCAGCACTTGCCGGACGACGCCGGCGCTGCGCCGCTCATACTCCTCCTGCGGCATCGCCAGGGCGCCGGCGATGATGGCGCGGTTGGCTTCGGCGTCCTGGGTCAGCTCGATGGCATAGGGGGAGCGGAAGCCGCTTTCCGGCGTGACCATCGGCACCAGACCGCGGGCGCAGTTTTCCAGGATGGCGGTGGCCTGGGCGTCGCGCGAACTGGCGTGGATGTAGAAGGCACAGTTGTCCTTGATGAAGCGGTCCTGCTGGGCCGACGTGTTGTCGACCCAGCCGAGCGAGACGAACTCGTGACCGTTCAGGCGGACGCGCTGGTAGGGGTGGGGGCGCAGCGCGCTACTGCCGGCATGCAGGACGGCCCCGGTGCCGGCGACGCTGTTCAGCAGCAGGTCGAAGCCCTTGTGCGGGGCGAGGTCGCTCATGTGCAGCAGGCCGCGCATGCTGGCTTGCGAATAGCTGCGCGGCGGGGAGAAGCGGTGGCCTTCGCAGCCCATGTCGATGCGGACGATGCGGTCCTTGACCCGGCCCAGCATGTCGTCGGCCGGCAGGGCCTGGATGCGCTCGTACCAATAATCGCCGCAGATGCCGAAGATCAGCCGGGCCGCCTGGAGCTGGCTGTCCATGAAGGGGCTCCAGCTCTTGTGCTCCTCCACCGGTTCGGGCAGCAGCGGCAGCATCAGATAGGTATTGGGGTGGGCGGGCTGGCCGGGTTCCAGCGCGTTGTCGCGCACCCAGTCGTCGGCAAGGCCGCCGACGGAATCGAAGCTGGTGTGGCCCAGCAGGATGTCCGCCGGATTCCGCGTGACGCGCGAGGCGTTGAAGCTGTCGAGATGCACGTCGGTGAAGCGGCCGAGCACGCGGCGCGCATGCTTGCAGATCTCCGCGTTGTTCGCCTCGTACTTCTCGTAAGAGTCCCGACGGAAGACGTAGGGCGTCCAGAAGAAATGCAGCATGCGGTCCTCGAACCATCCATGAATGGGGAGCGGGACGGGGGCCGGCGACGGCTCCCCGCAATCCCCTCGCCTTTGCCTCTTACCCCTGCCCCTCAGCCTTGTGCGGCGATCCAGGCCAGCATGTCGGACACGCCGCGCCGCGCGTCGACCTTCGGCTCCCAGCCCAGCAGGCGCTGGGCCTTGGCGATGTCGGCGACGAAGATGCGCTGGTCGCTGATGCGCGGCGGCAGCCGTTCGAACCGCATCTCCACCCCGTGCAGGTCCTCCAGCAGGCGGAACAGCTCCAGCAGGGACAGGCTGTTGGCCATGCCGCCACCGATGTTGAACGCTTGGCCCGCCACCGCGTCGGCCCGTTCCACCGCGCTGAAATAGAGGGTCTTCATGTCCTCGGCATGCAACACGTCGCGAACCTGCTTGCCGGTGCCGCTGATGGTGAAGGGCTCCTTCAGCAGGCCGCGCCCGGCCTGGACGGCCAGACCGCAGAACCAGCCGACCCAGCCCTGGTCGGCGGTGGCGTATTGCCGGCCGCCATACATGGAGGAGTGGCGGAACACCACGGTGCGCAGCCCGAACACCCGGTGGTGGTCCAGCATCATCTGGTCGGCCGAGCCCTTCGAGGTGCCGTAGGGCGAATGGAAGTCGAGCGGAGCCGTCTCGTCGAAACCGTTGGGGAAGGCCGGGGCGACGTAGCGGGTTTCCGTCTCCTCGTAGGGCGTCCACTCCAGGTCGCCGTAGACCTTGTTGGTGGAGCTGTAGAGCACGAGGGCTTCCGGCGCAGAACGGCGCACGGCGTCCAGCAGGTTGAAGCTGCCCAGCGCATTGATCTCGAAATCCAGCCGCGGATCGGTCAGCGAGGTGGTCATCGCCACCTGTCCCGCCAGATGGAAGATCACGTCCGGACGCACCTCCTCCACCGCGCGCTGCACGTCGTTGGGGTTGCGGATGTCACCGTGGCGGAACTCGAACACGCCCTGGCCGCGCAGCCAGTCCAGGTTCAACGTGCTGCCCCGGCGGGATAGGTTGTCGAAGACGCACAGCTGCTCGCCGCGCTCCAGAACAGCGGCGGCGAGGTTGCTGCCGAGGAAGCCGCAGCCTCCGGTGATCAGGTAGCGCACGGGGAAACTCCGGAGTTCGGGGAGCCGGGAAACGGAAGACCGGTGATGGAAACGCACATTGCCCGCCGGGCCTCAGCCGGTCGTCCGTCCCCGGACGAAGCTGCGGACGATGTCCAGCATATAGTCGATGTGGGCGGCGGTCAGGCCGGGATAGACGCCGATCCACAGGGTGCGGGCGGTGACGATGTCGCTGTTGGGCAGTTCGCCGACGACGCGGTGCGGACGGCCCTTCATGTAGGGCTGGCGCAGCAGGTTGCCTCCGAACAGCTGGCGGGTGCCGATGCGGGCGCGGTTCAGTTCGCGCGTCAGCTCGTCGCGGCTGAAGGGGGCGTCGGCCGCCACCGTGATGGGGAAGCCGAACCAGGAGGGATCGCTGTTCGGCGTCGCTTCCGGCAGGATCAGCACATCGGCCAGCTCGGCCATCCCGGCCTTCAGCCGGGCGAAGTTCGCCTTGCGCGCCTCGATGAAGCCCTCCAGCCGGTCCATCTGGCCCAGCCCGACCGCGGCCTGCATGTCGGTGATCTTCAGGTTGTAGCCGAGATGGGAGTAAATGTACTTGTGATCGTAGCCGTGCGGCAGGTCGCCGAGCTGCCAGTTGAAGCGCTGTTTGCAGGTGTTGTCCTGGCCCGGCGCGCACCAGCAGTCGCGGCCCCAGTCGCGGAAGGATTCGAGCGAGCGCTTCAGCTTGGCATTGTCGGTGAAGACCGCCCCGCCCTCGCCCATCGTGATGTGGTGGGCCGGGTAGAAGCTGAGGGTGCCGATGTCGCCGAAGCTGCCGACCAGCTTGCCGTCATAGCGGGCGCCCAGCGCGTCGCAGCAGTCCTCGACCACCCACAGCCCGTGCTTTTCCGCGACGCGGGTGACGGCGGCGAGGTCGAAGGGGTTGCCCAGCGTGTGGGCCAGCATGATGCCGCGGGTGCGCGGGGTCACCGCCTCTTCCAGCAGCCGCATGTCCATGTTGTAGGTCGGGATGTCGACGTCCAGGAAGACCGGGACCATCCCGTTCTGCAGGATCGGGTTCACCGTGGTGGGGAAGCCGGTGGCGCAGGTGATGATCTCGTCGCCCGGCTTCAGCGCGCGGTCGCCCAGCAGCGGCGAGGTCAGCGCGGTCAGCGCCAGCAGGTTGGCGGACGAGCCGGAATTGACCGTCAGCACATTGCGGGCGCCGAGGAAGGCGCCGAGGCGCTTCTCGAAGGCATCGTTGAAGCGGCCGGTGGTCAGCCAGAAATCGAGCGCGGAGTCCACCAGCAGCGACATCTCCTCGCCGCCATAGACCTTGCCGCTGACCGGAACCGGCGAGCGTTCCGGCTCGAAGGGCTGGTCGGCATGGGCGACCTCCGCATATTCGGCCACCAGATCGAGGATCCGGCGGCGCAGATCCGCCCGGCGATCCGCGGAACCGGCCGGCGACGAGGAGGAGGCCGGCGAGGAGGGGGAGGAGGTCATGACGGGCTCACGGAAACGATGATGCGGAAAGCCATCGGCCGCCTCAGGCGGCCGGACGGGCTTGGTTATACGCAAGAAGTTGGGCGGACATAAGGGCCGGGATGTCTTCGCCCCGGCCATAGGCGCGATACCACTCGACGGTGCGGGCCAGCGTCTCCGCCAAGTCCCAACGCGGCGCCCAGCCCAGCCGCTGCCGCGCCTTGGTGCAGTCGAGCGCCAGGAAACGGTTCTCGTGCGGGCCGGCGGGGCCGCTGTTGTCGATCCAGGCTGCGCCGTCGCCCCACAGTGTGGCCAGCCGGTCGGCGACCCAGTGGACCGGGCGGGCGCTGCCCTCGGCCGGGCCGAAGTTCCAGCCCTCGGCATGGGTCGCCGGCTCGCTCCAGGCGGCCTCCGCCAGCATCAGATAGCCGCTCAGCGGATCCAGCACATGCTGCCAGGGCCGGGTGGAATGACGGTTGCGCACCACCGCCGGACGGCCGTCCAGGAAGGCGCGGATCAGGTCGGGGACCAGCCGGTCCTCCGCCCAGTCGCCGCCGCCGACGACGTTGCCGGCGCGCCCCGACACCAGGGCAACCGGGCTTTCCCCCGGCGGGAAGAAGGACTGGCGGAAGGTGGCGGTCACCAGCTCCGCGCAGCCCTTGCTGTTGCTGTAGGGGTCGCGGCCGCCCATCGGCTCGTTCTCGCGGTAACCCCAGAGCCACTCGCGGTTCTCGTAGCACTTGTCGCTGGTGACGTTGACCACGACGCGCACGCTGTCGACCCGCCGCACCGCGTCGAGCAGATGCACCGTGCCCATGACGTTGGTGGCGTAGGTCTCCACCGGATCGCGGTAGGACCGCAGAACCAGCGGCTGCGCCGCCATGTGGATGACGATGTCGGGGTTGGCGGCGGACAGCGCCGCCTCCAGCCGTTCGCGGTCGCGGATGTCGGCGATCTCGCTGCGGTGCAGCCGGTCGCGCAGGCCCGCCGCCTCGAACAGGCTGGGGCTGGTCGGCGGCTCCAGCGCATATCCGGTGACGCGCGCCCCCATGGCGGAGAGCCAGAAGCCGAGCCAGCTTCCCTTGAAGCCGGTGTGGCCGGTCAGGAAGACCGACTTGCCGGACCAGAACGACGCGTTCGCAGTCATTGGGAGGGTCACCAGCTCTTCCAGGGCGGGTTGCCGGCAGCCCATAGATCCTCCAGCAGGCGCTTGTCGCGGATGGTGTCCATGCACTGCCAGAAGCCGTCATGCTTCCAGGCATGAAGCTGGCCGTCCTCGACGAGGCCGCGCAGGGGCTCCTGCTCCCACATAGTATCGTCGCCGTCGATGTAGCGGCCGACCGTCGGCGACAGCACGAAGAAGCCGCCATTGATGCGGGCGCCGTCGCCGGGCAGCTTTTCCTGGAAGGCGGCGATGCGGTCGCCGTCCAACTCGACCACACCGTAGCGGCCGGGCGGATGCACAACGGTCATGGTGGCGGCGCGGCCGTGCGCCTTGTGGAAGGCGACGGAAGCGGAGATGTCGATGTCGCCGACGCCGTCGCCGTAGGTGAGGCAGAAGGCCTCCTCCCCCTCCAGATAGGGCAGCACCCGCTTGATGCGCCCGCCGGTCAGGGTGGTCTCGCCGGTCTCGACCAGGGTGATGCGCCAGGGCTCGGCCAGACGGCGGTGAACCTCGACCGTGTTCGTCCGCAAGTCGATGGTCACATCCGAATTGTGAAGCGAATAGCTGGAGAAATATTCCTTGATCGCATAGCCCTTGTAGCCCAGGCAAATGACGAAGTCATTGATGCCATGCGAGGAATAGATCTTCATGATGTGCCAGAGGATCGGCTTGCCCCCGATCTCCACCATCGGCTTGGGCCGCAGGTCCGTTTCCTCCGAGAGCCGCGTTCCAAGGCCGCCGGCAAGTATTACAGCTTTCATTCCCTGCAGCTCTTCCAGTTCAGGAGTGGACCAGGGCAGACTATTAATCAATTTATGAAAAAACGGTCAAGCACAGGCGCTCGGAAGCGCCCGTGGAATCCAAATGTCACGGCGGAGAGTTGCCTCACCGCCACCAATCGTGATCGTCGGTGATCTCAGGATCGGGGATGTGGATGTCGCTGCCCGGCGGCAGGGCGATGAGGTTGACGGCGCCAACCCCCTCGAAGACGTCGGTGGGGTTGCCGGCGAAATTGCCGGGATGGAACAGGCGCGCCGTGTGCCACCAGACCCGGTAGCCCATCGACCGGATCAGCCCGATCAGGGCGGGCGAGCGGTCGCGCCGGTCGTTCTCCACATACAGCACCGGCCGGTGGCGCGCGATCAGCCCGGATGCTCCGCGCAGCACCTCAGCCTCCATGCCCTCCACGTCGGCCTTGAGCAGGTGGCAGGAGGGCAGGTCGAAGCTGTCCAGCGTCACCAAGGGGACCGGCTCGCCATGTTCCCAGCCGCCGAGACCAAGGGCGCCGAAGTTGTTGGAGCGGCTCGGATCGAGCACCGGCACCCGGATGGAGCCGGCCTCGCTTCCCACCGCCATGCGCCGAGTGCGTACATTGGTGACGCCGTTCAGGGCAAGGTTGGCGGACAGGAGGTTGAACAGCATCTCCTGCGGTTCGAAGGCGATGACGGAGCCGGACGGCCCGACCATGCGGGCCAGCGGCAGGGTCTGGGCGCCGATGTTGGCCCCGACCTCGACCGCCACGTTGCCCGGACGCAGGACCGAGCGGAACACCGCCACCTCATGCTCGGCATATTCGCCGTAGAGATCGAGCGAGCGGCCGACATACTGGTCGTTGCGGTTGTAGACCATCAATCCGTGGCGGCAAGGCCGCATGCGGTTGAATCCACCCTCCAAATCCACCGGTCCGTCGATCATCCGCTTCTTTCCCGTCCTGCCCGATCCGGGCCGCCCAGCTTGCGGCTGCAGCCTATTGCACTTGCTGTAATCCAAAGCCGGAACCGGAAGCCACGACTTTCCGCCCGCGCGACCCATCATCGCAATTCGGATCGGGCACTCCGGCATCGGCATTTCACCATGGCACCGGGCCGGGCGAGACGCTACACCTAGGCCCCCGTCGCCACCTTCGGCAGTCCCTTCGGGAGAGCAGCCCCATGTGCGGTTTCGCCGGCTTCGCCGGACCCGGCGGCGAGCGCGACCTCGCCGTCATGACCAGCATCATCCGCCACCGCGGTCCCGACGACGACGGCGTCCACATCGACACCAGCGGCGCCTTGCCAGTGCATCTGGGCTTCCGCCGCCTCGCCATCATCGACATCGAGGGCGGCCACCAACCGATGGCGACGGCCGAGGGCGACCTCGTCATCGTCTACAACGGCGAGATCTACAACGCGCCCGAGCTGCGCCGCGCGCTGGAGCAGGCCGGCCACCGGTTCGTCACCGACCATTCCGACACCGAGGTGCTGCTGCACGGCTACCGGGAATGGGGCCTGGACATGCTGGAGCGGCTGAACGGCATGTTCGCCTTCTGCCTCTACGACCGCCGCCGCGGCCAATTGGTGTTCGGGCGCGACCGTTTCGGCAAGAAGCCGCTGTTCTATGCCGAGACGCCGGACGGGCTGGTCTTCGCGTCGGAGGCCACGGCGGTGCTGTCGCACCCGTCGGTGCCGGACACGCTGGACCGCACGGCGCTCGTCAAATATTTCGCCTACGGCTTCATCCCGGCACCGCTGACCGCCCACGCCGCGGTGCGCAAGCTGCCGGGCGGCTGCAGCATGGTCTACGACCTGACCAGCCGGCGGCTGTCGGTCAGCCGCTACTGGGAATACCGGATGGTGGTGGACGACCAGCCGCCGGGTGGTCCCGACCAGTGGGCCGAGGAGCTGCGCGAGCTGCTGGACCGCGCGGTGGAACGCCGGATGCTGAGCGACGTGCCGGTCGGCTTCTTCCTGTCCGGCGGCATCGACAGCGCCGCCATCGTGGCGCTCGCAGCCCGGCACCGCGACCCGGCGTCGATGAAGACCTTCACCATCGGCTTCGACGAGCCGAGCTTCGACGAGAGCGGCTATGCGGCCGACGCCGCGCGCCATTACGGCACCGACCATGCCTGCCGCACGCTGAACCTCGACACCGCGGCGGGGATGCTGCCGGAGCTGCTCGGCCGGCTGGACGACCCCATCGCCGATCCCTCCATCCTGCCGACACACCTGCTGTCGCGCTTCGCCCGCGAACGGGTGACGGTGGCGTTGACCGGCGACGGCGGCGACGAGCTGTTCGCCGGCTACGACACCTTCGACGCGCTGCGCACGGCGCGGCTCTACCATCATGCCGTTCCCCGCCCGCTGCACCGGCTGGCGGAGGCGGTGGCCCACCGGCTGCCGCGGTCGGACCGCAACATGAGCTTCGACTTCAAGCTGCGCCGGGCATTGCGCGGGCTGGGGCACCGGCCGGCGCACTGGATGCCGGCCTGGCTGGGTCCGGCGTCGGTGGAGGAGGTGTCGCGGCTGTTCGGCACCGACCTGACCGCCGACGAGCTGTATGACGAGGCCGACGCCCTATGGCGGTCGGGCGCCAGCCGGCACGACGTCGACCGCTCCATCGAGTTCTACGGCCGCTTCTATCTGGGCGAGAACCTTCTCATCAAGGCCGACCGCGCCAGCATGTTCTGTTCGCTGGAGACGCGCTCGCCCTTCCTCGACCGCGACCTCGTCGCCTTCGTCAGCCGCCTGCCGGCCTCGGTGAAGCTGCAGCCGAACGGCATTCGCGGTGGCACCCGCAAATGGATCCTGAAGAAAGCGATGGCCCCGCTGCTGCCGCCGGCGATCCTGTCGCGGCCCAAGAAGGGCTTCGGCATCCCGCTTAGCCGCTGGCTGCGCCACCTGCCCCAACCGCCGCTGGAGACCGCGGCGCGCATCGGGGTGGACGGCAAGTGGCTGGCGGCGCGCTGGGACGAGCATCGCAGCGGGCAGGCCGACCACCGCGGCCTGCTGTGGGCCTGGACCGCGCTCGCCACCGCGCTGGACCGCCCGGCCCAGCCCCCGGCCCCGACCCCGGCCCCGATGGAAAACGCCGCATGAGCTTAGACAGTCTGGATCGCCCGTTCCCCCAAACGCGCGGGGGAGCGGACATGCATGCCGTTGCCCGCTCCGATCTCCCCACCAATTCCCATGCTTCGTCCTTCCCCCGCATCCTGGTTGGGCTGCTGCTGGGGCTGGGGGGGCTGATCGTCGCCTACCAGTTCGGCATGAACATGCATGCCAGCACCGGCCTGCCCTATTGGGACGACTGGGGCTATTTCTTCGGCACCGCCCAGGGCGTGCAGCAGCCGCTGACCTTCCATTCGATCTTCGCCAAGGACAGCGACCATGTCGCGCCCTTCTTCAAGCTGCTGACCCATGGGCTGTGGCAGGCCATCGGCGTCGATTTCCTCGCCTTCCGGCTGGTCGGCTGGTTGGCCTTCGCCGCCATGCTCGCCGCTTACGCGCTGGTGCTGCTGCGGGACTGCGTGCGGTCGGCCTGGGATGCGGTGCCGGTGGCGGCGGCCGGGCTGTTCCTGACCGGCACGCTGAACAACGAGTATTTCTATTACCAGCACATGGGGCTGGCCCAACCGATCTTCTTCACCTGCCTGTTCCTGTTCCTGCACACCCTGGCCCGCGGGCGGCTGGCATTGGCGACGCTGTTCCTGCTGGCCTTCGGCTCCACCGGGGTGTTCGGCGCCAGCTATGCCCTTGGGGCGGCGGGGGCCGGGGCGGTGCTGGCGCTGCGTCAGGGGGGGAGTTGGCGCGAGCGTCTGGATGGCCGGATGCTGGTGGCGGTCGGCGGCGGGCTGCTGCTGACCGCGGCGATGCTGTGGATGACCTTCAGCGGCTCCTACGCCAACCACACCGGCCAGCCGCTGGTTCTGCCCTGGCACAGCGGCTTCTGGGCCTTCCTGCTGGGCGCCTTCGCCACCGCCGCCGGACTGCCGGTGGAGGCGGTGGGTGCGCCGCTGTCGCTGGCGGCGGGGGGGGCGGCCCTGGCGCTCTGCCTGATCCCGGCGGCGGGCCTGCTGCTGGGCCGCGCCGGACGGGAGAACCGCAACGCCGCCCTGGCCATCGCCGGGCTGATCGCCGGGGCGGTGATCGTCACCATGACCACCGCGCTGGGCCGGGCCGGGCTGTGCGGCGAGGGCATCGCCAACGCCATGCGCTGCGGCACCATCCCGCGCTACGCCTATCCGGTCCTGCTGGCCTTTCCCGCCGCGGTCGCCGGCTGGACGCTGCTGCTCGGCCGCCGGAAGCAGGCCGGGTTGGCCACCGGCACAGCCGCCGGGCTGGTGCTGGTGGCGGCGCTCGCCGTCGGCCACGGTGCGGGCACGGACGTCTTCTGGCGGCATTGGAGCGTCGCCGGCCTCAACCGCATGGTGGCGGAGCGCGATGCGGCGGCGGAGCGTTGTGTCGCCACCCACCTGCAATCGATCCGCAAGCCGGACGGGATGGACTCGGCCGGAATGGACTGGAGCCAGCCGCTGGTCTGCCCCTCCGCCTCGCCGCGCAACATCGCGCCCTTCCTCCAGGCTGCCTACGACCTGAAGGCCGGCTTCGTGCAGACGATCCTAGCCGATGCCGCGAGCCGGCCGGAGCGGGGGACACTGGCCGCCCTGCTGCGGGCCGGCCAGTTGGACGAAGCCTCGGCACGGCTGCGGCTGGACGTGCCGCCGCGCGACGCCGGTTTGCTCGGGGGCGGACTGCACGGCTCGCTCGACCGCTTCGTGCGGCTTCCCTCCGGCTCGCTGGCCGCGCTCGGCTGGGCGGTCGATGCGGCGGTGCCGGCGCCAGCCGCCTTCGTCCTGCTGGGGGTGGGCGACCGCATCGTGGCAACATCCCCGACCGGCGGCGCGCGGCCCGACGTCGCCGCCGTGCTGAAGGACGGGCGGATGGCGGACAGCGGCTTCACCCTGCCCGTTCCGCCTGAACTGGCCGGTCAGCGGGTGCGGCTGTTCGTGCTGGGCCATGACGGCGGGCTGAAGGAGCTGACGCCCCCCGGCGGGGTGGCGGCGACGCCCTGACAAACAGAAGGCCCCGCACCGGGAACGGTACGGGGCCTTTTTCTTATTGGGCCGATCAATCCCGGATGCTGCGGTCCGGCGGCGGCGGCTCGTCGAAGTTCAGCATGGTCTTGATGGAATAGTGGCTCTTGCCCTGGCTCTCGAAATAGATGCGGACCAGAAGCTCGGCCAGCAGCCCCATCAGGATGCACATCACGCCGGTGACCAGCCCCATCGTCACCAGGAGCGGCAGCGGCGTCAGGATGAAGGAGATGCCGTCGACCAGCTTCAGGTAGATGGCATAGATGCCGGCCAGCACCGACAGCCCCATGAACATCAGGCCGGCGAAGCCGAAGATGTAGATCGGCTTGGTCTCGTACTGGGTCAGGAACTTCACGACGACGAGGTCGAGCACGACCTTCAGCACCCGCTCCAGCCCGTATTTCGACTGGCCGTGGCGGCGCGGGTGGTGGCGCACCGGCATCTCGGTCAGCTTGGCGCCCTGCCAGCGGGCGTAGATCGGCACGAAGCGGTGCATCTCGCCGTAAAGCCGGTAGCCCTGCAGCATCTGGCGCCGGTAGGCCTTCAGCGTGCAGCCATAGTCGTTCAGCTTCACGCCGGAGATGGTGGAGATCAGCTTGTTGGCCATCTTGCTCGGCAGCGTGCGCAGCAGGAAGCCGTCCTGCCGGTCGGCGCGCCAGCCCGACACCACGTCGTACCCCTCGTCCAGCTTGGCGAGCAGCCCGCCGATGTCCTGCGGGTCGTTCTGCAGGTCGCCGTCCATCGGCACGATGACGTCGCCGCGGGCATGGTCGATGCCGGCCATCATCGCCGCGGTCTGGCCGACGTTGCGGCGGAAATTGATGACGCGGATGCGGTGGTCGGACGCCACGCGCTGCAGTTCCGCCTCCGTCCCGTCGGTGGAGCCGTCATTGACGAAGATGACCTCGAAGCTGCGCCCCAGCCCGTCGAGCGCCGGGATCAGCCGGCCGCACAGGGGGGCGATGTTGTCCTCCTCGTTGTAGACCGGGATCAGGACCGAGACAGAAACCGTGCCGGTGTCCATGGCGGCGGATCCGGGGGTAAGCAGGAGGGTCATCGAACGGGTCCGGAGGCTGCGGGGTCATCTGTGGAGGCGATGCCGGGCCATGGTATGGCCGCTGGATCCGGCAAGCGCAACGGATAATTGGGTCGCGTACCGCCGCCTCAGGCCGCGCGGCGCTCGCGCAGAACGGTCAGGTCGATGACGGCGCCCAGCAGGGCCACCATCACCTGGAAGGCGAGGATGCCAAAGCCGAGCGCCAGTGACTGAGCATGCGGGACGCCCACCAGATCAAGCAGGCCGACCAGAGACGCCTCGCGCAGGCCGATGCCGGCAAGGGTGACCGGCATCAGCACGATCACCGACATCAGCCCGATCACGGCGCACCAGACCGAAAAGGGCTGATCGATGCCGACGGCCAGCCCCAGGGCCTGGCTGCCGGCGACCGCCGCCAGCTGGACCGCGATCCCGCCGGCGACGGACAGCACCGCCCGCCCCGGCCGGCGCATCTGGCCGCGCCAAGCCTCCAGAAAACGGCGCAACGGTCCAAGCAGCCAGGCTTCGCGCTTTGGCCCTGCGCGCCAGCCGAGCAGAGCCAACAGAAGGGCACGGGCCGGTGCCCAGGCCAGCAGCACGGTCGCCACGGCCAACCCGGCCAGCACCAGCCCGACGGCAACCAGAAGCCCGTCGCCGAAACGCGCCGACTGCACCGCCAGACCGCCGCCGGTCAGCAGCAGCAGCCCGGCGACCCCCGTCACCTTGTCGAAGGCCACCGCCGAGACGATGCGGCCGCCGTCCCCCTCTCCCCGCCCTTCGTCGCGGCTGAGCCGGTAAGCCTTCACCGCCTCCCCCGCCAGCTGGCCCGGCAGCACCAGCGCGTAGAGCTGCGCCACCAGCGTGTAGGCGAGCAGCCGCCCCGCCCGCAGTTCCGGCAGCAGCACCCGCAGCTTCAGCGCGTTCAGCACATGCATCAGGAAGAACAGCAGGCCGGCGAGCGCCATCAGCCCCGGCGACGCCACCGCCAGCACCCGTCCGACTTCCGCCACGTCGACCCGCCACAGCAGCAGGACGACCAGCAGCGCGCTGACCAGGGCTTTCAGGCGGGGACGCATTTAAACAAGCCTTTTCATGAAGTCATGAAGTGATGTGATGGGTTTATTTGGAGAAGTGCCGCTGGATGCCCCTCTCCAACCCTTCCCTGCACTTACGACCCCGGCCGGCGGGCCAGCACGTAGATGTAGTCGCCATGCGACCAGGAGTTCAGGCGGAAGATGTGGTACAGCGCTTCGGCGAGGAAGCGCCGGCCGGGACCGTAGTCGCCCTCGGTGCCCTGGCCGCTGGCGGCCCCCAGCACGTTGCGGTAGAGCGGCGAGAAGAAGGGGAAGCCCCATTCCACCACCCGCTCGATCTCCAGCCCGACCGACTTGATCTTGGCCTGCAGCTCGCCGCGGGCATAGTTGCGGTGGTGGCCAACCGTGCGCTCGAAGTCGCGCATCCGCCCCTGCAGGGTGGAGACCAGCAGGTAGCGGCCGGTCATGGCGGCGAGGTTGCGCAGCGCCGCGACATCGTCCTCGATATGCTCGACCACGTCGGTGCAGACCACCAGATCGAAGCGGCGGTCGAGATGGCCGGCGGCGACGTCGAGCAGTCCGAACTCGGCGTTCGGCGCGCGGCGGCGGGCGACGTCGATGGCCTTGGCGGAAAAGTCGAGGCCGGTGTAGCTGGCCTGCGGCTTCAGCGGCATCAGCGTGGCGAGCAGCGAGCCCTGGCCGCAGCCGACGTCAGCCAAGCTGTCGTAGTTCAGCGGGCGCACCATCTCGGTGACGATGCGGCGCAGATGCCGGCCGGTCGGGCCGTATTTGCGCATGTCGTTCCAGCGCCGTTCCCAGCTGTCGTCGTAATCGACACCACCCGGGTGATCGGCCGCGGCAGCAGCGAGAGGAGAGGTGGCGGACTTGAATGCGTCGTCGCTCATGCGGGCCTCCGGCGCAGGATGAATTCGTTGCAGCCCGTCGGCACGCGCGGCGGGCGGACCTCCAGCATGTCGAAGCCGAGCGCGTCCATCCGCGCCCGCACCTCGTCGGCACTGGCATATTCATAGGGGTAGCCGCCGAGCCAGTCGGTGACGTCCACCCAGAACTCCATGCCGCGCTCCTTGCGCAGCGGGTTGGAGCCGGTGATCGCCCAGGTCGCCAGGAACATCAGCGATCCCAGCGTCCAGTCCCAGACTTTCCGAAGGAAGCCCGGCGACAGGTTGTAGACGATCTTGATCAGGGTCCAGATCGGCGAGGTCCAGTGACGGTTGTAGAGCGCCAGCACGAAGGTGCCGCCCGGCGCCACCAGCGGGGCCACCGTCTCGATCGCCGGCCACATGGAGCCGGTGTGGTGCAGCGAGCCCCAGGCATAGACCACGTCGAAGCGGCCGAGCGAGCCGACGAAGCCGCTGTCGAGCGCGGAGCCGCGGCGGAACTCGATGCGCTCGGACATCTCCGGCGCGAAGCGGCCCAGGTTGCGGCGCGCCACCTCGACGCCCGTGGGGTTGACGTCGAAGCCCAGCGCGCGGGCGACGCCCAGCTTGCCGGCGGCGATGGTGAACAGGCCGGAGCCGGAGCCGACGTCGCAGAAGCTGGCGTCCTTCAGCCGCTCGGTCCCGACCAGCCCCTTCAGGCTGTCGATGGCCGCCACCAGCCGCGGCTCGTCCAGCACGGTGCGCGAGTAATGGTCCCAGTTCTCGCCGAAATCGAAGGCCAGGGCGGATGTCCCGGCCGGGGTGCCGCCCCCGCCTTCCGCCGTCTTCACCGGTTCCGCCACGCTGTCCGATCCCTTGCTGTCCGAGCCCAATCTGCCGCGCCGCCATACGCTCCCGAAAGCCGCCGGATGTCAACAGCACGTCAAGCGGGGGGATGGCGGCGTGTATCCTTGGACGGGCGGAGACCGGCGGCAAGATGAACACGGATTTCACGAATTCAGACGCGGATTTCACGGATGTGGCGCTGCGAAGCTGTCGCTCCGGGGGAAGCCGAAAGCATCGCCAAGATCAGAAAAATCCGTGAAATCCGTGTTCCAATCCGTGAAATCCGTGGAGATGTTGCCAGACACCCCTGCGCTTCGCGCGGGAGCCCGACCGCCTCACTCCGCCTGCGCCGACGGAACCCGTCCCCCCACGGTGCGCCCGGCGAGCGACAGGTCGCGGTAGGCGGCGGCGACGGCGCGCCAGGAGAAATGCTCGACCACCCGGCGGCGACCGCCCTCGCCCAGGCGACGGCGCAGGGCCGTGTCATCGGCCAGACGGGCGAGCGCGGCGGCAAGGGCCGGGGTGTCGTCGGCGTCCAGCATCAGGCCGGTCTCCTCCTCCACCACCAGATCGCGGTTGCCGGCGATGCGGGTCGCCACCACGGGCAGGCCGGCGGCCATCGCCTCCAGCACCACGTTGGGCATGCCCTCGTCCCGCGAGGGGAAGACGAAGGCGTCGGCGGCGCGGTAGGCGGCGGGCAACTCGTCGCGCCCCAGCCAGCCGCGGAAGGCGATGCGCTCCGACAGGCCGAGCCGGCCGGCCTGCGCCTCCAGCTCCGGCCGGGCGGGGCCGTCGCCGACGATGGTCAGGTCGATGGCGCCCCGCGCTTCGGGAGGCAGGGAGGCGAGCGCCTCGAACAGCACGTCCAGCCCCTTCTGCCGCACCACCCGGCCGACGAACAGCAGGGACAGGCGGTCGCCGGCGGCAGCCATGTCAGGGGGCGAGAAGCGAGCGGCATCGACGCCGTTGGGGATGATGGTGATCGGCTGGTCCGGGGCGAAGCGGCGGGCGAGATCGGCCAGCCCCTCGCTGTTGGCGACGACGGCCGACGCGCGGCGCCACAGCCAGCCGATCACCGGCCCGGCCAGCCGGTGGTAGAGCGAGATGCCGTCATACTGGAATCCCGGCACGTCGCCGCCGCGCAGGCTGACGACATAGGGCACGCCGGACAGCGCCTTCACCATCCAGGCCGCCGGGCCGCAGGGCAGGCCGAAATAGGCGATGGTGGCGTCCGGGCGCCAGCGGGCGGCGATCCAGGGCGCCATCACCAGCGAACTGGCGAGGAAGGCCAGCATCTCCACCACCGAGCTGCGGTCGCGGCGGCGGCGCAGGGTGGGGATGCGGCGGATCTCCACCCCGTCGGCCCGGCGTTCCACCCGCGGCAGGTCGCCGAAGGCGGAGGTCAGCACCAGCACCTCTTCGCCCAAGGCGGCCAGTTCGCGCGCGGTGTTGTCGGTGGCGTTGGCCGCCCCGCCGCCCAGCGGCGGAAATTCGTAATTGATCAGCAGAAGCCGCGCCATGCCGCCCGCCACACTCCCCGTTCGACCAGCGCCATTGATGGGCGGTGAGCAGCGGCGATGCAAGCGGTCAACCCGACCCAGCTCCTTCTTTCCTACCCATCCTTTGCAGCACCGGCCATCTCTGCTACTGATCCCGCAGGTTCTCAATGCCATCCGAAATCAGTTCCTCAACCGGAGCGATGCGGTCTTTCATGAACATCCAGCAAGCCTTCGCCTCCGCGCTCAAGTTCCAGCAGAGCGGCAAGACCGAGGAGGCCGCCCGGCTGTATGGCGAGATCGCTGCCGCCGACCCCCAGTTCGCCCCTGCCGTCAACAATCTGGGACTGCTGCGTGCAGACGCCGGCCGCGACGCGGAGGCGGTGGCGCTGTTCCGCCGCACGCTGGGCTTGGCGCCGGGCTCGCTGAATGGGTGGATCAACCTGGGGGCGCTACTCGTCCGGCTCGGTCGGCCGGAGGAGGCGGTTCGGGCCTACAGCGCCGCAATCCGACTGAAGCCCGACCAGCCGGCCGTGCTCAATCAGATGGGGATCCAGTTGGAGCGGCTGAAACGCGCCGACGAGGCCCGCGACGTCCTCGCCCGCGCGGCGGCCTTGGCGCCCGACGATGCGGAGATCGCCAACAACCACGGCGCCCTACTGCGCATGGCCCACCGGCTGAACGAGGCGGTGGTGTGCTTTCGCCGCGCCATTGCGCTGAACCCGCAATATGCCGGGGCCTATAGCAACCTGGGATCCGCAGTGAAGGATAGGGGAGCCTTCTGGGAGGCGTTGCTAGCCTTCCGGCGGGCCACCCGGCTGGACCCCGACTTCGCCGGCGCCCATTGGAACGAGTCCCTGGTCCGGCTGCTGCTGGGCGACTTCATCCAGGGCTGGCGGGGCTATGAATGGCGCTGGAAGCATGGCCGTTTGCCCTCGCCACAGCGCAGCTTCGTCCAGCCGCGCTGGGACGGGTCGCCGCTGAAGGGCCGGCGGCTGCTGGTCTATTGGGAGCAGGGCTTCGGCGACGTGCTGCAGTTCGTCCGCTATCTGCCGCTGCTGGCACAAGCAACCGTTGGAATGGCCGGTGGACAGCCGGTCTATCTGGAATGCCAGCGGGTGCTGCTGCCGCTGCTGCGCCGCCTGCCCGGCACCATTGCGGTGGAGACCGGTGGACCGCTGCCCGACTTCGACGTGCAGATCCCGGTGCTGAGCCTGCCGGCCCTGTTCGGGACCCGGCTGGAAACCGTGCCGGCCCGCGTTCCCTACCTGACGGCGGAGCCCGATCTCGTTGCGCGCTGGGGCGAGCGGCTGCGGGGGCTGGAGGGGCTGAAGGTCGGCATCGTCTGGGCGGGATCGCCGACCCACGGCAACGACAGGAACCGCTCCATCGGGCTGGCTCCCTTCGCCCGGCTGGCCTTGCTTCCCGGCGTCAGCTTGGTTTCCATCCAGAAGGGTCCGACCGAGGGGCAGGCGGCCACCCCGCCCGGCGGCTTCCCCCTGCTGAACCTGTCGCCCGACATCAGGGACTTCGCCGACACCGCCGCCATCATGGCCAACCTCGATCTGGTGGTCTGCGTCGACACCTCCGTCGCCCATCTCGCCGGTGCCCTCGGCGTTCCGGTCTGGGTGATGGTGCCCTTCGCCCCGGACTGGCGCTGGATGCTCGACCGCGAGGACAGCCCCTGGTATCCCACCATGCGCCTGTTCCGCCAGGACCGCCCAGGATCCTGGGACGGCGCCTTGGACCGCCTCGAACACGCGCTCCGCAGCCGCGCCGCGGGATAAGGGTCAAAGCGCGGCGTAGGGTCCGTCGCGGTGGACCATCACCAGATCGACCTGCCACATCCGCTCGTCGCCGGGACGATAGAGGGGATCGACGATGTCCCAGACCTGGAAGCCATGGGCCGCCATGGCGTCGACGATGGGAAGCAGGCGGGCATCGCCGCCGGCCACGGTCGCCTCGATCGCAAAGACGGCATCCGGCCGCATCAGGGTGGCGGCACCGGCCAGCACCTCCAGTTCCAGCCCGTCGACGTCGATCTTCACCAGCATCGGCCCGGCATAGCCGCGCTCGGCGCACAGGCCGTCGAGCGAGACGGCGGGCACCATGCGCCGGCCGGGCAGGCTGCCCGCCGGCTCCGCCCCTTCCGGAACGACGGAGGAATAGAGCCGGTCCTCGGATACCGCCAGCGGGACCGTGCCATCCCGGCGGGCGGCGGCGGCGATGCGGTACTCGGCGCTGGACAGTTGGGCGCAAAGCTGCCGCAGGGCCGGTTCGTTCTCGGCCACCGGTTCGATCAGCACATGATGCGCGTCGGGAAAGACCTCATAGAGCGGTGGGGTGCCGGTCTGGGCGCCGACATCGATCACCGTGGCGGGGCGGAAGCCCCGGCTGCGCAGCAGCGACAGCGCCTTGTGCTTGCTCTGGCGGACCATCGTCCGCTGGGAGCGGATCAGCCCCAGCAGCGTCGCCGCCATCGGGTCCCCCGGGCTGACGCGGAGGATGGCGCGGTAGAATTCCTCCGCCCGTTCCAGGTCGCCGGAAAGATGGACGTCAAAGGCGATCTTCAGGCCGTCGGCAATGCTCACGACTTCTTCGGTCCCCACACCGGCTGCCGCGGGCGCGTCGCCGTTCCTGCAGGAAACCGCAAGCGGCGCTGGAAAGCGGCTGATCATAAAAGTGCCGCGCCGGACGGACCGGCGCGGCACAGTTTTGGCTGGAACCCTTTCCCGGGTCCATAGCAACAGTTGATGATATCTGCCCATTTGTTCAAGCGCCTTCTTCCGGAACGGCCATGTTTCCGCTTCGCCGGCCACGCATTTTCCGCAAGGTGGAGCCGATGACGTCTTTCCGGGCTCCACCCCAACGCGAAAGCGGCCATCCGTGGGATCGCCGGCTGCGACTCGGGATGCGTGACGGGGCGGTCCGGTTGACGGCTGGAGGCACCGCTTGCCAGGGACGGGGACGCCATGGGATGAAGCGCCGCTCCCCATTTGCCGACCGGTCCGCCCCATGCGCCTTTCCGACCACGCCACCCTTCAGGCCGCACTCGACGCCGAACGGACGGGGGACCGCGAAACCGCCCTGAGGCTCTGCCGCGGGCTGGTGGAGCGGGCACCCGCCGGCCCGCAGGCCCCGGCCGCGCATGACGCGCTCGGCCGGCTGCTGGTGGGCCACGACATGGCCGCCGCCGCCGGCCATGCGCTCGCCGCCTGGAGGCTGACGCCTGCCGACCCGACCCGCCGGTCCAACCTGTGGCAGCTGCTGACCCATCTGGGAGAGGCCGGCGACGTCGCCCGCTTCCAGGGCCGCGAGGATTGCGTCGGGCTGGTGGCGCTGGGCAACGCGCTGCGCCGCGACGGGCAGGCGCTGCGGGCGGAGCGGGCCTACCGCCGGGCGCTGGACCTGTATCCGGAGGTGTCCTTCACCCTCAGCCGGCTGGCCTGCCTGTGCGCCGAACAGCAGCGGCTGGAGGAGGCCGACGCGCTCTTCCTCCAAGCGGCCGAACGCCATGGCGGACGCGACGCCGCCACCCGCACCGCCCCCGCCTTCCTCCAGTCCCTTCGCGAGGGGCCTCCGCCCGCCGGCATCCGCGCCACCATCCAGGAGGGTGCCGGTGCCGCCGCCCGGCCGCTGGTGGTCTATGCCTGCTGCGACGCCGTCTATGCGCGCAAGTTCCTGCCGACCATGGTGCGGTCCATCGCCGAGGACAGCGGGCTCGACTGCGCCATCGCCCTGCATCTGGTCAATCCCGACGCCGAGGCCGAGGCGACGGTGGCGGCCCTGGTCGCCGCCCACGGCGCCGACCGCTTCATCATCCTGCGCGAGGCCATCGACCTCTCGCCGCTGGGCGACAATGCCAAGACCTATTACGCCTGCAGCCGCTTCCTGGTGCTGCCCGACCTGCTGATCCGCTGGCAGCGGCCGGTGCTGATGCTGGACGTCGACCTGCTGGCGATCCGCGACCTGAACCCGCTGCTGGCGACCTCCGCCCGGTCGGACCTGGGCATGATGAGCCATGCGCTGAAGCGGCTGGACATCTGGAGCCTGCTCTACGCCGACGTGCTGCACATCCGGCCGACCACGGGGGCGCTGCGTTTCCTCGACCTGACCCGGCGCTACATCCGCCATTTCCTCGACCGCGGCATGCCGGTCTGGTTCCTCGACCAGGCGGCGCTCGCCGCCGTGCATCTGGCAGGCTTCACCGCGGAGGCGGCACCGCGCCTGACCGTCTATCCGGCCGACATCCACAGCAGCACGGTGATGGTCGACGGCGAGGGCCGCTACTGGACCGACGACAGCGCCTATTTCTATTCGGTCCGCGCCACCGGCGGCGGCCAGCATGCGGTGCACCGGCTGAAGCGCCGCGCCGGCACCACCGCCGACGTGAAGCAGGGCTGAAGCCGCCGGCAGCGGTCAGGCAAGGAAGCAGGTCATGAAATCATGAATCATGATTTCATGCTTCTTCTTCATGACGTGAAACCACTTCCATCTTTCCTGATCTTGCGTGTAAATCCGCGAAGCTCCCGCTCGGGTCAGCCCGTTTTCCATCCCCTGCTACCGGGAACCACCGCATGGCTCGGATCATCAGTTTCGCCTCCACCAAGGGCGGCGTCGGCAAGACCAGTCTGGTCATGGCGCTCACCTCCGAACTGCGTCGGCGCGAGGCGAGCGTGCTGCTGCTCGACTGCGACCCCAACCGGCATCTGGCCGAATGGGCGCGGCGGCGCAACGATGCCGGCGTGCGGGTGCTGGACGAGATCACGGAATCGAACGTCCGCCAGACGGTGCAGGAGAATGCGCCGAGCTTCGACTACACGCTGATCGACCTTGCCGGCTTCGGCAACCTGACCATGCTCTACGCCTTCTCGGTCAGCGACGGGGTGCTGATCCCGACCCAACAATCCTTCATGGACGTGAAGGAGACGGTGCGCACCTTCAAGGTGGTGGCGGATTCCGTCGGCGTGCTGAAGCACACACCGGCCTCCAGCGTGGTGATCGTCCGCACCCAGGCCGCCATCGAATCCCGCGTCGACCGCCACGCCCGCGGCCTGCTGGGCGAACATGGCGTCCCGGCCTTCCGCACCGAACTGATCGAGCGCTCTCTCCTGAAGGAAATGACCTACACCGGCCACGGACCGGGCGAGGTCAACCCCGACAGCAACGCCGACCTGAACGTCCGCACCCTGACCGACGAGTTCGTCGCCTTTCTGGAGTCCTCCCCGGCCAACCCGCTGATCCCGCGGGGGTGAGGCGGGAGGGACGCTCCCCGCCGGACTTCAGGAAAGCTGGACCATAGAAGTGGCTGAAATCAGGTCTCGATATCACTTTATATTTTCATGAAATGATTTACTCTGGGCTACCGGCCGGCGCCAAGGGGGCGCCGGAGGCCCGCTTACGTTGGCGGATCACCCCCAGCGGCAGAACGCCACGCCTCCACCGGGCCACGATCGATGCCGGGGATACTCAGCACTTCCCCGGCCAGGAACTCCACCAGCAGCCTGACCCGGGCAATGTCCGCCCGTTCCGGCACGATGAGCATGTTGAGAGACACGGGCGGCGGAGCATAGTCCGGCAGGACCGGTTCGAGCCGCCCTTCGGAAAGCAGGTCGTCGACCAGCCAAAGATGCGCCGGGCCGATGCCGCGGCCGGCAAGATAGGCCTCCCGCGCCGCAAGCCCGTGATCCACCCGAAGTCTTCCATCGAAGGGGACGAGGTGGGTTTCGCCGTTCGGCCCTTCCAGCGTGAGCGCCTCGCTTCCGGCGATGTTCGACATCCGGACGCCATCGAGGCCGGCCAGGTCCCCGGGCGTCGCCGGCCGGCCACGCCGCGCCAGATACTCAGGCGAGCCGACGAGGATGCGCCTGCTCGTGCCGAGAGTCCGCAATCTCATGGAACTGTCGGCAAGCGGTCCGAGACGAACGGCAATGTCCACGCCTTCGCGCACCAGATCGACCCGCTCGTCCGTCAGGCTGAGATCGACGGTGATCCCGGGATGGCGATCCTGAAAGGCGAAGATCAGCCGGCTGATGTGCCGGACCCCGAGCGCCGCCGTACAGGATACGCGGACCGTGCCCACCGATGCGCCGCGGGCGCTGCGCGCTTCGTCGCCGGCCTGTTCGACGAGGCGCAAAATCTGGATGGCGTTGGCGTAGTAGCGGCGACCTTCCTCCGTCAGCATGACGCGTCGCGTCGTGCGGCTGAGCAGCGCCACGCCCAGGGCCTCCTCAAGCTCGCGCAGATGGCGGGTGACGCTCGACTGTCCGGTGTTGGTCTCCCGTGCGACGGCCGAGAGGTTCCCCCGTTCCGCAACGCGGACAAAGGTGCGCATCCGTTCGAGCGTTATGTCCGATTTATCCATTTTCCGGCACTATCATATCCGCACCCCGCCTGTACCGGAACAATAGGCCTGCGCCTAGCTTGGGAGAAAGCCGTCTCCACCAAGCAGGTGCCCGCCATGAACGTGCTCATCGTCTATGCCCATCCGGAACCCCGATCCCTCAACGCCTCCTTGCGCGATGTCGCCGTCGGGGAATTGAAGGCGCAAGGCCATTCGGTCGAGCTGTCGGACCTCTACGCCATGGGCTGGAAGGTCCAGGTGGATCGCACCGACTTTCCCACACTCGATCCCGGCACGCGCCTCCGGGTCGCCGCGGCATCCGCCGATGCTTTCGCGGCCGATGCGCTGACGGACGATGTGAAGGCCGAGCAGGAGAAGCTGCTGCGGGCCGACGCACTGATCCTTCAATTTCCGCTCTGGTGGTTCACCATGCCGGCGATCCTCAAAGGCTGGATCGACCGCGTCTATGCGTACGGCTTCGCCTATGGTGTCGGCGAGCACAGCGACCACCGCTGGGGCGACCGCTATGGGGAAGGCACGTTCGGCGGCAAGCGTGCCATGCTGATCGTCACGACGGGCGGCTGGGAGCAGCATTACTCGCCGCGCGGCATCAATGGCCCGATCGACGATCTTCTGTTCCCGATCAATCACGGCATCCTGCACTATCCCGGCTACGATGTGCTGCCGCCCTTCGTCATCTACAGGGTGGACCGCCTCGACGAGGCCGGCTTCGAGCGGGCGGCCGGGCAATTGCGCGAGCGGATGCGGACCCTCGAAACCACCCGGCCGATCCCGTTCCGCCGGCAGAATGGCGGCGATTACCTGATCCCCAGCCTGGAGCTTCACCCCGGACTGGAAGAGGCCGGCGTTTCCGGCTTTTCCCTGCATCTGAAATGAGAGCGCCATCGGGGAAAAGCGCTCAACCGCCGACAGGATCGGCAAGCGGTCCAGGCGAAACGCTTGGCTGTCGGTTTGGCGGAGCCCCTTCACCGCGTTCAGCCACGACGCCGAGGTCGGTGTGGCGTGAAGGATCCGGCGCGGGTGCTTTCCCAACCACGCGCGGACCTTGGGGAGCTTGTGGATGGTATGGTTGTCCGGGACGAGGCGCGCGCCACCTTACCGACCGGCACCGCCCCCCGTCGCTCGGACGGGCAGGAGCTACGGCTGATTTGCGGTCAGGATATGATGCCATGATTTATAATCATGAAAATATGGCAGGGAAGGAAAGCATCAAAGTAAGACGGTTTCCCTTCGCTGATGCCTTCATCGCTTGGCGCGCCAAAGCCAAAAGCGCGGAGGCGATACCGAAGGAACTGCCAATTTATCATTTTATGATTTACAGCATCTCCCACCCCTTGTCAGGGAATGGCGTCGATCACGATCAACTCTTCGCATGATCAAAAGCGCAAGCAGTGCAGCAGTCCCGATTCAACGACCATCTCCTTCGGGACAGGAACCGCGGTCCTGATGATGCCTCGACAGCGGGCGACCAGGGGAAGCAATCCGGAGCGCACCCGCCCCGACCTTGATGACGGTCACACCTCCAGCATTTCATAACCTGTCTTCATGTTGGCATTTCATGCGCATGCCCCCGCTCCGATCCGGCATCGCCCATCCAACCGTCTGCGGCACCCCCGTCTGCCGCGCCTGCGACCCGGCATCGGACATGCTTGCGTCCGCATGAGAAGGGCGGGGCCAACTCCAACCGTCACACCGAATGCCGGCTCTGCAGTCCGCAGAAGGCGGTTCCGAGTACGCGTGGTTTTCATTTTCCCATTTCATGTCTTTTTATGATGTCATGTTTTATAGCCCCTCCCCTGTGTTTCCCACGCCACGCCAGCCGGCTTTCCGTCGTGGCACGCTTCGCACCCTCCACATGCTGTGAAGACAGGACACCAAGTCATGATATTGCTTCATGGCTTATCCGGCCGGCTCCTCTGCCGGCGCAGTCCTTCCCGGAGTGTCCATGTCGACCGAAAGCCCTGCCAAGCCCCCCTTGAAGCCCGCCGCCAAGCCGGCCCGTCCTCCTTTGGGCGGGATCGGGATCAGCGGGCTGGGCACGGACGACATCGATCCGATCCGCCAGTACGGATTGAGCAAGGGCTTCCTGCCGACCGAGACGGAGCCGCCCACCCCAACCCAGGCCGCCATTCCCCAGCCGGCCCCGCAGCCCCAGCCGGCCCCGGCGCTCGCCCTTACCATCGTCCGTCCGGCGCCGACCCGGCCGTGGCAGGCGATGCTGCCGGACTATCTGGTGGAGGAACTGCGCCAAGCCGCCGCACGCGAAGGCACCGCCCAGAAGGTGATCGTCCTGAAAGCCTTGCGACAGGCGGGGTTCCGGATCGACGACATCGATCTGCAGGACCTGCGGCGGCGCTGAGGCACCCGGCCCGACACAGAATGCACACAGGCGTGGCCGAAGGGACGGTTTGACTCTCCAAGAGTAGCCGTCTATGCCCTGCACACGCTCCAGACCGATTGCCGACCACCAGCGACGACGAGATGAAGGCAAACATCACCCAGGCCGCCCCGGCGCCGTCCCTTGCGGCAGCTTCGCCCCTTCAGGCCTTGCCCCGTCCGGTATCGTCCGTCCCGGCGCCTGCCCAGGCGGCCGCTCCCAAGGCGGCCCCCCAACCATCCGCTCAGGCGGGATCCCACGGCCTTAGCATCGACATGCTGGAACGGATGCTGGAGCAGCAGCCGAAAGATCCCAACGTGTGGAGCGCGCTCGGTGCCCTGCTGCGGCAGGCCGGGAAGCCGGAGGCGGCGATCGCCTGCCAGCGGCGCGCCCTGGAGATCGACCAGCGCCATGTCGGCGCCTGGACCAATCTGGGCAACGTCCTGGGCGACGTGGAACGCTATGACGAGGCCATCGCCGCGCAGGAACATGCGGTGGTGCTGTCCGGCGGCAACGCCAGCCTGCTGTCCAACCTGGTGGTGGCGTTGCGGCACGGCTGCCGGTTCGACCGCGCGCTGGAAGTTCTGGACGTTGCCCTGCGCACACGGCCCAACGATCCGGGGCTACTGTGGGACCGCGCTCTGACGCTGCTGCAGGTCGGCCGCTATGCCGAAGGCTTCCGCGACTACGACTCCCGCCTGTCGCTGCCCAGCTACCAGAACCGCATTGCGGACGGCCCGATGTGGGACGGCGGGCCGCTCGACGGCAAGACCATCCTGCTGACCACCGAACAGGGTTTCGGCGACGTCCTGCTGACCGCGCGCTATGTCCCGCTGGTCAAGGCGCGGGGCGGCCGGGTCCTGCTGGAATGCCATCCGGAACTGCAGCGCCTGCTGTCCGGGCTGGAGGGCATCGACGGCTTCGTGCGCGCCGGCACCGCCTATCCGGCCTACGATGTCCATTGCCCGCTGATGAGCCTGCCGCACCGGCTGGGCACGACCGTCGAGACGGTGCCGCCGCCCACCCGCCTGAGCGTTCCGGCCGAAGCGCGCGAGAAGGCCGCCCGGCTGGTGCCCGGTCCTGACGGCACGATCAAGGTCGGCATCATCTGGTCCGGCCGCGTCACCTTCAAGGACAATGCGCGGCGCGCCACCACGCTCAGCCGCTTCCTGCGCTTCCTCGACGTGCCGAAGGTGCGGCTCTACAGCATCCAGAAGGGCCCGCCGGAAGCGGAGTTGGAGACACTCGGCACCTCGACGCTCATCACGCCGCTGGGGCCCCATTTCAACGATTTCGCCGACACTGCGGCGGTGCTGGAACGGCTCGATCTGGTGATCATGACCGACAGCTCGGTCGCGCATCTGGCCGGTTCGCTGGGCCGTCCGGTGTGGAACCTGCTGCAGTTCATGCCCTACTGGGTCTATGGCGACGGCCGGGGCGAGTGGGGCGACACCACCCCCTGGTACCCGTCGATGCGCTTGTTCCGCCAGACCACGCCCGGCGATTGGGACAGCGTCTTCGCCGCCGCCGAACAGGCCCTGCGTCAGGTGGTGGCGCTCAGGACCTGAGTGGCGGGGCTACGGGCGCAGACGACAAGGGGGGAGCGACATCGCTCGGCCTAGTGGTCTGTAAGGCGGCGACGGACACGGGCGATGGCGCGGTCGGTGTCGGCAATCAGGGCATCGAGTGCGCCGTAGTCGATCTCCAGGCGCTCCGGGCGGGCAGGCGGCGCGGGGGCAGGCAGCCGCTCGGGCGCACTCACCGGTTCGGACACCACGCTCCTGGGCGGCCGGCCGCGCCGGTGCCCGTAGCGGCGTGGCCCGGCGGTCTCGCCGCGGATGCCGGCGTGACCGAGCAGGCCGTACAGGCGGTGGGAGCCGCGTCCGGTCACCTCCACCGCCGCTCCACAATCGACCAACTCCGCCAGCATCACCCCGGCGCCGCGTAACGAGCAGCCGAGCAGGGCGGCGAGACGGACGGGGCCCAACAGCGGGGCGGCGGCGAGCAGGTCGACGGCGGCCGGCAGGCGGCTGGTGGACCGACGGGGACCAAGGGCGGCGCGGGCAGCCCGCCAGGCCTGCTCAAGACGGCGCAGCGTGACAACCCCCTCCTCCGCCTCGCGTTCCAGGCTGCGGGCAAAGGCCAGCAACCATCCCTCCTCGTCCATCGGGCTGTCCGGGTGCAGCGTGTCGGCACCGGCCAGGATGGGGAGCAGGGTACGGGTCATGCCGGTGGTCTGCAGCGCCACCGGCAGGGCAGCGCGCACCGCTCCGCGCGGACGATCGTCGGCGATCCAACCCCGCATCGCCCGGGCGAGCACCGGCAGCCGGGCGCCGGAGGAAGGCCGGGTGAGGGCCCACAGAGCCTCCTCGACAAGCCGCCGATGGTCGAGGGCGTCGGTGCCGGCGTCGAGGTCGCGCTCGGAGCGCAGGTCGGCGGCTGCTGTCATCAGACCATAGAGGGTGAGGCCGGTGTGCAGGGCATCGAGGTCGGCGCCGCGCTCGACGGCGGCCGGGCTGGCGGGCGGGCGCAGGCGCAAGCCCTCGACCAGGGCGGCGAGGCGCTGCGGTTCGACATGGGCACCATCGAAGCCGGCATGGGCGCAGGCCGCCTCCAGGCGCACGGCGTGCTGCCAGGCTGGAAGCAGCGGATGATGATCGAGGGCGGCATCGAGGCGGCCGAGCGTCAGGGCGGTGCGCTCCAGTGCGGCGGCGGGGTCGGCGGAGGTGGGCATGGGCGATCGAACTCCTCACAGCGGCGCCGACTTGGTAAAGCACAATGAATTTATTCTACAGATAGGTTCACAATGGTGAATTCTATATGGGTGCTGGTTTGGCTCCTGGGCTGGCGCCCCAGCGGGCGTGTGGGCAGGGCCTTGCCGGTTGTCGTTGTCAGGCAGTTGATGCAAAAAGCCGGATCCTGAGGGGTTGAGGGCCTCCGGTGCCTCGGTTTTGCAAACCGGTTCATGCAAAATGTAAGCGGTTCATGCAAAAAGCTGAGCAAAGCCCCTCCGCATTCGCCTCAACTCATTGAAAAGCAATAGCTTCGCCCAAGCGTTCGAGACGTGCCCAGCAAGGTGCTGCGCGTCCAGCCATCTTGGCCGGCGCTTACCGGGCGACCGTCTGGTTTGGCGTCTTGTCTCGCTGCCTGCGGAGAGGAGTAGGGCAGCCGTGGCGGTCAAATCTTTTCCGCTGATTTTCAACCCTCCGGTTATAGGCAAACGGTAGACCTGAAAATAGGGTATGCTGGGTGAGCCCGCTGGCTGGGGTGCCTTGCCCTGCTGGTTGGCAAGCCATCGTTCAGAGGAAACAGGCGCCCATGGCCCTCATCGGCTACGCACGAGTCTCAACCGAGGACCAGTCGACCGAGGCGCAGTTCCTCGATCTGAAAAAGTTCGGCTGCACCGAGATCTTCCGGGAGAATGCCTCCGGCGCCGACCGCGAGCGGCCGCAGCTCAAGGCGGTGCTGAACCGGGTCCGCAAGGGCGACACTCTGGTGGTGGTGCGCATCGACCGCTTGGCACGTTCGCTCGCTCATCTGCTCGATGTGATCGACGGTCTGGAGCGCAAGGGAGCGGCCTTCAAGTCGCTGGGTGACCCAATCGACACCGGCAGCCCGCAGGGCAAGTTCACCCTGCAGATCCTCGGAGCTGTGGCCGAGTTCGAACGCTCCTTGATCCGCGAGCGGACGAAGGCCGGTGTGCGGGCCGCAAAGGCGATCGGCAAGCAGCCGGGAAACCCGGGACTGATCGCCAAGGACCCTCTCGTCCGGCGCCGGGTGGCCCGCGCCCGGGACGACCGGCTCAGCGAGCGGGTCGCCGGGGGGGCCGGTGAATTTCTTCCCGTTGTCCAGCGGCTGCGGCCGGCACACCCGTGGGACCGCGTTGTCGACGTGTTGAACACGGCAGTGAAGAAGCGCCCAGGCGACAACCCGGCGCCCTGGACGCGCGACGCGCTGATCCGGGCCGTCCGCCGTCTGGTCGGCGACGGCCTTGCTGACCCCGACCTGTTGAAGCCCGCACCACGGCACTCCAAGAAGGCGGTGGCGCAGGACAGGCGGCTGATGGAGCTGGTTGCGACCATCCACAATGCCGCCGATGGGAAAAAGCCGACGCTCGCCCGTATCGGCCGCCAGTTGGAGCGTCAGGGCATACCGACCAAGACCGGAGCTCGAACGTGGGCGCCGTCGAGCGTCAAAGTCATCCTCGACCGAGCCCGAGAGCAGGGCTTGCTCACCCCGGCTGAAGACATCTGACGAGGCAGTCGGTCGCACACCACAGACCCGGACGGCGGTATAAGGATCCTACCATTGCTGGACTTGTGAACCGGCTCATAAGCGAGACGGCAGTCGTGAAATGCGCAAAGTCGAACGCCCGTTCTATGACGCGCCGCCGCTCGGATACTGGCCAGAAAAGACAATCATCTTCAACGGCTCGCTCCTTGGCCTATAATGTCGTCCGTCTTATGGGGTGACTCCTATAGGCTCCTCAGCGAGCGCACCGACGCGCCCATCGCCAAGCTCCGACCCACCGGTAAGGGCGACAAGGTCAAGGTGCTCTGTCGATTACGTCGCCAATGAGCCGGACTTCTGGATCCACGCTTGATCCGACACACCACAAAATTGGTCAGAGTCCAGCTCAGAGCAGTGGCATGATGGCAGCAAAGACTTCCGAACCCGGTGTATGGAAAAGGTCTGGTGTCATCCGCGTTGCCAGGCTTACGACTGAGGTCGGAACTGCGCCGACGAATTCAGCATGACGTAGCGCCGCATCTTCGCTCCGCTGCGTCAGCCCTCCGATGGCGTCGACTGCAAGCTGAACTCTGTAGCCAGAGTTCAGCGCATCCAAGGCTGTTTGCAGCACGACGCCCTCCGCTGCAAAACCTGCGATGACAAGCGTCCTGCGGCCGCTCGCGGCAATGGCATCGGCCGTACGCGCATCCATCAACGACCCGACAAAAGTCCGCTCGAAGGTATTCGCGGGAACTGCAAAAGGCTCAAGCTCGGATATCAACTGGGGCTCGCCCTGTCGCTCCGGAACGACGCTGAAGATGGATGGCAGCTTCAGGATGCGAGCGACTTTCGCTAGCGCGCCGGCGGACCGGCCGATATTTGACGGTGAGGTCGTCCGGCTTCCAGCGACCAGAGACGTCTGCAGATCAGCGAAAAGCACTTGGACGTCATTGTAATCGATGAGAGCACCGGCGATGGCGGCGTGAGAAGAACCGGCCGTGCGCTGTTCGGCGCCGCTTGCCATAGCGGGGAGCGTGATAAGGGAGGCACTGGCGATGCCACCCCGAAAAAGGGCACGTCGATCAAGTAAGGTGTTCATTCAAGTTTTTCCTGGGGCGGTACACCGCCGGTTTTTTATTCGAAGTACTGATCATTGGTGACGTGTTCCATCCACGTCACAGGGCTTCCGTCGACCATCTCGTTGATGGCGATGTGGCTCATTGCGGTGATCGCGGACGCTCCGTGCCAGTGTCTGACGTTGGCCGGAATCCAGACGATGTCGCCGGGCCTTATATCCTGCTTCGCATTGCCTTCCTGCTGCACGATACCGTGTCCCATGGTAACAATGAGCGTCTGCCCCGCGGGATGCGTGTGCCAAGCGGTACGCGCTCCGGCTTCAAACGTGTTGATGCCACCGACGATACGGGAGGAACCTGTACCTTTGAAAGCCGAGTCCCGTCTGACCGTCCCGGTGAAATTCTCCGAGGGTGCATAGGACGACGCCTGCGAGCCAGGTCTCATCACGCGGATGGCTTCGTCCGCAGATACGGGGGAGCAAAGGAGCCCGACAGAAATCGTCGATGCGCTAAGAAGCTTCATGTCGTTCCTTTCAGCCGCGCAGCCCAGCGCAACGGTTCAACTTGACCTGCAGGCTCACGCCGCCAGCAACTTCTCGGCAACTTCCTCAGGCATCGAAACCATCGCGTCATGGCCCGTCGCCAGTTCGGAATATTTCCAGCCATTCGTCCTGGCGTATCGCGCGGATGCCTCAATGTTTGGCAAAGCCGGAGTGGTGCAACGGATGAAACTTTTGGGAAGGTCGCCGCCGGGCGGGCGCCGCAATACGAGTGGAGTGTTGTAGACCTTGAGGGGCATGGGGGTCATTCGACGGTCTACCCATGCAATCTGGGCCGGATCCGAAAGTCCGAAGGTCTTGGACGAGGGAGGAGCGATCGCACGCGTGCCGTTGACGGTGACGGCCGCATCCATACGAGCCTTGCGGACATCAGACGGTGCCTCGTCGAAGACCGATGCGCCGTTTGAACCCATAGGTGCGTCGAGGTAAACAATCGATCCAATACGGTCGGCCATCTGGTCTGCGACCCCGCTGATGACATAGCCGCCGAAACTGTGTCCTACGAGAACTATCTCGTTCAATTCCTCCGCCTCGATCACGCCAGCGACATCGCTGATTAGCGTGTTTAGATCGATCGCCGGGCTCAGAAGATGCGCGCGTTCGCCTACTCCGGTGAATGTCGGCGTGAAGACCCTGTTGCCTTTCGAGCGGATGATTTCGGCGACCTGGTTCCAGCACCACCCCCCGTGGAATGCTCCGTGCACCAGCACGAATGTTCGAGCGGGCGTCGGCGCTGCCGACGTACTAACGGCCGAAGACAATACTGTCGCGAACGGAAGTGATGCGGCTAGGCCTAGGAGGCTTCTGCGTTTCATTGGGCGCTCCAAAGTCTCACGAGATGCGCGCGTTGTTGCTCTGAACAACTACCCGTGCTGTCCAGACATCTGCGCACCGCAGAAGATACAGAAAAAAATCATGTCGTTTAGTGGCGCAAAACGATATGCTCTCATAAGAAAATATAATGAATGAAGGCCCAATGAATGAAGCGGGAAGACCTCGGAGATATCATGAACCTGCTGGTGGTCGCCGAGGAGGGAAGCTTCACCCGTGCAGCGACGCGCCTTGATGTCTCCCAATCGGCTCTTAGCCAAGGAATACGGCGGCTAGAGACGAGATTGGGACTGAGACTTCTCAATCGTACGACTAGGAGCGTAGCCCCGACCGAAGCAGGAATGCGTCTGATCGAGACGATGCGACCGGCTCTCGACGAACTGTCGGAGCGACTGGCAGACGTCACTTCGATGAAAGATTCGATTGGCGGTACGATCCGCATCCTCACTCCGGAGCGGGCTGCTCGAACCATACTATGGCCGGCGATCAATGAGATCGTCTCCGAGTACCCCGGAATAAACGTTGAACTCATTGTATCGGGCCGGCTGATTGATATCGTCAGCGAGCGCTTCGATGCGGGGGTTAGAATCGGTGAGGAACTCGCGATGGATATGGTCGCGGTGCCGATCGGGCCCGATCTGCGAATGGCGGCAGTAGCGTCTCCCGACTATCTGCGCAGACACCCCGCGCCAGTGATACCGACCGACCTTGCCTCCCATTTGAGCATCGGTTACCGCAGGTCCGAAACTGGCGCGGTTTACTCGTGGGAATTCGCTAAGGACGGAGAGCGCTTCAAGGCCAGACCTCGGGGTCAACTCGTGTTTAACGACGCCAGCCTTCTTTTGGAAGCAGCTCTTTCAGGCCACGGGATTGCCTTCGTCCTGGAAAGCAGTGCCGCTCGTTATCTGGCTGATGGTTCCCTGATCCGCGTCCTGGAAGAGTGGTGTGAGCCCTTTCCCGGATTCCACCTATACTATCCCAGCCGACGCCAGAACTCGGCGGCGTTTAAACTGCTTATTGATCGCCTGAGATATCGGGAAGCTTCGTAACCATGAGCAGCGGTACGGTTCACCTGGCTAATGCCAGCTAGAGGAGAGCGCGATAGGTGTTCGCCAAACAACGCTAAGGTGAGACAGACGGAGAATACCAGCGCAGAACCTACTGTCCGTCAGCCCGTCCGGCATTCAAAATGCCTGGGAACCCTTCGAGGAAGGGTATTCCGGACGGTTCTCGAACCAGCTGCCAAACGTCGGTTTGGCGGACAGTTGGACTGGAAGGCAGGAGGCAAGCCACCATTCCGGTTCAGTTCATCCCTGGCGATGTTCAGCGAACACATATCGCGCGCCTCCGCTTCGCCGCCAAGTTCATGGCCGCCGTCCACATCGTGGCATACTGGTTATGACTTCGGACCCTAGTCCCTGTATCGCAGAGCGTTGATCAGGAGACGAAAAGCAAGTGAGTTCTGGCGGCGGCTCGGATAATAAAGGTGATAACCAGAGAATGGCGGACACCACTCAGCCAGCACTCGTACCAATGCGCCAGTGGCGAGGTCATCCTGAATTTGATCGATTGGAACCGACGCCAAGCCGTGGCCGGCGCGTACGGCCTTGCGGATCAGGCTGGACGTGTTGAAGGTGAACTGGCCATCGACCCGCACATTGATTTCACGCCCGTCTTTTTCGAACTCCCAGGCGTAGAGGCCTCCTGCAGAGGCCAAGCGCAGGTTTATACAATTGTGGCTGACGAGTTCCTGTGGAGTTTTGGGTATACCATGGGCTTCTAGATAGGCTGGCGTGGCGACGACAGCCATCTCCAGATCGGGCCCTATTCGGACCGCAATCATGTCCTTTGCGATCGCTTCGCCAATTCGCACGCCGGCGTCGTAGCGCTCTGCCACGATGTCTGACAACCCGTACTCGATTACGATTTCCAGGGTGATGTCAGGATAGGCCTTCGTGATCTTCTCCATGGCAGGCCAGAGGATCGTTTCGGCGGCATGCTCCGTTGAGGTGATGCGGAAATGGCCTGCTGGCTTGTCACGCAGGTCCCCGAGTGCGGCGAGGCCCGCCTCGATCTCATCAAGGTGGTTGCCCACTGCTTCGAGGAGGCGATCGCCAGCGTCCGTCGGCACCACGCTTCGGGTGCTGCGGGTGAGCAAGCGGATGCCTATGCGTTCTTCAAGAGCGCGGATGGTGTGGCTTAGGGCCGATTGTGAGACGCCAAGCTGCGAGGCTGCTCGCGTGAAGCTGCGCTCACGGGCGATCGCAACGAATGCGACCAAATCATTGAGATTTTCACGAGCCATGTGTGCCGGGTGCTTTCGGGCGGATTCGTGTACCGGTTTGAGTTTCATGAGCAACGCTCATAGCACCTTGCATACTTTCATGTCTAATCATGATGGGCTGAGCAGTCTATCTACACATCCAGAGAGCAGCATGGATGAGCCCGTCACGGGCCGGAAAGCGATCACGATGAAAACGCGTATTCTTGGAACCAACGGGCCGGAGGTCTCTGCAATCGGCTTGGGCTGCATGGGCCTGACCTTCGGCTACGGCCCAGCAACGGATACCTCGGAAGCAACTGCGTTGATCCGCGCCGCTTTTGAGCGCGGAATCACATTCTTCGACAGCGCCGAGGCTTACGGCGCCACCAACGAGGAGATGGTTGGTGAGGCCGTGCAGCCGTTCCGCGACAAGGTGGTGATCGCGACAAAGTTCGGCTTCAAGGACGGCAATGCCGCTGCCGGTCTGGACAGCACCCCGGCCCGCATCCGTCTTGTTGCTGAGCAGTCGCTCAAGCGCCTTAAGACTGACGTGATCGACCTGTTCTATCAGCACCGCGTCGATCCGAAGGTGCCGATGGAGGATGTTGCCGGCACGGTGAAGGACCTCATCGCCGAGGGCAAGGTTCGACACTTTGGCTTGTCCGAAGCCGGCATCGCCAACATCCGTCGAGCGCATGCGGTGCAGCCTGTAGCGGCTCTGCAGAGTGAATACTCAATGTTCACGCGCGAGCTCGAAGACGAGATCATCCCCCTCCTCGAGGAGCTGGGCATCGGCCTTGTCCCCTTCAGCCCGCTGGGTAAAGGCTTCCTGAGCGGCAAGATCGACGCGGCGACGCAGTTCGCCGAGGGGGACGTGCGCAACAACTTGCCGCGCTTCCAGGAAGCCGCGCGCGAAGCCAATGCCAACCTCGTCAAGCGCATCGGTGAAATCGCCGAGGCCAAGGGTGCGACGCCCGCACAGATCGCACTGGGCTGGCTGCTGGCACAGAAGCCCTGGATCGTGCCGATCCCCGGCACCACCAAAAAACATCGCATGGAAGAGAATGCCGGCGGCGCGGACGTGGAGCTGACCACCGAAGACCTCGGCTCGCTGGCCGATCTGCTGGCGCAGGTTCCGGTGATGGGCGAGCGTTACACGCCCGCCATGCAGGCCTCGATCGATCGTTAAGCACAGTCCTGGGCGGTGCCCTACGCGCCGCCCTTCCACTTCAGTCTGATGAGCACACAACATCATGAACACTCCGATACTGGAGGGGCGGATCGCACTCGTCACCGGCGGGAGCAAGGGCATCGGCTTTGGCTCCGCCCAGCGCCTAATTGAGGAAGGCGCCTTTGTCTACATCACCGGCCGCGGCAAGAAAGCGCTCGACGCAGCCGTCGCCAAGCTGGGCAGTTCGGCTGCCGGAATCGAGGCGGATGCCTCGAGCAAGGCCGACATGGCCGCCGTCGCCGAACAGATCAGGCAGCGGCACGGCAAACTCGACATTCTCTTCGCCAACGCCGGACTGGGCCACGCGACGCCGTTTCCCGAATTGACCGAAGCGCAGATCGACAAGGAGATCGGCGTCAACTTCAAAGGCGTTATCCTGACCGTCCAGTCGATGCTCGGTGTGCTGAGCGATGGCGCGTCAGTGATCCTCAATGCTTCGATCACCGCCGACATGGGCCTTCCTGGCTTCGGCGTCTATGCCGCCACCAAGGCCGCGGTACGCTCTCTGGCGCGTAGCTGGACCACCGACCTTAAGGACCGCGACATCCGCGTCAACACGATAAGTCCGGGCGTCGTACCGACCGAAGGCTATAGCGACGAGCAGGGTATGAGCCAAGCGGACATTGATGCCTACGTCGAGCGCGTGTCCAAGGAGATTCCCGCCGGCCGCGTCGGCACATCGCGCGAGATGGGAGATGCCCTGGTCTTTCTGGCTTCCGATGCGAGCAAGTACGTGCGCGGCATCGACCTCGTCGTCGATGGTGGCATGACCCGCGTCTACGCAGGCAAGGCTTGAGCCTTCTTACCTTCCGCAAAAGCGAAAGGTCGTTTTCATGCCGAAGCAATGGTTCATCGTGACGCTGAAGAACGGCGTTGAGATGCCCGCACTCGGCCTCGGAGTATGCCAGTCCTCGTCTGAGGACACGACATAGCCGGAATGGCGGACGGCGAACGACGCGCTCGGCATCCTGACGCAGTCATTATCACCGATCGGTGGCTCAAAGACCTACAACATCGCAGCGACAAACCCGCTGGCGGACAAGGTCGTCACTGATCTTACCGCCAAGTATGGCAAGACGCCGGATCAGGTCGTCATTCGCTGACACCCCGGCTACGCTTTCTTCGCCATCCCAAGTCGGTCAAGCCGCACCGGATCGCCGAGAAGCTCGGTGTGTTCAACTTCACTTTCAGCATCGACGAGGTCCTTGGTGATCGACGCGCTCGACACCGGCGTGCGCGGTGGTTCTACCCCGGACTTGCGCAACCCAAAAGATCCTGGCTGGGCGATCGCCGACTGAAAGCTGCATCGCGCATCGTCTGCGGTTCGTCGCGTCCCTCCGCACCATTCATCACGAAGGAGCTATCATGACCACCAGAAAGCAGGACGAAATCCACATCGTGTGCACCGTGCGCGCGCAGCCTCAACATCGCGACCGAGTGGGCGAACTGCTCCTAGAACTCGTCGATCCTGCGCGCGGCGAGGCCGGTTGCCTCTATTACGACCTCTATCACGAGCGTGACCTTCCCGACACCTTCGTGCTTCTCGACGGTTGGGCCTCGGAAGCGGCGTTGGCCGCGCATGCGGTCCATCCCAATGTCACTCGGGTGGTCGAACAGCTCACGCCGCTGCTCGCTTCCCCGCTGGAGCACTTGCACAGCCGTAGGATGACCGACCCGGCCTGACCAGAGAGGGAGTGACGCGATATGGCGAAGGTCTTCATTACCGGATCGTCGGACGGGCTTGGCCTGCTAGCTGGCAAGCAACTGGCCGCCCAGGGCCACGAAGTTGTTCTTCATGCCCGTAATGACGAACGTGCCGTCGCCACGCGCCGTTCGCTGCCGGAGTGCAAGGACGTGCTCATCGGAGATCTCTCTACGATCGCGGCAATGGAACTCGTGGCCTCGCAGGCCAATGCGCGAGGTCGGTTCGATGCGGTGATTCACAACGTCGGCACAGGCTACAACGACCGAGAGTGCTATCGCACATCGGATAACCTATCCCGCATTTTTGCGGTGAATGTGCTTGCACCCTATGTTCTGACTGCCCGGATGAGGGTGCCGGATCGGCTGATCTACCTCAGTTCAGGCATGCACACTGGCGGCAATCCCGACCTTGTGGACGCGCATTGGGAAGCCCGCCGCTGGAACGCTTCCCAAGCCTATTGCGACACCAAGCTTTACGACACCGTCCTGACGATGGCGCTAGCCGCGCGCTGGACGCAGGTCATGGTTAACGCTGTCGATCCTGGATGGGTGCCGACCAAGATGGGCGGAGCCGGTGCGCCGGATGATCTCAACCAAGGCGCTGACACTCAGGCTTGGCTTGCGGTAAGCCAGGATCCAAAGGCACGGGTCAGCGGTGAGTATTTCCATCATCGTCAGCGCCGTAAAGCCGCGCCCGCCGCGCATGACGCCGCGATACAGGATCGGCTTCTCGCATACCTTCACACCCTTTCAGGCACCCCATTGCCCTGACCCCCACCTCGTTCCCAAGCAAGGAAGACCGAGCATGACACAATCCGCAGCCGACGCGCTGGAGCAGATCAAGTCCGTCTCGCCGGCACTTGCCCGCTATAGGTCCGACACCATCGTCGAGAACTTGTGGAAGAACGACATCCTGACCGCCCGCGACCGCAGTCTGGTTACGGTCGCAGCGATGATCCAGCGCGGCCAACCGATCGAGTTGGCCTACCAGATTGGACTGGCTCTCGATAATGGCGTGACCGCCGCCGAGGTTTCCGAGACGATTGCCCATCTTTCCTTCTACTCGGGCTGGGGCAACGGCACCAACGCCGTCGACGTGGCGGCGCAGATCTTCGCAGATCGCGGAATTGACCCCGATCAGCTCGCCGACGCGAATGAAGATCTGATGCCGCTGGACGAACCCGCTGAAGCCAACCGCATCGCTGCGGTGGAGGGTCTGGTGGGCCCGGCATTCTCGCGACTGGCGGACCTCACCACGCAAGTCCTCTTCCGTGACCTGTGGCTGCGCCCTGCGCTCAGCCCACGCGACCGCAGCCTGGTGACGATGACCGCGCTGATCACCGCCAACCTGCCGGCTCAAATTGTCTTCCATATCAACAAGGCGATGGACAACGGCATGACCCAAGGCCAGGTCGCCGAAGTGATCACCCATCTCGCATTTTACGCCGGCTGGCCCAACGCCATGAACGCGGCCAACGTTGCCAAGGACGTTTTCGCCAAGCGTGAAACCTGACACGCTTTACCGGGGGGGTATAAAACCAAAACCCGGAGCCGAACCTACATCCGGCAATAGAAATTGGATGCTGGCCCGCACGCCTGTCTTCGCGAATTTGATTTGCAGTATCGCGCGTTTAGGCAGTCGATCCGCTTGAGAAGTGGCTGCTTGTGACACAAAGCGGTCCTATTCAAAGGTCTGCTTCGGATCAACAGCGGAAGGTCGTGACCTTGTCCGCCAAATCGTGGGAAAGCGGACACTCTGATCCAAGGGGATCAGAGTGTCGCGATAAGGAACCTTTTAGGTTCGATAGACCTTGGCGGCGGCAGCCCGGTTCGCTTCGGCGATCTTCAGGGTGATCTGCAGATAGACCATGGCGATGTTCCTGTCGGAGGAAGAGATGGGCTCAGGCCTGACGGTCGGCCATGACGCCGCCACCGACCGGCAGCACAGTGCCGGTGATCCAAGACCCATTTGGCGACATCAGACTAGGTAATCTGTTCCTCTGCTATTGGGCCCCCGATGACCGGTCTGGAACACAGCCTTCAGCCTGTTGAAGGCCGTCTTGATCATGAGAACCGGCTCTGAGAGCCGACCTTGAGGGAAACGCTGGGTGGATCGTCTCTGTGCTGGAATTGCCATTCCGTGGTCGCGTGGCTCATGCTAACGGCCCCCCTCGGCCTGGGAAGCTAGAAGTTTGGTGACAGCCGCTGAAAGCTTGCGCATGAGCGCACGGCGCTCGCGGGCGCGGAGCTTCTTCGGCAACGGCCCATGAGCCTCCAGAACCTGCCGGACGGCATCCACAATGTGCGGGCTGATCGTCAGGCAAGGGGCTGTCCAGTTCGGACGCGACGTGGAGGGCTGTCGGGCGCGCCGGATCGCCGTCTCCGGAAACCGCGGCAAACCCGGCCGCTTATCGAGACCAAGGTTGCGCTTGTTCCAGGCCGCTTGACGCGCGGCGTCGATCCGAGACGCGGTCCAAGTGTTGGATGCAACCGGCCGGTAATGGAAGGGTCCAACCCAAGGGAAGCGGGAAACGTGGTGAGTCCCCGTGACCAGGGATCGGTCGGCCAGCAGCGCCCTGACCCAGGCTGTGTGATTCCAATGGGCTTCAGCCAAGCGCTCCGCGTAACTGGCATGGTTGCTCCACGGCTTGGCGAGGGTCTGGGCGGTGCGCGTGGCGACCGTATCCTTCGGCGGCCACCCAATCGACAGAGCACGGCCCGTCATCGGTATCGCCAGAATCTCGCCCGGCCAGAACTCCAGGAGCATCCGGATCACGGCCATGAACTGCCCCTCATCGCGCTTGGTCTTGCGGCCGGCCTGGTTGGTCGTGCGCAGGCCGGCAAACAGGGTGGTGAAGGGCGTTGCGAGAAGCTGCCAAGCCAGGACCAGCGACACGGCCAACCCGTTGCGCTCTTCCGCGGGTAGCGGCACCGGCTGGAGGTCGGCGTCCGCGTTGTAGGCGTCCAGGATGCGGAACTCGCAGCACTCGCGCATCGTGTCGATGTCGGAGACCTCGACCCTGAGGAAGCTGTTGAGCAGGTAGACGAACCACACGAAGACGTCGACGGAGTAGGCAGGCGCTAGGCGGGTCCCAACCACTTCCTGGAACAGGGTTCGGTCGAAGGCCGCCCGATCGAGGAACCCGATGACGTGCCGCACCTGGTCGTAGAAGGCCGGCAGCGGGAGCCCGGCCACCACATCCCGTTGATCCAAGGCCGAGAGATGAAGGGGACACACCACGCGCCAAGCGGCCCGCGCGAACAACAGCTCGACCGGCCGGTCTGCGTGGCGCTCCGCCTCATAGGCACACTCCGGGCAGGGAACGTAGTAGTTTCGGCAGACCTCCTCCAGCGGGCGGTCGAGCCCTGTGAAAGTCATTCCCCGCAGTACCTCCTCGGCAATCCCCGTGTCGACCTGCAGCCGAGTCATCACGCTGGGCAGCGGCCGAAACACAAGGTCCCGGTTGATCGCCTCGGTCACCCAGCGGCGTGGTACACCGAGCCGCTCCAGATAATCGGCTCGGCTCAGGCCGTAGAGGTCGGCGATCGCCTCCACCCAGCCGCCCAGCGCCTCGCCTGGAGCTGGCGGTGGAACGACGGGCAAATCCGGGATGGACGCAAACAGCCGCATGCCGGTCACCCCATTCCTGGTCGGCCGATGAAGTCGTTGACCATGTCGGCGGTGATCCGCTCTTCGCCGACCTGAATTGCGTCGATGCCGAGGTCGATGAGCGTCTCGAAGAGCTTGGCGGTGGTTCCCCCGCAGTGGGACAGCAGCGCGCGGATCGAGCGCGTGGTGAGGGTCGAGGGCCGGCGGAGCGGCAGGGTGCGCAGGACGCTGCCGACCATCGTCTGGAACTCCTCCCCCGCCTCCCACACCGGCAGCTCGACGAAGCGGAACCGGCGGGTGAGCTGATGGTCGTGCATCAGCGCCTCGCGGGCATCCTGGGTGCCGAAGAGGACAAGCGGGATGCCCAGCACGTTGCTCAGATGGCGGATCACTGTCAGCATGATCCGCTGCTGGCGCAACGTGCCCATCAGCATGTTGTGCGCCTCATCGATCAGGATCTGGCGGACTCCAGTCAGGCGATAGAGGGTAACGACGCGGTCTGCCAGAAGCGGGATGTTGGCACGGGACTCGCTGACTGGAGCATCGATGGCCCGGAGCAACTGGGTGTAGAACCATTTGACATCGCACATCGGCGGCATTTCAAGGCCGACCGTTGCGGTGCGTCGCACCCCGGTCTTCTTATCGAACACCGCCGGGTGGTCGCGCAGGTGCTTGGCCATGATCGTGGATTTACCCTGGCCGGATTCGCCCCAGATCAGCAGGTTGGGCTTGATCGTGCCGGCCGGTTGCTCGAGCTGTTCGAGCATGAGGTCGAGGACGAACCGGCAGCGCGGGTATTCGGTGAAGCGGCGGCCCTGCATACGCACGATGCGCTCCTCCGGGGACAGGGCAATCACCTCCAGCGCCGACGGTCCGAGATGCCGGTAGGCGTCGTCAGTCATCCCAGCTCTCCGTGTCGTAATAAGGCAGGTCGAGAGGGGCGTCATCCGCGCCGTCGGGCACGACCCGATACGCCGCGTCGATGGCCGGTGGGGTCGAAACTGCCGGCAGGGCAGGGACCGACCGTGGCCCTGCGCCCCTGGCCCGTTCCATACGGGCCCGTCGGCTGCGGTTGCTGGCCTCCTCCACCAGCTTGCGCCGGGCCAGCACCATGTCGAAGATCATCGCCTCGTCGACGCCGGCGCGCCCCTGGCGGCGCAGTGCCCGTCTTGCGGCTTTGTGCTCCCACAGGGAAATGGCCGGACGTCGCAGGTTGCGGTAAGGAACCTCCAGGTACTCGCCCGACACACCGCGGATGAAGACCTTGGAGAGGTCAGCGGGGTTGTAATGGGCCGTGACCTTGCGTTTGTCGTGGAGGAAGGGCGTCAGCGCGTCGTGCCAGTAGGAGATGTTGAACAGGTGGACGCCGTCGCGCTGCACCGCCCGCTCCTCAAACGGCAGGAAATCGCGGTGGAAGGTCCGCAGGTCGGCCGGCATCCGGAAGACCTTGCCCTCGGTGTCGGCCGCCCACTTGGCGTTGGGCGACGTGCCGATGCCTTCGTGGAAGGAGGCGTGGTGCTCCAGGATAATGCTGGCCACCAGCCACTCGATCTCAGCGATGGTGAGGCAGGCGTTGCCGGCAGCGTCGTAGACGCCACGCTCCTTGATGTTGGAGAAGGTGGTGCCGGGCAACAGATGAAGTTCCTGGCTCAGATGCCCAATGCGGCGCTCGACATGGCCGCCCATGTGCGGTGTGCCAGGCGGGCGGTAGCGCAGCTCGATGCCGTAATCCTCGCAGGCCCGGGTGAAGGCTTTGGAGTGGAACTCCTTGCCATTGTCGGTATGGACGGCGTCGCACAGGCCCATGACCGGCCAGCGAGCCGGCAATCCCCGGGCCCCCAGCCACTCGCTCTTGTCCATCACCGCATGGGCAACGCAGGCGGCGACGCTGGTCGCCGAGGGCGGATCGAAGGTCAGGTAGAAGCCGCAGTACATGCGGGTCCGGATATCGACGGCCAAGGTGATGAAGGGTCGCCCGATCACCTCCAGGCTGTCGGGTTCGACGGCCTGGAGGTCGGCCGGGGTGTGGTCGATCTGGACGACCTCCAGCGCGCGTTCAACCTCGAGCGATCCCCGGATTGGGTTGAACTCGTCACGCGCCTTCTTACTGCCGTGGCGGCGCTTGGTCTGTTCCCGCTTGCTGATCGCCGCCAGCCGGGCGTCCACGGTCTGGCGAGCCGGCTTGGTCAGGCCCTCCAACGCGCATCGGGCCTGAATTCCCTTCATCAGCAACGATTTCTTGGGGCGAAGGAGGGTCAGGTAGTTGCCTCTGATCTCCTCCTCAATGATCGCCTCGACCCGGTGATCTAGGCGCTGGGCGCCACCGGCAGGTCCTGGTGTCTTCAGCAGCAGAGAGCGTGTTCGGGGATCGGCTTCGTAGGCCTTGAGCAAACGGTAGAGATAGTTGGGAGTGACATTGAGTTCGCCGGCCGCCGCCGCCATCGCTTCCGCCCGCGCGCCATAGGGGGGAGGGTTCTGCATCAAGTCACGAACGATGGGTTCGCGCTCACGGGCAAGGGCCCAGTCCTCTTCGGAGACGGTCGTCAGCGCCTGGGAGGTGTGCAGATGGCGCGGCACTTTTCACCCGATCCACTTTCTGCTTTTTGCAGCATCCTCTCTACTTTTTGCATCATTTGGATGACGATGAGACGAAGAATCCCTTACATTTGCTGAGTGACAATTTGCATGAACTACTTTACGGCGACACCGGTGAGGTGATCCGAAGAGCCGGAGCGTGGTGAGAGGGCGGGAGGTACGGCTGTGGCTTCTGCATCCATATTCATCCGGGTGGATGAGACGTACTGATATTCTGTACAAAGGGGTCCGGCGGGCGGCTCGCTGCCCGAAACCTTCTGGACACCCCGATGGCCCTCGTCGCCTATGCCCGCGTCTCCACCGAAGACCAGTCCACCGGCTCCCAGCTGCTCGCCCTGCGCCAAGCCGGCTGCACCGTCATCTTCGAGGAGCATGCCTCGGGCGGCGACCGCGACCGCCCGGTGCTGGCCAAGGCGCTCGCCAGCCTGAAGGCGGGCGACACGCTGGTGGTGGCGCGCATCGACCGGCTGGCGCGCTCGCTGTTCCACCTGCTGGAGGTGATCGACGGCCTTGGGCAGCGTGGCATCGCCTTCAAGTCGCTTGGTGATCCGATCGACACCACCAATCCGCAGGGGCGCTTCGCCCTCCAGGTGCTGGGTGCCGCCGCCGAACTGGAGCGGGCGCTGATCCGTGAACGCTCGATCGCCGGGCTGAAGGCGGCCGTGGCCAGGGGGAAGGAACCCGGCAATCCGGGACTGCGACGGCGCGACCCGGCGGCGCTGGAGAAAGCACGCCAAGGTCGCGAGGTGGCGCGGGATGAAATCGTGATCGCCCACGCCCAGGAGTTCCTGCCAACGGTGGAGGCACTGCGGCCGATGACCGCCTGGGATCAGGTGGTGCGGGCGCTGAAAGGGCAGGGCAGGAGCAGGCCCTGGGATGGCAAGCCGTGGACGCCCAACAGCCTGATACGGGCGGTACGCCGGCTGGCGGCGGCGGGACTGGTGCGTCAGGAGGTTCTCGATGCGGCGCCCAAACGGATCGACAGCGACGACCTCGTGCTGATGGTGGCAGGGCTGGCGCGCTCGGAACCCGGCGTCACGCTGGACGGCATCGCCCGCCGGCTGCAAAGCATGGGACAGCGCACGCCGCGCGGCGGCCTGCGCTGGAGCCGGTCGTCGGTGAAGAACCTGCTCGACCGCGCCAGGGAGCAGGGACTGGTCCGGGAACCGGAGACTGCGTAACGGTTGGTCAGCCGCCGACGCCGTGGGCTCTCGGGAAGACCGTCATCATGCTCGGTCTCGACCCTGACGGCCTCGGAAGAAGCCCGGGCGGTTCAGCCCCTATTCGACATAAAGTACGGTGTCGTGGTGGATCGGGCTGTGATGGCGCAGCCGATAGCGGCTGCCCGGGCGCATTGTCTCGATCATGCGGGGGATCGCCGCAAAATCCCCGATGTCGTGATAGACCGCGATCGCCAGCTTCGGCCGATGATGCCGTATGGTCCGTTCCGCCCCGCGCAGGGCGGGCAACTCGGCCCCCTCGATGTCCAGCTTGATGAAAGTCACCGGGCCCAGCCCGAGATCGTCCAGCGCCTGGACCGGAACGCTCACGTCGCCCCCTTCGTCCAGCCGGCCGCCCGGCCCGTGGCCGCTGGAGAAGTGCAATGTGTCCGCATGGCTCCACAGACCGATGGGATGAATGGTCACGCGGGGAAGGGCGGCGACGCACTCCCGCAGGCGGGGGAGGTTCGAGGGGTCCGCTTCGAACGCGTGGATGTGACGATGGGTGCCCCCTGTGGTGCCTCCTGAGCATGCGGCGAAGGCCGCCACGGTGTCGCCGTCGAACGCCCCGCCGTCCACCAGCACCTCATCCCTGCCGACGGCCAGGGCATCGGTGAAGAAATACATGTCCCGGTAGGGAAGCCGGACCGGTTCCAGCCAACGGGCGTCCCAGGTCAGGCGGTAGAGCATCACCGACAGGAAACATCGGCGGCTGGCATCGTCGTCGAAGCCTTTCCAGTCCGCCTCCCACTCCGCCAGGGCGGCGATTTGCCCGGGGGTCCCCATCATGCCGGGCGGGCACAGCCCGGCGGAGCGCATCGCCTCGAACAGCGACAGCAACGGCCGGCCGCTGGGCTGCCACAGCGCGTGGAAATGGGCGACGGCCTCGTCGGAGTTGCAGCACATGACGCCGACGGCCCGGGGGTCCCGCCGGATCAGGTCGCGAAGCCCGTCATCGCCGAGGATCGTTCCGTCCCCCAAAGGCAGGCCGGCGCGGGCGTTGTCCACGACCCCGACGACCTTCCAATGCCCGAGGGCATGCCGCACGAGGGGTTGCGCCATCACCGACCCGGCACCGAGAAGGATCAGCGGCACCTCGCCCGGATCCAAATCCCGGCGGTCTTCGGCTTGCAGCATGCGCCAGTCGCCGGGCGTCCGCACCGCCTGGTCCAACCGCTCGCGAAGCGCATGGCGGAGCGCCGGCACCTCGTCACCACCATTCCCCATGCCTCTTCCCCCTTGACCTTGCCCTCTGCCGCGCCGGATTCCGCGGAGCATAGCAGCATGCTCTCCCTCTCGGCGGGCGGAAGTTGCAGATGGGATCGGACAGGTGGCGGCCCGCCGGCCCCGTCTTTCCATCCCTCCTGTTCTTCTGCCACATCCCCCTGTCCGAACGCGCGAACTTCCCCTCGCCGCGGTGGATTTATGCTCGTCCGCGTGCCGGCGATGGCCGGACTTCGTCAACCGTGGCAGCAGTGAGAGGTCGACATGAATATGATTCGGCGCAGCTCCGCTGAGTTTCTCGGGACGTTTTGGCTGGTCTTCGGCGGCTGCGGCAGCGCCGTGCTCGCCGCCGCCTTTCCGCAGGTCGGGATCGGGCTGCTCGGCGTGTCCTTCGCCTTCGGCCTCACCGTCCTGACCATGGCCTATTCCATCGGCCACATCTCCGGCTGCCACCTGAACCCGGCGGTGACGGTCGGGCTGTGGGCCGGCGGGCGGTTTCCGGCCAAGGACATCCTGCCCTATGTGCTGGCCCAGCTGGTCGGGGCCTTCGCGGCGGCCCTGGTCCTCTATGTCATCGCCACCGGAAAGGCCGACTACAGCCTGGCCGTCAACGGGCTCGCGGCCAACGGGTACGAGGCGCATTCGCCCGGCCAGTACAGCATCACCTCGGCCCTGGTGATCGAACTGGTGCTGACCTTCTTCTTCGTGCTGGTGATCCTGGGTTCCACCGACCGGCGGGCGCCGGCCGGCTTCGCGCCGCTGGCCATCGGCATGGCGCTCGTCCTCATCCATCTGATCAGCATCCCGGTCACCAACACCTCGGTGAACCCGGCACGCAGCACCGGCCCGGCGCTGGTGGTCGGCGGATGGGCGCTGCAGCAGCTCTGGCTGTTCTGGATCGCCCCGCTGGCCGGCGGACTGATGGGCGGACTGGCCTACCGCGCACTTGCCGAGGATATGCCGGCGAAGCCCGCCATCACCGGCGAGGCGAAAAGCTCCACCTGATCCACAGCGATGGGGCCGGTTCGCCGGAACCGGCCCCCGATACCCCGACCCTGATGCCCTGCCCCTATGCCCTGCCGATGTCGCAACGCCACCGCGCCGCCTACTGTTATTGAGGCAGGACAGACGGCGCAGAAGGCGTATCCATGCGGCAGTTCGACCCCGATTCCAACCCGATGACCGAAGCCGATTACGGCATCGTGCTGGGCCTGTTCATCGGCATCTATCTCGGCCTCCTGGTGGTGTCGGCCCTGCCATAGGGCGCCTCTCAAGAGCGCCTCTCACGCCCGCCGTTCATAGCCCCGTCCCTGGCCGCTCCGGCAGCATCAGGCAGCGGTTGACCAGGTTCATCAGTTCGCTCTGGCGGGTGGTTCCGGTCTTGGTGAAGATGCTGCGCAGCTGGCTGCGCACCGTGCTGATCGCGACGCCGCGGCGGTCGCCGCTTTCCGCCGGGGTCATGTCGGCCAGCAAGTCGGCGACCAGCCGGGCTTCCACAGGCGTCAGGCCGAACAGGGCGCCCAGCCGTGCCTCCAGCCCCGGCACCACGGCGGCCGGGTCGACGATGTAGACCGCAGTCCGGATCCGCTCCCCATCCCCTCCACCGGCCCCGCCGTACGGCCCCGCCGCCTCGTATGACAGCGGAAGGACGGTCAGCAGATAGGGCGCCCGACCGGAGGGGCGCGACACCCGGAGGTCGGCCCCCTGCAGGCCGGCCCCCTGCAGGCCGGGCAGTGAATGCGCCGCTCCGGCCGCTCTTCCGCCGCCCGACAGCGACGCCTCCAGCATATGCGCCAGCCGGCGCGCCTCGCCCCCCTGTTCGGCATGCAGGCGGCCCTGCACGATCCGCAGCCCGTCGCGCGCGTCGATCATCGCCTGCATGGCCCGGTTCACGGCGACCGTCCGCCCGGCGGCGTCGAGCAGGACGACCCCCATCGGCAGGCGGTCGATCATGCGGGCGCTCCAGGCGGTCTCCTCCTCCCGGCCGTCCCGGCGGGCCCACAGCCGGACGCGCAGCCGCATCGCGCGCTGAAGATGGGGCGCGCAATCCTGCAGGAGCCGCAGCGTCTCCTCGGGGAAGGGCGGCCTGTCGGCGGGGCGGAACAGGCTCAGCACCGGCTGCATCGGCGTCAGTTCCCCGCCGTCGGCCAGCGAGACGGAGCACAGCCGCCCCATCCCCTCCCGTTTCAGCATGTCGTTGAAGATCATCGAGCGGTGGAGGTCCGCCTCGGCCACCAACTCCTCGCCGCGGCGAACCACGCAGCGGTCCAGCAGGCCCTGCGTCGCCGCCGCGTTGGCCCAGAGGTCGCGATGGCGGAAATGGGTCGCATAATCGCCGAGCAGCGCATCGGAGATGTTGTGGCGCGCCCACAGCGCCATGGTCCGGGCATCCTGGTTGAGCGCCGCCGTGAACAGGAAGCCATGCGTGGCGTCGGCCGACGCGCAGAGCCGCTCCAGGACTCCTCCCCAGCGCTCCGGGAAAGTCACCGTGTCGTAGATGTCCTCGATCAGCCGGTCAGCCGCTTGCCCCATGGGAGAACTCCTCCGCCTCGGGACAATTTTTCGTTTGCAACCGTCGGCCCTCAAGACCGATCAGTTGCGTATATCCATCGGACGAAGGTTCGCCCGTCATGTGAAGGATGCGCGTCGGCGGGATTTTCCTCAAAAGTCGATGACACGGGAGCCCCCGCCAAAAACAGGAGCCTCCGAGCCGGAGCCACCGCCATGACCTCCTGCATGACCGTCACAATGACCGATCACCGCACGCCGTCATCCCCCACCGCAAGGCCGGCCACCCGCTCGGAAGGCCGGGTGCGCTGGGCGTTGGTCGCCGACCGCAACCCCCTGCTGCGCGAGGGGCTGCGGCTTTACCTGGAGACACTGGGATGGCGGGCCGTGGCGGCCGGTACGGTGGACGAGGGGCTGGGCTTGCTGGCGCCCACGACCATCCCATCCCCGAAGATCGTTCCCGACCTGATCGTGCTGGGGGAGCCGGAGCGCCGGGGGGCGGCTACACCCTGGCAGTCCGTTCTCGACCGGCTGGCGGCGATCCGGGGCACGGCACGCCCGGTCCTGCTGTCCATCGCGGCGTCGAACCACGACCTGATGCTCCGGGCGCGCGACCGCGGCTTCGACACCATCCACATCGACTTGGCGCCTTTGAACCTGGACGTTCTGCTGCTGGACTGCGTGCGCCGGATCGAAGGAGGGCGGAGCTGATATGGCAGCAATGGACCTCATATGTTTTCATGAAACCATATCATAGTGTTTTGTGCTGTTCTGATGATTGTTCAGGCTGACAAGACGCGGGTTGACAAGAGACCCGCCCCAGCGGCTTTTCGACCCGGCCGGATCGCCGGACCGACTGTTTTTGCGAGGAGATGCGCATGCCCGACGACTTCGCCCCGGCCCAGACCGCCGCCGCCGGCGACGGCCGCCGCAGGGCCGCCTTCTTCGACCGCGACGGCGTGCTGAACGAGGACGTCGGCTTCGCGCACCGCCCCGACCAGATCGCCTGGATGCCGGGGGCCAGGGAGGCGGTGAAACGGCTGAACGATGCCGGCTTCCTGGTGTTCGTCGTGACCAACCAGGGCGGGGTCGCCCGCGGCCTCTACAGCGAGGAGCATGTGCGCACGCTGCATCGCTGGATGCAGGAGGAGCTGCGCGCCGTCGGCGCCCATGTCGACGCCTTCTATCACTGCCCGCACCATCCCGATCATGGCGAGCCGCCCTACCGCGCCGACTGCCGCTGCCGCAAGCCGGAGCCTGGGATGCTGCTGCAGGCGATGGCGGAGTGGCCGGTGGAGCCGCAGGGCAGCTTCCTGATCGGCGACCGCGAAACCGACGTCCAGGCGGCGCAGCGGGCGGGCATCGAGGGCACGCTCTACCGCGGCGGCGACCTCGACGCGCTGGTCGCCGACATTCTGGCCCGCTCCGGGATCGGTGCGGAGGTCGAGGCCGTCCGCTAAGGCAGCCACGCCTCAAGCCAGGGGGCCAGCCACAGCCAGAGCAGGACGGCGGCGGCCAGCCAAAGGGCGACCATCACCGCGGCGGCGGCGACGCTGACCGGCCGTGCGGCTTGGCGCGCCGCGGCGGCGGCCCGGTGTTCGGCCAGAAGCTGCGGCGGGATCAGGCGGACGACCAGCAGGATGCCGAGCGGCACGATCAGCAGATCGTCCAGATAGCCCAGCACCGGGATGAAGTCCGGGATCAGGTCGATCGGACTCAGCGCATAGGCGGCAACCGCCATCGCCAGCAGACGGACATGCCGGGGCGTCCGCGGGTCGCGCGCCGCCAGATAGACGGCAAGCACGTCGCGCTTGAGCCCGCGTGCCCATGTCTTCGCACGCATCTTTGCGCGTGCCACTGCCGATGCTTGCGCGTTCGACGTCATGCCGCTGATGTCCGGTTGTGGTCCCTCCCATCCGCTGAACGGCAGGCCGGGTGAAAGGCTGTAACCCAACCCCCGGCCGTCCGTCGAGCCCGGCCCCCTTCGGGACCACAGCTCTGACACCACCCGAACGAGAGGGGAGCGTGATCTCGGCCGCCTTGGGTAGGCACGGCGATCCTTTGGAATAAACCTCCCGCGTCCTTCCGGTCATGCGCAATCAGTCGTAGGTTTTGCTGCCCCTACAAACAGGTTTTCCAAGAAGCGCCTTTGACCAAAAACCCGGAGGCTCCTTATGCGGTTCCCGGTACTCGACGGATGGCGCGGTCTGTGCGCGTTATGCGTGGCCCTATATCATTTGCACACGCTCGATCATTTTCATCTGTTCGGCTTCGTGCGCGGCAGTTACCTTTTTGTCGATTTTTTCTTTGTTTTGAGCGGTTTTGTCATCACCCACGCCTATTCCGCCCGCATCGGCGGGGGCGCATCGGCCGGATCCTTCCTGGTCCGCCGTTTCGGCCGGGTCTGGCCGCTGCATGCGGCGGTGCTGCTGGCCTTCGTGGCGCTGGAAAGCGTGAAGGCACTCTCCGGGCCGGCGGCGGGAAATGCCGCCTTCACCGGCGCCTTCGCCCCGTCGGCCCTGGTCAGCAACCTGGCGCTGGTCCATGCGCTGGGGGTGGAGGACCAATGGACCTGGAACATTCCGAGCTGGTCGATCAGCGCGGAGTTCTTCGTCTACATCACCTTCGCCATCCTCTTCCTGACCGTGCGGCGGACCAGGATGCTGATCGCGGCGATGGTGGCGCTTGCCGCCCTCGGCGCCGGCGTGGTGATGGGGTTCTCCGCCAACCACATCGACACCAGCATCGACTACGGCTATTTCCGCTGCCTGTACGGCTTCTTCACCGGCTGTCTCGTCTATCGGCTGTATCAGGCGATCGGCGACAGGCGGATGTCCCGCCCTGCCGGCGGGCTGGCCGAGGCGGGAGCGCTGCTGGCGGTGATCGCCTTCGTCTCGGCCGCGGGGGGCAATGCCCTGTCGCTGGCGGCGCCGCTGCTGTTCGGGCTGGTGGTGCTGGTGTTCGCCTTCGAAGCCGGGCCGGTCTCCCGTCTGCTGGCGACATCCCCCTTCCAGCGGCTGGGCGCCTGGTCCTACTCGATCTACATGGTGCATGCCCTCGTGATCGCCGTGCTGCAGAAGGGCACGATGGTGGCGCAAGGGGCCCTCGGCCGGCCGCTGTTCGTCGAACGCCAGATCGACGGCGAGACCGACCGGCTGATCGCCTTCGGCGATGCCTGGATGATGGATCTGGTCGGCGTCGGTTATCTGCTGGCGGTGATCGGCCTGTCGGCCCTGACCTACCGCTTCGTCGAGCTGCCGGGGCAGGCCATGGTCAACGGCCTGCTGGTCCGCTCGCGCAAGGCCGCTCCGGCCAGCCCGGTGGCCGAGGCGGCGTGATCGCCGCGGTCGTTGGGGCGGCGTGATCGCCGCCCCTTCTTGGCCCTGCCGGCATCAATGGCGGGCGAAGACCTGCGGCCCGCCGGCACCGCCGAACAGCACGACCTGATAGGGCTGCCCGGTGCCCATATCCATGCCGGGGGCGTCCTGCGGCATGCCGGGCGCCGACAGCCCGCGGGCCTGGGGCCGTTCGGTCAGCAGGCGCGTCACGTCGGCGGCCGGCACATGGCCTTCCAGCACATAGCCGCCGACCCGCGCGGTGTGGCAGGAGCCCAGTTCGTCCGGCACCCCGGCGGCCTGCTTCACCGGCGTCATGTCGTCGACGGTGTGGACGGTGACGTCGAAGCCGGCCGCGCGCATGTGCCGCACCCAGCCGTCGCAGCATTCGCAGCCCGCGGACTTCCAGACCTCCACCGCCGCACCGGCGGAGGGAGCTGCGGCGCGGACCATGTCCGGCAGCGCCACGGCCCCGAGGCCAAGCGTCAGGACGGCGGCAGCCGCCCCCCACACCATCGTCCGCCGCGTCATCCTCATCGGAACTCTCCAAATCAAATCAGTGTCTTGCCTCATCCGTTCAGGACCGGACGGACAGAAGCCTCAAAGCATTGGCGGTGACCAGCACGGTGGCGCCGGTGTCCGCCAGGATCGCGGGCCACAGCCCGGTGACGCCAAGAACGGTGGTCACCAGGAACACCGCCTTCAAGCCCAGGGCCAGTGCGATGTTTTGCCGTATGTTGGCCATGGTGCGGCGTGACAACGCCACCATCGCCGCCACGTCGCCGACCCGGCCGTGCAGGATGGCGGCGTCGGCCGTCTCCAGCGCCACGTCGGTGCCGCCGCCCATCGCGATGCCGACATCGGCGGCGGCGAGCGCCGGGGCGTCGTTGATGCCGTCGCCGACCTTCGCCACCCGCTGCCCGCCGGCCTGAAGGTCGCGGACGATGCGCAGCTTGTCCTCCGGCAGCAGCTGGGCATGCGCCTCCACCCCCAGCATGCCGGCGACCGCCCCGGCGGTCTGCACGGTGTCGCCGGTCACCATCAGCGAGCGGATGCCGGCGCGGTCCAGCGCCTCGATGCCCTGGCGGGCGTCGGCGCGCGGCTCGTCGCGCAGCGCGATCAGCCCGGCGGCCTGCCTCTCGACCAGCAGGACCGAGACCGTCTTGCCGGCCTGCGCCAGGGCAGCGACCCGCTCCGCCTGTTCCGCGGTCAGCGACGGGGCGGCGGCCTTCGGCGACAGCAGCGCCACCGCAAGCCCCCCGACCCGGCCCTGCAGCCCGGCGCCGGGCAGGGCGGTGACCTCGTCCGCCGCCGGCGGAGCGATGCCGCGCTCTGCCGCCGCGGCCAGGATGGCGCGGGCCAGCGGGTGGCTCGACCCGGCCTCCAGCGCCGCGGCGGCGGCCAGCAGTTCCGCCTCGCTCCCGCCGGCCTCGCTTACGACGCCCCCGCTTGCGCCGAAGGGGATCAAGTCGGTGACGCGGGGCCTGCCCTCCGTCAGGGTGCCGGTCTTGTCGAAGGCGACGGTGGTGATGCGGCCGAGCGCCTCCAGCACCGCGCCGCCCTTCAGCAGCAGGCCGCGCCGGGCGCCGTTGGACAGGCCGGCCGCGATGGCCGCCGGGGTGGAGATCACCAGCGCGCAGGGGCAGCCGATCAGCAGGACCGCCAGGGCGCGGTAGATCCACTCGGTCCAGCCGCCGCCAAATACCAGCGGCGGCACCACGGCGACCAGGGCCGCCACCGCGACGATGCCCGGCGTGTAGAGGCGGGCGAAACGGTCGATCAGCCGCTCGGTCGGGGCCTTGCTCTCCTGCGCCTCCTCGACCAGCCGGACGATGCGGGCGATGGTGTTGTCGCGCGCCGCGGCGGTGACGCGGACGCGCAGCGCACCGTCGGCGTTGATGGTGCCGGCGAAGACGGGATCGCCGGCACCCTTGGGCTTCGGCATGCTCTCCCCGGTGACGGGGGATTCGTCGACGGCGCTGCTGCCGGACAGCACGATCCCGTCGGCCGCCACCCGGTCGCCGGGGCGGACCAGGATGACGGAGCCGACCGCCAGCCCGGCGGCGGGAACGGCCCGCGGGGCGGCGCCGTCCTCTTCCAGCAGGGCGGTGTCGGGAACCAGTGCCGTCAGGCCGCGGATGCCGGCCCGCGCCCGGCCGGCCGCCACGCCTTCCAGCAATTCGCCGACCAGGAAGAGGACCAGGACCGTCGCCGCCTCCTCCACCGCGCCGATGACGAGCGCACCGACGGCGGCGACCGTCATCAGCGTCTCGATGGAAAAGGGCGTGCCGGCCCGCGCCGCCGCCAGGGCGCGGCGCGCCACCGGCACCAACCCGACCGTCAGCGCCAGCGGAAAGGCCCAAGGCTCCGTCTCCGGCACCAGCAGGCCGAGAAGCGTCGCGGCGGCGAGCGCGGCGCCGGCCGCCAGCGTCAGCACCGCCTTGCGCCCGCGCCACCAGGGCGCCTCGGCCGGATCGGCGTGGGAATGGGCAGCGTGGGAGTGGGCGGCATCGGAGTGGGCAGGCCCGCAGCAGCCCCCGCCGCAGGTGGGCACCGCGGCCTCCGCCACCGGATCGGCGGGGGCGGCGCCATAGCCGAGGGCGGCCAGCGGCCGGACGACGGCGTCCGCGCCCAGAGCCGCCTCGTGCGAGACGGTCACCGTTCCGCCCGGCACCGACACCCGCACCTCCCGGATGCCCGGCACCCGGCGCAAGGCGGTCTCGATCTTGGCGGCGCAGGACCCGCAATCCATGCCGGAGACCCGGTAGCGGCTGGTGCGCAAGGCGATGTCCCCGGCCCGGACCCCGTCCTCCATTCCATGCATGGTCAAGCTCCTCGTCGTGACGCGCTGTGGGCAGCGTCCTGGGAGCCTAAATTCTCCAGCGACTGGAGGATCAAGCGGAAAACGGCAGCCGGATGGCCAGACGGTCAGGCGGTGGCGGCAGGCCCCGCGTCGCCGGCATCCATGTCCGCTTCGTCGTACTCGGGCGAATGCTCCGGAAGCCCTGTGAAAGGTTGGTCCCTGGTGATGACGGGATGGATTTCCGACCCGACGACATGCGCCCAGCGGGGCGAGCCGTGCTTCACCTCCAGGAAGGAGCCATGGTCCAGGACCGGCTTGTAGACCCGGAAGGTCTTCATGATCGACAGGATACCCGCGGAATCGAGCGGGCTCAGGAAGGATTCATCCATGTCGAGGAAGGACGGATGCGAGATCCAGCGTTCCAACTGGGCCGCGTTGAGGAAGAAGCTCCCGGCCGCCGGGTAGGAGGTGCGTTCGAAGCGGACCGGTTCCCCGATGAAGTCCAGGCTCAGTTCCGGCTGGTCGGACAGGTCCTGATGTTCGGTCGTCCAGGGCCGGCCGAGCACGTAATCCGGATAGACCTTGTAGCCGAAGGGCGAAATGTTCTCGAAGCGGTTGGGCTGCAGCAGCGCTTCCGGCCCGAATTTCGCATCGAACAACGCCCGCTTGCGGAAGAACAGCGGGTCGGTCATGACGATGTCATCTTCGACATAGCAGTACCAGTCATACTGCCCCGCCAATTCCCGCATCACCATATGGGCGCCGAACCCAAGGCGGGTCGGCGGGTAGTCGTCGTTTATCTTTGCCCGCCGGTAGAGGACCGGGCTGATCTGCAACGAATTCAGCAGATGGTCGTCACCGATGGTGCAGACCAGAACGTCGATCTCGGCACGATGCGGCGATGCGGCCTGCCATGCGACCTTGCGCCAATGATCGAGCCCGGCCAGCCGGCTTCCATAGAGTTGATGGAAGGCGGAGATGGTTTCGCCAAGAACCGCGATGCGTTCGGCTTTCCGGTTGATGTTGCTGGAGTTGTTTCCGCCGGGGGCATGATCGGCCTTCGGGCGGTAGAAATGCGGGATCACGCACAGGATCTTCACGATGACGCCCCTGCCGAACGGGTCCAAGACTAAGGGGCAGGGTGATAGCCGTTGTGAACCGTGCGAACAAGCCGAAATGGAAGGGCTGAAAACCTGGGGTTGCTTGGTCTTTCCGCCCCCATGGCCTCCCTGGCGCCCTCTATCCCGAAAGGCGGAGGCGTTGCCGGCACCACCCAGAGCGCTTAGAATCTCCAGCGACTGGAGGATTGAGGAGAAATGACCGCCATGCCCACCTCTACCCTGGCCATCGGCGCACTCGCCAAGCGGACCGGCGTGAAGATCCCGACCATCCGCTATTACGAGAGCATCGGCCTGCTGCCGGAGGCGCCGCGCACCGGCAGCAACCGGCGCAGCTACGACGAGGCGTCGGTCCGCCGCCTGCGCTTCATCCGCCATGCCCGCGAGCTGGGCTTCGAGGTGGAGGCGATCCGCCAGCTCCTGACCCTGGCCGACGATCCAGGCCGGCCCTGCCGCGAGGCCGACGTGCTGGCCCGCGCCCATCTGGCCGAGATCGAGTCCAGGATCACCCGGCTGGAGGCCCTGCGCGACGAGGTGCGGCGCATGGTGGAGGGCTGCGCCCAGGATCAGGTGCGCAGCTGCCACGTGATCGAGGTGCTGGCCGACCACGCCCACTGCCTGCATGACCGCCACTGAGAGCGGGGAGCGGGTGCAGCCGGGGCAAAGCGCCGCAGCATCCGGCGGCCCCTATGACCCGGAGCCGGTTGCCCGGCCGACGGGGGTGTTTATAGTCGGGTCGTGCAGTGTCGAAACCTTCCGTGCCTCCGGCCAGGCGGGCGCCGGGTCCCGCATAGGGACGGCACGGGGGAATCCATCGCCATGGCGACGGTAAGGGCCGGGAAACAGGGCTGGGACAGGGGTGCGGGAACGGTGGTGAAGGCGGATTGGACGTGGGCGTCATGCTGCGGCTTCTGAGGACCAGCCGTCCGCTCCAGCGGATCGTGGCGCTCGGCGGGGTGGTGCTGGCGGGACTGTGCGGCGGCACCGTGGCGATCCTGGACCGGCTGCACGACGAGACGGTGGCGGAGGCCACGCTGGGCCTGCGCACGCTCAACGCCTCGCTGGCCGAGCAGACGGCGCGCACCATCGAAGGCATCGCGCTGACCGTCGACGGGATCGCCGAGCAGATCCCGGCCGAGTACCGGCGCAGCCCCGAAGCTTTCAAGCGACTGCAGGGGGACCGGCAGGTCTACGAGATCCTGCAGGCCAAGGCGTCCAGCCTGCCGCAGGTGGAGGCGCTGAGCTTGGTCGCCGCCGACGGCAGCCTGATCAACTTCACCCGCCAGTTCCCGGCCCCGGCGCTCGACCTGTCGCAGCGCGACTATTTCCGCGCGCTCAAGGACAAGGATCCCGGTCGGGTCCATGTCAGCCGGCCGGCGAAGAGCCTGGCCACCGGGGAATGGACGCTCTACATCGCCCGCCGCGTCAACGGCCCCGACGGCGGGCTGTCGGGTCTGGCGGTCGGCGCCATCCGGCTGTCCTATTTCGAGCAGTTCTACCGCAGTCTCCATGTCACGCCGGGCAGCGGCTTCAGCCTGTGGTGGCGCGACGGCATGCTGCTGGCGCGCTTCCCGGCGGTGCCGGACAAGGTCGGGACCATCGCCACCAGCCCCGAGGTCACCGAACGGATCGCCCGGCATGAGGCCGGCACCTATGCGTCTCCCCGTTCGGTCGACGGCGAGGATCGCATCCTGTCCTTCCAGGTGCTGCGCAACTATCCGCTGGTGGTCGGGGTCAGCCGGACGCGGCCGGAGATCCTCGCCCGTTGGGAAAGCCAGGCGATGATCATCGCCGCCGCCGGGCTGGTCAGCGCGGTGGCGCTCGCCCTGATGCTGTGGGCGATGGCGCGCCAGTTCCTCGCCTACGAGACCGCGAACCGCGCGCTCAGCGAACGCCGGCAGGCGGTGGAGGCCCGCGACGAGGCGGAGGAGCATGTCCGCCAGCTGCAGAAGATGGAGGCGCTGGGCCAGTTGACCGGCGGGGTGGCTCACGATTTCAACAACCTGCTGCAGGCGGTGCGCTCCAGCCTGCATCTGCTGGAGACCGGCGGCGAGCTGCGCGCGGCGGAGAGCCGCCGGGCGCTGGAGGTCGCAGGCCAGGCGGTCGACCGCGGCGCCACCCTGACCCAGCATCTGCTGGCCTTCGCCCGCCGCCAGCGGCTGGCCCCGGCGCCGGTCGACCTCGGCGCCCAGGTGGCGGGAATGGCGACGCTGCTGGAACGCACACTGGGCGGTGCCATCCGCATCCGCATCGACCGGGACGCCGCCATGCCGCCCGCCGTGCCGCCGGCCCTGGTCGATCCCCACCAGTTCGACATCGCCCTGCTGAACCTCGCCATCAACGCCCGCGACGCCATGCCGGACGGCGGCACCCTGACCATCGCCGTCACCAGCCTGTCGGTGGAGAACAAGGTGGCGGAGGACAAGGCGGCGGAGGAGGGGATTTCACCCGCCCTGGCGCCCGGCGGCTATGTCGCCGTGACCGTGCGCGACAGCGGGACCGGCATGCCGCCGGACGTGCTGGCGCGGGCCTGCGAGCCCTTCTTCACCACCAAGCCGGTGGGGCAGGGCAGCGGGCTGGGGCTGAGCATGGTGCATGGCCTGACCGCCCAGTCCGGCGGCGGGATGCGCCTGGAAAGCCATCTCGGGCTTGGCACCGCCGTCACCCTGTACCTGCCCCATGCTCCGGTTGATCCTCCGGCTCATCCCGCGGCCTGTACCTCGGCCGGGACGCCCGCCGATGCCGATGCCGCCGATGCCGCTTCCGCCGTCGCCGAACCGCCGCCCCTGCCGGCCGCCCCCGCCCGCGTCCTGCTGGTGGAGGACGACGCCCTGGTCCGCATGGCGAACGCCGCGGTGCTGGCCGAGGCCGGAATGACAGTGACGGAGGCCGCCACCGGCGAGGAAGCCCTGGCCCTGCTGGAGGCGGATGACGGGATCGGCATCCTGGTCACCGATTTCGCCATGCCCGGCATGACCGGGGCCGATCTGAGCCGCCTCGCCCGCCATCACCGCCCCGATCTGCCGGTCCTGATCGTCACCGGCTATGCCGAGAAGGCGGAGCTGCAGGATTTGGGCACCGAACCCGGCATCCGCATCCTGTCCAAGCCCATCCCGCCCTCGGCGCTGATCGGGCACATCGCGGCGGTGCTGTAGGGGACACGATCCGGTCGGCGGCGCCCCGCGATGGATTACCGCCCCTCCACCGCGAAGCAGCCATGGCCGGCAGCCTTCAGGGCGGCGCAGGCGGCGTCGGCGTTCGCGGCAGGGAAGCCGGTCAGCCGGGCCTTGTAGAGGCCGCCGGAGCGGACGATCTCGGGGCTGGCGCCGGCGGCGAGCGCGCCTAAGCGCTTGGCGGTGTCGCCGGCGCTGCGCGCCGCGGCGGCACGGTTGGCGAAGGCGCCGACCTGGATGGACCAGGGTCCGCCGGCGGACCCGGTGGACGGTTTGGCGGAGGGCACGGCGACGCTCACCGCCGTGCTGCGTTCGGCGGCCGTCGAACTCTTCCTGGTGATCACCAGATCCGGGGTGGCGGGCGCCGGCCTGGCCGGGCTGGTCGGGCGCTTGAAGCCGATGTCCAGCAGGTCGGCGACGCGGTCGTCGCGGGTGGCGGCGCTGTGGCCGCCCATCACCACGGCGATCAGGCGGCGCCCGTCCCGCACCGCCGACGCGGCGAGGTTGAAGCCGGATGCGGCGATGTAGCCGGTCTTGATGCCGTCCATGCCGGGATAGCGCGCCATCAGGCGGTTGTGGCCATGGACCGTCGTGCCCTGCCAGTCGAAGCTGCGGCGCTGGAAATAGGCGTAGTGGCCGGCGTGGCGGCGGATCAGCGCGCGGGACAGGATCGCCATGTCGCGCGCCGTCGTCCGCTGCAGCCGGTCGGGCAGGCCGGACGCGTTGCGGAACACCGTGCGGCGCATGCCGAGCGCGCGGGCACGGGCGGTCATCTTGCCGGCGAAGGCCGGTTCGCTGCCGCCCAGCGCCTCCGCCAGCACCACCGCGGCGTCGTTGGCCGAGCGGGTGACCAGGGCGAGGATCGCCTGCTCCACCGTGATGGTGCTGCCGGGCGCCAGCCACAGCCGCGAGGGCGGCATCGAGGCTGCATGCCGCGACACCACCAGCCGCTGGTCCGGCCGCAGCGTGCCGCGGTCCAGCGCCTCGAAGGTCAGCATCAGCGTCATCATCTTGGTCAGCGACGCCGGGTAGGTCGGGGTGTCGGCGTTGCGCGCCTGCAGGACCTTGCCGCTGCCCGCCTCCATCAGGATCTCCGCCGCCACCGGCGCCCAATCCGCCTTGCGGCTGCCCTTGGCCCAGGCCGGCTGCGAAACCAGCAGGATCGCGGCCAACAGGACCGCGCCCAACAGGACCGCGAAGGCGGTCAGGGAGAGCGGTGGCGTCGAAGCACGGGCGAGCAGGGGCATCGTCTCAGGTCCGGCGGTTGGCGCAGCCCCGCTGCGGCACGGGCGCTGTCGGCTTTGTGGTTTCCCCCATGGGGTGGAGAGGGCGGGCGGAACAGGGCGGAGCGGAGTGGAGCGGGGCTGTCCTCCGGCGGGCGTCAGCGGCCGGACAGCATGGAGCCGACCATGGCACGGAAAGCGTCGACCGCCACCGGCTTGACCAGCACCCGCGTGTTGCGGCCCAGCCCATCGGCGCCGTCGCCGGGCCGGTCGTCCAATGCCTGGAAGGCATAGCCGGTCAGGAACAGCACCCTCAGGTCGGGATCGCGCGCCTGCGCCATCTCCGCCAGCTGGCGGCCGTTCAGGCCGGGCAGCCCGACATCGGTCACCAGAAGGTCGACCGCTCCGGCTTCGCCCAGCCAGGCGAGCGCCTCGGTGCCGTCGGCGGCCTCCAGCGTGGTGTAGCCGTCGCCCTCCAGCACCTCGACCAGCAGCATGCGGACCAGCTCCTCGTCCTCCACCACCAGCACGGTGCCCCGGCCGGCCCCGGCCCGTCCCGGCGGCGGGACGGGGATTTCGGCCGGTGCGGTTCCCTCGTCGGAGACGGGGGCGGAAGCGGCATGATCGCGCGGCAGGCACAGATGCACCGCCGTGCCCCGGCCGACCGCGCTGTCGATGCGGACGAAGCCCTCGGACTGGCGGGCGAAGCCGTAGAGCTGGCTCAGCCCCAGGCCGGTGCCCTGGCCGATCGGCTTGGTGGTGAAGAAGGGCTCGAAGACGCGGGCCAGCACGTCCGGCGGCATGCCGGTCCCGCTGTCGCGCACGGTCATCGCCACATAATCGCCGGGCGCCACCCCGGGATCGTTGACGAGGTCGGCTGCGGCGAAGCTGGCATTGGCGGTCTCCACCGTCACGGTTCCGCCGCCGGGCATGGCGTCGCGGGCGTTGATGACCAGGTTCAGCAGGGCGCTTTCGATCTGGTTCACGTCAGCATGGACCGGCCACAGCGGCTCCTCCAGCCGGCGCTCCAGCCGGATCGTCTCGCCGACCGACCGACGCAGCAGGTCCCACAGCCCCGCCACCAGCGCGTTCAGGTCGGCGCGCTCCGGCTTCAGCGGCTGGCGCCGGGCAAAGGCCAGCAGGCGCCGGGTCAGGGTGGAGGCACGATCCACCGCGGCGCGCGCGGTGGCGGCGAAGGGCGCGATGTCGGTGCGGCCGGCTTCCAGCCGCTGTTCGATCAGTTCCAGGCTGCTGCTGATCGCCTGCAGCAGGTTGTTGAAATCGTGGGCGACGCCGCCGGTCAGCTGGCCGACCGCCTCCATCTTCTGCGCCTGGGCCAGGGCCTCGCGCGCCTCGTCCAGCGCCTCCTGGGCCTTGCGGCGTTCGGTGATGTCGCGGGTGATCTTGGCGAAGCCGCGCAGGACCCCGCTCTCGTCGCGGATGGCGTCGATGACGACGCTGGCCCAGAAACGGGTGCCGTCCTTGCGGACGCGCCAGCCTTCCGCCTCGAAGCGGCCTTCGTTCAAGGCGGTGGCGAGCGCCCGCTGCGGCATTCCGGCGGCGCGGTCCTCGTCCGTGTAGAAGCTGGAGAAATGCCGGCCGATGATCTCGTCGGCGCCGTAGCCCTTCATCCGCGCCGCGCCCGCATTCCAGCTGCTGATGCGGCCGGTGGTGTCGAGCATGAAGATCGCGTAGTCGACCACGCCCTGCACCAGCAGGCGGAACTGCTCCTCGCTGCGCCGCAGTGCCTCCTCGGCGATCCTGCGTTCGGTGATGTCGCGGGTGACCTTGGCGAAGCCCATCAGCGTGCCGGTCTCGTCGCGAACGGCGCGAATCACCACGCTGGCCCAGAAGCGGGTGCCGTCCTTGCGGACGCGCCAGCCCTCCGCCTCGAAGCGGCCCTCGTTCAAGGCGGTGGCGAGCGCCCGCTGCGGCACCCCGGCGGCGCGGTCCTCGTCCGTGTAGAAGCTGGAGAAATGCCGGCCGATGATCTCGTCGGCGGTATAGCCCTTGAAGCGCGCGGCCCCGGAATTCCAGCTGCTGACGATCCCGTTCGGATCGAGCAGATAGATCGCGTAATCGCCGACGCTGTCGACCAGCAGCTGGAACCGCCGCTCACCGGAGATGGGCTCCCAGGCGGACGTGGCGTGTTCAACCTTCATAACAACGACTTTCCGGGACACGGGAGGGGAGAGGAAACAAGGCTCCCGATGATCCGCGGTCGATGCCGACAGGGTCAATAACCCAATGCGAATAGTCAGGTATTATTCCGCCGCATCACGCGAAATATTCCTGAAAGAGCCCTCGGGCAATCCGAGAAGGGATTTTCAATCGTCGGGACCGGGGCCGGTCGGAAAAGGGTCCGGCAACGGGAAAAGAGAGGGAAAGGAGGTGGGAAAAAGGGGCGGGGCGGCGGACCGCCCCGCATGGTCCCCTTGGCAAGGACCGGACCCGCGCTCAGCGCGGGGCCAGCACCATGACCATCATGCGGCCTTCGACCCGGGGCATCTGCTCGACCTTGGCGATGTCCTGGAGCTGGTCGCGCACGCGGACGAGCACGTTCAGACCGAGATCCTGGTGCGCCATCTCGCGACCGCGGAAGCGCATGGTCATCTTGACCTTGTCGCCTTCCTCGATGAAGCGGATGGCGGAGCGCATCTTCACGTCGTAATCGTGATCGTCGATGTTCGGCCGAAGTTTGATTTCCTTCAGCTCGATGATCTTCTGCTTCTTCCGCGCCTCGTTGGCCTTCTTCTGCTCCTCGAAGCGGAACTTGCCGTAATCGAGGATCTTGCAGACAGGCGGATCCGCCTGGGGCGCCACTTCGACGAGGTCGAGGTCGGCATCTGCGGCGGCTTCCAGCGCTTGGCGGAGCGGCACCACGCCGACCATCTCGCCGTCGGCGCCGACGAGGCGGACCATCCGGGCGGTGATTTCACGGTTGAGGCGCGGGCCTTCGCGGACGGGGTCCGCGTCGTAGAGCTTGGCTATGGTGATCTCCTATGGCTGTGGAGGGGTAGAAAGGGACGAGCCCGGGCCGAGAGTCTCAGCCCAGGATGTCGAGCACAATCTGCCGCAGTTCGCCCCGGGTCAAGCCGGACGGCTCCGGATTGGAGCGGAAATCCGACTTTTTGCCGTCAACTGCGGCGAAATGGCCGGCAGAGGAGTGGGTGGAACGGCGGGTGGCGGCCAGATGAGCCGGCGCAAGCGCGGACTGGGCGGCGAAATGGCCGGTGGAATGGGAAGCGGTCGACAGGATCGGGGTCGTCATGAAAATCCTCCAGGCCGGATGGGCGGACCGATGGACTCGGGGGCCGGCCGGCTCTTTGTGAGTGTGGCGTCTTGAAACGGGAGCCGTTGCGGCGGACACCGCCCGGCAAGGCTCCGATAAGCGGGACCGGCCCCGGAACGGGCATGCCCCCAAAAGACCGGCGTTCCCCGAGGAAAGCTCCCCCTCGATGAACCGGAGGGGGCAGGGAAGCGCACCGCGAATGCGGTGTCGGCCATGTCCCGAGATGGGGGTGGGGAGAGGTTTTTTCAAGTTGCTCCGCTCATCTCCTCCTTCTGGCTCTCCTTCTGGCTAAGGAGCCTCCAGGGAACGCGCGGGCGGCCCCATGGTTTCGTCTCCACCGGTCCATCACGAAGGATGGCCGGAAGGAGGGCGGCGATGCGGTGGCAGGGCGGACGGGAAAGCGAGAATGTCGAGGACCGGCGCGGCCAGGGAGGGGGAGGTTTCGGCGGGGGAGGCCGGGGCGGCATCCGCATCGGCAAGGGCGGGCTGGGCATCGGCGGGGTCGTCGTGCTGCTGCTGGTGTCGGTGGTGCTGGGCGTCGACCCGACGGTCCTGCTCAACGGCGGCGACCCGGCGGACCGGAGCACGGCCGGGCGGACGCAGATCGGCGAGGCCGCCCCGCGCAGCCAAGCCGACGACGAGTTGAAGCGCTTCGTCTCCGTCGTGCTGGCGGACACCGAGGACACCTGGCGGGGCCTGTTCCAGCAGATGGGGCGCCAGTACCAGGACCCGACGCTGGTGCTGTTCACCGGCACGGTGTCGTCGGGCTGCGGCCGGGCCCAGGCGGCGATGGGGCCCTTCTACTGCCCGATGGACCAGAAGCTCTACATCGACCTCGGCTTCTACCGCGAGCTGCGCGACCGCTTCCAGGCGCCGGGCGACTTCGCCCAGGCCTATGTCATCGCCCATGAGGTCGGCCACCATGTGCAGACCCTGCTGGGCATTTCCGAGCAGGTGCAGGCGGCGCAGCAGCGGGCACGCAACCCGGCCGACGCCAACGCCCTGTCGGTGCGGCTGGAACTGCAGGCCGACTGCTTCGCCGGACTCTGGGGCAACCACGCCAACCGCGACCGCCGCATGCTGGAGCCCGGCGACGTCGAAGAGGCGCTGACCGCCGCCAGTGCCATCGGCGACGACCGCCTGCAACGTCAGGCGAGCGGCACCGTCAGCCCCGACAGCTTCACCCACGGCAGCTCCGCCCAGCGCGTCCGCTGGTTCCGCACCGGCCTGGAAAGCGGCCGGATCGAGGCCTGCGACACCTTCGGCACGGACCGGCTGTAAAGGGAGCAGGCTTGAGGGCGGGGGAGGGACTTAACTCCCCGCCCCGCGCATGAGCCGCAGATAGTCGAGCACGCGGGCGGTGCGCCAGTCGGGGTCGGCCCAGCAGGCGGCTTCCCGCGCGCGGCGGCAGGCGGCCACCGCCTCCAGCCGGGGCTGGCCGGTCAGCGGACGCAGGTCGGCGGGGATGGTGGCGAGACAGGCGGCGGCGAGTTCCGCGGGCGGGGCGGGGGCGGTCTCCAGCCAGCGTTCGGCACCCCGGAAGCGGTCGCGGCACATCAGCCCGATCATGTAGTCGCAGGCCGATTGCAGGCCGGGCGCCAGCCGGCCGGGGCTGACCGACAGGACCGGCAGCAGGGGAGCCAGGGTCGGGGCCAGATGGTTGGCGTAGAGCGTCGCCCCCCAATAGCGCTCCGCCGTCTGCCGGAAATGGTCGAGGTCGCGCACCGGCACCAGGCCGGAGGACTCGATGGGCAGGATCTCCACCTTCGGCTTGGTAACCACCACCGTGTCGTTCGACACGTCGACATAGAGCGCGCCGATCTGCAGCGCGTTCTGGAAATACTGCTCGCGCAGGACGCCCCAGACGCTTTGCAGCACGCCGCCCTCCTCGACGAAGGCGCGCAGCGCGCGCTCCACCGGGCCGGCCGGCTGGGCCAGACGCTGCAACAGGCGGGCGAAGAGGTCGCGGGTGATCTCCTCGCAGCGGCCATAGGGATAGGGCTTGCCGCCGGCCGGCGGCAGGCCGGCGAGCGCCCGGTCGCTCTCCTCGCGGAGCGCCATGAAGTAACCGTAGAGCACCGCGGGATCGCCGCCCAGGTGGCGGGCGGTCAGCGCCGACTGGCGCTCGTCCACCGGGGCGATCTGCTGGGGCAGGAGGGGCGGGAAATGCTGCGTCATGGCGGGCGGGATCCGTCGTTTCCCGGCAAATTGGCACCCTTCGCCATCCCGGTGCCAGAGTTTCCGATCCCCGCACCCCATACGGAACGGAGGGTTGCGCAAAGCCGTGCCGGCCGTCACACATTCGGCTGCTGCAGACGGGATGCCCGTCCGGGCGGCCCAGTCCTTTCAAACGGAACGGCATGATGAGCACAGCGGACACCGCACCCGACATCCGGTCTCTGGAAAGCGCCTATCGCGGCCGCAGCGCGCGGGTGGCGGTGATCGGGCTCGGCTATGTCGGGCTGCCGCTGGCCCTGGCGCTGACGGGCGCCGGCTTCACGGTCACCGGCTTCGACATCGACCCGGCCAAGGCGGCGGCGCTGAACGGCGGGCGCTCCTACATCCGGCAGATCGCCGACGGGCGCATCGCCGGGGCGGTGGCGACCGGGCGGTTCCGGGCGACGACCGATGCCGACGCATTCGCCGCCTGCGACGCCGTGATCGTCTGCGTCCCCACCCCGCTGTCGCCGCAGCGCGAACCGGACCTGAGCTTCGTCGAGGCTTCCACCCGCCTGATCCGCGACAGGCTGCGGCCGGGCCAGCTGGTGGTGCTGGAATCGACCACCTGGCCCGGCACCACCGACGAGGTGATGCGGCCGATCCTGGAGGAGACCGGGCTGGCCAGCGGGCGGGATTTCTTCCTGGCCTATTCGCCCGAGCGCGAGGATCCCGGCAACATCACCTTCACCACCAGCACCATCCCCAAGGTGGTCGGCGGCGACGACGAGGGGGCGCGGCGGCTGGCGGTGGCGCTCTACGAGCAGGTGGTGCCGCAGGTGGTCCCCGTCTCCGGCACGCGGGCGGCGGAGGCGACCAAGCTGACCGAGAACATCTTCCGCTCCGTCAACATCGCCCTGGTGAACGAGCTGAAGATCGTCTTCGAGCCGATGGGCATCGACATCTGGGAGGTGATCGAGGCGGCGAAGACCAAGCCCTTCGGCTTCATGCCCTTCTATCCCGGCCCAGGCCTGGGCGGCCACTGCATCCCGATCGACCCCTTCTACCTGACCTGGAAGGCGCGCGAGTACCAGATCTCCACCCGCTTCATCGAACTGGCGGGCGAGGTCAACACGATGATGCCGCGCCATGTGGTGGACCGCCTCGCCCTGGCGCTCGACCGCCGCTCCGGCATCGGGCTCAGCCGGTCGCGCATCCTGCTGGTCGGCATGGCCTACAAGAAGAACGTCGACGACAGCCGTGAGTCGCCGGGGCTGCGGCTGATGGAGATGCTGCTGGAGCGCGGGGCGGCGGTCGACTACCACGACCCCTTCATCCCGGTGCTGCCGGTCACCCGCGAGCATGCGGCGCTCGCCGGCCGGACCTCCATCGCCTGGGAACCGGAAACGCTAGCGAGGTTCGACGCGGCGGTGATCGTCACCGACCATGACGGCATCGACTATCCAAGCCTCGCCGCCCATTGCCCGCTGGTGGTCGACACCCGCAACGCGATGCGGACCGTGGAGGGCATCGAGGGCTTCGCCGACCGCATCGTGAAGGCCTGAGAAAACCGGGCGCCTGAAGAAACCCGGGCCGCGGAAGGAGGGCGGGCCGCCTCCCTCCCGCGGGCCTTCTCCCGCGAACCGGTGCGGGGCTCAGAGCTCCTCTTCGCCGCCGAAATCGCCCCAGCCGCTGTCCTCGACCGTCTGTTCGACATGGTCGGTGGCGGCGGTGGCCGCATCGGTGGCGGCGGTCGCGGCCTCAGCCGCCACCGCCTCGCCGCCGGAGAACATGCTGGACAGCGCGCTGCCGATCAGCATGCCGCCGGCGACGCCGGCCGCCGTCTGCATGGCGCCGGCCATGAAGCCGCCGCCGGCCCGCGGCTGCTGGGCATAGCCGGCGACGCGCGGGTCGCCGTAGACGGGAGTGCCGGGAGCAGCCGGCGGACGGCCCCAGGGCGAACCGGCCGGCGAACCGGACGGCATGGCGGCGGCAGCCGGGGCCGCCGCCGGATATGACGGCTGCGGAGCGGGACGGCTGGCGCCGCCGAACAGGCTGCCGAACAGACCGCCACCGCCGGACTGGGCCGGGGCGGCGGCAGGGGCGGGACGCTCGCGCAGCTGACGCTCCAGCTCCTCGTTGCGGCCCTGGGAGGCGGCGAGCGCCTGCTCCATCATCACGATGGCCTGCGCCATCAGATAGGGGGCGGCCGGCTGGCGGGCGATCCGTTCGCGGATCAGCGCCTCGGCCTCGGGATCGCGCGGGCCGGATTGCGCCTCGGCCTGATGCAGCTTGGCGAACAAGTCGTCGATGATCTGGCGTTCGGTGTGGTCCATGGCGATGCTCGTCTTCATGAAGAGGTTGAAAGAAAGGTTCCGCTGCCGGCGCCGACTGCCCGAAGCGGCGCAAGGGTGCGGCCGCGCGCCGGAGGGGCAGCGCGCGTCGGGGAAGCGGCGGGAGCGGGAAGGGCCGGAAGCCGGGGGCGGCATCTCAGCGATGCTCCAAGGGGTGAGGACATCAGTCCCTCCAAGTGCGGTCACGCCCGTCGGCGCAAAAGCAGGTGAAGAGATCCGACATCGCGACCACGTCTAAGTCGCCAGAGGGGCCCGGATCCAGGTGATGAGCACGTGGCCCTGTCCCGCTTTCCTGTCAAGACGGCACCCGCACAATTTGCGCCCCAAGGGGGCCGGGCCTGGACGGGGCCTGGACCGGCGATTTCCCCCATCCTATAAGAGGCCATGGCAACATTGCAGGAAGCGCTGATCGCAGCGCTGGATCATCAGGAGGCCGGGCGCTTCGACGAAGCCGATATCCTGTATCGCCGCATCCTCGATGCCGCCCCCGGCCATCCCCATGCGCTTCACCTATGGGGCATCCTGGCAGCGCTGACCGGCCGGCCGGAGGACGCCGCAGGCCGGATCGCGCAGGCCATCGCCGTCACTCCCGACGTCGCCGATTTCCATGTCAATCTGGCGCGGATCCAGGCCGCGCTGAACCGGCCCGACCGGGCCGCCCGGCATTACGCCCATGCCGTCACCCTGCGGCCGGACGAGGCGGGGACACGCTTCCAACTGGCGGGATTGCTCCAGGATCTGGGACGGCTGGCCGAGGCCAAGGAGCAGTATGAGGCACTGCTGACGGCGGCGCCGCTCCATGCCGACCTCCACCTGAACCGTGCGCTGCTGTGCGAGGCGCAGGGGCAGGCTTCGAGGGCGCGGGACGGCTTCCGCACGGTGCTGATGCTGGAGCCGGCGTCCCCCAAGGCGCTGCTGCGGCTTGCCGCCATGGAGCAGGGGGCGGGGCGAAATGGCGCCGCCCTGGCCATCCACCGTCGCGGCATGATCGCCCTGGGAAACCTGTCGGATGCCTGGTCGTTCACCACCCTGGCCACGCTGCTGGCGGGGGAGGGGCTGCCGGAGCGGGCGGCGGAGGCCGCACGCATCGCCGTGACGCTCGCGCCCCACGACCCCGTCCTGTGGAACGAGCTTGCCAACCGACTGAAGGGCCTGGGGCGGCAGGGGGACTCCCTTGCGGAGTCGGTGGCCGGCTATGGCCGCGGGCTGGTCCTGCTGCCGGGAAATCCCGTGCTGCTGAACAACCGCGCCGACGGCTGGCTGAAGCTGGGAAGGCTGGAGCGGGCGGAGCAGGACGCGCGGGCCGCGGTCGCGGCGGACGCCGGCTTCGCCACGGGCTGGAACACGCTGGGCTCCGCCCTGATGGCGCGGGGAGATGCCGGGAACGCGCTGGACGCCTATGACCAGGCGATGCAGGCCGACCCGGCCAACCACGCTCAGGCCCGCTTCAACCGCTCCATCGCCCTGCTGACGCTCGGCCGGCTGGCGGAGGGGTGGGACGAGTATGAACAGGGTTGGGCCGTGGCCTCCGGCCGGTTCCCGCGGGTCGGATTTCCCCAGCCGCTTTGGGACGGGCAGCCCTTGGCCGATGGCGGGCGGGGCGACGGCAGCCTGCTGGTGTGGGGCGAACAGGGGCTGGGCGACGAGGTGATGTTCGCCAGCCTGATCCCACAGCTGGCCGGGGAAGGCATGCGGGTGGTGCTGGACTGCGACGCGCGGCTGGCCCCGCTGTTTGCCCGCGGCCTGCCCGGTGTCACCGTGGTTGCGCGCAGCGAACCGTTGAGCCGCCGGCTGACCGCGCCGGACGTGGTCGCGCAAATCCCGGCCGGCAGCCTGCCGCGCCTGATGCGCCGGCGGATGGAGGATTTCGCCGGCCGCCAGCCTCCCTTCCTGAAGGCCGATCCCGGGCGGGTGGCGGAACTGCGGCAGCGGATCGGGGACGGCCATGGACATGGATATCGGCTGGTCGGGCTTTCCTGGAGCAGCAAGAACGCCTCGGTCGGGCATCTGCGCTCCATCCCGCTCGACCGGCTGGCCGGGGCACTGGACGGGACGGATGTCAAACTGGTCAGCCTGCAATATGGCGACGTCGCCGCGGAGGCCGCCGCCGCCGGCATCGCCGATCCGGGGCTGGATGCCTGGGCCGACATCGACGGGCTGGCGGCGCTGATCACCGCCATGGATCTGGTGGTGTCGGTGGACAACTCGACCGTCCATCTCGCCGGCGGGTTGGGGCACCCGACCTGGGCGTTGCTTCCCCACGCCGCCGACTGGCGCTGGATGCAGGGGCGCCGCGACACGGTCTGGTATCCGTCGGTCCGGCTGTTCCAGCAGGGCGCGCCGGGCGACTGGGACGGCGTGCTGCGGGAGCTGGGCGAGGCGATGCGGCAGGGCTGAAGGGACGGGCCGGAGGCGCGATTTTGCCCCCGCCATTCGGCTTGCCTTTTGCTTTCAAAAGAACATATTGCGAACATCTTCAAGAGAGAGGGAAGCCTCCACGGTGAACGACGCGCTGCTCGAAAAGCTCGGGATTCTGGCCGACGCGGCGAAGTACGACGCCTCCTGCGCGTCCTCGGGCGCCAAGCGGCGGACGGGCGGGCCGGACGGCATCGGCTCGACCACCGGGGCCGGCATCTGCCACGCCTATACGCCGGACGGGCGCTGCGTCTCGCTGCTCAAGATCCTGCTGACCAACTACTGCCTGTTCGACTGCGCCTACTGCATCAACCGCCGCTCCTCCAACGTGCGCCGCGCGCGGTTCAGCGTCGATGAGGTGGTCCGGCTGACGCTGGGCTTCTACAAGCGCAACTGCATCGAAGGGCTGTTCCTGTCCTCCGGCATCATCCGCTCGCCCGATTACACGATGGAGCAGCTGATGCTGGTGGCGCGCACGCTGCGGCGCGACCATGGCTTCGCCGGCTACATCCACCTGAAGACGATCCCGGAGGCCAGCCCCTGGCTGATCGAGCAGGCCGGGCTGTGGGCCGATCGGCTGTCGATCAACCTGGAACTGGCCTCCGACCGCAGCCTGAAGGAGTTCGCGCCGGAGAAGGACGGCGGCGCGATCAAGGCGGTGATGGGGCAGGTGGGCGAGCGCATCCTGGAGGCCAAGGAGGAAAAGCGCCGCTTCTCCCCTGCCGGGCAGAGCACCCAGATGATCGTCGGCGCCGATGCCTCCACCGATCTGTCGGTGCTGGAGACCAGCGACACGCTCTATCGCCGCTATGGGCTGCGCCGGGTCTATTATTCGGCCTTCAGCCCGATCCCGGAGGCCAGCTCCGCCCTGCCGGCCAAGCCGCCGCCGCTGCAGCGCGAGAACCGGCTGTACCAGGCCGACTGGCTGCTGCGCTATTACGGCTTCACGGTGGAGGAGATCGCCGCCGGGGGCGAGGGCGGGATGCTGGACCTCGGCATCGACCCCAAGCTGGCCTGGGCCCTGAAGAACCGCGAGCGCTTCCCGGTCGACGTCAACAGTGCCGACCGCGAGATGCTGTTGCGCGTGCCGGGGCTGGGGGCGCGGGCGGTCGACAAGATCGTCGAGGCGCGGCGCCACACCACCTTGCGGCTGGAGGATGTGGCGCGGCTGTCGTCGGGGCTGAAGCGGGCGCGCGCCTTCCTGATCGCCGCCGACCACCATCCGGGCGGGCTGACCGACCGCGCCGACCTGCGGCAAAGGCTGGTGGCGCCGCCCAAGCAGCTCAGCCTGTTCTGAGGTTCTGAATCATGCATCGCGTCGAACTGAAGGGCGGCGCCGACCTGGACGGCTTCCGCCGTACGCTGCGCGGGCTGGTCGCCCTGGGCGTGGAGCCTGATGAGGTGGATTGGAGCGGCGGGGAGGCACCGTCGCTGTTCGGGGATGCCGCCCCCTTGCCGGCGGACGCGCCGCCGGTTCCGCTGCCGCGCCCGGTGGGAGCGCTGATCGAAAGCGTGGTCTGCCACCGTGATCCGGAACGCTACGCCCTGCTCCACCGGCTGGTCCGGCGGGTGCTGCGGGGGGAGCGCGACATGCTCGACCACCATGCCGACCCGCTGGTGCACCGGCTGGCGCTGCTGGACAAGGCGGTGCGGCGCGACCTGCACAAGATGCACGCCTTCCTGCGCTTCCGCGAGGTGCGCGACCCCAATGGGGCGGAACGTTACGTCGCGTGGTTCGAGCCCGACCATTTCATCGTCGAGGCCACCGCCCCCTTCTTCGTCGAGCGCTTCGAGAGTCTGGTCTGGACCATCCTGACGCCGGTGGGATCGCTGCATTGGGACCGGCGGTCGCTGACAATCGGGCCGGCGGCTTTGAGGCCGGAGGGGCTCGACCGCGACGACCGCTTCGCCGAGGGCTGGCAGCGCTATTACGAGAGCACCTTCAACCCGGCGCGGGTGAACCCCACCGCGATGCGGGCGGAGATGCCGCGGAAATACTGGGCCAACCTGCCGGAAGCCGCCGCCATTCCGGCCATGATCCGCTCCGCCCCCGCCCGCGTCCAGGCGATGATCGAGGCGGAGGCCGCGGCCCCGCGCCGCCGCAACCCCGACAAGGCCGTCGCCGCCATGGCCCGGCAGGAGCCGGCGACGCTGGCGGAACTGAACCGCATCATCCGGGCCGCCGATCCTCTGGTGCCGGGGGCGACGCAGGCGGTGCTGGGCGAGGGGCCGGAGGGGGCCGTCATCGCCATCGTCGGCGAGCAGCCGGGCGACCAGGAGGATTTGGAGGGCCGGCCCTTCGTCGGTCCGGCCGGCCAGCTGCTGAGCCGCGCGCTGGAGGAGGCCGGGATCGAGCGCCGCGCCGCCTACCTGACCAACGCGGTGAAGCATTTCAAGTTCGTCGCCCGCGGCAAGCGCCGCCTGCACCAGTCGCCGACCGCCGGCGAGGTGAAGCATTACCGCTGGTGGCTGATGAAGGAGCTGTCCTTCGTCCGTCCGCGGCTGGTGGTGACGCTGGGCGCCACCGCGGCCCTCGCGCTGACCGGGCGCAGCGTCTCGGTCCTGCGGGAGCGCGGCCCGATGGGGTTCGGCCAAAGGGGATTGGGGGATTGGAACGGCTTCGTCACCGTCCACCCGTCCTACCTGCTGCGCCTGCCGGCCGGGGAGGCGGCGGAGCAGGCCTATCGCGACTTCGTCATCGACCTGCGGCGGGCGCGGGAGATGGTGGAAGGGGTGGGTTGACGGTCTCGATAAGTATGATCAAGTATGATCAAGTATTCCATGAGGAGTCGTCATGGCCGAGATCGAACGTCTGACCATCACATTGCCGGCCGCCATGGCGGCAGCCGTGAAGGGCGCCGTTGCTGGCGGCGACTATGCGTCGAGCAGTGAGGTCATCCGCGAGGCGCTGCGCGACTGGGCCGTGAAGCGCGCCCTGCAGCGCCAGGAGTTCGCGTCGCTAAAGGCGGACATCGACCGGGGCATGGCCGATCTTGCCGAAGGGCGCCTGACGGACTTCGATGCCGACCGGATCGCCGAACGGGGAAAAGCATTATCCGCCCGCTCCCGCTCCGCCTGACGGAGGCGGCGGAAGCCGATCTCGCCGAACTCTGGGCCCATGTGGCGGCAGAGTCCTCCGAAACGGTGGCAACCGGTTTCATCCGGGCCATCGAAGCCACGCTTCAGCCCTTGTGTCGCTTCCCTTTATCGGGGGCCGCCCGCGACGAGCTCGCTGCCGGTCTGCGGGTGAGCTTCCATCGTGCCTACGCGATCTATTATCGGCCGCTGCCGGATGCGGTGGTCATCGTCCGCGTCCTCCATGACGCGCGGGACGCCGCGGCACTCGCCAGCCGTGGCGAGTTCGAGGAATAGGGAACGGGAGATGGTGGAGGAGGCGGGTTGAGCGTTCCCGCCCCGGTATCGTCGCAGGTCAGGCGGCGCGGATGCCGCTCAGGAAGGTTTCCACCTCCTGGCGCAGCAGTTCCGACTGGCGCGCCAGTTCGCCCGAGGCGCCCAGCACCTGGCTGGCCGCGGCGCCGGTCTGGGCCGCCGCCTCGCTGACGCCGCCGATGTTGGCGCTGACCGACGCGGTGCCGCTGGAGGCCTCCTGAACGTTGCGGGCGATCTCGGCCGTCGCCGCGCCCTGTTCCTCGATGGCGGAGGCGATGGAGGTGGCGACCTCGCTGATCGTCGCGATGGTCCGGCTGATGCCGCCGATCGCCTGGGCCGCGCCGTTGGTGGCGCCCTGCATCGAGGCGATCTGGGTGCCGATGTCCTCCGTCGCCTTGGCCGTCTGGTTGGCGAGGCTCTTCACCTCCGAGGCCACCACTGCGAAGCCCTTGCCAGCCTCACCGGCGCGCGCCGCCTCGATGGTGGCGTTGAGGGCGAGAAGGTTGGTCTGGGTGGCGATGTTGTTGATCATCTGCACGATCTCGCCGATGCGCTGCGCCTGCTCGACCAGCCCCTGGACCTGGGCGTTGGTCTGCTGCGCCTCGCCCACCGCCTGGTCGGCGATGGCGGTGGAGCGCGACACCTGTCCGCTGATCTCGGTGATGGAGGCGGTCAGCTCCTCCGTCGCCGCCGCGACGGCCTGGACGTTGGACGAGGCCTCGACCGCCGTTCCGGCAGCGGCGGACGCGCGGGCATTGGTCTGTTCGGCGATGCCCGACATGCTGTGCGCCGTCTGGCTCAGCTCGGTGGCGGCGGAGGACAGCGTGCGCAGGATGCCGCCCACGGTCGCTTCAAAATGGCGGACGAGGCGCTCGACCTCGGCGGTGCGGCGCTCCTTGGCGGCGCGGTCGGCCGCCTGCTCCGCCTCCAGCCGGTCGGCGGTCTGCAGCGCGTCGCGGAAGGTGACGACAGCGGTGGCCATGGCCCCGACCTCGTCGCTGCGCGCCGCATCCGACAGGTCGACACCATAGTCCTTGCGGGCAAGGCGTCCCATGCTCGCCGTCAGGCGGGCCAGCGGCTCCACGACGCTGCGGCGGGCGATCACCAGGGACAGCAGGGCGCCGATGAGGATGCCGATCAGCCCGACCGCCACGACGGCGGTCTTCACGAAGCTCTCGGTTGCCTCCACCTCGTCGGTGAGTTGGGCGATCCGCTCCGTTCCCGTCTCGATGATGGGGTCGGTCAGGGCGGAGGCCGCACGCTCGCTGCTGCGCACCTCGCTGCGGAACAGAGCGGCGGCGGCATCGTCCTGCCCCGCCAGGGTGAGGTCGCGCGTCCTGGTCAGCGCGTCCATGACCTTGACCTGCAGCGGGCCGACCCGGCCGGCGGCCGGATTGCCCGAGGCGGCGAGAAGCTGGTCGAGCCGGCGGTTCTTTTCCGCCATTTCGGCGATGCGCGCGCCGAACCGCTCGCCGGTGGCCGCCTGCGCCGCGGCGTCTTCGGAAATGAGGTTCAGGGCATCGCGCTGCAGGGCGCGGCTGATCGACCGCAGTTCCGACGCGGTCAGGACCATCCGGTCCATCTGGATCAGGGCCTGATTGGCGGAAGCGATGCGGTTCAGCCCCCACACGGATGTGCCGCCGATGGCCGCGGAGACGGTGGACAGGACCAGGACCGGCAGCAGGATCTTGCTGGAAAGTTTCATCGTACTCTCGTGGGGGCGGAACGAGCGGCCGGAAGGTCACTCCGCCGGCGCCAAAAGAATGAATTGCCACGGTCACGTTAACAAAACGTAATACCAGAATATGCAAGATATAAGGGAAATCACCGACTTCCCGACAGATCTCAAGCCTATGAAACTTGAATTTCAACTTTTGCGATTACACGGAGGTTTCTTGTCTTTCTTATTGTGGGATAATATTGGATATGCTTCCGCAATAAAGTGGATGCTGGCGCGAAATTCTTCATTGCTGCCGTTCGTTCTACGGCTCCCGTTCAAGCATGATCCTGTGCGGCACGGCGAAGAGCCGGGGCCGGGAAAAGAAAAAGGGCGGCCTGAAGCCGCCCTTTGAAATCGCCATGGAAAGAGGATCAGATCACCCCCCGGCGCCGCAGCTCCCCGATCACCTGGGCGACCATCTCGTCGGTGCCGTGTTCGCCACCCTTCAGCGTGATCTCCGGCGCTTCCGGCGGCTGGTAGGCGCTGTCGATGCCGGTGAAGTGGGGGAGCTGGCCGGCACGCGCCTTCCTGTACAGCCCCTTGGGGTCGCGGGCCTCGCAGACCTCCAGCGGCGTGTCCATGAAGATCTCCAGGAACTCGCCGTCCTCCAACAGGGAGCGCGCCATGCGGCGCTCCTCGCGGAAGGGGGAGATGAAGCTGACCAGCACGATCAGCCCGGCTTCCACCATCAGCTTCGACACCTCGGCGACGCGGCGGATGTTCTCCACCCGGTCCTCGTCGGTGAAGCCCAGATCCTTGTTCAGGCCGTGGCGGACATTGTCGCCGTCCAGGATCATGGTGCGGCGGCCGAGACGGTGCAGTTCCTGCTCCAACCGGTCGGCGACGCTGGACTTGCCGGAGCCGGACAGGCCGGTGAACCACAGCACGCAGGGCTTCTGCAAGTCCCCCGCCCGCGCCGCCTTGTCCACCTTCGAGGCGTGGCGGTGGATGTTGGAGGCCCGGCGCAGGGGGAAGCGGATCATGCCGCAGCCGGCGGTGGCGTTGGTCAGCCGGTCGATCAGGATGAAGCTGCCGGTCTCGCGGCTGTCGGCATAGGCGTCGAACGGGATCGGCCGGTCGAGCGCCAGGTTGCAGAAGCCGACGTCGTTGAGATCCAGATGCTTGGCGGCGGCATGCTCCTGGGTGTTGACGTTGATGGTGTGCTTCAGCTCCGTCACCTGGGCGCCGACCGTCGCCGTGCCGGCCCGCAGCAGGTAGGAGCGGCCGGGCAGCAGCGGCTGCTCGTCCATCCACACCACATGGGCCGCGAACTGGTCGGCCACCTCCGGCCGGCCGGCGGCGGCGACGATCATGTCGCCGCGGCTGGCGTCGACCTCGTCGGCCAGCACCAGGGTGATGGCCTGTCCGGGAAGCGCCGTCTCCAGATCGCCGTCCATGGTGACGATCCGCGCCACCCGGCTGGTCCGCCCGCCGGGCAGGATGGCGACCTCGTCGCCGACGCGCACTGCGCCGCCCACCACCGTGCCGCTGAAGCCGCGGAAATCCTGGTTCGGCCGGTTCACCCATTGCACCGCCATGCGGAAGGAGCCGAGCTTCTCCTCCGCAGCGGCATCGACGCTCTCCAGATGGCCGAGCAGGGTGGGGCCGCCGTACCAGGCCATGGCGTCCGACGGCTTGGTGACGTTGTCGCCGGTCAGCGCCGAGACCGGGATGCAGGTGACATCGGTGATGCCGATGCGCTGGGCGAAGACGCGGTAGTCGGCGGCGATGCGCTCGAAGGTCTCGCGGTCCCAGCCGACGGCGTCCATCTTGTTGACCGCCAGCACGACATGGCGCACGCCCAGCAGCGAGACGATGGTGCTGTGGCGCCGGGTCTGGGTCAGCACGCCCTTGCGCGCGTCGACCAGCAGAACCGCGGCGTCAGCGGTCGAGGCGCCGGTGACCATGTTGCGGGTGTACTGCTCGTGGCCCGGCGTGTCGGCGACGATGAACTTGCGGCGGTCGGTGGTGAAGAAGCGGTAGGCGACGTCGATGGTGATGCCCTGCTCGCGCTCCGCCGCCAGCCCGTCGACCAGCAGGGCGAGGTCGAGCTGGCCTGCCCCGGTGGTGCCGAAGCGGCCGGAATCCGCCTCCAGACTGGCCAGCTGGTCCTCGAACAGGCATTTGCAGTCGTAGAGCAGCCGGCCGATCAGCGTCGACTTGCCGTCGTCCACCGAGCCGCAGGTGATGAAGCGCAGCAGATCCTTGCCGTTCTGGCGGGCCAGATACTCCTGCACCTCGTTGACGGCATCCATGGGGGCGGCATTGGCGGGGAAGGTGCCGGCGGGAGCGGTGACGGGATCGAGGTCCTTCAGCATCAGAAGTAGCCTTCCTGCTTCTTCGCCTCCATGGAGGCGGCGGCGTCCTGGTCGATCACGCGGCCCTGCCGTTCCGAACTGGTGGACAGCAGCATCTCGCGGATGATCTCGGGCAGGGTGGCGGCGGTGCTGCGCACGGCCCCGGTCAGCGGATAGCAGCCGAGCGTGCGGAAGCGCACCCAGGCCATCTCCGGCACCTCGCCGGGCCGCAGGGGCAGCCGGTCGTCATCGACCATGATGAGGGTGCCGTCGCGCTCCACCACCGGGCGGGGCTTGGCGAAATAGAGCGGCACCACCGGGATGTTCTCCTGGTGGATGTATTGCCAGATGTCGAGCTCGGTCCAGTTCGACAGCGGGAAGACGCGGATGCTCTCGCCCTTGTGGATGCGCCCGTTGTAGAGGCTCCACAGCTCCGGCCGCTGGTTCTTCGGCTCCCAGCGGTGGGTGGCCGTGCGGAAGGAGAAGATGCGCTCCTTGGCGCGGCTCTTCTCCTCGTCGCGGCGCGCCCCGCCGAAGGCGGCGTCGAAGCCGTGGGCGTCGAGCGCCTGCTTCAGCCCTTGCGTCTTCATCACGTCGGTGTGGACGGCCGAGCCGTGGGTGAAGGGGCCGATGCCCTGGCGCACGCCCTCCCGGTTGATGTGGACCATCAGGTCGACGCCGAGATCCTGCGCCGTGCGGTCGCGGAATTCGATCATCTCCCGGAACTTCCAGGTCGTGTCGACATGCAGCAGCGGGAAGGGCGGCTTGGACGGATAAAAGGCCTTCATCGCCAGATGCAGCAGCACCGAGCTGTCCTTGCCCACCGAATAGAGCATGACCGGCTTGTGGAACTGGGCCGCCACCTCGCGCATGATGTGGATGCTCTCCGCCTCCAGCCTTTGCAGGTGGGTGAGGCGGGCGGGCGTGGTCAGGATCTCGGGCAAGCCGTTTCCGGGATCGGTGGCGGGGCCGGGCTCGGGAAGCTCCCTCGCCGCGGGGCGGGTGTCGAGCAGCGGATCAAGAAGCATAGCCGGCCTTCTTCTGCATGTCTCCGGCCACGGCATCGAACACCGTCCGACGCTTGCGCGACCATTCGATCGGGCGCTTCGACGGATCGAAGCCCTTGGGTTTCTCGACGGGCGCCCAGCTGACCTCGCCATTGCTGCGCGAGGCGCGGGACGATCCCAGGATGGGCAGGTCGCCGATCCGCTCGAACGGATAGCGCCCCTCCTCCAGCTCCAGAAAGCGCATAACGTCGCGGACCGTACCGTCGGGGGCGGCCACCGCATCCTCGAAGCGGACCAGCCGGCAGGCATCGGCGCTCATGCGGCTCTGCGCCTCCAGCGCCGCCTCGGTGCCGAAGCTCCATTCGCGGCAGACGTCGGCGAAGGTCCGGCCCAGGAAGCGCAGCGGCCAGGTGTCGATGGTGGACTGCACAGCGCGCTTGCCGTCGCGCAGCACGATCAGGCAGCGCTCCGCCGGGAACAGGTAGGGGAAATACCGCATCATCCGGGTGTGGGGCGACTTGATCACCACCGTCTTGTCCGCTGGAAACTCGGCTTCGATGCGGCGCAGGAAGCCGCTCACCATATAGCAGAAAGTCTCCAGGTCGCGGAACGATTCCCGGTTGCGCCGGTAGAGGCGCAGGAAGCGCCCCTCATAGGCGCGCGCGTCCTCCACCGTGTTCAGGAAGGGCAGTTCCCGGATGCCGAAGGGGTTGACCACCACGTCGGGGTGCAACTCCAGCAGGCTCTGGAGATAGTTGGTGCCGCTGCGCGGCATCACCCCCTGCAGGAAGACGATCCGCGGCGCGCGGCGCGGGGCGGTGTCGCCGGTGGCAGTGGCCATGGCAACGTCCTGCGGGAGCCCGCGGACCGACTGCGCCACCACCCTCAGATGACGGGCGTTCTCTTCCCCGAACCAGGGATCGAAGAAACTCGACCGTTCCGTGCTGGGGAGTCGAAGAAGCCGTTTTCCGACAAAGCCGATCTCCTTCTGAAGTCGATGAACCGCTCCGTCTCCGAAATGATTTCGAAAAGACGCGGCATAGTGATCGGCTGTCAGGGTCTTCGCATTCCGAAACACAACGGCCTCCTTTTGCGTCACCTCTGCGCTGGGCATCTCGGATTTTCCTGTTTTTTGACGGTCGATGCGTCACTTCTGCAAATTCGGCAATCGCCGTCTCCCACACCTTGTTATGGTCCTATCGGTTTGGCTTTTTTAGTTCTAATCCGGATCTAACCCCATGGTCTTACAAGTATGCGGGTGCGATCTCCAATGGTGGGAGGCGGATGACACAGACTCGCCATTGAATTCAATGTCTCTATCTTGCAAGTAGAGAAGACGCGTTTGATCGTCACTTGGTCTTTATTGATACGTATGCGAGATGGGCTCCCTGCGTATTCTGTAGAATTAGCCCATGGAATTCAAAAGTTCTGACTATTTATTCTAATGTTTCCCCTCTGGATAACAGGCCATCCTGAGTGGAATCGCCGGCACTCCGATCTTTCGGGTAAACGGGTGGGACCGAAGGTTTGTGCCCCCGCCCGTTCTTTTTTCCGGGAGGATGGCAGGACGGGTACCCTGCCGCTTGGCCGGGATGCTTTCGCTTGAACGCTGCCGGAGCGGGGGTTATGGTCGGCCCGCCGCAGACGGGGAATACTCTAAATTGTTTAACTCTCAGTCGGGAAACCCCAAGGTGGCGGGTTTCGGCGCCGGTCCCTTTGCCCTTTTCCAGACCGCCTGGCACCACAGGTCGCTGATCCTGCGGCTGGCCCGGCGCGAGATCGACGCCCGCTACCGCGGGTCGATGCTGGGCATCGTCTGGGCGGTGCTGAACCCGATCCTGATGCTGGCGGTCTACACCTTCGTCTTCTCGGTGGTGTTCCAGGCGCGCTGGGGGACGCCCAGCGGCGCAGCGGGGGAGAGCAACACCGAATTCGCCCTGCTGCTGTTCTCCGGCCTGATCCTGTTCAACGTGCTGGGCGAATGCCTGAACCGGGCGCCCGGCCTGCTGCTGGAGAATGTCAGCTACATCAAGAAGGTGGTCTTCCCGCTGGAGATCCTGCCGCTGGTGTCGCTGGCCGTGGCGCTGTTCAACGCCGGCATCGGCTTCGTCATCCTGGTGGTCTTCCATTTGGCAGTCGCCGGGCTGCCGCCGCTGACGGCGCTGCTGCTGCCGCTGGTGCTGGTGCCCTTGTGCCTGACCACGCTGGGGCTCAGCTGGTTCTTCGCCGCCGCCGGCGTGTTCCTGCGCGACATCCGGCAGGTGGTGGGGGTGGGCGTCACCGTGCTGATGTTCCTCAGCCCCATCTTCTATCCGATGACCGCGATCCCCGAGCGCTTCCGCGCCATCCTGCACCTGAACCCGATGACCGCGATCCTGGAGCAGTCGAAGGACCTGCTGTTCTGGGGCCGCATCCCGTCGCCGGTGGACTGGGGGCTGGCGACGCTGGGCGCCTGGGTGGTGGCGTGGCTCGGCTATCTCTGGTTCATGAAGACCCGCCGGGGGTTCGCCGATGTCGTCTGAGACCGATACCCCCGCCAATCCCTCCACGGAGACCCCTGTCGTCATCCGCGCCGAAGGGCTGGGCAAGGCCTACGCCATCTTCAAGCGCCCGCAGGACCGGCTGAAGCAGATGCTGGTGCGCGGCCGGCGCAAATATTACGACGAGTATTGGGCGCTGCGCGGCGTCGACCTGGAGGTCCGCCGCGGCGAGACGGTCGGGCTGATCGGGCGCAACGGCTCGGGGAAGTCGACCTTCCTGCAGCTGCTCTGCGGCACATTGACGCCAACCTCCGGCCGCATCGCGGTCGATGGCCGCATCGCGGCCCTGCTGGAGCTGGGCGCCGGCTTCAACCCGGAATTCACCGGCCGCGAGAACGTCTATCTCGCCGCCTCGGTCCTTGGCCTGTCGAACGCGCAGATCGCCGAGCGCTACCAGTCCATCGCCGAGTTCGCGGGCATCGGCGACTTCATCGAACAGCCGGTGAAGCTCTATTCCAGCGGCATGTACGCCCGCCTCGCCTTCGCGGTGGCGGCACATGTCGATGCCGACATCATGATCGTCGACGAGATCCTGGCGGTCGGCGACGCCTCCTTCACCCAGAAATGCATGCGCTTCATCCACCGCTTCAAGGAGCGCGGCACCCTGTTCTTCGTTTCACACGACACCGGACAGGTGGTGAACCTGTGCGACCGGGTGGTGTGGCTGGACAACGGGTCGGTACGGGCGATCGGCCCGGCACGGGAGGTCTGCCACGACTATCTGGCGGCGCTCTACAGCGACCAGGATACCTCGCGCGGCTTCCGCATCGGCGGGGCGCGGCAGGCGCTGCCCCAGGCCAAGCGCGAGGAGCCGGTGGAGGACGCCCGCGCCGAGCTGCTGAAGGCCTCGCAGCACCGCAACGCCATCGAGCTGTTCGACTTCAACGACAGCGGCCCCTGGTTCGGCAACCGCGGCGCCACCATCACCAACGTCTCGATCCTCGATGCCGAGGAGCAGCCGCTCAGCGTGCTGGAGGGCGGCGAGGTGATCGTGCTGAAGGTGGATTGCCGGGCCGAGCAGCAGGTCCATCGCCCCATCGTCGGCTTCTACGTCAAGGACAAGCTTGGCCAGAACCTGTTCGGCGACAACACCTTCCTGAGCTACCAGCTGGATCCCGTGACGATCCCGGCCGGGCAGGACTTCGCCGCCCGCTTCCGCTTCCAGATGCCCTATCTGCCCAGCGGCGACTTCTCCATCACCGTGGCGCTCGCCGAGGGCACGCAGGAGGACCACATCCAGCACCATTGGGTCGAGGACGCGCTGTTCTTCAAGGTCCACGCCAGCCACGTCGTGCGCGGGCTGGTCGGCATGCCGATGCTGGCGATCACGCTGGAGGCGGAAGGGGCGTCGGCGCCCCGGGCGGCACCCCAGCCGACGGCCCGGGCGGCACCTGCGACAAAATAAGGCCAGGGCGCGGATAAGCCCGCAGTGAGGCAGGAAAACCGCAGTTCAGGGCATTGTTGGGCACCGCAAAGCGGGTTCCGGTCAGCGGCTTGCATTCCGGCGGGGTGTCAGCGTATGTGTGTCGGCGGCTGTGACGGGGCCGTCCGACGGGCCTGAAAAATGGTGCCCGATGGGCCGCACCCCGCCGCGGAGCCAGGCAAAAGAAGAGGCGCAGGTGGATTCGTTTTTGAAGGACCAGGGATCGGACACTCTCCGTCGCATCTGCCGGCCGATCACGCTCCTGACCCCGGATCTCGTCACGGCGCCGGCCTCCTGGCTCGGCCATGTGCCCTTCGCCTTCTGGATCGTCGACGCACTGCGGCCGGACAGCCTGGTCGAGCTGGGAACGCACACCGGCAACTCCTACGCCGCCTTCTGCCAGGCGGTCCGCCATGTCGGGCTGCCGACCTCCTGCTATGCCGTCGACACCTGGGCCGGCGACCCGCAGGCGGGCTTCTACGGCGACGACATCTACAACAAGCTCGCCGCCTACCATGACCCGCGCTATGCCGGCTTCTCGCGCCTGCTGCGCATGACCTTCGACGACGCGCTGGTCCATTTCGCCGACGGCAGCGTCGACCTGCTGCACATCGACGGGCTGCACACCTACGAGGCGGTGCGCCACGATTTCGAGACGTGGCTACCGAAGATGAGCCGCCGCGGCGTGGTGCTGTTCCACGACATCAACGTGCGCAAGGGCGATTTCGGCGTCTGGCGCCTGTGGGACGAGATCACCCGCGATCGCCCGTCCTTCACCTTCCTGCATTCCAACGGCCTGGGCGTTCTGGGCGTCGGCGAGGATCTGCCCGACGCGGTGCGCGAGCTGTTCGCCGTGCAAGCCACCGGCGGCGAAGGGCTGCGGGCCGTCCGCAGCTGGTTCGACCGGCTGGGCGACGCCGCCATCGAGGCCGAGACCATCCAGCGCCTGGAAGAGCAGGAGAAGCACCTGCGCACCGAGGTGGCGATGGTCCGCAAGGTGCTGGACGACCAGATCGCCCACAGCGAAGATCTCAAGGGGATGATCGCGACGCGCGACCGCGACATCGCCCTGATCCAGGGCTGGCTCACCGACCATCAGGCCGAAATCCGCCGCCAGGGCGACGCGCTCGCCGAAATGGCAGAGGATCTGGCCGACCGCGAACGCAACCTCGCCGCCCATGCCCGCGAGCTGACGGCGCGCGAGCAGGCCATCGCCCACCTGCACGGCGTGGTGGCCAGCCGCGACCAGCATATCCACAGCTTGGTCAATTCGACCTCCTGGAAGCTGTCGGCGCCGGTGCGCAAGCTGGGCCGCCTGACCCAGAAGGCCGGCCGCTTCTATCGCCGCCGCCTGCACAGCATCACGCTGGAGCCGCTGCACGACGTGGTGCCGAGCCCGCAGGGCGGCTACGAGGCGACCGGCAGCGACCCCGCCTTCCTGCTGCGCTCCGACCGCGGCCGGCTGCCCGGCCACTGGTGCGTGATCTCCTACCGGGTGGTCCGCGCCTCGGCCCCGCTGGTGCCGGTGATCTATGTCGATGCCGGCGACGGCTTCGACGAGCGGACGATGATCCGCCTGCCGGTCGACACGGTGGGCGAGTTCCGCCAGCTGGCCCTGCTGCCGCCGACGGTCAAGGCGCTGCGCTTCGACCCGGCCACCCGCCCGGTGTCCTTCGAGATCGCCGACTTCACCATCCGCGAGATCGGCAAGACCAACATCCTGCTCGACTATGTCCGGCAGAACCAGCCGGCACGCGTGCTGGACTATCTGCGCCGCCACGGCTGGCAGGCGACCAAGCAGCGCGTCCTGCAGGAACTGCAGCCGAACCGCTGGTCGGCCGACTACAAGTCGTGGGTGCGGATGTACGACAGCCTGACGCCGGAGGACGGGGCGGCGATCAAGGCCGACATCGCCCGGCTGCCGGTGCGCCCGCGCTTCTCGGTGGTCATGCCGGTCTACAACACGCCGGAGCCCTACCTGCGCGAGGCGCTGGATTCCGTGCTGGCCCAGTTCTACCCGGACTGGGAACTGTGCATCGCCGACGACGCCTCCACCGCGCCGCACGTGACGAAGGTGCTGGCCGAGTACAAGGCGCGCGACAACCGGATCAAGGTGATCCGGCGCGAGACCAACGGCCACATCTCCGCCGCCAGCAACAGCGCGCTGGATCTGGCGACCGGCGATTTCGTGGCATTGATGGACCATGACGACCGGCTGCCGCCGCACGCGCTCTACATGGTCGCGGCCGAGCTGGCGCGCCATCCCGACACCGACATCCTCTATTCCGACGAGGACAAGATCGATGCCGACGGCGAGCGCTACGACCCGCATTTCAAGTCGGACTTCAATCTGGACCTGCTGCACGGCCAGAACATGGTCAACCACCTGGGTGTCTTCCGCCGCTCGCTGATCGAGCAGGCCGGACGCTTCCGCCTGGGCTTCGAGGGCAGCCAGGACTACGACCTGACCCTGCGCGCGGTCGAGCAGACGGTGCCCGAGCGCATCCGCCACATCCCGGCGATCCTCTATCACTGGCGCGTATTCCCGGACTCCTCGGCCTTCTCCACGGTCGATCTGCCGCGCGCCACCGCCGCCGCCCACAAGGCGCTGACCGAGCATTTCCAGCGCCGCGGCGTGGAGGCCACGGTGGAGACCTCGCCGGCGACCAACCGCTTCACCCGCATCCGCTACGCCCTGCCTGCCAGGCTGCCGCGGGTGTCGCTGATCGTGCCGACGCGCGACAAGGTGGAACTGCTGAAGGGCTGCATCGACGGGCTTCTGCACCGCACCGACTATCCGGATCTGGAAATCCTGATCGTCGACAACAACAGCGAGGAAGCGGCGACCTTCGCCTATTTCGACACGCTGAAGGACGAGCCGCGGGTGCGGGTGCTGACCTACAAGGCGCCCTTCAACTACTCCTCGATCAACAACTTCGCCGCCGCCGAGGCGACCGGCGAGGTTCTGGGCCTGATCAACAACGACATCGAGGTGATGGAGCCGGGCTGGCTGGCCGAGATGGTCTCCCACGCCCTGCGGCCGGAGGTCGGCGCGGTCGGTGCCAAGCTCTATTACGCCGACGGCACCATCCAGCATGCCGGCGTCGTCACCGGCATCTGCGGCGTGGCCGGCCATGTCCACAAGGGGCTGACCCGCGACGCCTACGGCTATTTCAGCCGGGCCCAGCTGACCCAGGATCTGTCCTGCGTCACCGCCGCCTGCCTGATCCTGCGCAAGGAGATCTTCGACGAGGTCGGCGGGCTGAACTCCGAGCATCTCGCCGTCGCCTTCAACGACGTCGATTTCTGCCTGCGCATCCGCGAGAAGGGCTATCTGGTCGTCTGGACGCCCTTCGCCGAGCTGTACCATCTGGAATCGGCCTCGCGCGGGCCGGACACCGCCCCCGACAAGGTCAAGCGCTTCATGGGCGAGGTGGCCTACATGCAGGAGCGCTGGGGCGACAGCCTGCTGGCCGACCCCTATTACAACCCGAACCTGACGCTGGACGCCGAGAATTTCGGGCTGGCCTTCCCGCCGCGCACGGTCAAGCCGTGGCTGCGCAAGGCTTGCCCCGAGCTGCGCAAAGAGCGCCTGAAGGAAAGCATCTGAACCATGGACGTCGCCTCCCTCGACATTCCCGACGTTAAGATCATCCGCCCGAAGAAGTTCGGCGACCATCGCGGCTTCTTCTCGGAGACCTACACCAAGAAGACGTTCGAGGCGGCCGGGCTGCATTACGACTTCGTCCAGGACAACCACTCGCTGTCGGCCGAGGTCGGCACGGTGCGCGGCCTGCATTTCCAGCTGCCGCCCTTCGCCCAGGACAAGCTGGTGCGGGTGGTGCGCGGCGCCATCCTGGATGTGGCGGTCGACATCCGGAAAGGCTCGCCCACCTTCGGTCGGCATGTCAGCGCGGTGATCAGCGCCGCCGACTGGAACCAGATCCTGGTGCCGATCGGCTTCGCCCACGGCTTCTGCACGCTGGAGCCGGACACCGAGGTCATCTACAAGGTGACCAACTATTATTCGCCCGAACATGACCGCGGCCTCTTGTGGAACGATCCGGAGCTGGGGATCGACTGGCCGGTGTCGGCCGACAAGGCACAGCTTTCGGACAAGGATCATAAGCATCCGACCTTCGCCCAGCTTGGCGACTGGTTCTGACGGCGCTATTGGGTTTCGGCTCTTTTTTGCCCTGTGGGGCTTTGGGCCCCGTTTTTGGCGGTAAGGTGGTTTGATGACGCGCATTCTCGTCACCGGCGGCGCCGGTTTCATCGGCTCGGCGGTGGTCCGCCAGCTTCTCGCCGAAACCGACGCCTTCGTCGTCAATGTCGACAAGCTGACCTACGCGGCCAACCTGTCCTCCCTGCCGGGCGCCGAGGGCAACCCGCGCTACGCCTTCGAGAAGGTCGACATCTGCGACGCCGCCGAGCTGCGCCGGGTCTTCGACACCCACCAGCCCGACGCGGTGATGCATCTGGCCGCCGAATCCCATGTCGACCGTTCGATCGACGGGCCGGGCGAGTTCATCCAGACCAACGTCGTCGGCACCTTCCGCCTGCTGGAAGCGGCGCGCGGCTACTGGTCGGCCCTGCCGGCGGAGCGCAAGGAGCGCTTCCGCTTCCACCACATCTCGACCGACGAGGTGTTCGGCACGCTGGGCGACGACGGCTTCTTCACCGAGACCACCGCCTACAGCCCCAACTCGCCCTATTCGGCCAGCAAGGCGTCGAGCGACCACCTGGTCCGCGCCTGGCACGAGACCTACGGGCTGCCGGTGGTGCTGACCAACTGCTCCAACAATTACGGCCCCTACCATTTCCCGGAGAAGCTGATCCCGCTGATGATCCTCAAGGGTCTGGCGGGCGAGAAGCTGCCGGTCTACGGCAAGGGCGACAACATCCGCGACTGGCTCTATGTCGAGGACCATGCCCGCGCGCTGCGGCTGGTGCTGGAGAAGGGCAAAATCGGCGAGAGCTACAACATCGGCGGCCACAACGAGCGCACCAACCTGGAGGTCGTCCGCGCCATCTGCGCGCATCTGGACGAGATGAACCCGGCCGGCGCCCCGCACGACCGCCTGATCAGCTTCGTCACCGACCGCCCCGGCCACGACAAGCGCTATGCCATCGACGCCGGCAAGATCGAGCGCGAGCTGGGCTGGACGCCGCAGGAGACCTTCGAGAGCGGCCTGCGCAAGACGGTCGCCTGGTATCTGGAGAACCGCGACTGGTGGCAGGCCATCCTGAACGGCTCCTACCAGGGCGAGCGGCTCGGCCTGAAGGAAGAGGGAGCCGCCCAATGAAGGTTCCCATGAAAGTCCTGGTTCTCGGCAGCAACGGCCAGCTCGGCTTCGAGCTGATGCGGGCCAACTGGGCGCCCGGCACCGATGTGGTGGGCCTGCCCTATCCCGAGTTCGACGTGACCCGGCCGGGCGACGTGGAAAAGGCGGTCGCCACCCACGCGCCCGACCTGCTGGTCAACGCCACCGCCCACACCGCCGTCGACAAGGCCGAGAGCGAGGTCGACCTCTCCTTCGCCGTCAACCGCGACGGGCCGGGCGCCATGGCGGCGGCCTGCGCCGCGCGCGGCATCCCCTTCATCCATGTGTCGACCGACTATGTGTTCGACGGGACGAAGGACGGCCTCTACACCGAGGACGACCCGATCAACCCGCTGGGCGTCTATGGCGCCAGCAAGGCGGCGGGCGAGGAGACGGTGCGCGCGGCGACCCCTCGCCATGTCATCCTGCGCACCTCCTGGGTCTACAGCGCCTACGGCAACAACTTCGTCAAGACGATGCTGCGCTTCGGCAAGGAGCGCGAGGAGATGCGGGTGGTCGCCGACCAGCACGGCTCCCCCACCGCCGCCGCCGACCTCGCCGCCGCCATCGTGCGGATCGCCGGAACGATTGAGAAGACCGGCGCCGCCGCCTGGGGCACCTACCACCTGACCGGCAGCGGCTACACCACCTGGCACGATTTCGCCGAGCATATCTTCCGGCGGCTGGAAGAGCGCACCGGCAAGCGGCCGCGCCTGACCGCCATCGGCACGGCCGACTATCCGACCCCGGCGCGCCGCCCGGCCAACTCGCGGCTGGACTGCTCCCGCGCCAAGGAGCGGTTGGGCGTGACCTGCCCGCCGTGGCAGGAGAGCGTTGACCGCGTGATCGACGAGCTGTTCACCAACCCGCCGCAGGCGTGAGGACGAAGACCATGAAGGGCATCATCCTGGCCGGCGGCTCCGGCACCCGGCTCTACCCGGTGACCCGGGCGATCAGCAAGCAGCTGCTGCCGATCTACGACAAGCCGATGATCTATTTCCCGCTCAGCACCCTGATGCTGGCGGGCATCCGCGACATCCTGGTCATCACCACGCCGCACGACCAGCCGCTGTTCCAGACGGTGCTGGGCGACGGGTCGCAGTGGGGCCTGAACCTGACCTATGCCATCCAGCCCTCGCCCGACGGGCTGGCCCAGGCCTTCATCATCGGCCGCGAGTTCGTCGGCAACGATCCTTGTGCGCTCGTTCTCGGCGACAACATCTTCTACGGCCACGGCCTGACCAACCTGCTGCGCGCGGCCGGCGAGAAGACCGACGGCGCCAGCGTCTTCGCCTATGGCGTGCGCGACCCCGAACGCTACGGCGTGGTGGAGTTCGACGGCCAGGGCCGGGCGCTGAGCATCGAGGAGAAGCCGGTTGCCCCGCGCTCCAAATGGGCGGTGACCGGCCTCTATTTCTACGACAACGACGTGCTGGACATCGCCGCCGCGGTGAAGCCGTCGGCGCGCGGCGAGCTGGAGATCACGTCCGTCAACGCCGCCTATCTCGACATGGGCAAGCTGTCGGTCGAGCAGATGGGCCGCGGCTATGGCTGGTTCGACACCGGCACCCACGACAGCCTGCTGGAGGCGGCGGAGTTCGTCCGCACCATCCAGCACCGCCAGGGCCTGCAGATCGCCTGCCCGGAGGAGATCGCCTACACCTCCGGCTGGATCGATGCCGAGCAGGTCCGCCGCTTGGCCGAGCCGTTGAAAAAGAACGACTACGGGCGCTACCTGCTCGGGCTGCTAAGCTGAAGGATCAAGCGGCCCTCCTGCCGCGTTGTCCCTTCGCGGTTTGCCGGCGGTCCGCCTTGTGACGGCCGCCGGATACCGCCATTGCCAACAGCCAAGACAGGAAGGCAGCCCTTGCCGGCCCTTACCAACCGAAAGCGTGTCCTCGTCACCGGCGGCGCCGGATTCCTGGGATCCCACCTGTGCGAACGGCTGCTGGCGGCCGGGAACGACGTGCTGTGCGTCGACAACTTCTTCACCGGCAGCCGCGACAACGTCCTGCACCTGCTGGACAACCCGCATTTCGAGCTGATGCGCCACGACGTGACGTTTCCGCTCTATGTCGAGGTGGACGAGATCTACAACCTGGCCTGTCCGGCCTCGCCGATCCATTACCAGCACGACCCCGTGCAGACGACCAAAACCAGCGTGCACGGCGCCATCAACATGCTGGGGCTGGCCAAGCGGGTGGGGGCGCGGATCATGCAGGCCTCGACCTCGGAGGTCTACGGCGACCCGGCGGTGCATCCGCAGCCCGAGGAATATTGGGGCAACGTGAACACCATCGGCCCGCGCGCCTGCTATGACGAGGGCAAGCGCTGCGCCGAGACGCTGTTCTTCGACTATCACCGCCAGCACAAGCTGGACATCAAGGTCATCCGCATCTTCAACACCTACGGCCCGCGCATGCACCCCAACGACGGGCGCGTGGTGTCGAACTTCATCATCCAGGCGCTGAAGGGCGAGCCGATCACCATCTACGGCGACGGCCAGCAGACGCGGTCCTTCTGCTATGTCGACGACCTGATCGAAGGCTTCCTGCGCTTCATGGACACGCCGGCGGGCGTCACCGGCCCGATCAACCTGGGCAACCCCGGCGAGTTCACCATGCTGGAACTGGCCGAGAAGGTGATCCGCCTGACCCGCTCGGCCTCCAAGATCGAGCACAAGCCGCTGCCGCAGGACGACCCCAAGCAGCGCCAGCCCGACATCGCCAAGGCCCGCGCCCTGATGGACTGGGAACCGGTCGTGCCCCTGGAAGAGGGGCTGGACCGCACGATCGCCTATTTCCGCGGGCGCTTCTTCGGCTGAGGGGGGACTATCCCCCTCTCCCCCCCGGGGAGAGGGTCGGGGTGAGGGGGATGCACAGCGTGGATTCTTGGGTGAGGGCCGCCGCGCGCCCCCCTCACCCTAACCCTCTCCCCGGGGGGGAGAGGGGATCATGAGCCGCTCCTCCCAGGCGAGCGCCGAGGCGACGATGGTCTCCAGGTCGGCGTGGCGCGGGGTCCAGTCGAGCGTGCGGCCGATGCGCTCGACGCCCGCCACCAGGGCCGGGGGATCGCCGGCGCGGCGCGGACCGATGCGCATCGGCAGCGGCTTGCCGGTCACCCGCTCCACCATCGCCAGAACCTCGCGCACCGAATAGCCGCGGCCGTAGCCGCAGTTCAGCACCTCCGACGCGCCACCCGCCTCCAGATGGCGGAGCGCGGCGACATGGGCGTCGGCGAGGTCGCTGACATGGATGTAGTCGCGCACGCAAGTGCCGTCCGCCGTGTCGTAGTCGTCGCCGAAGATCTGCAGCTCCGCCCGCTGGCCGGTGACGGTCTGGGCGGCGATCTTGATCAGGTGGGTGGCGACCCGCGACACCTGGCCGGAGCGGCCCTGCGGGTCGGCCCCGGCGACGTTGAAATAGCGCAGCGCGACATATCGCAAGTCATGCGCCGCCGCGCTGTCGCGCAGCATCCACTCCGTCATCAGCTTGGAGGAGCCGTAGGGGTTGATCGGCTTGGTCGGCGTCTGCTCGTCGATCGGCAGGCGGTCGGGCATGCCGTAGACCGCGGCGGTGGAGGAGAAGATGAAGCGGCCGATCCCGGCCTCGACGCAGGCCTCGACCAGGGCGTGGCTCTTCACCGTGTTGTTGCGGTAGTAGGCGAGCGGCCGTTCCACCGATTCCGGCACGACGATGCTGCCGGCGAAATGCATCACGGTGCCGATGCCGTGGCGGGCGAAGGTCTCAGCCAGCAGCGCCTTGTCGCCGACGTCGCCCTCGACCAGCGGAACGCCGTCGGGCAGGGCGGAGCGCCGGCCGGTCGACAGATCGTCCAGCACCACGACGGCGCGCCCCTGGTCGCGCAGCGCCAGCACCACATGGGAGCCGATATAGCCGGCGCCGCCGGTCACCAGCACGGTCGCGTTGTCGCTCGTGGTCATGTCCGCTCTTCGTCTTTGCCTTGGGGGCGATTGGATCAGAGTCGGAAGATAGTCGTCCGCCCATGCTGCACTGCGGGCTTTTCCGCCGAACGGACGACATCATTCGAACGACCTCCAACGCCCCGGCCCGATCCCGATCTCCGGCCGGATGGGGAGGGAGCCGGAAAGAGCGGCTTAGTCGAGGTAGTAGCGCAGGATGACCGTCCGCTGGAGCACCAGGATGCTGACGATCGGGAAGAGCCACACCATCCAGGTCAGGCCGCGCCCGAGCACGGGCGCCCAGCCCGAAGCCCCGCCGGAAACCGGTTCCTGCCGGCCGCTCGCGAAGGCCAGCGGCAGCAGGGCCGCCAGCGGCAGGAAATAGCGCCCCTGCACGCCGTCGACCCACAGCTGGCCGACCGGCGTCCACACCATGTAGAGCGCTCCGAACAGCAGCGCCCCGGTCGCCAGCACGACGGCCAGCGTCACCGCCGAGGCGCGGGCCGGCCCCCCGGAATACCAGTCAGCCAGCCGGCGGCCGAGCAGCATCGGCAGGAAGGACAGCAGCAGGACGAGGTAGGCGGCATCGTAATAGGGCTTGGGCAGCCGGGTATCGACCCAGCCGAGAATGCCGACGAACTGCTGGTAATACTCGTGGCCCCAGACCTGGAAGGTCTTCACGGCGATGGTGAAGACGGCCAGCGGGTTCTCCAGCAGGAAGCGGAGCTGGCCCATGGCGTCGGTGGGAGCGTCCTGGCGGATCAGCGGCGTCTGCACGGCGAGCGCCATCCACACCGCCCAGCCGACGGCGGCGGCCAGCGAGGCGGCGACGGCGAGGCGCTTCACCGCCGCCCGCTCGGCCGGGACCGCCAGCGGCATCAGGCAGAGCAGGACGTAGGGCTGCTTGGTCATGCCCACCAGGGCGAAGCAGGCGGCACTGGCCCAGACCTCCGCATTGCGCAGCGGCCGGCCTTCGGACAGTGCCCGGGCCAGGAAGGCGATGCCCAGCGCGGTGACGGTGATGACCAGCCCGTCCTGGCTCATCGACGCGTAGAGGGAGACCGACATCGGCAGCAGCAGCACCGCGAACAGCGGCAGATGCGCCCGCCCGGCCAGCAGCAGGGCGAAGAAGCCGACGAGGATGCAGGTCAGCGCGTTAGCCGCCCGTGCCAGATACAGCGTCTGCACCACCGGCAGGTCGAGGGCCTTGCCGAGCGCGATGGCGGCGGCCTGCGGCAGGTAGAAGAAGGGCGGGTAGGGGGCGGTGTTCTCCGCCGCGACGTTGAAGACCCGGCCGTCCCAGCGGGCGGTGAAGGCCTTGGCGTAATCCTCCAGGTTCGCCCTCTCGTCCGGCTTGAAGGGGACATGGTGGAAGGGGAAATAGGCCTCGATGATCGCGACATCGGACGGGCCGCCCGCCGCGATCCGCCCGTCGGTCGGAACCCTGGCGGCCACCCAGTAGCCGTGGGTGATCATGTTGGCCCGGTAGATGTGGGCGGGCTCGTCGGCGGTCTGGAAGGGCGGAAGGCTCCAGACCAGAAAGAATGCCGAGATGGTTGCCAGAACGGCGAAGAGAAAAGGACCAATCCGCTGCATCACCAGACCTGTCGCTGAATGGGCTGGTGGTGGGTACTCCATCCGCCGGGCGGGCGCCACTTGGAAACTGTGACGCAGCAGGAGGCGGGGAGGGCGGGGCGGACGATACTCCCTGGAAAATGCCGGCTTTCCTCAAACAAGAACAAAGGACACGGGAGCCGCAGTCCTGTCCCTGAAGGGTGAGAAGATTGACAACCCTTATCCTTGGATCGATATTCCTCCCGTGGCCACAAGGCACGAGCCCAAGCGCCCAAAGGGTACCAGCCGCATCACCGGCGACAGCCGGTGCCTGGACCCGGAGTAAGAGGGCCGGCCGTGCGGAAGCCGGTGATTGCTGTTCGCATCAATCCTGCGTGCCTCGTGGCCACCAACTCCCACCCTGTCCTTCGATGCCGCTGTTCCGGAAGTCATCTCTCCCAGATCAGCTTGGCGCCGCGTTTGTTGAAATCGGGCAGACGGACGAGGGGATAGCCGGTTATCACCTTATATTGCGCCGCTGGGATCCCGATCGGGAGAACATGGCTGTATTCGGCAACCACCACCGTCTTGACGACACCGTTGAACTTCAGAAGCCAGAGCCTGCCATCCCGCTCCAGGTAAAGCTTCTGGTAACCGCTTGCCGCGATCTGCACATACTGCTCGACCCGCATGTTCCGGTAATAGTGCTCGATCTTTGCCTTGTGCTTCCATTCGATATGGGTGAAGCCGAAAGACTTGTCGCCGACCGGCAGGATCACCGTGCCGGCTTGACATAAAACGCTGCCGCGATGATCTGCCACATGCGGAATGTTCCCAAAGGAAAACGACCCGTCCGGCGCCATGACCGGGGTTTCCTTTGACGGCACCAGCATCGATTCCTGCCTTACCAAGCACACGGAACGGGGGATCGGCCATCCTACAGGCGGTTCCCACCCTTCCTTATACTACCTTTTCAAGAGGGAAGCCCAACACCCGCATCTTCCGGGAGAGCCATCATCCCTTACGGCTCGCGGATGCTTTCGTCGAGCACGCGGATGACGGGGTAGAGGAAGTAGGACAGCACCGAGCGGGTGCCGACCCGGATCTCGGCCGAGGCGACCATGCCGGGGCTGAGGTTGGTGCCGGCGGGCACCGCCTCCAGCCGGGTGTCGGTCAGGCGGATGCGGGTGCGGAAGACGGCGCCGGCAGTCGGCCGGGGAGCGTCGGGGTTGGCGACGCCCCCTTGGGCGCCCTGGGGATCGTGGGTGAAGGCGTCGGCGCTGATGGTGCGGATTTCGCCGGGCAGGGTGCCGTGGCGCTGGAAGGGGAAGGCGTCCAGCTTCACCCGCACGAAATCGCCGACCCGGACCAGACCGATGTCGCGCGACGGGATCTCGGCCTCCACCTCCAGCGGCACGTCGGCAGGCACCAGGGTGACCAGCGGTTCGGCCTCGCGGACCACGGAGCCGACGGAGCGCTTGGCCACCTCCAGCACCACCGCGTCGACCGGGGCGGTCAGGGTGACCAGCGAGCGGCGGCGCTCGGCCTTGGCGATCTGTTCCACCAGGGTGGCCCGCTGGCGGGTCTGCTCCACCAGTTCCTCCGCCGTCTTGCGCCGCCATTCGTCGATGAAGGCGGCACGGTCGGCCTGGATGCCGCGCAGTTCGTGCGCGCTCGCCTGCTCGCGGTCCTGCAAGGCGGTCAGCTCGTCGCGCATGCGCAGCCGCTCGACCCGCGCCTCCAGCCAGGTCAGGCGGGAGCCGGTCTGGCGTTCCTGAAGCTGGCGGCGGATGTCCTCCACCTCGCCCACCACGGCGAGCCGCTCGGCAAGGCCGGCCTGGGCGCGGCGGCTGGCGGCGATGGCGCTGTCCAGTTGCCCGGCCTTCTCGTCCAGCGAGGCGAGACGGGAGCGGTATTCGGCGCGGCGGCGCTCCAGGATGGCGGCCTGAACCGCGGCATCGGGGTTGTTGGCGGGGGTGAAGTCGCTGCCGTCCAGTTCGGCGCGCAGCCGGCCGATCTGGGCCTCGACGCCGGCGAGCTTGCCGGTCAGGTCGGCCAGATCGGCCGCGGCGAAGGTGGGGTCGAGCGTCGCCAGACGGTCGCCGGCCCGCACCCGGTCGCCGACCTGGACGTCGACGCCGCGCACCACCGCGGTCTCCAGCGGCTGGGCCACCACCAGCGGCGCCGTGGTCACCAGCCGGCCGCCGGCGGTGACGATGCGGTCGACCTGGGCGAAGCCGGCCCACAGCACCAGCGCCACCAGCAGCCCGGCCAGCACATAGAGGGTGGAGCGCGCCAACCAGGGCAGCGGCGCATGTTCGATGGCCGCCCCGTCCGGCAGATACTCCAGCGCGAAGCCCGGCGGTGGGGCCGACGGGGCGGGCAGGGCGGTACTGCGGCGGGCTGGGGACGGGGGAGCTTCAGCCTTGGCCGGGACGACCTCTCGGCCGGTATCGGCCTGTGTTGCGTCCTGCTCCATCTCGGGCATCGGTGCATCCGGCATGGCTCAGCGCCCCCGGTTCTGCTGCTGCCACAGATGCCGGTATTCGGCACAGCGGTCGAGCAGGATTGGGTGGGGGGCGAGGTCGAGCAGGCGGCCCTGCTCCAGCACGGCGATGGTGTCGCAGCCCGTCAGGGTGGACAGCCGGTGGGTGACGATCAGCACGGTGCGGCCATGGGCGATGCGCCGCAGGTTGGCCATGACGATGGACTCGCTGTCGGGGTCGAGCGCGCTGGTCGCCTCGTCCAGGATCAGCAGGCGCGGCTGGGGCAGCAGGGCGCGGGCGATGGCGATGCGCTGCTTCTGGCCGCCGGACAGGTTGCTCGCCCCCTCCTCCACCAGCGTGTCGTAGCCGTCGGGCAGGCGGTGGATGAACTCGTCGGCGCCGGCCAGCCGGGCGGCCTCGACGATCTCCTCGCGGCTGGCCTCAGGCATGGTCATGGCGATGTTGTCGCGGATGGTGCCGCGGAACAGGAAATTCTCCTGCAGCACCACGCCGATGGAACGCCGCAGATGGGCCAGATCCAGTTCGCGGATGTCGAGCCCGTCATAGCGGATGGTGCCGTCCTGCACCGGGTAGAAGCCCTGGAGCAGCCGCATCAGCGTGCTCTTGCCCGAGCCGCTGCGCCCGACCAGCCCGACGACGGAGCCGGCCGGCACGGTCAGGGTGACGCCGTCCAAGGCCGGCGGCCGGTTGCGGTCGTAGCGGAAACCGAGCCCCTCGATCTCGATGCGGCCGACCAGGGCGGGGCAGGCGCCGCTGCCCTCGCGCCTGGGTTCGGCCGGGTGGTTCATCACCTCGCCCAGCATGCGCACCGACAGCGCGGTTTCCTGGTACTGGTGGATCAGCGAGACGATCTGGACCAGCGGCGTCACCACCCGGCCCGACAGCATCTGGAAGGCGATCAGGGCGCCGACCGACAGCTGGCGATCGAAGACGTCGAAGGCGCCGACGGCAACCACCGCCACCATCATCGCCTTCTCCAGGAACTCCGTCACCGTGCGGGCGGCGATGGAGATGCGGCCGACCCGGTAATGGCTGGTCACCGCGCGCGCCGCCTTGCGGTCCCAGCTGCGGCGCTGCTGCGGCTCCAGGGCCGACGACTTGACGGTGCGCATGCCGTGGATGGTCTCCACCAGCATGGCCTGCCGCTCGGCGTCGGCGTTGTAGAGCTCGCCGAGCCGGCTGCGGTAGATCGGCACCAGGGCGACCATCACGCCGGCGATCAGGGCTGCGAACAGCAGCGCCACCAGCGTCAGCTTGACCGAATAGAAGAACAGCACCGGCAGGAAGACCAGCAGAACCAGGCTGTCCAGCACGGTGGACAGCAGGTTGCCGGTCAGGAACTCGCGGATGCGCTCCACCTGCTGCATGTGGCGCACGGTGACGCCGGCCGAATGCCCGTCGAAGAAGGTGATCGGCAGGTCGAGCAGATGGCCGAAGGTGCGGTTCAAGAGGCGGATGTCGATGCGGTTGGCCGCCGCCAGCAGGATGAACTGGCGCAGGAAACGGAAAGCCGCCTCGAACAGCAGGGCGCCCAGCACGCCGATGGTCAGCACCTGCAGCGTGGCGATGGTCTCGTTCACCAGCACCTTGTCGATCACGATCTGGAAATAGACCGGGACGGCAAGGGCGAGCGCGTGCAGGACCAGCGCCGCCGCCACCACGTCGCGGAAGGCGGATTTCTGGCGCAGGATCTCCGGCACGAACCAGCGCAGGCCGAAGGGCTGGCGCGGGTCGGCGAGGCCGTGGCGCGGCTTGAGGAAGATGAGTTCGCCGTCCCAGCGCTCCAGGAAGCGGTCACGCGGCACGTCAATCGGCTCCAGCCGGTCGGCCAGCGGATCGACGACGCCGACCATCGGTTCCTCGTCGGGACGGGACGGACGCGCCAGTCCGATCAGGATGACGGTGTTGCCGTTGGTCAGCCGCGCCAGCAGCGGGAAGACCGGGGGCAGGGCCTGCAGGGCCTTCCAGTCCAGCCGGCGGGCGGTCGCCTTGAAGCCGGTGGCGGCGGCGATGCGCAGCAGATCGGCGGTGGACGGCTCGCCGTTTGGTCCGCTGGGGCCGGGAGCGACGCGGGGGCGCAGGGCGGCCGGCGAGGCCGACAGGCCGTGATGGCGCGCCACCAGCGTCAGGCAGCGCAGCGCGGTGCTCCCGTCCGGGTCGCGTCCGGGATCATGCGCGGGTTCGTGATCCGACCCACGACCGGCACCGGAAGCCGCGGCGGGCGGCGTCGAACCTGCGTCGGGCATGGCGATCAGCCGAAGTTCGGCGAGCGCGGCGGGCCGGGCCGGACGGGCGGAGAGGCCGGTGCCTGCACCGCCGACTGGGCCGCCGACTGGGCCGCCGGATGGCCGGCGGAGGAGGCGCCGTGGGGAAGCGGGGGGACGGAACCGGAAGCCGCCGTACCGGCGCCGGGCACCAGCACGCCGGCGGCCTCCAGCCGCTGGCGCATGCCTTCCAGCGCGGAAAGGCTGGCGAGGAAGCCCGGCAGGCTCATCACCAGCCGCTGGCGGATGGCGGGCAGCGGCTGGCCGTTGTCGTCCTTGCGCAGGGCCGACAGGCTGAACAGGTCGATGCGGACCATGCCGTTGCCGAAGCCGATGTCGAAGACCCCGTCGGCATAGAGTTCGGGGATGCGGTCGTCCGGCGGCGGCTCGATGGTCATGCGTGTCTCGGTGGGGAATGGTGTCAAAGCAAAAAAAACCGGGGCGGAAAAGCCCGGGGGCGCTCCGACCGTTTTACCCGAAAGACGGGAAAACCACCAAGTCGGAGCGCCCGCAGGACAGTCCCGGCGCTTAGAAGTCACAACAGGGTTAAGCCCCCTCTCCAAAGGGGGAGGGGAACCCTGCCGGTGGGACGGCGATCAGCCGAGCTGCGTCACCGACAGCGTGTAGCTGCCATAGCGGGAGCCGACGCCCGCCACCTGGAGGGTGTGGTTGCCGGTCGTGGTCGGGGTGAAGGTCAGCTGCGAATTGAGGCCGACACCCGAATCGTCGTCGTAGCGGAGCAGCGAACCACTGCCGTCGAAGACGCGCAGGTAGGGGTTGGTCAGGGTGCCGCGGCCGGTGTCCGCCCCCTCCAAGTCGATCTGGTAGCGGACGCCGCGGGTCAGGGCGACGTTGACGCTGTCGCGCTCGTACGGGAACGACAGGACGTCGGACACCGGCGGGAAGACCTCGGTCAGGCTGGGCTGGCTGACGCTGACCTGATAGGTACCCGCGCCGCCGCTGGCGAAGCTGCCGGCGGACAGGTAGTAGGTCCCGGTCTGGGTCGGACGGAACTGGATCAGCGCATCGCGTCCGGTGCCGCCGTCGTCATCCTGGGCCAGCAGGCTCCGGTTGCTGTCGAACAGGCGCAGATAAGGGTCGTTCAGCGTGCCGTTGCTGGAGCTGGAGCCGTTCTGGCGCAGCGTATAGAGGATACCCCGCTGCAGGGTCACGGCATAGGTGTCGGTTTCACCGGCGATGCTGAGCGTGTCGGTGTGCGGAGTGCCGGTGGTCGAAAGCGTCGGGATCGTGGGGCCGCTGTTCACGGGCTGCATCGGAACGATGCGGCGCCCTTCGAAAATTCCGAAGTTCCGGTAGTGCTCCAGGGCCGCGCGGTAACGGTCGTTGCTGCTGCTGCCGCCGATGGCCGACTGCAGATCGGCGTTGGCCGCAAAGTAGGACGCGATGTCGACGCTGGAGAAATCGTAGCTGGTGGTGCGGTTCTCCCGATAGCCGAAGGAGATGAAGTGCTGAACCGCCAGCGAAGCCGAGGAGAAGCCGAGGTCGGTGTTCGCGGCCATGTACCCCGACGCGTCGAAGCTCGTGGTCCGGGTCTCGCGATAGCCGACGGAGATGTAGTGCTGGACCGCCGTGCTCGTGTTCAACCCCACCTGGAGCAGGTCGGCGTTGGCAGCCAGATAGCTCGACGAGTCGAAGGTCGTGGAACGGCTTTCGGTGCGGCCCGCAGCGAGATAATGGCTCTCGGCACTGCTCAGGCTCACACCGGCCCGAATGAGATCGGGGTTCGCAGCCAAATAGCTTGCAGCATCAAATCCGGCGATAGGCATTCTTCTACCCCCCAATAAAATCTATGCCGCGAGCCCATCAGGCAAACGGCGTTCAGAATTTTATTTTTAGGTAATTACCGCGGATCAATGCTGCATTATGGCGCGCTTATGCATTCCTTTAATACTATGTCTATATTTTACCAGACGAATTTTCATCAACGCATACGCTTGTATCTTCATTATTTTTCCGATTCCGGTTGCTTGTGTATGTTTTTTGCCGGCTTCACAAGAGCCACAGTGTGGATTTGCTCATTGAATGCAAATTGAGAGGGCGGGTTTCGAAAGACTTCCCGAATCATTTGCACTCAAAAAGAAACAGCCCCTGATGGAGAACCATCAAGGGCTGCAAGCCGAAAAAGCCGGGCAGGATGCCGGAAATCCGGAGCGACCGCTCAGTTGCGGCCGTAGACGTCCTCAAGCCGGACGATGTCGTCCTCGCCCAGGTAGGAGCCGGACTGCACCTCGATGATGGTCAGCGGCACCTTGCCGGGGTTCTCCAGCCGGTGGACCGTGCCGATCGGGATGTAGATCGACTGGTTTTCGTAGACCATCACCTGCTCCTCGCCGCGGGTGACCAGCGCGGTGCCGTTGACCACCACCCAATGCTCGGCACGGTGATGGTGCTTCTGCAAGGACAGGCGCGAGCCGGGGGCGATGGTCAGGCTCTTCACCTGGAAGCGGTCGCCGGTGTGCAGCGACTGGTAGGAGCCCCAGGGGCGGTGGACCCGGCGGTGACTGACGGACTCGCTGCGCCCCTCCGCCTTCAGCCGGTCGACGATGCGCTTGACGTCCTGGGCCTGGGAGCGGTCGGCGACCAGAACGGCGTCGTCCACCACCACCACCACGGCGTTCTCCACCCCGACCACGGCGGTCAGGTGGTTGTCGCTGCGGACGTAGCAGTCGCGGGCGCCCTCCAGCAGCACGTCGCCGACGACGACATTGCCTTCCCCGTCCTTGCTCCCGACGTCCCACAGCGCCGACCAGGCTCCGACATCGGTCCAGCCGATCTCGCAGGGGACGACGGCGGCGCGGTCGGTGCGCTCCATCACCGCATAGTCGATGGAGATGCTGGGCGCCTTGGCGAAGGCGGCGGCATCCAGGCGGAAGAAGTCGAGGTCCTTGGACCCCTGCTCCAGCGCCTCGCGGCAGGCGGCCAGCACCGCCGGGGCGTGGCGCTCCAGCTCTGCCAGCAGGCGGGCGGCCGGGAACAGGAACATGCCGCTGTTCCAGGCATAGGTGCCCTCGGCGAGATAGCGCTCGGCCACCTCCAGCGACGGCTTCTCGACGAAGGCGGCGACGTTGTAGGCGCCGTCGGCCTCGTCCATCGAATGGCCGCGGCGGATATAGCCGTAGCCGGTCTCCGGCCGGGTCGGGGTGATGCCGAAGGTGACGAGGCGCCCGGCCTGGGCCGCGCGGGCGGCGATGGCGACGGCCCGGCGGAAGGCGTCGGCGTCGCGGATCTCGTGGTCGGCCGGCAGGATCAGCAGAAGCGCATCCGGATCGTCGGCCGTCACCGCGAGCGCCGCGAGCGCGCAGGCGGCGGCGGTGTTGCGGCCGGCCGGCTCCAGGATGATGCCGCGCGGGGTGCAGCGCGACTGGCGCAGCTGCTCGGCGGCGAGGAAGCGGTGTTCCTGGTTGCAGATCACCAGGGGGGCCGAGAAGACGGCCTCCACGGCCGCGCCGGGCTGCGTGGAACCGGGTTGCGCGCTGACCCGCAAGGCGGTGTCCTGCAGCATCGTCCGGTCGGAGCAGAGCGGCAGGAACTGCTTGGGATACAGTTCGCGCGACAAGGGCCACAAACGGGACCCCGTACCGCCGGACAGCAGCACCGGGACGATCTTCTGCGCGGAATTGCCGTTCATCCTGCCGCCATCTGTTGTGTGAGCATGTGTTCGGGCGCCGGGACACCCGAGGTCGGAACCGAGGGCCGGCGCCATGGCGGTTCGTTATAGACCGCGCTTTCCGCGCTCCACAAGCACCCCTCCGAGACCCATCCGACCGGGGCGCCCCTTCCGGGAGGAGGCGAGACAAGACTCCAAACGGGACGGCTCCGCCATCCGGAAACCAGGCCAACGGCCAGGTCCGAGGTTGGAGTCTTGTCGCGCCCCCCTGCCCGGCGGTCCCCGCAGACCGCGATCGGACGGGCGATCGGGGAGAACCCAAGGGGACAGGGGCGCGACAGAACTCCAAACCGGCCCCCGGACCGGACCGATGCGGAGCCGTGAAACAAGAGCGGGTCACGGCCGATTCGCCTTCGCGACTCGGAAACGAGCGAATCGGAAGCGATTCGGGGTCGAATCGAAATGTCCCGCCTGGAGTCTTGTCGCGTCGGCCGAAAAATCCACAGGCAATGCGGACTATCCGCTGGAGTCTTGTCGCGGGAGTTCTGGAGTTTTGTCGCGCGACTCGCGATTCTCTACTGGAGTCTTGTCGCGCAAACTATTAACTGAATCAAATAACCGTACAAATAGTTTGAGCGACAAGACTCCAAATTGCTGGCACTAACCGGCCGTGATATAGGGTTCCTCGCAAAGTCGTGCCAAGGTCAGCTCGCTATGGGACAGATACATACCCTGATCACCCAGCTTGGACGCGACCAGGCGAAGGCGCTCCAAACCGATCCGGATCAGCGTTCGCTAGTCGACGTCGCCGCTGCCGTCCTCGAAGAGGAGCGGCAGGAGCTTGGCATCACCTATTCGGGTTTTGCGCTGACCGCGCTTCCGCATCGTCGTCTTCCCGACGACCAGCCGTGGGAGCGTCGCGGACATAAGATCCGCTTGCTGATCGAGCCTGGACGACTGCCGATCCGCAACGGCGGTTTTAAGCTTTACGGCGTTCCCTACGGCAGCCGCGCGCGGATGATCCTGCTGTATCTGCAGACCCGCGCGATCCAGACCGACAGCCGCGAGGTCGAGCTGGGCCGCAGCATGCACGAATGGCTGGACCGCATGGGCCTGTCGGTGGGCGGCCAGACCTATCGCGACATCCGCGAACAGGCCTCGCGCATCGCCGCCTGCAACCTGACCTTCGCCTGGGAGGACGCCCACAGCATCGGCTTCGAGAAGGGCTCGATCGTCAAGGGCGGCATCCATTTCTCGGCCAATGCCGGGGCGGAGCCGGGCCAGGGATCGCTGTGGGAGGACCGCGTCCTGCTGTCGGAGGCCTTCTTCCGCGAGCTGAAGGCCCACCCGGTGCCGATCTGGGAACCGGCGCTGCGCCACATCCAGAACAACAGCACCAGCATCGACATCTATATCTGGCTGGCCTACCGGCTCCACAGCCTGAACCGCTCCACCCCGATCACCTGGCCTGCGGTGTTCGAACAGTTCGGCGCCGGCTACAGCCGCCTGCGCGATTTCCGCAAACGCTTCATCGAGGCCTTGCAGCTGGCGCTCGCCGTCTATCCCGACGCGCGGGTGGATGTGGAGGAGCAGGGGCTGATGCTGCACCCCTCGCCGCCGCCGATCCCGGAGCGCAAGTTCGCCCAGCTCTGCCGGTGAAACTGCGGGGCTGTCATAAGACGCTTTCAGCACCCGATCCGTGCGACCGTCATCCCCGCGAAGGCGGGGATCCAGCTTTCCTGTATAAGCCCTTGAAATAACTGGATTCCTGCTTTCGCGGGAATGACATCTTGCAAACGTTCGAGACTGGAGCGGGGGCGTCCCACCCCCTGCGACAAGACTCCAAACTCCGCCCCCTCAGGGGTTGGCGCGCAACGCCTTCGCCAGCGGGTCGAGCAGGCGGCGGAGCGTTGAATCCAAAAGGCTTTCGTCCAGGTTGCCGGACAATGCCAGGGCCTGGGGCGGCGTCATGAAGAAAGGCGCGCCGGCGGCGGATCCGCTGCGCTGAAGGGTCGCCGCGAGCGCGAGAAGCCGGTTTCCGCCTTCCGGCCGCAGGGTGGCGTGGACCAGCAGCAGCAGGGTGCCGGGATCGGCGATGCGGGCGTCGTTGGGGGAGAGCGCCGCAACCGCCGGGCCGAAAGCCAACAGCCCCGACAGCACCGCGGCGGCGCGGCCGCACAGCGCCTCGTCGCCCAAATCCGGAACAGGCCCGCCGTCGGCGTCCACCGCGCAGAGCAGGCCGACGCGCTCGACACGCTGGAAGAAGGGCAGGGGCGACATGGCGGCGGCCTCCGGGATGTGAAGGAACAGGCTTGCGGCGAGCAGCAGCGCCGGGCGGATCCGCATCATCGCACCTCTTCGGTATCAGCGGTGGGCTCGGTGTCGGCGGTGGGGCCGGCATCGTCCGGCGGGCGGACAGCTTATAGGCGCAAGGCGGCCGGGGCGGAACGGATGCTTACGGGGGGCCTCGGGAGGACCCCAGTTTTTCAGGCCGGCACCGGCTCCCGGTTCGCTATGAGACTGTTGATCGCCTGCTCCGCCAATGCCGAGCGGAGCGGCAGCCGGCCGTACAGCTCCGGCGGGGCGAGGGAGCGGGCGCGGTCGTCGCTGACCACGTCCACCAGCAGGACGATCCGCTGCTCGTCGGGAGCGTTCTCCACCTGGTGGGGGAAGGTGAAGTCGCCGGCCCACGGAGTCCCGGCCGGATAGGCGGCCGGGCTGTCGCCGATCCAGGTGACGGCGGCGGGCGGGGCGATGATCGGCACGATCAGCCGCGCTTCGGGCTGGTGCAGGCCGGCGCCGTCGTAATGCCAGCGGAGCAGGCCGCCGGGCTCCTGCCGGTGGACGTAGCAGGACAGGATGCGGCAACCCAGCCCCTCCAGCAGGGCGCGGGCGCTCGGCATCATGTCCAGTGCCGGGGTCGGCCGGCCGGTGGCGCGCAGGTTGTCGGAGCCGAGCCCCTCCTCGATCAGGGTGATCGACGACCAGCTGCCGTCGCCGGCCATGAACATGCGCCCCTCGTCCCCCGTCGCCGCGTCGAGGGCCGCGAACTCGCGCTGGAGCGGCGCCGGGTCGGTGCGGACGGTCAGCGGGGCGTGCAGCATCAGGCCGCTGCCGGCGGTGACCTGCTGCCAGGGATGGAGGGGGCGGGACTGCATGGCGGGCGAGCCGTTCGGTTGTGGTTCCGTTCAGTTCTTAAACTTTTTCCGGGAGATGTGCCAGTCGGGGCGTCCCGATCGAGCGGATGGTCTTATGCATCGACAGCGGCGATGGATGGTTGCAGGCTGTCGCCCCCGTTCTCCGTCTTCCGGACATCGTCCTTCCATGCGGATCCTGTTCGTCCACCAGAACACCCCCGGCCAGTACAAGCATCTCGTCCGCCATTTCGCGGCGGATCCGGCCCATCAGGTCGCCTTCATCGGCAAGGTCCGGCGCGAGCTGCCGGCCGGGGCGCAATTGGCGCTCTACCGGCCGACGCGCGAACCGGGCGAGGCCACCCATCCCTATATCCGCATGTTCGAGGGGCAGGTGCTGCACGGGCAGGGCGCGGTGCGCGCCGGTCTGGCCCTGCAGAAGGAAGGCTTCACCCCCGACGTGATCTGCGCCCATCCCGGCTGGGGCGAGGCCTTGTTCCTGAAGGACCTGTTTCCGGACGCGCGGCTGCTGCTCTATTGCGAGTTCTTCTACCGGGCCGAGGGCTCCGACGTCGGCTTCGATCCGGAGCGGCCGGTGACGCTGGAGACGCGCTGCCGCATCCGCACCAAGAACGCCACCCTGCTGACCGGGCTGGACGCGATGGATTGGGGCGTCAGCCCGACGGAGTGGCAGCGGCACCAGCATCCCGATGCCTTCCGCCCGCGCATTTCGGTGATCCATGACGGGGTCGACACCGCGGTCTGCCGGCCGGATCCGGCCGCCACCGTCACCCTGCCCGACGGCCGCACCCTGTCGCGCGACGACGAGGTGGTGACCTATGTCGCCCGCAACCTGGAGCCCTACCGCGGCTTTCCCACCTTCATGCGGGCGGCGGCGGAGCTGCTGCGGCGCCGGCCCAAGCTGCATATCCTGATGGTCGGCGGCGACGAGGTCAGCTACGGCGCCCCGCCCGAGGGCGGCGGCACCTGGCGCGAGACAATGTGGCGGGAGACGATGCTGGACGCCGCCGGCGCGCCCAGGCATGAGGCGGCACGGCTGCATGTTCTGGGCAAGCTGCCCTATGAGCAGTACCTGTCGGTCCTGCGCGTCTCGCGCGCCCACATCTACCTGACCTTCCCCTTCGTCCTGTCCTGGTCGATGCTGGAGGCGATGGCCTGCGGCGCCGTGATCGTCGGGTCCGACACGCCGCCGGTCGCCGAGGTGATCGAGGACGGGGTGAACGGGCTGCTGACGGATTTCTACGATCACATGGGGCTCGCCGACCGGGTGGAAACGGTGCTGGACGACCCGGAGCTGCGCGCCGCCCTGTCGGCCGCCGCAAGGCGGACGGCGGTGGAGCGCTTCGACCTCGCCACCGTCTGCCTGCCGGCGCAGATCCGCCTGCTGCAGGACGTGCAGGCCGGGCGGATGCCGGCTCTTTAGGAAGGGGAGGTCACCGGCCCGCCGCCATCCTCTCCAGGTCGCTCCGCACCGCCTCGAACACCGGCGTCCAGTCCTCGTCCGGGCCCTGGCGGTAGAGGCGCATCGACGGGTACCAGGGGGTGGTGGGGCCGGTGCGGCCGTAGACCCAGTAGGGGACATGCTGCACCAGGTTCCACACCGGAACCCCCAGCGAGCCGGCGAGGTGGGCGACCGAGCTGTCGGTCATGATGACCAGATCCAACGCCTCCAGGACCGCCGCGGTGTCGGCGAAGTCCTGCATCTCCGGCCCCAGCGCCGTGATGGGGGCATCGGGCAGGGCCTGCAGCTCGGCCTCCGGCGGCCCCTTCTGCAGGCTGTGGAAGACGGTGCCGGGAACCGACAGCAGCGGCAGGAAGCGCTCCAGCCCGGCGGCGCGGATGTGGTTGTCGCTGAAGCCCTGGTTGCCGGACCAGACGATGCCGACCCTGAGCCGGCCGTCGCGAGGCCCCAGCAGCCGGGCGGCCTTGGCGCGCGCCTCCTCCGGGACGGTCAGGCGGGCCGGCGGCGGCACCGTGGCGGCGGTGGTGCCGAAGCGGTGCGGCAGGCTCATGATCGAGCTGTGGACATGGTAGATCGGCGTCGGCGCCACGTCGCGCGGCACAAAGGCGTCGACCCCTTCCATCCCGGCGAACAGGCGGCACAGCTCGTCGGCGCGTTCGACCACCACCCGGCGGGCGCCCAGTCCCTTCAGCAGCGGCAGGTAGCGCGCCATCATGATGGTGTCGCCGAAGCCCTGCTCGGTGGTGATCATGACGATCCTGCCGTCCAGCGGCTCGCCGGTCCAGCGCGGCCCCGGATGGGGGCGGTAGGCCTGCAGCTGGTACTCGTCCAGCCAGTAGCGGCATTCGTAGTCGGCGAAGCCCTCCTCATACTCCCCCTCGTGCAGGCGGATCTGGGCGCGGCCCCAGCGGTGGCTGGGAAGCTCCGGCTGCAGGCGGATCAGCCGCTCCAGCGCCTCCCGGCAGGCGGGGAAGTCGCCGCGGCGCTGCAGGGCCACGGTCAGCCGGAAAAGGGCGTCTGGATCGGCCGGGGCGAGCGCCAGGGCGCGCCGGACGGCGTGCAGCGCCTCGGCATGCCGGCCGCAATGGGACAGGGCGAGCGCCCGCTCGGCCCAGGCGGCGCCCTGGCCGGGATCGAGGAGGAGGGCGCGCCGGCTGCTGTCCGCGGCCATGCCGCGCAGGCCCGGCCGGTTCAGCACCTTGCCGCGGATGACCCAGCCTTCGGTGTCGGCCGGATCCTCGGCCAGCCGGAACTCGATCGGCCGGGGCGGCGGCTGGGGGGCCGGCTGGAGCGGGGCGGCGAAGGGGGCGCCCAGGAAAGCGCCGGGGAAGGGCGGGAAGCCCGCCATGGGGGGGACCGACGGCAGGGGCGACAGGGGGGTGTTCGTCATGAACCGGCCAGCGGAGTGAAGAAGGGAAGGGCGGCGGGAAACTATAGAGAAGGCCGTTCGCCACCCGCAAGGCGCGACATCCACCAAACTGTGTCGCGCATGGGAGGTGCCGGCCGACGGTGCCGCCCGGCCCCCTCCCTTCCCGACGGGCCTTGCGCCGGGGGGCATCCTGAATTAACCCGATTGTCAGAAAGCACCGGTTACGGTCGGGGTTCATTTCGATCCCGATGCGGCGCCCGCCCCGGAGCATCCGGCCGGCGGGGTCCGGCCCGGCGGTTTCGAACGATGCGGCTTCAATGGACGGAACCGGCGGTGACGACACACTCCAGCAAAGCGGGCGGGGCCATGCCAGGGACTCCGGCGGATGGATCGGAGGAGTCCGCCCTGTCCGGGACCGGGCTGGAGGCGGGGCTGCGCATGCTGGACGGCCGGTCGGTCCTGATCACCGGGGGGACCGGCTCCTTCGGGCGCCGCTTCGTCGAGACGGTGATGCGCCACGCCGAGCCGCGCCGGGTCATCATCTTCTCCCGCGACGAGTTCAAGCAGTACGAGATGCAGCAGCGCATGCCGGCGGAGTGGGCGCCGACGCTGCGCTATTTCATCGGCGACGTGCGCGACCGCGAGCGGCTGGAGCTGGCGATGCGCGGCGTCGATTTCTGCGTCCATGCCGCGGCGCTGAAGCATGTGCCGGCCGCCGAATACAACCCGATGGAATGCATCCATACCAACGTCTACGGGGCGGAGAACGTGGTGCGGGCGGCGCTGTCGATGGGGGTGCGGCGCGTCGTCGCGCTGTCGACCGACAAGGCGGCCAACCCGATCAACCTCTATGGCGCCAGCAAGCTGGCATCGGACAAGATCTTCATCGCCGCCAACAACCTGTCGGGCGCGCTCGACACCCGCTTCGCGGTGGTGCGCTACGGCAACGTGGTGGGCTCGCGCGGCAGCGTCGTCCCGCTGTTCCGCAAGATGATCGCCGACGGCGCCGACCATCTGCCGGTCACCGACAAGCGGATGACCCGCTTCTGGATCACGCTGCAGCACGGCGTCGATTTCGTGCTGTCCTGCTTCGCCATGATGCAGGGCGGCGAGATCTTCGTGCCGAAGATCCCCAGCATGCGCATCGCCGACCTCGCCCGCGCCATGGCGCCGGACCTGCCGCAGAAGATCGTCGGCATCCGGCCGGGCGAGAAGCTGCACGAGGTGATGATCACCGAGGATGATTCCCGCCAGACCTACGAGTTGGCCGACCGCTACGTGATCGAGCCGGCCTTCGCCTTCTGGCAGCATGCGCCGTACGAGCGGCTGAACGCCCGTCCGGTGGCAGACGGTTTCCGCTATGCCAGCGACGGCAACGACGACTGGCTGGACGGCGAGCGGCTGCGCGACCTGCTGGCGGAAGCGCCCTGATGGCGGAGATGCCGTTCCTCCCCTACGGCCGCCAGTCGGTGGAGGAGGAGGACATCGCCGCGGTGGCGGCGGTCCTGCGCGGCGACTGGCTGACCCAGGGGCCGGCGGTCACGGCCTTCGAGCGGGCCTTGGCCGCGCGGGTGGGGGCGGCCGATGCGGTTGCCTGCGCCAACGGCACCGCGGCGCTGCGGCTGGCCTATGCCGCGCTCGGCATCGGGCCGGGCGACGCGGTGGTGGTGCCGTCGAACACCTTTCTCGCCACGGCGTCGGCCGCCCGCCACGCCGGGGCCGAGGTCGCCTTCGCCGACGTCGATCCCGACAGCGGCCTGATGGGCGTGGCCGAGGCCGAGGCCGCCATCGCCCGCGGCCGCAAGGCGGGCTGGCGCGTCCGCGCCCTCGCCCCCGTCCATTATGCCGGCCAGACCGCCCCGATGACCGGGACGGCCGGGCTGGCGGCACTCGCGCAGGCGGAGGGGCTGGCGCTGGTCGAGGATGCCTGCCACGCCATCGGCACGGTGGATCTGTCCCCGGATGGCGAGACGCCGGTCGGCGCCGGACGCGCGGAGGTGGAGGCGGGGTCGCTGACCGTCTTCTCCTTCCATCCGGTCAAGACCATCGCGGCCGGGGAGGGCGGGGCGGTCACCGGCGGCGATCCGGCGCTGATGGCGCGGGTGCGGCGCCTGTGCAACCACGGCATGATGCGCGTGCCCGAACCGGGGGAGGGCTTCGCCGATCCCGACGCCGCGCTGGATGCGGAGGGAAAGCCCAACCCCTGGTACTACGAGATGGCGGAGCCCGGCTTCAACCACCGCCTCTCCGACATCCATGCGGCATTGGTGCTGAGCCAGCTCGGCCGGCTCGACCGCTTCGTGGAGCGGCGGGCGCGGCTGATGGCGCTCTATGCGGAGCGGCTGGCGCCGCTGGCCCCGCTGGTGCGGCCGCCGGTCCCGGTGCCCTGGTGCCGGCCGGCCTGGCACCTGTGCGCGGCGCGCATCGACTTCGATGCTGCTTCGGATGATGCTTTGGATGCTGGGGGGCGGACCCGTTCGGCCGTGATGACGGCCCTGCGCGGCCTGGGCATCGGCACCCAGGTGCACTATATCCCGGTCCATCGCCAACCCTACTGGCGCCGCCGTTACGGCGACCTCGCCCTGCCCGGCGCCATGACCCATTATGCCCATACGCTGTCGCTGCCGCTGTTCCCGGCCATGGCCGACGGCGACGTCGACAGGGTCGCCGCGGCGCTGGAACGGGTCCTGTCCTGACGGATGTCCAGCCGGCCATCCTGACGGAAGATCAGGGTCCGGACCGTTTCGCCCAAGCGATTCCGTTAGCGTTTTGGACAGGATGGACGGATAACAATGGCGTCGTCAGGACGGCATAGGCCTAGGTCCAACGGCTGAAGAGCCGCATGGCCGGGGTCGGGTCATCCCGAGCGCCGCTCCACAGTGCTTCGCGTACGGACCTCCGAATTTGCTTCGCAACACGCTCTGGAATCTGCTTGGCGAAGGCCTCCCCATGTTGGCGGCCCTCGTGTCGATTCCGTTGCTCATCTCCGCCGTCGGGATGGAGCGTTTCGGCGCGCTGACCCTGATCTGGGCGCTGCTCGGCTATCTGGGGGTGCTCGACCTCGGGCTGGGACGGTCGCTGGTGCAGGTCGTCGCCGACCGGATCGGCCATGCGGGCCATGCAGGAGATCCGGAAAACAAATCCGGAGCCGACCAGGGCGTCGGCGGCACGGCGGGCATCGCCGGGCCGGCCATCGCCCTGATGGGGGCCATCGGCCTCTTGACCGGCGGGGCGGTGGCGCTGGGCGCCGGGCTGCTGGCCGACCGGTTCCAGCTGGATACCGGCACCTCGCCGGACGAGATCCGGCTGAGCCTGCTGATCGCGGCGGCCATCGTGCCGATCGCGCTGGTCTCCGCCGGCCTGCGCGGCGTGCTGGAGGCGCACCAGCGTTTCCGCCCGATCAGTCTGGTGCGGATGACGGTGGGGGTGCTGAACTACCTGAGCCCGCTCTGCGTGCTGCCTTTCAGCCAGAGCCTGGTGCCGGTGATCGCCGCCATCGCGGTGGGGCGCTTCATCGGGCTGGTCGGCTATGGCGTGCTGGCGGTGCGCCAGATGCCGGACCTGCTGCGCCCCATCCGCTGGGGCCGCCAGAGCCTGCGCGGGCTGTTCACCATGAGCGCCTGGATGATGCTGAACAATCTGGTCGGCCCGGCGATGCTCTATGCCGACCGCTTCATCCTGCTCAGCCTGGTGCCGGCGGCGATGGTCGCCTTCTACACCACCCCGTTCGAGCTGCTGTCGCGGCTGATGGTGATCCCCGGCGCCCTGTCGCTGGCGCTGTTCCCGCTGGCCTCCAGCCTGTTCCGGCGCGACCCGCCGGCGCTGGGCCGCATCCTGGACGCCGGCGGCCACCTGACGCTGGCGGTGTTCCTGGCGATGCAGGCCGCCACCATCGTCGGCGGCGAGACGGCGCTTGAGCTGTGGCTGGGCCCGGCCTTCGCCGCCAACAGCGCGTCGGTGCTGTCGATCCTGATGCTGGGCGTCTTCTTCAACGCCACCGCCTATGTGCCCAACACCCTGATCCAGAGCGTCGGCCGCGTCGACGTGACCGCCCGGCTGCAGCTGGCCGAGCTGCCGGTCTATCTCGGCGTGCTGTGGCTGCTGGCCGAGCGCTACGGCGCCGTCGGCGCCGCCGCGGCCTGGAGCCTGCGCACGGCGGTCGATTGCGGGCTTCTGCTGGTCCTGCTGCCGCGCGTGGCGCCGGGCACGGGGGCGGTGGCGCTGACCATCGGCCTGCGCGCGCTGCTGGCCGGGGTGGCGGGAACGGCCGGGCTGCTGGTCGGCGGGCCGGTGGGGGCGGCGATCAGCCTGACCGGCCTGCTGGCCGTCGGCCTGGGCGTCGCCGGCCGGCTGCTGCGCACGCGGTCCTGGGAGAAGCTGTCCGCCCCGCTGCGCAAGTCCCGCGCCGCCCGGCTGATCGACGGAACCGCGGCGGACCGGACGTAATATAACGGCCGGTCGCGGGCTTGCGGCCGCGCTCGACCGCCACGGTGCGCGGGTGGTTCCTTTGCCGCCGGAAATGCGCTATGTGAGCGGAAACTCTGTGCAACGCTGGTTGGAGTTCGAAGGCCATGGCCGAGGGTACTGTGGACTATTACGCGATGGTCGAAGAGGCTTGGCAGCTCAGCGACACCGCGCGCGACTATGTGAAGAACGCCGGCCGCGAGGTGGACAACACCGAGCTGTGGGAAAAGGTGTTCGCCTCCTCGCCGCTGATCGACCTGGAGCGCACCCGCGCCGAAGGCGGCCAGCCGCTGCAGAAGATCTTCTTCAAGAACCCCTACGGCCTGCAGTACCGCGCCGACCACAAGGACTGGATCCCGTTCCGCCACGGCGCGCTCGACCCGGCCTATCTCCAGGTCATCTGACAGGGCCGTCCGGCGGACAGTGCCGTCTTGCTGCGGGGGTTTTTAGGGGGCGTGCATGGCGCGGCTGGTGGCGGGGCAGGGCTTCGCCCTCGATCTGGATGAGGCCCGGCTGGCGAACGGGTTCGTCGCCGACGCCTTCACCACCGTGCCGGAAGCCTCCACCCTCGCCGCCGGCGCCGGCAGCCAGACCGTCGCCCGCACGGTCGCCGGCCGGGCGCACGCCATCGCGCTCGACTATGTCGCCGCCGGCAGCGGGTCGGGGGCGGGCGTCCGTTTCACCGGCCTGAGCGACCGCGATGCGGCCGGCGTCCTGCGCTACCGGATCGAGGGGCTGGACGTCGCGCTGACGGGCGGAACGCTCGACCGGCTCGGCGCCCGCATCTTCCAGCAGATCGACGGCTTCGCCGGGGCCGACGCCAACGACAGCGTGTATCTCGGCGTGCCCGGCGGACGCAGCTTCGACGGCGGCGGCGGCATCGACCGTGCCGTCTACACCGCCGATCCGCGCCGCTATGCCCTGCAGGGCGGCGCCTACCGTGCGGAGACGCCGGTGGTGGTGGCGCTCGACGGCAGCGGCCGGCGCCATGCCGTGGTGTCGAGTCGGAACGCCGATACGCTGACCGACGTCGAGCTGATCACCATCGATGGCCGCACCGCCGCCCTGGCGGCGCTCGCTTTCGACGCGCGGAGCTACCTTGCGGCCAACCGCGACCTCGCCGCCGTCTTCGGCGACAATGTGGTGGCCGCCGCCGCCCATTATTCCTGGAACGGCCGGAACGAGGGGCGCAGCCTGGGCGGCTTCGACCCGCTGGGCTATCTGGGCGCCAATCCCGACGTGCTGGCGGCGGTCGGCGTCGATGCCGGGGCCGCCGTTCGGCATTACCTGGCCTATGGCGCCCGCGAAGGGCGGACCGCCGGTTTCGATCCCTACGGCTATCTCGCCTCCCACCCCGACGTGCTGGCCGCCATCGGCATCGATCCGGCGGCGGCGGTGGTCCACTATGCCCGCCACGGCCGGGGCGAGGGGCGCAGCGTGACCTTCGACGCGGCGGCCTATCTGGCGGCCAACGCGGACGTGGCGGCGGCCACCGGCGGCAACGCCGCTGCGGCCAAGCTCCATTACCTCGCCTTCGGCCTCGGCGAGGGGCGGCCGTTGCGGGTGCCCCCCAGCCGGTCCCCGGTGGCGTCCATGAGGGCCGCTTCCATGAGATTGGCCATGCCGGCCGCCGCCGCACTCCTGGAGCCGCAGGGGACATCTCTTGGGACGCCGCAGGGAGTGCCGGTCGTCGTGACCGGGACGGCCGGCAACGACACGCTGAGCGGCAGCGCCGCCTATGACGCGCTGGGCAACCCGATCACCGACGCGGTGGACGGGCTGGCCGGGATCGACAGCTTCGTGCTGACCGGCGCGCTCGCCTCCTACTCTCTGGCCATCGACGCCAACGGCAATCTCGTGGTCGGCGGTCCCGACGGCACCGACACGCTGACCGGCATCGAGATGCTGCAGGCCACCGACGGGGTCTATCCGGTGGGATCTCTGGTCGGCTTCTCCCAGCCGTCGCTGACGGGCCTGACCGTCTCGACCTCCGCCTCCACCGGCGCCGATTATCTGGTGGGCGGGATCATGGGGGACGCCATCGGCGGCGGGGCTGGCAACGACACCATCGCCGGGCTCCTCGGCAACGACACGCTGTTCGGCAATGCCGGCAACGATGCCCTGCTGGGCGGCGACGGGCTGGACCAGCTGGAGGGCGGGGCGGGCAACGACCTGATGTTCGGCGGGGCTGGGGACGATCTGCTGCGCGGCGATGTCATCGACGTGGTCGGCAACGACACCCTGCTGGGCGAGGACGGCAACGACTGGCTCGACGCCGGGGCGGGCAACGACTGGCTGGACGGCGGCGTCGGCAACGACACGCTCTATGGCGGGCTGGGCGGCGACGTGCTGCGCGGCGGCGGCGGCGGCGACGTGCTGTTCGGCGATGTCTATTCCGACCGCAGCCACGAGATCTCGGTCAACGCCGCCGACACCACCACCGTCTATGAGGACGTCCTGCTGGGCGGCGCCGGCAACGACACGCTGGTCGGCGGCCATGGCGCCGACCTGATGGACGGCGGAGCGGGGGCGGATGTCTTCTCCATCCGCAACCTGAACGAATCCACCCTGGCCGCCCCCGACGCCATCATCACCTTCAACGGTGCCGTCGTGGCGCAGCAGGCCCTGCAGGGGCTGGCGAGCTACGCCACCGTCGGGGCCGAGGGCGACCGCATCGACGTTTCGGAAATCGACGCCGTCACCGGCACCACAGAGAACGACGCCTTCACCTTCGTCGGCGCCGCCGGCTTCACCGCGGCCGGCCAGCTGCGCTATCAGGCCTCCGGCGCGGTCACGCTGATCGAGGGCGAGGTGAACGGCGATGGGGCGGCCGACTTCCGCATCCAGGTCAACATCGCCAACTATACCTTCTCCGCCTTCGACTTCGTGCTGTAGGCGCGCGGGCGGCCACCCCCCATGATGTTCACCCTCGTCAGGACCGAACGGTTCGAGCAGGAGATCAAGAAGAGCCGCTTCCTGGCCCACGCCGCCCCGGCCGGCAGCGAGGAGGAGGCGCGCCGCGTCATCGCCGCCGGCAGCAGCCCGGATGCCGGCCACAATTGCTGGGCCTTCCGGATCGGCGACATCTACCGCTTCAGCGACGACGGCGAGCCCGGCGGGACGGCCGGGCGGCCGATCCTGCAGGCGATCGAAGGGCAGGGACTGGACCGCGTGGCGGTGGTGGTCAGCCGCTGGTTCGGCGGCATCCTGCTGGGCGCGGGCGGGCTGGTGCGCGCCTATGGCGGCACGGCGGCCAGCTGCCTGAAGGCGGCGGAGCGCGAGCCGATCGTCGACTATGCCACCCTGTCCATCGCCTGCGCCTTCGCCGAGGAGGCGCGGGTCCGCTCCAGCCTCGGCTCCTTTCCCGGCACCCAGGTCGAGACCACGGACTTCACCGCCGACGGCGTCCAGCTTCGCGTCACGCTGCCCCGCGACCGTGTGGAGGATTTCACCCGCATGGTCACCGACCTTTCCCGCGGGCAGGCTGTGATCGGGCCTGTCGGAGATCGCGGATAAGCGGAAGCGTGGCTGCTTTCCATAAGGGAGCTTATGTGTTTTTCATGCCATAAAATCATGAATTATAATGATGGGTTGATGATTTGGAACCTTGTCGCGGGGGTTTCCCGATCTCCCCACCGATAGGAAATCCACCCCTTTCTCGTGAGTCAAAAGGGGCTGTTTCGTGTAGGGCGACAATTTTGAGCACTCCCCGTTGAACGGGGGATGGTGCCGAAATCATCCGATGAAATCCGGCCTTCCTCCTTCCGTTTTACTTGGAAGGATCGCCCGTTCTAGCCGGTGATACCCCGACTTATCGAATTGTGGACGGCGGTTTCCTCCTCACATTTGGGTGAATACGGCCGATTGGCCCAACAAATCATCACCGGAGTGCGGTTGCGTGCCGGCAGCCGGCGGGAAATGCCCCCGTCCCGGTCATGCCGCCCTGCCGCCGTCAAGGAGGACCATCTGTGCGCGACGTACTGATTGCGGACGCCGGCCTCGCGGATCTGGACCGGCTGCTCGACCGTTGCCGGCCGGACATTCGCGTCGTTCGGGTGGCGGCCGATGGGGATGGCGGGAAGGCCCTGGCCGATGCGCTCGCCGGGCGGCCTGCGGCCATCCATCTGCTGGCCCATGGCGAGCCGGGCGTGGTCCGCCTGGGCGCCCGTCCGCTCGACGTCGCGGCGTTTGAGCACGCTGGGGAGTCTGCTGCAGAGGCGGACAGGCATTCCTGGCCCCAGGCGCCGGACACGGAGATCCTGATCCATGCTTGCGACGTGGGGGCCGATGGCGGCCGCTTCGCCGCGGCGCTCGCCCGGGCGACCGGCGCACGGGTCGCCGCCGCCAGCCATCCGGTCGGCCATCCGTCGCTGGGCGCCTCCTGGGACCTCGACGTGACCACCGGGCCGGTCGCCGCCGCCCTGCCCTTCTCCGGCACCGGCGACTGGGTCCATCGGCTGGCCTACAGCGGCACCCCGTCGGACGGCGACGACACGCTGGTCGGCGACGACACCGGCAACATCATCGACGGCGGGGCCGGCAACGACAGCATCACCGGGGGCACCGGCAACGACAGCCTGGTCGGCGGGATCGGCAACGACACGCTGGTCGGCGGCGGCAACACGGGCGTCGCGGCCGGCGACACCATGAATGGCGGGCTGGGCGCCGACCATTATGTCGGCGGCAGCGGCTTCAACATCGTCACCTACGAGGACGCCACCGCCGGCCTCACGCTGGACCTGACCAACGGCGCCAACAACACCGGCGAGGCGGCCAGCGATACCTTCGAGAACATCCAGCGCTGGATCGGCTCGGAGTATGCCGACAGCCTGACGGCGGGCGACACGGCGGTGTGGTTCTGGGGCCATGGCGGCAACGACGTCGAGCATGGCGGGGCCGGCAACGACACGCTGGAGGCCGGCGACGGCAACGACAGCGTCTTCGGCGGCGGCGGCACCGACCTGATCTACGGCCGCGCCGACAATGACGAACTGCATGGGGAACTCGGCGACGACACGGTGGCCGGCGGCGGCGGTGCCGACCTGATCCATGGCGATGCCGGCAACGACCTGCTGAAGGGCGACTGGGAGCGCGACACCATCCATGGCGGCGACGGCGACGACACCATCCTGGCCGGCATCGTCTCCGCCGGCAGCTATGCCCAGACCCAGGCCGACACGATCTTCGGCGAGGCCGGCAACGACCGCTACATCGTCGTCAGCCAGTATGACGCCGGCACCGTCGGCTTCGACGGCGGCACCGGCACCGACACGCTGGAGGTCCGGTCCGACAACCTGACCAGCTTCAACGGCTACGACCTGGAATACTACACCGCCGTCGCCTCCCCCACGATCGACCTGACGGGGATGACGCTGGCCGGTGTGGAGCGGCTGGAGCTGACCGGTAGCCGGGCGCACGATGTGACGCTGACCGGCGCGCAAGCGGCCGGATTCGAGGTCATCGCCGGCAGTGCGGCGTCCGACACCCTGCGCATCGCCGGCAGCGCCGACCTGTCGGCAGTGGCCCTGTCGGGCATCGAGGCCGTCGAGGTCACCGGCAGCGGCGCAACCCTGACGCTCGCGGCTTCGCAGCTGGCCGGGCTGGCGCTGACAGGCAACGGCAACGCGCTCGCGGTGGCGGCGTCCGGCGATGGGGCAACCGTGGACCTGTCGGCGGCCGCCGGCTTCGCGCAGGTCGCCCTGACCGGCACCGCCGGGGCCGACGAGCTGACGGTCGGGGCCGGGGCGACCGTCACCGGCAATGGCGGCGGCGACGTCATCCGCATCGCCGCCGGGACCACCGGTGCCGTCACCGTCACCGATGCCGCTATCGGCGATCGTCTGGTGATGGAGGGCGCCGACCTTGCGGGCATGGAGGTGGAGACGGCCGCCGGCTCCACCGTGCTGCGCCTTGCCAGCGGTCTGGCCGTGACCCTGACGGGGAGCTTCGACGCCACCCAGTTCCAGGCCGGCGGCAGCGGCAGCGTCACCATCGTTCAGGCCGTTTCGCCTCCCCCTCCCCCTCCCCCTCCCCCGCCGCCCGTCACGTCACCGGATCCCGTTCCCGATTCCCCACCGGCTCCCCCGCCGGCCCCTACCCCGGTTCCAACCCCCGACCCCACTCCGGTCCCCACGCCGGTCCCGTCGGCCGACCCCGCCTCCACCCCCCAGGCGCCGTCCGCCGGAGGGCTGCCGGCCGGCTTCAACGCGCTCGCCTACATCGCCTCCCACCCGGACCTGATCGCCGCCTTCGGTGCCAATGCCGAGGCCGGCACCCGGCATTACCTGCAAAGCGGACAGGCGGAAGGGCGGACGGTCACCTTCGACCCGCTGGCCTACACCGCCTCCTTCCCCGAACTGATCGCCGCCTTCGGTACCGACGCCGATGCCGCGGCCCGGCACTACATCGAGCTCGGCCGCGCCGAGGGGCGGCAGCCGAACTTCAACGGCCTGTCCTACATCGCCTCCCACCGGGACCTGATCGCCGCCTTCGGCACCAACGCCGACGCAGGCACCCGGCATTTCATCGAGAACGGCTATGCCGAGGGGCGGAGCGTCACCTTCGACGGCTATAATTATCTGGCGGCCAACCGCGACGTGGCGCTCGCCTTCGGTGCCGATCCCGATGCCGCCGCCCGGCACTACATCCAGAACGGCCTGTCGGAGGGGCGGCCGGCCCAGGGCTTCGACGCGCTGCGCTACATCGCCAGCAACCCGGACCTGATCCAGGCCTTCGGCCCCGACGTCCAGGCGGCCGAGATCCATTACATCCAGATCGGCTACGCCGAGGGCCGGTCGCTGACCGCCTTCGACCCCGCCGCCTATCTGGCGAGCAATCCCGAGATCGCCGCGGAGTTCGGCACCAGCGACGCCGCGATCGAGCTTGCCTACATCAAGCGCAGCACCTCGACCGAGACGGCGGCCCTGTCGCCTGCCGCCAGCCCCGCAGCCATGGAGATGGCGCCCATCGCCGTCACCATGCTGGCGGCGGGGATGACCGGGTCGGAGGCGCTGGGGATCGGCAGCGGCTTCCACGACCCGGCATCCTCCGGCACGGCGTCGGGCATGCTGGCGGTGGGCGACGGCGGGCTGTCCGGCCGGGAGCGGACGGAGCTTCCCGCCTGAACGGCGGGGAGGTTCGGGATCGGGTCTTGCGGAAGGATGGCGGCGCCGGGCAATCCCCGGCGCCGCTTTCCGTCGGTCCGGCCGGTCAGCGGCCGCCGGCGGTCCTGGCGCGCTCGGCCTTCGCCATGGACGGCAGCGCCACGTCGATCACCAGCCGGTGGCCGCGGTCCTTGTCCGGGGCCAAGGTGGAGACGGCGAGCAGGCGCACCGCCCCGCCCTTGGCATCGTCCTCGCCCGCGCCATCCTCGTCGCTGAACAGCAGGCGGGTGCCGCCGCCGTCCCGCTCGGCCCGGTAGCCGAGCGCCGTCGCCGGCAGGCGGCCGGACGGGGCAGCCTGCCACAGCGTGCCGGGCAGCCTCACCTCCAGCCGGCCGTCGGGGCGCCGCACCGGGGTCTCGTAACGCGGGTCCTGGTCGAGGTCGAGCACGACGCGCAGCCCGTCCCCGCCATTGGCGGTGCGGATCCGTTCCACACGACGCTGGGCCTCGGGGCGTTGAGCGTCAGGGCGTTGGGTTCCGGAGCGCGCCGCGGGCTGGAAGCTGACCGGCTGGGCGGGGGCTGCGTCGTCCCGGGGGTCGGGCTTGACCGCAGGGACCGGAGCGGCGGGAACTGCCGGAGCCGGGGAGGCGACAGGCTGTGAAACCGCGGGCTGGGCGGCGGCCGGCCGGGTGGCGGCCTTCGCAGGGGGGACCGCCTTGGCCGGTTCCTTGCCCAACTCGACGAAGCCGCCGGTGCGCCCCTCGGCGCGGCCATGCTGGACGTAATGGGCGTAGCCGCTGGAAGCCTGCCCGCTGCGGATGGCGGCGACCACGTCGGGATTGGCGGCCAGATAGCTCCGCTCCCGCCAGCCGGTCGGCGGCGCCAGGGCGCTGTCGATCTGCGGGGTGCGGCGCAGGCCGGACATCAGCGACCCGTGCAGGCCGAGCCCTTCCACCGCCAGCGACAGCCACATGGGCGTCAGCAGCAGAAGCAGAAGGCGCAGCAGCTGGGAGATCGGCGACAAGGCGGGGCGCGTCCGGAAGAGGGGAAACGGCACCGGTCCCGTCGGCCCGGCGTTCCCCGCATGCCTACTCCCAAGCGCGCCGTCCGGTCCAGGAAAAGCCGCCGGCCGGAGGGGGGTGCTTTTTCGGCCATCAACCCCTTTGACCACCAACGATGCGGGGTACCCCATCGTTCGGGTGGCCGCCCGTCGGCGCGATGCACACCTTGGGTTGGCCGCAGCCGTTCGGCGCCACCCCTTAGAGTTTCGGAACCGGGAAGCCTTCATGGAACAGATGCGAGACGGATCGCCGGCCGATCCGGCGCGGGACCCCTCCTCCCCCCTCTCCTCCAAAGGGCAGCCTCAGGCCGAGGGTTCCCAACCCGGCTCCAACCCTGGCCCCAATCCTGGTCCAAGGCCCGGACCGCCTCTCGATCCCGGCATCGCCGGGCTGGTGTCGGCGCTGCGCATGCTGGGCATCCCGGCCGATTACGACGGCGTGCGCCATGCCTGCGGCGGCGAATCCCCCGACCTGACCGGGCTGGTCCGCCAGGCCCACCGGCTGGGCGCCAAGGCCCGCGTGGTGAAGACCAAATGGGAGCGGCTGGAGCGCACGCCGCTGCCCGCCCTGGTCCCCGGCCCCGATGGCGGCTTCCTGGTGCTGGCCAAGGCCGGCAACGGCCGCGTGCTGGTGCATGACGCCGCGACCAACCAGACCCGCATCCTCGACCGCGAAGGGTTCGAGCCGCTGTGGAGCGGCCGGTTGATCTGCCTGGGGCGCAAGGGCACGATGGGCATGGGCCAGCCGCGCTTCGACGCCCGCTGGTTCGGGGCGGTCGCCTGGAAATACCGCGGCATCCTGGGCGAGGTGCTGCTCGCCTCCTTCTTCATCCAGCTGTTCGCGCTGGTGACGCCGCTGTTCTTCCAGGTGGTGGTCGACAAGGTGGTGGTGCACCGCAGCCTGGGCACGCTGGACGTGCTGATGGTCGGCATGCTGGCCGTCATCCTGTTCGAGGCGGTTCTGGGCGGCCTGCGCACCTACACCTTCGCCCACACCGCCAACCGGCTGGACGTGGAGCTGGGGGCCAAGCTGTACCAGCGGCTGCTGTCGCTCCCCATGGGCTATTTCGCGGCGCGCCGGGTCGGCGACAGCGTCGCCCGCGTGCGCGAGCTGGAGACGATCCGCAACTTCATGACCAGCTCCACCATCACGCTGGTGCTGGACCTGCTGTTCACCGTGGTCTTCCTCGGCGTGATGCTGCTGTACAGCCCGATGCTGACGGCGATCGTCGCGGCCTCCTTCCCCATCTACGTCCTGATCAGCCTGGTGGCGACGCCGATCCTGCGCCGCCGGCTGGACGAGAAGTTCGCCCGCGGCGCCGAGAACCACAGCTTCCTGGTCGAGACGGTGTCGAGCATCGAGACGGTCAAGGCCATGGCGGTGGAGCCGCGCATGCAGCGCCGCTGGGAGGACCAGCTGTCCGGCTATGTCCGCGCCGGCTTCCGCGCCGGCAACCTGAACAACGTCGCCAGCCAGTCGGTGCAGTTCGTCTCCAAGATCTCGACCATGCTGGTGCTGTGGCTGGGGGCGAAGCTGGTGATCGAGGGCAGCCTGACGGTGGGCGAGCTGGTGGCCTTCAACATGTTCGCCGGCCGCGTCGTCCAGCCGGTGCTGCGCATCGCCCAGCTGTGGCAGGACTTCCAGCAGGTGCGGCTGTCGATGCACCGCATCGGCGACATCCTGAACACCGCGCCCGAACCGCTGCAGAGCCCCGGCCGCGCCGCCATGCCGGCGATCAAGGGCGACCTGACCTTCGACCACGTCACCTTCCGCTACCGCCATGACGGGCCGGAGACGCTGAGCGACGTGTCGCTGCACATCCCCGCCGGACAGGTGGTCGGCATCGTCGGCACCTCGGGCTCGGGCAAGAGCACGCTGGCCAAGCTGCTGCAGCGCTTCCATGTGCCGGAGCGCGGGCGGGTGATGGTGGACGGCACGGATCTCTCCACCGCCGACGCGGTGTGGCTGCGCCGGCAGATCGGCGTGGTGCTGCAGGACAATGTCCTGTTCTCGGGCACCATCCGCGAGAACATCGCGCTGACCGACCCGACCATGGAGATGGGCCGCGTCGTCGCCGCGGCGAAGCTGGCCGGCGCCCACGACTTCATCGTCGAGCTGCCCGACGGCTACGACACCGTGGTGGGGGAGCGCGGCGCCAGCCTGTCGGGCGGGCAGCGGCAGCGCATCGCCATCGCCCGAGCGCTGGTCACCAACCCGCGCATCTTGATCTTCGACGAGGCGACCAGCGCGCTCGACCATGAGTCCGAGCGGATCATCCAGGCCAACATGCGCCGCATCTGCGCCGGCCGCACCGTGCTGATCATCGCCCACCGCCTGTCCACCGTCGCCATCGCCGACCGCATCGTCACGGTGGAGCGCGGCCGCATCGTCGAGGACGGCGCGCCCGACGAGCTTCTGCGCCGCGGCGGCCGCTACGCCACGCTGTTCCACGGTCAAATGGGGGGGCAGATGGGACAGCTGCCGGGGGGGAACCCGCCGCCAACGGACGGGCTGATCGAACAACGGGCCGCGGGCTGAGGGGGGACGAGCGCCATGAGCAAGACGAACGCCGCGGTGAAGGCCACCTCCGCCATCCCCGATCCCAATGGTTCCAACCCCGCCGCGCCCGCCAACCCTGCCGGCGTCAAGCCGCCCGCCAACGTGCCGGGCACCCCTGGCGAGCCGCGCCCGCCGACCCGGCCCCAGGGGCGAACCCAGAAGCGCCGGCGCGACGAGATGGACTTCCTGCCCGACGCGCTGGAGATCCTGGAACGGCCGCCCTCGCCCACCGCGCGGACCTTCACCGCCGTCATCATGCTGGCCTTCACCGCAGCCTGCGCCTGGGCCTGGTTCGGCCATGTCGACGTGGTGGCGGTGGCCCAGGGCCGGGTGGTGCCGAGCGGCCGGACCAAGACCGTCCAGCCGATGCAGACCGGCGTCGTGCGCGCCATCGCCGTCGAGGACGGCCAGCTGGTCAAGGCCGGCCAGACGCTGATCGAACTGGACCCGACCGGGGCGACCGCCGACCGCGACCGCATCCGCTCCGACCTGTCGGCGGCAAGGGCGGAGGTGGCGCGGCTGCGGGCGGCGCTGGAGGTGGTGAACGGCAACCCCGACGCCGTCTTCGCCGCTCCCGCCGGGCTGTCGCCCGAACTGGCGCGGATGCAGGGCCAGCTGCTGGCCAGCCAGATCGCCGAGCAGCGCGCCAAGCTGGCCGCGCTCGACCGCGAGCACGCCCGGCGCGAGGCCGACCGCGCCACCGTGGTGCAGACCATCGCCAAGCTGAACGCCACCCTGCCGCTGATCCGCGAACGGGCGGAGGCGCTGTTCGACCTGTCCCAGCGCGGCACCTCGTCCCGCTTCCAGTATCTCCAGCTCCAGCAGGATCTGGTCGGGCAGGAGCAGGAGCTTCTGGTCCAGAAGATCAAGCTGACGGAGGCCGACGCCTCCATCGCCGCCACCGCCGAGCAGCGCCGCCAGACCGAGGCCGAGTTCCGCCGCCAGCTCTACACCGGACTGGCCGAGGCCGAGCGCAAGGCCGCCTCGCTGGATCAGGAATTGGCCAAGGCAGACCAGCAGGTGGATCTCTTGCGGCTGACCGCGCCGGTGGACGGCTATGTCCAGCAGCTGGCCGTGCACACGGTGGGCGGCGTGGTGACCACCGCCCAGCCGCTGATGGTCATCGTGCCGGAGGACAGCCGGCTGGAGGTGGAGGCCTTCATCCCCAACAAGGACATCGGCTTCGTCCAGACCGGACAGGTGGCGGAGGTGAAGGTGGAGGCCTTCTCCTTCACCAAATACGGCCTGATCCCCGGCCGCGTCGCCTCGCTGTCCAGCGACGCCGTGCAGCAGCAGGCCGACAAGGGAACGGAGAAGAGTGGCGCCAAGGCGCCGGAGGGGGGAGCGGTCTATGCCGCCCGCATCGCGCTGGATCGCGACACGCTGGAGGTCGACGGCAAGGAGACGCGGCTGCAGCCGGGCATGACCGTGACCGCCGAGGTCAAGACCGGCCGCCGCCGCATCGCCGACTACCTGCTCTCCCCCCTCTCGCGCAGCGCCCAGGAAGCCATGCACGAGCGGTAGAAGTTCCCTCTCCAGGGATCCCCCCTCTCCCCCCCGGGGAGAGGGTCGGGGTGAGGGGGATGCATGGGGTGGATTCGGTGGGGGCGGAGAGTGCGCGACTCTTGAAAATCCTCGCCGCGCGCCCCCCTCACCCTAACCCTCTCCCCGCTTTCGGCGGACCTTTGGTCCGCCTGTCGCGTCAGCGCAAACGAAGTTTGCGCGTGAGCGGGGGAGAGGGGATCTCCAGTTTATGCCGCCATGTCATGCGCGTCGTACCAGGCGTGCAGGCCGTGGGCGGCGTCCTCGAAGCCGGAAACCGTCTGCGGCATCCAGGCGGCCATGGTGTCGGCAATCCCATGCGACGCCGCGTTGGCCGAGACGGCATGGCCCAGCAGGTCGCCGGCCTGAAGCTCTGCCATCTGCGCCTGGGACGGAGCCTTGGTACCGAACAGGCTCTTGTCGGCGGCGACGACCAGCGTGCCGTTCCACCACATCCCGCTCTGGCCCTTGACCACGTCGCGCCCGTCGAGCGCGCCCTTGTCGTAGGTCACCGCGGCGTCGGTGGCGGCATAGCCGTGGCCGTTCACGCTGACGCTGTCGACGAACAGGTTGCGGTCCTGGCCGCCGGCGAAGCCGTCGTTGTCGTACCGGATCTGCACCTTGTGGGCGCTGTCGGCCGACACGCTGGTGATGAAGGCGTAGGTTTTCGCCGCGCTGCCGACGGTGGCGCTGCCGACGGTCTGGCCGTCGACCAGAAGGGTGAAGTGGGCGTTGACCCCGGCGGCGGCCGTGCCCTTGGCGTTGACCAGGATGGTGGCGGCCGTGGTCGCGGGCGCGCCCGGTCCGGTGTCGGGCGTTTCCGGCGCGCCGTAGAGTTGGCCGATCTTCGCCAGCATCGCCTGGGTGTTCAGGTCGGTGTAGCCGGTGGCGCCGAGCGGCGTTCCGGTCTGCTTCGCCAGCGACAGGAACTCGTCCTGGGTCAGGGCGCTGCCGCGCAGCGCCAACGCCTCCTGCTGGGCGAGCGCCACCGCGGCGGTCACCGTCGGGGCGGCGAAGGAGGAGCCGTTGGCCGTCACCGTCCGCCCCGCCAGGTCGGTCAGCCGGATGTCGGTGCCGTCGGCGCACAGGTCGGTGATGCCCGGATTGCGCTGGGCCCAGCCCGGCAGCGCCCCGTCGCCGGTGGAGGCGGTGACGCAGATCGTGTTGTGGTCGGCGGCGAAATAGGAGACGTCGGTCGCCGTCCCGTTCTGCCCGGCATTGCCGGCGGCGGCCGACACCAGCACCCGCTTGGCGGCGAGGCTCGCCAGCTCGTCCGACAGGATGGTCGTCATCTCCGACGAGGCGGAGCCGCCGGCCAGCGACAGGTTGACGCCGACGACGTTGTGGTCCGACGCATGGGCGACGACCCATTGCAGCGCCTGCTCGATCGCTGCTCCCGACGCGGTGGTGGAGTTGTCCGGCATCACCTTCAGCGCGATGATGCCGACGTCCGGCGCCTGCGACAGGATGCGGGAGGTCACCAGGGCGCCGTGGGTGTCGGCGTTGGGGTTGCGCGCATCGCCGTCATTGTCGGCGTAGTCGTGCTGGTAGACCACGGAGGCGGCAGTCTCCCAGGTCGGCGACCAGCCGCTGTCGATGACGACGACCGTCTTGCCGCTGCCGGTATGGGTGCTGTTCGCCATGCTGTCGGTCCCCGCTGTCTGCCGTCGATGAAAAGCGGGGCGGAGTATGAGGGCTGGCGGTGTGGCCTTCGGATGATAAGGACGGGGCGGTTTTGGGATGGGGCACCCCTTATGCGACGGCGCATAAGAGAAGGCATGAGGGGCGGCATGACCGGCGGTATCGGGCATGGGGCTGGCCGGAGCCAACCGGCGCCCCACCTGTTGGGCGGAAGCCATGCAAGAGGGAGCAATGCCGTGCGAGGGGGGTGGATGAGGGTGCCGGTCCGTTATCGCTGGGGGTTCGCCGCCCTGCTGTTCCTGCCGTCCGCAGCCGCCGCCCAGCCCCCTGCCGCTCAATTGTCTGCGGGGGCGCCGGCGCTGGAACTCCCGGTGCGCTGCCGGATCGGGGCGGACTGCTTCGTCCAGAACTACGTCGACGCCGATCCGGGGCCGGGGATGCGGGACTTCGCCTGCGGCCGGCTGACCTATGACGGGCACAAGGGGACGGATTTTCGCCTGCCCGACCTGGAGGCGATGCGGCGCGGGGTGGCGGTGGTGGCGGCGGCTTCCGGCACGGTCGCCCGTGTGCGCGACGGGATGGAGGATGTCAGCATCCGGCAGAGCGGCGGCGCGCCGGCCGGCTATGATGCGGGCAATGCGGTGGTGGTCGACCATGGCGACGGCTGGGAAACCCAGTACAGCCACCTGAAGCGTGGCAGCGTCATCGTCAAGCCGGGCGACCGGGTGGAGGCGGGCACGCCGCTGGGCCAGATCGGGCTGTCCGGCAAGACCGAGTTTCCCCATGTCGATTTCGGCATCCGTCATGACGGCCGCACGCTCGATCCCTATACGGGCAAGGAGGCCGGCAGCGGCGATGCACCGTCCTGTGCTGCCGACCAGGGGGCCGCCGGGACGGGCAACGCGCCGCTCCCCCCGGATACGCTGTGGAGCGCCGAGGCGCGCCGGACCCTCGCCTATCGGCCGAGCGCCCTGCTCGGCGCCGGTCTGGCGCCCGAGGCGCCGAAGGCGGAGGTGGCGCGGGACGGCGGCTATGGCGCGGGCAATGACGGCAAACCCCTGCCGGCCGGCACGCCGACGCTCGGCGTCTGGGCGGAGCTGATGGGCGGGCGGCAGGGCGACCGCGTGACCCTGGAGGTGACCGGCCCCGACGGCCGCCGCCTGTTCCGCAGCGAAGGAGCGGTGCCGCGCCCGCTGGCCGTGCTGTTCTTCGGCACCGAGGTGAAGAAGCCCGCCCCCGGTCCCTGGGCGCCCGGCCCCTACCGGGTGACGGTGACGCTCCGCCATGGCGACGAGACGGTGCTGCGGGAGGAGAGGCGGGTGGAGGTGCGATGAATCGCGGCAGATAATCAACCGAAGAGTCCTGTTGAACTCAGGCAAAGATCTTTACGTTTGTTAAGTATAAGTTCGTATAACCGTTAAACAAATATTCTTCTATAAAAGAAAAATTTTAAAACTGATGATTGATATATGACTTTGGCCTATGTTGCTGCCGCTCGCGAATGGGCGGCTTCGGAGAATTTGCCGAATTCTCCCTCCAGACTGTAAAGCGTCTGAAGCAATATGGGGATATCCATGAAGAATATCGGGATTTTTGACCGGATGAAAGTGGCGACCCGTATTGCAGCCGGCTTTCTTGTGCTTCTCGTCATCATTGCCGCCATTTCCGGACTGGCCGCATCCGGCCTGCTGTCGGCAAGGAGCGGGTTCGATCAATATGCTGCCATCAGCAGCAACTCGCTGAACATCGAGACGGTCAAGGGCGACCTGTCCGAAATGCGCCGCAACGTGATCTCCTACATCTACACCGGCAATGACGACGCCAAGGAGACGGCGCGGCAGATCCAGAAGCAGTTGGCGGAGCTTCTTCCCCAGGTCATCCAGGCCAACGCGCATCCCGAACGGCGGGCCAATCTGGAACGGATGAGCGTGCTGCTGGCCTCCTACCGGGCCAATTTCGACAGGATGGAGCCGGTGCGGGAACGCCGCGACGATCTGGTCGAGAAGGAAATGGACCCGACCGGACGGACGGCGCGGGAAAACCTGTCGCGGATCGTCCGCTCGGCCATGGCGGACGGCGATCTCGAAGCGGCCGCCTATGCCGGCATCGCCCAGGAGTCCCTGATGCTGGCCCGGCTGGAGGCCACCCGTTTCCTCGCCGACCCGCGCGACGAGGTGGCGGACCGCTTCCGCCGGAACGCCGAGGGGTTCGAGAAGGCCGCAGCCGTTCTGGACGGGCATCTCCAGAATCCGGAGCGGCGGCGTCTGGCGGTCGAGACGGCGGAACTGGCGAAGCGCTACCGCAACCAGTTCGAGGAGTTGCGGTCGGCGGCGATCGAGGTCGACCGGCTCGTCAACGGGGTTATGACCAAGGAAGCCAACGAGTTCAAGGATCTGGCCATGCGGACGGTCCGGATGCAGGCCGAGGCGCGGGCCGACCTGCTCAGCGGAACCGAACATGCGATGACGCGGACGATGACGCTGAACCTGGGCTTCGCCGGCGTGGCGCTGCTGGTCGGGCTGCTGGCGGCCTGGGTTGTCGGCCGCAGCATCGCCCGTCCGGTCCGGGCGATGACCGCCGCCATGCGTGTCTTGGCCGGCGGCGACCTGACGGTCGACATTCCGGCCCGCGCCAGCCGTGACGAGATCGGCGACATGGCCAAAGCCGTGCAGATCTTCAAGGACAACGCCGTGGAGCGCGTGCGGCTGGAGGAGGAGCAGGCGCGCGAGCAGGCTGCGAAGGAGCAGCGCAGCCATGTGGTGGAGGGCCTGATCCGCACCTTCGACCGGAAGGTGACGGACGTGCTGGATGGGGTGTCGGCCGCATCGGCCACCCTCGGCGATACTGCCCGCGGCATGGCGGACATCGCCGCCGAGACCACCCGGCAGGCGGCGTCCTCCGCCTCGGCCGCCGAACAGACATCGGCCAACGTGCAGACGGTCGCCGCCGCCACCGAAGAGATGGCCGCCTCCATCCAGGAGATCAGCCGTCAGGTATCCCGCTCCAACGCGGTCGCGTCGCAGGCCGTGCAGGAAGCCGGCGAGACGACCGCATCGGTGCGCGGACTGGCCGATGCCGCCGGACGGATCGGCGACGTCGTCAAGCTGATCCAGGGCATCGCCGAACAGACCAACCTGCTGGCGCTGAACGCCACCATCGAGGCGGCGCGCGCGGGCGAGGCCGGCAAGGGCTTCGCCGTCGTCGCGTCGGAGGTGAAGACGCTCGCCAACCAGACCGCCCGGGCGACGGAGGAGATCGCCGCCCAGATCGCCGGGGTCCAGGGCGCCACCCAGGGGGCGGTGACCGCCATCGAGGACATCGGCAGGACCATCGCCAGCATGAACGAGATCGCCTCGACCATCGCCGCCGCCATCGAGGAGCAGAACGCCACCACCGGCGAGATCACCCGCAACGTCCAGCAGGCGGCGCGCGGCACCGAGGAGGTCAGCGGCACCATCGTCGAGGTGAACGACATGGCCGGCCGGACCGGCACCTCGGCGGACCAGGTGCTGACCGCGTCCGATGCGCTGTCCCGGCAGGCGGTGGAACTGCGCCGCGAAGTCGAAAGCTTCCTGGCCGGCATCCGCGCGGCCTGATCGGGAAGGTGTCCGAAGAAGCGCAAGAGTCAAATCGAACCCGGCGGAAGTTATCACAAAATTAACACGTACTCTTTCCACAAAAGAGATTGCCCGAAAGGAGAAAAGTTAAGCCTTTCTGTCGTGTGATTGCCTCGTATGGGCAAGGCAATCCGGCAATGACAGACACTCAGCAGGCTTTCTACGTCGCGACCAACGGCAACGATTCCTGGTCGGGGCGTTTGGCGGCACCCAATGCCGATGGGACCGACGGTCCCTTTGCCACGCTGGAGCGCGCGCAGGGCGCCATGCGGGCAACCGGCATCCGCGACACCTATGTGCGCGGCGGCACCTATGCGATGGCGCGCACGGTGACGCTGACCGGGGCCGACAACGGCGTCCGCATCATGGCCTATCCGGGCGAGACCCCGGTCTTCAGCGGCGGCGAGCGGGTCGGCGGCTTCACCGCCATCGGCGGCGGGCTCTATGCCGCGGCGACCTCCGCCACCGGGCTCGACCTTTCCATCGGCGGGGTCCGGCAGAAGGTGGCGCAGACCGGCGACTGGAATGCCGGCGACCCCCGCTCCGGCTGGTCGGCCCTGGAGGCGGCGGCCGGCGGCGCCAGCAGGACCAGCCTGCGCGCCGGGGCCGGCGACGGGGCGATGGCGGCGGTGCTGGCCGCCGGAGTCCAGCCCGGCACGATGGTCCAGACCTTCGATACCGAGCGGCTGTCCGACAACATCGTCGGCGTCGCCTCCACCGATGCCGGCAGCCGGACCGTCACCTTTACCCAGAGCGCGAAATACGCCCTGCGCAGCGGCGGTACCTATCGCCTGCTGAACGACGACGCCTTCATCCGCGATGCCGGCGAATTCGCCTGGCAGGCCGAGACCGGACGGCTGGTGGTGAAGCCGCAGGACCCCGGCGCGCTGCTGGCCCAGGGGGCGGTGGTGGCGCGGCTGGGCACGCTCCTGTCGCTGAACGGGGCGAACGGCGTCACCCTGCAGGGGCTGACCTTCGCCGACACCGCCTGGAACGGCTCGGCGCTGACGCTGACGAACGTGTCGGGCAACAGCATCGCCGGCAACCGCTTCGTCAATGCCGGCACCGCGATGACGCTGGCCGGGTCGTCCGGCAACGCGATCGAGGCCAACCGGATGGAGCATCTGGGGGCTGGCGGCATCAAGCTCGCCTACGGCAGCAACGGCAACCGCGTCAGCGCCAACAGCATCGACGGCATCGGCGAGGTTCTGAAGGACGTGGCCGGCATCCAGCTCTACGGCACCAGCGGGACGCTGATCTCCGGCAACGACATCCGCAACAGCACGCGCTACGGCATCTCGATCAAGAACTGGGACGGTGCCACCGTCAACACCGATACGGTGGTGGAATACAACCGCATCTACAACACGATGACCGAGACCGCCGACGGCGGCGCCATCGAGATGCTGGGGCGGTCCAACGTCGATACCCGCACGATCATCCGCGGCAACGACATCCGCAACGTCGGCGGGCTGGCGACCGACGGGTCGGGCTGGCTCGACCGCCACAAGAGCTTCGGCATCTATCTGGACGACATGGCCAACGGCGTCACCGTCCAGGACAACTTCATCCAGAACACCGGCTGGGCCGGCGTCTTCATCCATGGCGGTGATTCCAACAGCGTCACCAACAACTTCGCCGTCCTGTCCAACCCGCGCGAGCGCTTCATCCGGCTGGAATGGGTGCCGAGCGCCGGCAACATCGGACTGCTCGCCAACAACAGCGTCACCGGCAACGTCATTTCCTCCTCCACCGGGGTGGATTACTGGGAGTTCTGGACCCCCGGCGCCTACACCGTCACCGGCAACCTGCTGCAGGGCGTGCGCGGTCTGAATGGCGGCGACAGGGTGTCGTCCGACCTGTTCGTCAACCCGTCGGCCGGCGACTTCCGCCTCGGCAGCGGCGCCGCGGCGGGGCTCGGTCTTTCCCTGGGCATCCGCGACCTGGATTGGGCGCGGATGGGCAGCGCACCGTTGACGGTGCCGGGGATCCCCGCCCCCGGTGCCGGCGGCGGATCCGGAGGCGGTGACTCGCCGTCGACCGGCACGGGCGGCGCGCCCGCCGCGGCCGGGCCGGCCTTCTCGCCGCTGGCCTACATCGCCTCCTACGCCGACCTGTCGGCGCTCTTCGGCGCCAACGCCGCCGCCGGTGCGGCGCATTACGCCGCCAGCGGCCGGTCCGAGGGACGGACGGTCAGCTTCGATCCATTGGCCTACATCGCCTCCCATGACGATCTGGCGGCGGTCTTCGGCACCAACGGCGATGCGGGCGCCGCCCATTACATCACCAGCGGCCGGACGGAAGGGCGGGCGGTCAGCTTCGATCCGCTGGCCTACATCGCCTCCCATGGCGACCTGTCGACGATCTTCGGCACCAATCGGACGGCGGCGGCGATGCACTACATCGCCAGCGGCCGGGCGGAGGGGCGGACGGTCAGCTTCGACCCGCTGGCCTACCTTGCCTCCTACAATGACCTGTCGGCGATCTTCGGCACCGACCGGACGGCGGCGGCGATGCACTACATCGCCAGTGGCCGGGCCGAGGGGCGGACGGTCACCTTCAACCCGCTGTCCTATCTGGCGGCCAACGCCGACCTTGCCGCCGCCTTCGGCACCGACACCACCCGGGCCGGGCTGCATTACCTGGGCGCCGGCCGGACGGAGGGGCGGAGCACCGGCTTCAACGCGTCGGCCTATCTGGCGGCCAACGGCGACGTCGCCGCGGCCACCGGGGGCGACCTGACGGCGGCGATGCGGCATTACATCCAGAACGGCCGGCTGGAGGGCCGGGCGCTGAGTCCCGCCTCCTCGTCGGCCCGTTCGGCGGGGATGCTGCCGGAAAGCGCAATGCTGGCCGCATCCGGGATGGGGTGAGCGGGGAGCCGGCCCCTCTCCCGCGGAGATTGCATATGGGAAATCGAACGACGACGTTGCTCTTCGGATGCCCTTCTCCCCTTGCGGGGCGGGATGAGGGGGGCCGGCCGACGGCCGGGGAAATTAATGGCTTGTGACCCCTCACCCCAACCCGCGGGTCGGCAAAACGCCTTCGGCGTTTGGCCGATTCCGCCCCGCAGGGGGAGAGGGGCTTTCGCGGCGGACCACCTCCAAATGCGCTGACCGAGCATCTCCCGCCTGATTGGGTGACAAGCCGGGCGTGAGCCGTTAAAACGGCCCGTTCGGCGCCGCTGTCCCGCGGCACCCGGATTTCCATGCGGGGATGATGGCTCAGGCTCTTCTCGACACCCCCTTCGCCCAGCCGGCCGAGCCCAATCCGTTGGGAACGGACCCGCTGGGAAAGGGGCCCGGCAAACCGGCCGGACGGCGGTGGCCGCTGTTGGTCAAGCTGGCGGTGACGGTCGTGATCCTGGGCGCGCTCGCCGCGGGAGCCGACTGGCAGGGCATCGTCGCGCGCCTGTCGGCCGCCGACCCGTGGCTGTTCGCCGCCGGCTTCGCCGTGAAGGCGCTGACCCTGCCCTTCGCCTCGCAGCGGTGGCGGGCGGTCGGACGGGCCGCCGGTTTCCGGCTGACCCGCTGGACCGCCTTCCGCCTGCAGATGGCCAGCGGCTTCCTGGGGCAGATCCTGCCGGGATCGGTGGGGGCCGACCTGCTGCGCGGCTGGTTCACCTGGCGGCTCGGCCATCCGGCCGGCCCGGTGATGCTGGCCCTGCTGGTCGACCGGCTGATGGCGCTGTTGGGCGTGGTGCTGATCGGGCTGGTCGGGCTGCCGCATCTGGCGGCGGTGGCGCCGCCCGCCGTCGCCGGCACCGTCCTGGCCGGCGCGCTTGTCCTGGCCGTGGCCATGGGGCTGCTTCTGCTGGCCGGCCGCATCCCGCGCGACCGGCTGCCGATCCCGAAGCGGCTGCGCGACGGTGGGTTGGTGCGGACCGCCTGGGGGGCGGTGGCGCAACTGCGCGCCATGGCCGGCAACCCTGCCGCCTGGGCGGCGCTGGGCCACAGCGTCGGCGTCCATCTCGCCACCATCGGCGCCACCATCCTGTTCGCCCGCTCCGTCGGCCTGCCGCTCGGCTGGCTGGACGGGCTGGCCATCGTGCCGGCCGCCATCGTCGCCGCAGCCCTGCCCGTCTCGCTCGGCGGCTGGGGCGTGCGCGAGGGGGCGATGGTCGCCGGCTTCGCGCTGCTCGGCTTCGATGCCGGCGCGGCGCTTCTGGTCTCGCTGCTGATCGGGCTGTCGATCGCCGTCCTGTCGCTGCCCGGCGGCCTGTTCTGGCTGCTGCTGCGCAACGAGACCGCCTCCCGGCCCGATCCTGTCCAGCCGGGCATCGCAGTGCCCGCTGCCCTTCCCACGGATTCCACCCGATGACCGACCAGCCTCTTCCGACGCTCGACCGGACCGCCACCCCGGAGGCCGCCACCTTGGAACCCGCAACGCCGCGTGCGCTCTCCCCCCGGCAGGAGCGTATCCGCGGGCTGTTCGACGCCATGGCCCCCCTGCGCGACCGTTGGGCCGAGCGCAACCGCGCCTTCCACGAGGCCGACCGCGCCTATCTGCGCTTCCTGATCCCGGAAGGGGCGACCGTGCTGGAGATCGGCTGCGGCGTCGGCGACACGCTGGCGGCGCTCAAGCCGTCGCGCGGCGTCGGCATCGACCTCAGCCCGGCGACGATCGAGGCGGCGAAGGCCCGCCACCCGCAGTTGGAACTGATCGCCGCCGACGCCGAGAACCCGGCGACCATCGACGCCGTGGAGGGTCCGTTCAGCCACATCCTGCTGTCGGGCACCATCGGCTTCCTCGACGACATCGAGGAGACGCTGCGCCTGCTGCGCCGGGTCGCCAATCCCAAGACCCGCATCATCGTCAGCTACCATTCCCGCGTCTGGGAGCCGATTCTGTGGGCGGCGGAGAAGCTGGGAATGCGCATGCCGCAGGGCCAGCAGAACTGGCTGTCGACCAGCGACATCGTCAACCTGCTCGATCTGGCCGGCTGGGAGCCGGTGCGCCGCGAATGGCGCCAGCTGATCCCGAAGCGGCTGTTCGGGCTGGGTACGCTGGTCAACCGCTACATCGCGCCCCTGCCCGGCATCCGCCGGCTGTGCGTGCGCAACTATGTCGTGGCCCGGCCGCAGCCCACCGTGGAGGAGGTCACCGTCGACGGCAAGCCGGCCTCGGTCACCATCCTGATCCCCTGCCGCAACGAGCGCGGCAACATCGAGAACGCCATCCGCCGCCTGCCCCGCTTCGCCCCCGACATCGAGGTGATCTATGTCGAGGGCAACAGCCAGGACAACACCTTTGATGAATGCCTGCGCGTCCGCGACGCCTATCCCGACTGGGACATCAAGGTCATGAAGCAGCCCGGCAAGGGCAAGGGCGACGCGGTGCGCGCCGGCTTCGCCGTGGCGCGCGGCGACATCCTGATCATCCTCGACGCCGACCTGACGGTGCCGCCGGAGACGATGGGGAAATTCTACCAGGCGATGGTGTCGGGGCGCGGCGAGTTCGTGAACGGCACGCGGCTGGTCTATCCGATGGCGCCGGAGGCGATGCGTTTCCTGAACTTCCTGGCCAACCGGGCCTTCGCGCGCATCTTCTCCTTCCTGCTGAACCAGCGCTTCACCGACACGCTGTGCGGCACCAAGGTGCTGTGGCGCGAGGATTACGAGACCATCGTCGCCAACCGCCACTACTTCGGCGACTTCGATCCCTTCGGCGATTTCGACCTGATCTTCGGCGCCGCCAAGCAGAACCTGAAGATCGTCGAGGTGCCGGTGCGCTACGCCGACCGCAGCTATGGCGAGACCCAGATCTCCCGCTTCACCCATGGCTGGCTGCTGGCCCGCATGGTGGTCTTCGCCTGGAAGAAGCTGAAGGCGTTCTAAGCCTTCAGCGCACCGTCGCCCTACCGCACCGTCGACAGGGCGATCTCGAAGGCCCGCCGGTTGATCGCCCAGGCTTCGAACGACGAGTCCTCGTCGGGGGAGAGCAGGATCAGGCAGACCGGCAGGCTGTGCGCATCCGCCCCCCCGGTCTCGCTGAGCGCGACTTGGGCGGCGAGGATGGTCATGGAGGTCCCGTTCCGGCGGGCCTTGCGGCGGTGGAGAAGGAGGCTGCGCTCCGCCGTCCGTTCCTCGGCGATGCGCTCGGCATCGGCGGACAGGGTGAAGCCCTGGTTGGCCAGCTTGGCGAGCGTGGTCCGTTCGATCTCCGCGGCGGCGGCGAGGGCGGCGGCGGCGGTCGCTTCCGCGGCGCCGAGCACCGCGATCAGGCTGCCGCGGCCGGTGGAGCCGTCCGGCCCGACATGGTCCAGCACCAGCGAGGCGCCGTCCGGCGGGGCGTCGCCGCCCGGCGTCTCCCGCCACAGGCCGGAGGCGAGGAAGCGGACGGCGTGCGCCCCCTTCAGCTCCGTCCATTCGAACCCCTCGGCGAAGGTCTGGCCGGTCGGCTCGGCCAGCCGGAAGCGCATGGTGGCGAGCAGGACGATCTCCTGCATCACCCGATGGTCGGCCTGCCCGCCCCGCGACGGTCCCCCCTGCATCATGCGCCCGTCGATCAGGAACAGCAGGTCGCCGTCCTTCACCGTCAGCAGCCGGTGCAGGCGCAAGCCGCCGTCATGGCGGCCGGCGGCGAGCGCGTCGCCCATCATGCCGGTCGGCGAAGGCGCCTGGCGGAAATCCAGTTCGCGGTAGCCCTGCGAGCGCATCCAGGCGCGCAGCCAATCCGCCCCGTGAATCTCGCGCGGCAGGAAGGCGGCCCAGACCACCAGTTCCACCCCCTCCGCCGCTCCCGTCGCTCCTGGCTCCCCCGGATAAAAGCGTGCCAGCGGGACGAGGGGTGCCTCCGGGCCGGGAGCGGCGGTGGCCGTCCGTTCCACCGCCCAGCCTCGCGGCAGGGCGATGGAGAAGCCGGTTCCCGCCGGCAGGCCGTCGCGGACCAGGACGTCCAGATAGGTGGCTTCGATCACCGGGCGCGGCGACAGCGGCGCCGTCAGCAGGGTCGGCAGTCTGGGGTCCATGGTCTACTCTCCCGTCGCGATGCCGGCCGGACTCATGGCCCGGCGCTCCGTTCCCGGCCGGTGTAGCGGGGGCCGACGCTGAGGTCCACATCGGCCTTCAGGCCCAGCAAGGCCGCGGCCTCGCCCGCCAGACCCATATGGTAGCGCCCGGTCTCCAGATCCTTGAAGGCATGGGCGGACGCCCCGGCCCCGACCGAGCCGGCGGACGCGCCGCCCTTCCCGCGCAGGCTGATCGTGTAGTCGGTGAAGGGGATCGGGATGTTGATCTCGCCCTTGAGGTCGCCGGAGGCCGCCGCCGCACCGGCCTTGGCGCCCAGCGCGATGCCGGCGCGCCGCCCGTCGGAGCCGATCAGCCCGTCGGCCTTGGCTTCGGCCTGCATCAGCGAATATTCGCCGCCGCCCTCGGCCCACGGGTTGTTCTTGTCGGTGCCGGCGAACAGCGTGCCTTCCTGAGAGACCATCACCGCCTTGGCCGATGCGGTGCCGCCGATGCCATGGACGATGCCGCCGGCGGCCTTCGCTTCGGCGGTCAGGTTCTCCATCTTGTGGGAGCCGCCGACATAGCGGTTCCCCAGATGGCCGGCATGTTCCATCTTCACCATGCCGACGCCGACCTCGCCCTTGGCCTGCCCCAGCAGGCCCTGGCGCTTCGCCTCGCCGTCGGCCATGGCGTAGAGCGCGCTGACATTGTCGTCGCCGCCCGCCCGCTTCAGGAAGAGCGGTTTCTTCGGACAGGGGGCGACCGGCGCGCCGGGCGGCGCAGGCGCCGCCGTCTGCGCGGCCGCCTGTCCGGCGCGCGCCGCGGCGGGGGCCGCCGGCGGGGCCGGCGGCGGCGCCACGACCAGCCGCTGGCCCGACGCGATCATGTTGGGGTTGGAGATGCCGTTCAGCCGCTGCAGCTCGGCCACGGTGGTGCCGTTGCGCCGGGCGATGGCGGAGAGCGTCTCGCCGCGCTGGACGGTATGGACGGTCATCGTGTGCCCCCCGCCGTGCGAGGGGCCGCCGTCAGCGCGGCGGTGATCTGGTCGAGCCGCGCGTCGGCGTCGCTTGGCCCGTCCAGCCCCGGTCCTTCCAACAGGGCGCCGAGCCAGGCGAACTCCTCCCGCCGAGCATGGTCGGCCGGGAAGGCCGCCAGGATGTGGACGTAGCGGGTGATCTGCCGCTCGGTCTCCATGCCGTGGGCGGGAGCGGCGGCGAGCGCCGCTTCGATCCGGGCGGCGACCTCGCCGGCCGGGATTTCGGGGGCTTCCCGCGCCATCATCGCCGCCGCCGCGGCGCGCAGCCGGTCATGGAAGGCGTCGGCGCGCGCGGCGTGGAGCTGCCCCTGCTGGCGGTCTGAGATGCGCAGCATGGCTCAGCGCTCCCCCGGCCACAGGATGCCAGTCCAGACCAGCAGCGCGGCGACGGCGCCTGCGAGCGCGAACAGCGCCATCAGCGTGAAGCCGGCGGTCTGTGCCAGCTCCGGCGCACGGTCGCGCAGGATGGCGTCGGCGATGGCGCCCTTGGCCTCGATCCGGGTGAAGAGGGCGCGCAGGCGGCCGACAAAGCCGGTGACGAGCGCCGGGGCCGCGAGGGCGAGCATGCCACCGCCCAGCCCGACGAACAGCGTCTTGTAGGCCCGGGCGGCGAGATCGCGGTTGCCGCCGAACAGCGGCAGGGTGCGCTCTCCCAGCACGGAAAGGCCGATCAGGGTCAGGAGAAGGAGAAACGCCGCGAGGAGCAGGCGTCCTTCGGTGGAGGACGGAAGCGGATCCATAACCCTTTGGAACCCTTTGGCCGGTCGGGGTGAAAACGGGCAAGCGGGAGCTTCACAAAAGCAACCGCGCCTGTCCACTCCGTTCACCGTCCATACCATTCGGCATCACGGCGCCGTCAGGCGGTGACGCCCCGCCGTCAGGCGTTGACGATCGCCGGCATGGCGAGGGCCTGGTAGCTGTCGCGCTGCTCGGTCAGGCTCAGCAGCAAGTCGGTCAGGCTGTCGCGGGCGAAGGTGTCGGAGGTCTCCGCCAGCTTGCGGCGCACGACGCCGATGAACTCCTCCAGCACTTCCAGGTGCAGTGTGGCGGAGGCGAGGACGTCCTTGGCAATCGGGGCGGTCATGATGGCGGTCTTTCGCATGAGAGAGAAGGCGGAAGGAACGGCAGGATCAGGCGGCGAGGGCGGTGACGGGCTGAACAGTCGCGAGCATGGCGCGGTAGGTCTCGCGCTGCTCGGTCAGGCTCGACAGCAGGTCGGTCAGGCTGTCACGGGTGAATTCGCTGGTGGCGCCGTTCAGCTTCGACTGGGTGATGGCGATGAATTCATCGACGATATCCAGGTGCAGAGCGGCGGAATTGAAGATCTCGGCGGCGTAATCGGTCTTGGACATGTTGGCGATCCCTGTATTCGTGGCGGAGGCTTTTGCCCGTTCTGATGAGCTTATTGAGCCATCCGGCCAGTTAACGAGGTGTTAAGATCACCGATTGGTCCCAGGTCGATTGGTGATTACCACTTCCAAGAAAAACGCCGCCGAACGCCGCTTTACGATTTGGCGGTAGGATTACTTCTTTAGATTGGACATGAAAAGACGCGGCCGGTTGCCCGGCCGCGTCCTTCACTGTCGGTTGGCCCCGATCAGACCGCCCCCATCAGACCGCCTGCGGCAGCCCGTGGATGTAGCCGACGCCGCCGCTGCGGCGGTTGCGGTAGGCATCGTCGATCAGGCTGGCGACGCTGTCCTTGACCTTGTCGTGCAGGCCCTTCTCCCAGTCGCCGGGGTGCTGGAAGTTGCTCATGATGTAGGAGAAGCCGTTGACGTCGTCGACCGCCTGCAGGCCGGTCGATTCGGCCCCCGCCGGGCAGGACAGCAGGCGGGCCAGCTGCCTGGTGTCGACGTTGTAGGCCCACAGGAAGTTGTTGACGTGGTTGCCGCTGTCCTCGCCGATGAACAGGGTGCGCAGCTTCTCGGAGAACTTCAGGTTGTCCGGGTTGGCGATCAGGTCGGCGTCGGCGGTGTTGCCGAGCGCGTCCGGGGTGGCGAGGTCGCGGCCGACCAGGGCGGGGACCGGGCTGAAATGCACCGGCACCCAGTCGCTGGCGATGGCGGCGCCGGCGAGGTCGGTCTGGCCGGCCTTCATTGGCAGCTGGTAGACGGCGCCGGCGTTGATCGCCTTCACCTTGATGCCGCTCTTGCCGTCGCTCATCGACTTGTAGATGTAGGACACCGCCATGTAGGCGGTCTTGTCCTTGGCGTTGACGGTGACGCCTTCCAGCTTCGACAGGGCCAGCGTGGCGCCGACGGTCGGGGCGTAGCGGTGGGTTTCTAGGAAGGCGGCGGCCTTCTCCATGCCCGGCTTGAACCTGACCCACTGGGTCTTGCCGTTGAAGCCGATGGCGGTGAAGGACGGGTCCTTCGGATCCTCCTTTTTCACCTCGACGATGTCGGCGGCCTTCAGGCTGTCGGCCAGCTTCTCGATCTCGGCGCTGGTGGCGTGGCCCAGCTTGACCCACTTCAGCGCGAAGGCGCCGCCCTTGTCGATGTCCTTGCCCTCTTCCTGCTCCATCCTGGCGGCATAGAGGGTGCCGGCCGACAGGTCCTTGGCCTTGTCGGCGATGAACATGAACAGGCCGCCGTTGGTGGTGTCGTCGCCCATCAGCACGGTGCGCTCGTCCGGCATCACCTGCACCAGCTCGTGCGAGATGCGGCCGAGATTGTAGTGCTTCCTGATCGTGCCGGTGCCGTCGGGGTTCACGAACACTTCCGGCATGTGGCCGTAGTGATAGGGGTTGGCCTTGGTCTCGTCGCCGAACAGGTTCTTGCTGTAGGCGCGGAACTGGTCGTCGAGGGCGGTCGCGTCCGGCTCGTACTCCTCGCTCGACAGGTGGGTGTTCCAGGGCGACAGGCTGGCGCCGCAGGTGATCCACAGGCCGTGCGCCGGGCTGGTGTCGACGTTGTGGTACTGCACCAGCTTCAGCGCGCCGGTTTCCTTGTTCTGGTCCAGGGTCAGGACGGCGATCGGCGACGGCAGCTTGCCGTACATCGAGGCGTCCTTGGAATCGCGGCTCGCATATTCGAACTGGACGACGGCGAACAGGGTGTTGCCGGTGACGCCGGCCACCTTGGCGCCGGGGATCGGGGCCAAAAGGTTGCAGCCGTCCGGGCAGTCGGAGAAGAACTGCGCCGGGGTCGCCATCGAGGTGTCGAGGATCGGCTTGCCGTCGATGTCGGTATAGCCGCCGGCCAGGATCGTGCCGCCCTTGCCGTCCGGAACCTGATCGCCGGTGATGAACAGCGGCTGGTAGCCGAGAGCGAAGCTCTGCTTCGTGCCGTCGGCCCAGGTCACGACCATGCTGGACTCGACCATGGTCTTTGCCTGCGCGGCGGCGGTGGTGGGAGCGGCCATGCCGACGAACTCGACGGCGACCGGCGCGCCCTTGGCGGCGGCTGCTTCGGCGCCCGAGGCGAACAGCAGTTCCCCGGCGCCGATGCCGGCGACCGGCAGCAGCGGCAGCCCGGCAAGGGCGCGCAGCACGGAGCGGCGCGACGTCTCAGGAAGATTGGCGGACGGATTGGTCATGACTGGTCTCTCCCGAACCCTCATCAGGGCAAGCGGCTGGCGTGGCCGCGCCGCCGGGCCGTTTGGGGTGCCGGACGACGCAGCCTTGTTATTGGCGAGCGGCGGGAGGCTACCGCGGGGATGTTACAATTTGACGGTCGCCTCCCCGTTCGATGGGGTGCCGACCGTCCCCGGTCAGTGGGCCCTGCTCAGCGCGCGCTGAGCATGCAGGTGCGGTCGGACGGCATGGGCAGGACCACCGGCTTGCCGTCGGCCCCGGTGCCGCGCACCTCGCGTCCTCCGGGCTTTCCGCCGGCTTGGCCGCCGGTGGCGGGCAGATCGACGATCTCCGGGTCCGCGACCTGCCCGGCGACGGTCCATTGCCGGGTCTGCGGGTCCTGGCAGCGCAACTCGTACCGGCCCTTCATCGGCTCGGCGGCGGCCGGGGAAACGGCTGTGGATGCAAGGGCGCCGGTCAACAGAAGGGCGGCCATTGGAGCGGACAGGGCGAAACGGGTCATCGGGATCCTCCTCAACTGGCTTTGTCCGGGGATTGGGGGCGGGACAGCACCCGCGCGATGTCGGCCTGCCAGATCATGCTGACCAGCGCGATCTGGGTCAGCAGGTGCATCTCGCCGCGGCCGATGGCCTCCAGCAATTCCGCCTGCGTCAGGAACAGGATCTCGGTGTCCTCCAGATCGTCGGCGACCGGTTCGGCGACGCGGCGGCAGCCGGTGGCGTGGAACATGTGCGACCAGGCCCCGCCCTGGTTGGCGTTGACGATGTAGGCGCCGAGATCGGTCCATGCCTCCGCCTCCATCCCCGTCTCCTCCATCAGCTCGCGCTTGGCCGCGGCCAGCGGGGCCTCGTCGGGGGACAGGTGGCCGCCGGGAAAGACCAGGCCGACCTTGCGCGGCCCGTGGCGGTATTGGCGGTAGGTGACGATCCGTCCGTCCGCGGTCTCGGCGAAGATGCAGGCAAAGGAGGGCTGGTCGAACTGGTAATAGTCGTCGATCCGCCGCCCGTCCGGCAGTTCCACCGTCTCCACCCGCACCTTCAGGAAGGGATCGGCGTCGAGCAGCTCGCGGCTGCCCAGCACGGTCCAGGGGTGGTGGAGGCGGTAGGGGCGGTGTCCGGGCATGGGAGGGCCTGTTCTGTGACGGGAGCACATTCCGCGGCGACGCGATCGCCGGGGAGAGGCCTACCAGCAGCCGTCCACTTCCGTCCAGTCTCCCTCTCGGAGAGGGGGAAAATGGCTAGGAACGCGATGCAGGAAAGAACATTCTCCAGCGCAGGGCATAATATTTTGCAAATACCAAGCACCAGAGCGTCAAATGAGAGAATATCCGTTAAGAGACCTCCCTTATGCGTGTATCAAATGAAACGAGATGTGATGAATTTTTGCTGACTGCCTATTTGCATTGAGCCGGTTTGGCAAAATGCTTATCGGTTTGCGTCCATTTCCATCAAGAGCCATGCAGACCGAAGCCAATTCCCCCATTCCGCGCCTGATCCATCAGACCTGGAAGACCCGTGACGTCCCGCCGGAGCTCCAGGGCTTTCAGCGCAGCTGGACCGGGCGCAACCCCGGCTTCGCCTACCGGTTCTGGACCGACGACGACATCGGGCGCTTCGTGGCGGAGGAGCATCCGGCATTGCTGCCGGTCTTCCACGGCTATGCCGACCCCATCGCGCGCATCGACCTGGCCCGCTACCTGATCCTGCGCCGTTTCGGCGGGGTCTATGCCGATCTCGACTTCGAATGCCTGCGCCCGATCGACGGGCTGCTGGAGGGCCGGAGCTTCATCGTCGGGCTGGAGCCGGAGGAGCATGGCCGGCTGGCAAAGGCGGCGGAGCGCGGGCTGCCGCGCATCCTCTGCCCGTCCTTCCTCGCCTCCGTCCCCGGCCATCCCTTCTGGGACCATCTGCTGTCCCGGCTGGTCGAGGCGCGGCAGTGCGGGGACGTGCTGGACGCCACCGGCCCCTTCCTGCTGACCCGTGCCCACGCCACCTATCAGGCCGAAGGCCGGGCGGCGGTGACGGTGCTGGCGCCGGACCTGCTCTATCCCGTCACCAAGGACGATTGCTGGAGCGGCCGCCTGTTCGATCCGGTCTTCTGGGAGCGGGCGACGCGCGACGCCTATGCCGTCCATCACTGGGAGGGGACATGGTTCCGCGGCGCGGCGGAGCGCGGCGCCGGGCCGGGCGCCGGATTGCCCCGGCAGGTCGCGGCGGTGGTGACCGACGGCCGGCCGGAAGGCGAGCGCCCGGCGGTAACGAAGGCGGAAGTGCACCCGCTGATCTCCTGCCTGATGATCACCAGGGGGCGGAGCAGCTTGCTGAAGTTCGCCATCGAGGGGTTTGCGCGCCAGACCTATCCGAACCGCGAGCTGGTCATCGTCTGCGACAGCCCGGCGCTGCCCGAGGACGACCCGCTGGAGCGCGCCATTCGCGACGCGGGGTGCCCGAACATCCGCCTGATCCGGGTGAGGACCGCCTCCCAATCCGGCGCCCAGCCCAGCAGCTTGACGCTGGGCGAGCTGCGCAACATCGCCGTCGACCAGGCGGCCGGCCGCTATGTCTGCCAGTGGGACGACGACGACCTCTACGACCCCTGCCGGCTGGAGATGCAGCAGCGTGTGCTGGCCGCCGCCGGCGCCCAGGCCTGCCTGCTCGGCCGCTGGATGATCTGGTGGCCGGCGGAAGACCGGCTGGCGGTGTCCTGCGAACGGGATTGGGAGGGCTCGCTTCTGTGCGAGAAGGCGGCGATGCCCCGCTACCCCGCCCTCCGCTGCGGCGAGGACACGCCGGTCGTCGAGCAGCTGCGCCGCAGTGCCCGCGTCGTCCGCATGGACCTGCCGCGGCTCTACACCTACGTCGTCCATGGCGGCAACACCTTCACCACCCCCCATTTCGAGGCCCACTGGCAGACAGCTATCGCCCGTTTCGACGGCGGGCGCTGCCGGGCCGTGCTGGAGGAGATGGGCAAGCGCCTGCCGGTGGAGGCCTACCGCCGGGCCGTCCCGGCCCCTGTCCCCGCCACCGCTGCGGCGCGGCAGGACCGCGTGCTGGTGCTGACCCCGGTGAAGGACGCCGTCGCCCATCTGCCGCGCCACCTGGAGCTGCTCGGCCGGCTCGACCATGATCCGTCCCGCCTGTCGCTGGGCTTTCTGGAGGGGGACAGCCGCGACGGGACCCATGACTGGCTGGCCGGCCGGCTGCCGGAGCTGCGGGAGCGCTACCGCCGGGTGACCCTGCTGCGCCATGACCACGGCTTCCGGCCCGACGGCCCGCGCTGGGCGCCGGCGATCCAGCGGCGGCGGCGGGAGGTGCTGGCGCGCTCGCGCAACCGGCTGCTGTCCGGCGCGCTGGAGGACGAGGACTGGGTTCTGTGGCTCGACGCCGATCTGGTCGATTACCCGCCGGACCTGCTGGTCCGGCTGCTCGCCGCCGGGCGCGACATCGTCGTCCCCCATTGTGTCCTGCCCGACGGGCGGACCTTCGACCTCAACAGCTTCCGTCTGGATGGGACGGAGGCGGGGGAGGAGGACCCGCACCATCTGGCCGACGGCATCTTCCAGCCGCCGCGCGGCGCCGGACGGCGCTATCTCGGCGATTTTCCGGGAGAGGAGGCCGTGCCGCTGCACGGGGTGGGCGGCACGGCCTTGCTGGTGCGCGCGGACCTTCATCGGGAGGGTCTGTGTTTTCCCCCCTACAGCCATCGCGGCTACATCGAGACGGAAGGGCTGGCGGCGATGGCGCGCGACATGGGGGTCACCGCCTGGGGCCTGCCGGGTCTGCGCATCGTCCATGCCGATCACTGACAGGCGAAGCATCATGCCGACCACCCAACATCCCGTCGCCGACAGCCTGGAGATCGCGGCCAGCATCGTCGTCTGCACCCATCGGCGGCCGGAGCTGCTCGGCGCCTGCCTGGACAGCCTGATAGGGCAGCGGGTGGGCGGCGGTTCTCCGGATCTTGTCGATGGAATTCCAGGGGCCCACGAGATCCTGGTGATCGACAATTCCGCCCTGGCGGAGGGACGGCCGGTCGTCGAGAGCCGGCAAGCCGCCTTCGCCCTGCGGGGCGTGCCGTTGCGCCATGTCCTGGAGGAAAGGCCCGGCGTCAGCTTCGCCCGCAACCGCGGCGTGGCCGAGGCGGCCGGGGAACTGATCGTCTTCATCGACGACGACGAGCGGGCCTGCGACGGGTGGCTGGAGCGGTTGCTGGAGCCGTTCCACCGGCTGGGTGATGCCGTCGGCATCGTTGCCGGCGAGGTCGAGCCGGATTTCGGCGCCCTGCCCAGGCCCGGCTGGCTGGCCGACGACATGATGCATTTCTTCTCGTGCCGCTGGGGGTGGGACAGCGACTCCCGCTTCCTGCGCGAGAAGGAATGGTTCGGGGAAGGGAACTGCGCCTTCCGCAAGCGGCTGATGGACGGGCGTTCCTTCCCGACCGATCTCGGCCGCAAGGGGGATGGGCTGCTGACGAATGAAGGCATCGTCTTCATGGAGATGCGCAGCGCCGGAGCCGCCACCTACTATGTGCCGTCCGCCACGGTGTCCCATTTCATCCATCCCGACCGGCTGAACCGACGCTGGCTGATGCGGCGGATGTTCCATCAGGGGGTGTCCAACCGCCTGACGCAACGGCGCTACGGGATGGAGGAGCAGCGTTGCGACTTCAACGTCAATCTGGCCGATCTGGCCGCCCTCGACGTCGAAACCCTCGAAGGGGAAAGCCTGTGGGCGGTAATCCGGCTGTATTACCAGCTCGGCTATGCCTCGGCCCTGGCCATGAACTGAAGCGGTCGGGCTCCGGTCCCGTTATGCTGCCGGGGCACGACGACGTCGTTTGCATTGTTGCCCTGAACACAAGGACGTAGGGAGGCAGGGGAAAGCCGATGGCCATGGACGGTGTCGAGCATCGCGTGCTGTACCGCGATCCGCATTTCTACGCGTCCTTCCCGTCGCTGACCGCGGGGCGGGACGGTTCGGTGCTGCTCGCCTTCCGGCGGGCGCGCGACCATCGCTGGCTGCGCGGGACTACGTTCCGGGCGGGAGAGGCCGGGTTCAACCATGTCGACCATCTCGATTCCCGCTCCCAGACCGTCCTGCTGCGGCTCGGCCCCGATGCGGAGCCGCTGGGGGAGGCTGTCGCCCTGCCCCCCGACCCGCAGGCGGCCGACCAGGACGCCAGCCTGCTCAGCTTGCGCGACGGCCGCATCCTGTTGACCGGCTTCCGCTGGTATCCGGTGCCGGCGGCGGAGGGGGAGGCGCTGCGCGTGCTGGGATTCGGGCTGGCGGGAAGCCCGCAGAAGACCGGTGATCTCTACCTGTTCTGGGGCGGCTACAGCCGGCACAGCGACGATGACGGGCGGAACTGGACCCCGCACCGCGACCTGCCCCCCCTGCCCGGCCATCCCGACATCGTGCCGGGCCAGCGGCCCTTCCATGGCGGCGCGGTGCGCGGCCGGGCGGTGGAGGCGCCGGACGGTACCATCCTGCAGACCGGCTACACCCACCATCCCTCCACCGGCACCTATGCCAGCCATCTCTTCGCCTCCACCGACCGGGGGGAGAACTGGGTGCACCGGGCGATCATCGCTCTCGATCCCGAGGCCAAGGCCGGCTTCTGCGAGACGGCGCTGCAGCTGGATGCCGACGGCGTGCTGCACGCCTTCCACCGCACCACCGGGCTGGACGACCATCTGGCGACCTCTCGCTCGACCGACCTCGGCCACAGCTGGGAGCCGTGGCGGCGCCATGCGGTGGTCGGCCATCCCTATGACGCCTGCCCGCTGCCGGACGGCCGGCTGCTGCTGGTCGGCGGCTACCGCCATGCGCCCTACGGCGTGCGCGCCCGCCTCTACGACCCGCGCCGCCAGCAGCCGGACGAAGTGCCGGAGCTGGTGCTGCGCGACGACGGGCCGGCGCCTGACCTGGGCTATCCCTGGGCGGCGGTGCTGCCGGACGGCCGCGCCATGGTGGCTTATTACATCTGCGACGCCACGGGCCTGCGCGGGATCGAGGCGACGCTGTTCCGGCCGTGATGGGGAGGGGACCTGTGCCCTGCCGTGCCCTGACCGGCCGGCGGGGCGCGGGCTACCCTTCGCGACCATGGGAAGCCTCCTTCCTCCGCCTCCTGATCGAGGAGGGCGCGCGCGACCTCAACATCGCCCTGCTGCACCGCGACTGTTTGCAGGCGGCAGCGATCCGGCAGGGCAGCGGCCTCAACTTTCCCACGGGTTGACGATGGGAACCCCGCAATCCAGGAAATCCGCCACGTTTCTGGTTGCCAAGGCAGCGCCATGGGACGCCGCGATGGCGGCGATCTGCGCATCGAAGGCTCCGGTCGGTCGGCCCTGTTGCCGCCGTCCTGCCGCAATGGGCGCAAAGGCTTTTGCCGCCATGTTGTCGAAGGGCAGCACCCGGCCGGCGAAGTCTTCGGCAAACATCTGCTCCGCCGCCATCAGGAGATCGCTTCGACGCCGCCCCTGCGGCAGCAGGGCGAGGCCGAACAGGATTTCCGCCTGGGTGATCGTCGTCGTGAACAGGGTGGCGGCGGAGCGCCCGGCGAACCAGCGGAGCACGGCTTCGGACGGGGTTGGGCGCATCAGTTCCGAGAGCACGTTCGTGTCGAGGACGATCATCAGTCGAAGTTCGGCGGTGTCCGCAGGGGCGCGCGCTCCACCTCCGCCAAATCGACACCGTCGAGCCGCGCGAACCGCTGGTGGATGGCTTCCCCAAGATCCGGCGCCGGCTGGTTCTCTTCCGTGAGTGCCGCGCGCAGGATGTGGCGGGCCTCATCCTCCATGGAGCGGCCGTGATGGGCGGCCCGGATCCGCAGCCGGGCCTTCAAGGGATCCTCGAGGTTCCGGATCGTGATGCTGGCCATCGGTCGCTCCTGAGCATGTCGGGAGAAGGTTAGACAGTGATTGCATTGATTTCAATGATAGCGTCCTGCCCTCTCTACCGCCACTCTCGCCCGTCCATATCCTGGTACACCCCGAACCGGCCGCGCACCGCCAGCCAGTCCTCGGCCAGCATCTCGAATATGTGCAGGTCGATCTCCTGCCCGTCCTTCACCACCTGGCGCTTCAGCACGCCGACCGGGCGGTAGCCGATCATCGGCTGGCCTTTCAGCAGGCGGGGGCTGTTGGTGCCCAGGATGTGGTTCACCACCTTGCGCAGCCCCAGCGTGAAGAAGACGTGGTTCAGCATGTAGGCGAAGTTCAGCGGGGCCGCCCCCATCCGCCCCGCCCGCTCGCCCATCAGCACGCCGACGGTGGCGATCTTCCATTCCCGCTCGGTCACGGTGATGGAGACATGGCCGGCCGGCACGCCATCGACGCAGAGGATGCGGTGGACATAGTCGTCCCGTTCCGCACAGCGCCGCAGCCACGTCTTCTGCCGCTCCACGTCGTAAGCCACGCTGGTCAGCATCTGGCTGGCGATGTCGGGCCGGGTGCGCCAGTCGAGCAGCAACTGGGCGTGCTCCTCCGTCGGCTCGATGAAGGTCAGGGCGCCGCTCATCAGGCAACCTCTCCCAATTGCCGCAGCATCGCCTGATGGAAGTCGAGGATGCGGCGCTCGCGCCGGCCGTAGATGCCGGTGATGTGGGGAAGATCGGCGATGCCGGGCCGGCCCTGCTGCACCGCCTCGCAGACAGGACAATCCTCGGCGATCACGGCGCCGGCGGAGTCGATCAGATAGGTGGCGGTGGAGCGGTGGAAGGCCTGCTCGCGCGCCGTCTCCAGCCGGGTGGTGGGCAGGAACAGCTGCCACCGCAGGACCGAGGCGTCGGGGGCGACCGGGTCGATCCGGTGCGGGATCACCGTGGCCCCGTAGAAGGTCGCCAGATAGAAGTTCGGGAAGATGAAGGTGTGGCGGTAGAACGACTCGTCGGCGAAGCGGCGCATGCGCAGCTTGGCGTCCAGCTTCGCCCACCAGCCGACGGTGCCGTCGGCCAGCAGCCAGCGGGAATCGCTGTTGGCGCCGTGGCGTTCGGTGACGAGGTGGGTCTGCCAGTCGGGATGGACCGCGGGGTGGATGGTGTCGGGATGGACGGTGGAGCCGTGGAAATCGTCCATCGTGTTCTCGACCAGCGCCTTCCAGTTGGCCTGGAACGCAATGCCGACTGGTGGCTGCGGGTTCAGGCAGTTGGCCGACATCATGGCCAGCCGCTCGCCATAGGGCGCCAGATGCTGGGCCAGGGTCGGCCCGCCCTCCCCGCCTTCCTTTGGCGCCACGCGGGCGAAGACCAGCGCGCCGCAGCGGTCGATCTGCAGGGGCCGCACCCGCTCCCCGTCGCGGCACACGCCCTCCATCGCCTCGCCGCCCATCGCCCCGCCGCGGCGCTGCAGCTCGAAGCGCAGCCCGGCCATTTCCGCGGTCAGGACATTCGTGTCGTCGAACACGCCCATGTAGAGCCAGCAGCGGCCGAAGACCCGCTCGCGCTCCTGGGCGAAGGCCTCGTCGGTCCAGAAATGGCTGTGGGGCAGGAAGGCGCCGTCCTCGGGGAGGATGCTCTGGACGGGATGCGCGCTCATGCCGGCAGCTCCGCATCGGCGGTGATGGGATAAAGGGTGACGGTGCGGGAAAAGCGGCTATCTGCGCCGGCTGGCGCGGCGCTGTGCAGCACCAGGGCGCCGTCCGGTGCCAGATGGAGGCGCAGGTTGGCCGCCTCGATGCGCTCCCAATCCCCGGCCGGCTCCAGCGCGTCGCCGCGCCGGGGGAAGGCGTCGGAGAGGGCGGCCAGCCGGGCGAAGGGGCCGCTTCCCAGTTCCTCCTCCAGCGAGGGACCCTCGGCCGCCACCCGGACGAAGACCAGCCGGCCGCAGCGGGCCAGCGAGGCCGGGTGCAGGGCCAGCCGCCGGCGCCCCTCGGCCTCCAGCTGGAAGTCGGTCGGGTTGAAGGGCAGCCCCACCGGCACGCCGTCGGCGTCGAAGCTCCAGCCGTGATAGGGGCAGCGCAACGGGCCGCAGCCCGACGGCTCGCCATGGATCACGGCGAAGCGGTGGGTGCAGACGTTGCGGAAGGCGACCACCCGTCCCTTGATGTTCTGGGCCACCAGCGGCACCGCCCCCACCCGCGTGGTGACGAAGGCGTTGGGGCTGGCGAGGTCGTCCGCCATGCAGAGGTGGAACCAGCGGCTTTCAGGGCAGATTTCGGGGGATCCGTTCTGCATGGCGGGCCTCAGGCGGTGCGGCCGCCGTCCACCGTGACGATGGACCCGGTCATCCAGCGGCTGGTGTCGGCGAGCAGATAGGCGATCATGTGGGCGATGTCGTCGGGATGGCCGAAGCCCAGCGGCTGCAGCGTGCGCAGATGCTCGTACTGCTCGGCGGTCAGCTTCTGCTTGCCGCGCTCGATCAGCTCGGTCTCGACGATGGAGGGGACGACGCAGTTGACGCGGATGCCGTCGCTCAGCAGCTCCACCGCCAGCCCCTTGGTGGCGGCGATGATGCCGCCCTTGCTGGCGGCATAGACGACGTTGCCCGGCGAGGCCGCCGTCGCAGCGGTGGAGGAGATCAGCGCCATCGCCGCCCGTTCGGCATGGCAGCCCTTCTGCCGCAGCCCGCGGGCGAGCGCGAGCGCGCTGCCCAGGTTGGCCCGCATAACCTCGTCGAAGAAAGCGGCGGAGAAGATGCGGATCGGCCGCAGCGTCTGGATGCCGGCGCAATGCGCGATGCCGTCGAAGGGCGCGTCGTCGGCGCACAGCCCCTTCACCCAGCCCGGCACGGCTTCCAGATCCGACAGGTCGAAGGGGGCGATGGCATGGTCGTCCCCTTCCAGCCGGTCGGCGGTCCCGGCCAGCCGTTCCTCGTCGCGGCCGTTCAGCACCAGCCTTGCGCCGAGCTTCGCCAGCACCACCGCCGTCGCCCGGCCGATCCCGGCCGACGCCCCGGTCACCAGGATGCGGCGGCCGGTCAGGTCCATGGGGTTGTAGGCGGCTGTCATGGCGGGAGAATCCTGGTTGGTGGCGTGTCGGGACGCGGACCATAGCACAGGGGCGACACGCTCCCCGCTGCGGCTTTTTCGATTGAACGGCGGATGGTGCCTGGCCGGAGGTGCCGTCTGCTGCAATTGTCCGCAATCAATCTTCCGGAAACCAATCCGGGGCCACTGTGCGCTATGGTTTGGGCTATGGTGCCGGCCACCGATTTCCGAAGAGGCCCCCGCCGGGCCCTTGAACACGCGAAGGACAGGACTGCCATGAAAGCCATCATCGACGGCATCCGGATCGCCGGCCTGCGCGCGGTGGTGCCGCCCCAGCGCCATTCCTTCGTCGAGGATCCGGGCATGTTCACGGTGGAGGAGATGAAGAAGCTGGCTGCCACCATCGGCGTCCAGGAACGCCGCGTGCTGCCGCCGCCCTATTGCGCGTCCGACCTCTGCCTCGCCGCGGCGGAAGGGCTGATGCAGCAGCTGGACTGGGACCCGGCGACGGTGGAGGTGCTGGTCTTCGTCTCGCAGGATGCCGATTACGTGCTGCCGGCCACCGCCTGCATCATGCAGCACCGGCTGGGGCTGCCGACCAGTGCCGCGGCCTTCGACGTGCCGCTGGGCTGCTCGGGCTATGTCTACGGCCTGTGGATCGCGGCGAAGCTGCTGGGCGGATCGACGGCCAAGCGGGCGCTGGTCCTGTGCGGCGACAACCCGACCCGCTACCTGCACCCCGAAGACCGCGCCACCCTGCCGCTGTTCGGCGATGCCGGATCGGCCACCGCCCTGGAGGTGGATGCCGCTGCTCCGCCCATCCCGGTGGTGATCGGCACCGACGGCGCCGGCGCGCCGCACATCTTCGTCAAGGCCGGCGGCAAGCGCCATTGCCTGATCCCGCCGGTCGGCACCGCCGGCCGGATCGCCGACGAGGAGGAAGCCGCCCAGCTGGAGCGCGACTCCCGCCTGACGCTGAACGGGGCGGAGGTCTTCTCCTTCACGCTCCGCGCCGTGCCGCCGCTGCTGCGCGAGGCGATGGAGCATGCCGGCACCGACGTCGACGGCATCGACCGCTTCGTCCTGCACCAGGCCAACGCCTTCATGCTGGAGCATCTGCGCAAGCGCATCAAGGCGCCGGCCGACCGCTTCGTCATCGACATGCAGGGCTTCGGCAACACCAGCTCCGCCTCCATCCCGCTGGCGATCTGCCACACCATGGGGAAGCCGCTGGCCGCCGGGCCGGTGAAGACGCTGATGGCGGGCTTCGGCGTGGGCTGGTCCTGGGGCGCGATGGTGGCGGAACTGGGGCCGATGCCGGAGCCGCAGGTGGTGGATTTGCCGGAGGGATATCCGGTGCTGGCGGTGTGAGTTATCCGATCCGGTGCCTCTGACATGGTATAAGGATATCGGGAGTAGGCTCTTTTCGGCTCAAACCTCGATGTGGCGTGACCTGCTCCTGGTGACGTCGGCAACGGTGGTGCTGCTCCTCTAGATCAAGGCATCCGTATTCACCTCGCCAGCGTTGAATGGCTATATAGGGCAAAGGCAAGAGTGATGAAGGGCTCATTTATCTCCATGCTGAAGTATATCTCCACCAACCTGGGCCAAGCTTAGCGTTATTGACAACAGATTGGCGAATGTATCAGCATCACCCCCATTACAATCAGGTGCTTGACGACGATGTCTCTCCCCCCTGTGCCGACGACACAAGAACCTCAGTACAAGCGCCTTCTAGAGGTTGAGGCCGAGGCTGGGCGTTCTCGCCTTGGGCTTATGATGAACCAAGCTTGGTACGATGATCCAAAGCGGCTTACGTTCACGTTTGCCCGCTACAAGTTTGTTGCCAAGATGATGGCTGGGTTTGGCGACGTGTTGGAGGTGGGGTGCGGTGACGCGTTTCCCAGCCGGATTGTCCAACAGGAAGTCGAAAGGCTTTCCGTATGCGATTTCGATCCTTTGTTTATCAAGGATATACGAGAGTGTGAGACGGACCGCTGGGCCTTTGCTGACGTCTTTGTCCATGATGTCCTTGCCAGCCCCCCGCCAAGTCGCTTCCAAGGCATCTATGCCCTGGATGTCCTGGAGCATATCCAGCCTAGCAGTCAGCATCGTTTTATTGGAAACCTAGTCCAATCACTGCAAGAACACGGCACCCTCATCATTGGAATGCCTTCGCTTGAAAGCCAAGAGCATGCTTCCGCGCTCAGCAAGGAAGGTCACGTCAATTGCCAGACCTTGCCGCAATTGAAAGATACGATGCAACAGCATTTCCACAACGTATTTATGTTCTGTATGAATGATGAAGTGTTGCACGTAGGCTTCAGCAAGATGGCACAGTATTTGTTCGCGGTCTGTTGCTCTCCCCGTTCGGATCGGAGTGGATTTTCGGCGCTTTGAAGCCGTCTGAGGAATTAAATGGGCATGCACAAAGATTGGCCGATCCACCGACTAAAGACAATAATGGCCGGACAGGACATCAAGGCGGCATTTCAGAAAACGATTCCTGCCTTGAAGTCGGACTATGGTGCTCCCAGAGATGAAGCACTTATAGCGGAATTTCTGCGTGAGCAATTGCCTGCCGGCCGCTATGCGATATACGGTGCCGGCACTTTGGGCGGTTACTTGTTCGGCACTTTATCCGACCGGCCAGGCATCATTATCCAATCCTTTCTGGACAAACGTGCGCTACAGATCAGCAACTTCTGTGGCCGCTCAGTCGTGTTGCCGGATGAGGCCGCAAATCTGGATGTCGATGGGATCATCGTGATGCACCACCATCAGGAGCGCAGCATGATTGCGGCGCTCCGACGTTCCGGTGTTCCCGATGCACGGATCGTTCCCGCTTTCAGCGGGTCGGCTTTCATCCAATGGGCCCTACAGCGACGTCTTCCGCAGATCGACATGTGGCGGCACCAAGGGATCGAGCACCTTGTTGTCACCTGCGCCGATGCACAATGGTCCTTGCTGCGGGATGCTGAACTGGCATCGCATCTCCCGCCCGACCGGACCCTGCACGCCTATTTTGGTCGAAGTGAGCCTGTTCAGCATAAGACACTGGATACGGTTTTCCCGATGATTGACCTGGGCTTGTCCCTGGTCCTGCTTGATGCGTTGGTTTCTGCTCTCTCGCCCCGCACCCTCTATGTCAAAGTATCGGCACATTACGGTGGCCAGTTTCTGGGAGCATACCTCAAAGCACGCTTTCCAGACTGTTTGGTCATACAGGAAATGTACGACCAAGCTCTGATGCTGACGGATGAGAAGCTGCGAGTCGGATACGACTACGACGCAAATGACATTGCAAGAATTCGGATCGCCGAACTGGCATCCATGCAAATCTGCGATCTGGTCATTACCAAGAACGGCGGCCATCTTTGGGATGAGGCATGCCGGGATTTGCAGGCACCTCAGGCGATTTATTTCCCACGAATCGAAGAACTCCCGCCGCAAGGAAATCAGACCGCTCCCGGCGCTCTCCTTGGCGTCGTTTTTGCCGGCACGTTGCCCCGTCTGGCGACGGGGAGCCAAGGAAGCGATCATCCGGACATGCGGTATGTGGAAATGGTGCAGCGGATAGAACTGACCGGAAGAGTGTTCATCGATTTGTACAACGCGGCGCATCGGTTTCCTGGGCACGATGCGTTCTTTGCCCCGTATCGAGAGGTGTTCGGGCCGGACGGGTATATTCGCTATCACTCAGGACTGCCCTTCGATGCGATGAAGCGGCACCTCTCCTCATTCCATTTTGGCTGGCACGTCATGCACAACGGCGATCCCGCCTTTGTGGAGCCCGTGTCGCGGGTGGGAATTGGCAACAAATTTACGACCTACCTGAATTGCGGACTCCCGATTCTGATCGACCCTGATTTCGAATATATGGCCGACCTTGTCAGTTCCTACGATGCGGGTCTGGTGGTTGGATCGACGGACTTGGATGATTTGGAAGATACTCTGCTCAAAGCCGATCACGCGGCCCTGCTCCGGGGGGTACAGCGACTGACTGACATGATGCGGAGCCGCAACAGCACGACCCATGCCCTCCTGATGGAACGGCTCAACCCCTCGTAGAACACACGAGCACAAGCGGGCTCGTCTGACCTTTCCGGAACTGCCGGCCCGCACATTACCGGTCGGCTGGGAGCATATCGGCCTGTCAGGCGATTCCCCGTGGGAGCGAGCTGCATCCGTTCCAGCCGGGCGACGGCCAGGGCCGTCACGCAGCCGGCGGTTCAAGGATCAGGCGCGTGATGTAGCGCATCCAGTCATCGGCGGGAAGATCGGGCAAGCGGCGGGACCAGGGCACGCGCTGGTAGCCCTCGCGCAGCCGGTGCTCTTCGTTGGCGTTGCGGAACAGGCCGTACCGGGCGACGAACAGCAGGCGGGGACGATCGATGGGCGGCATTCCGCGGTGCAGGCCGTAGTTGTCGCCCAGAAAGCCAACCCCCGCCGGCCCGACGATCGTCGCCATCAACGGCGCGAAGGTGTCGAGATATTCCGTGTTGCGTTCCGGAATGCCGTTCAGCCCATCGAAATAGCTCATAGCGTTCCGGCCTGTCGGAAATAGGCCGCGGGCGGTTTCGGCGAAGCGATCGAGGTCATGGGAGCCACGGACATACTGGTGCGGCCCGCTTCCCAGCCCGACATCGGTCAGATAGACGAACAGGCTGACGAAACGGAAATCGTCGCTGTCCCGGTGAAAGTTCTGCGGAAACGGCTGCGGTTCGGAAACGCTGGGGAAAGACCACCAGGCGCTCAGCATCGTCAGGGTCGGTGTGGCGTTCATATACGCCTCGGCCACCGACAGGATGGTCGGGCTGAGTGCCAGTTCCAGCAGATGCGGCAGTTCGACGACATCCTGCATTCGGTAGCCGCCCAGCCGCCGCTGCTCGGCCCCTGCACCGACATAGCGCGGGATGCCATCCCCCTGGTAGGCGATTTCCCGATCATAGCACGGCAGGGCGCGGGCGGCGGCGACAGTGGCCGCGATGTCATCCGGCTGCAGTAGAACGCCCAGAGGGACAAAACCCTCCGAACCCAGAACAGGGGCCAGGGCGGCGGTGGTGCGCGTCGCCTGACCAGGCATGCGCGGGATCCGGATGTTCAGGGCATTAGCCAGATGTGAGCCCACAGCCTTCCGGACGTGCGCGTCGCTGACCAGATCCGTGTTCCGCGTGAAGAAATCTAGGATCACGTCGGATTCGCAAGTATCGAGAAAAGCTTGGGTCATGGCCGTTTCCTGTCTGAGCATTCCGGCGGAGGTCGAGCGATGTTCTGAGAGCCTGTTTGAAAACGTCCATCATATTCCGACCGCTGGATTCCCGCCTTCACGGGAGTGACGATGGAAACGCGTCAAGTGTTGGTCGACGGGATTTTCAAACAGGCTCTGAGCCTTTCCTAACGGACATCAATTTTGCGCACTCCCCAACAGAGGCATAAAGAAATCTTGGAAGTAACTTTCAATGTTTGACTGCCCACCATCCAATTGCATCGCCCAATGGTAAGCTTCATAAAATGCATATTTATCCATATTGTTTATATTAACGATTGAATCTTCTAGATGCGGAAGTTTTTCCGTAAAAGAGTTCACTGAATAATTTTCTTGGTTTTGCCAGTCTATCCATGGTGCTACGACCTCACAAATTTCCTTGAAACGCAAAGAAATATCGTCATACGAAATACGTATGTATCGATCTCCGCGATTTCTCAGACCGTTTATGTAAATGTCATTCAAAACAAGGCTGGCCAAGATATTCTTTGCTTTGTTTCCATCAATGTCGATCGGCTGGGGGGTGAATTCATGGTTGGATAATGCATGCACTGCTTGGGCAGTGACTTGAGCTGTTCCAGGGTTGGCATTCGATAAATTGACCTTGTGTACATATCCCCGACCAAATCCCGACTTGAATATACTCCAGTAATCTCTGACGATATGTATTACGAAGACATCCTGTGGCACGCTTCCGATGAAATCGGCAAGATCCATCTTGAAAAAATCAAGAAGTTTCTCCTGATTGGACGGCCTTCGGCCCGTCAACCAGGGATCCATCGTAATCTTGCTCCCCACCGCCTTCCCTCGACATCCTTCCGCGGCAAGGACATCGTGACAGGTGTGATCAGGACCTGTAAATTTCCGATGGATAGGATGAAGATGGTAATCGGGGCGCCACTTGAACTCATAATCAGCAAACACGCCCGGAATCTGTGCGAGTGACGTCAACATCCATGTTGATCCGCAGCGACCGTTCGATACCACAAGAAATTTCACATGCATTTAAATGTTCCTGCGGATAAGTGTCTTGTGAGGACTGCCAAAGGTCCGGGACTATTCTTCTCGAACCAGCGGGGAAAAGCCGGGGACGATATCAGCCGTTGTGCCGTCCATGCACAAGTCCGCAGGCCGTCAGGGCGTCGTGCAGGATTGTCGCAGCACGCGGATATGCGTGGATATGCTGTTGAAATCTTACAGAGCCGTACTGTTCGAGCACCGCTGCCACCATGGCGTTCCCGGCTGCCCGATCGCCGGCATGCACCAGGATCAGCCCTTTCCAGAACAGCAGATAGGCGCTGGGATCGGGCTGGAGACCGATCATCCAATCGAGGGTGGTCATTGCGCGGCGCGCATCTCCGGCGACCAGTGCCTGAAGCGCACAGAACACAGTGATGCCAACGTCTTGGACGCCGCTCACGGCGGCGGCCGCCTCATTCGCTTGGTCGTCCCTACCCAAAGCCTGCGCCACGATGCCCAGCGCCAGCCGAAGGGCCGGTTCGGCAGGGTTCTTCGTGATGGCGGCGGTGGCGATGGCCTCGGCCTCGCCAATCCGCCCGATCGACAGCAGGGCGATGGCGGCGCTGGCCTTCTCGGCCGGAGACGAGGTGCGTTCCGCAACCGCATGCAGGTGCCTGCCCGCTTCATCGAAGCGCCCGAGAAAGATCAAGCTGCGGGCCGTCTGCAATCGGATATGCAGGTTTTCCGGATCGTGCTCCAGAAGTGCCAGGTAGATCGATGCCGGCACCGAAAGGTCGCGTTGCTGATGGAAGACGGAATCCGCCAGTGCTTTTAGGAAGGTGCGCGCCGAATGATCGTCGGCCGCTAGGGGAATGAGGGATTCGGCGAGTTCGGGAAGCCGGCTGTAGAGCGCCGTCGCATGCTGAAGGCGCGGAACCTGCACCACCAGCGCCGCCAGATCCGGCCGCTGCTCCAGGGGCATGCGCGCCGCCATCCGCGTCAGCAGAAGGCAGACCTCTAGCAGGGTATCCGGCGCGACGTCCGAAACTGCCCCCAACTGGCGGGCCAGATCGGCCAGAGCTTCGGCGCTGGCGTCCACGCAGGGAAGGGCGGAGAAGTCGCGCGACAGCGCCTGCAATATTGCCGCGTCCTGATCGACCTCCATCTTTGCCTGGACCTGGAAGGTTAGGCGCCGGAACGTCAGCGCCGACTCCTCGTCCCCTGCCTCCAAGGACTGGGCCAGGACCAGTGCCCGGTCGAACTGCGCCAGCACGGTGGCGGGCGAAAGCGCCGGCGTGGCCGCGTAGACCCGGCACAGCCCCGAACGGCCGCGCAACTCCGAGCGTGGATCGCGGACAGCAGCCGCGGCCAGAAGACGTTGCGCTTCCTGCAGGTCGCCGGCATCGGCCTGCGCATCGGCCAGGGCTATTTCCATCTCGTCCCTGTAAGCAGCGAGGCCGAGGCCGCGCCGCAGGAGCGCGGCGGCCTGGGCCGGGTCCCCCTGATGATGAACGGCTATCCCCATGTTGAGAAAATAGTTGGCAAACGTCATGTCTTGGATGTTGCGGCGCCATGCCTCGATCCGCTCGGGAGTGAGGGCGGGGGTATCCGGAACAGCCATGGGAGATTCCTTCAGCCTGAGATATACGGTGACCAGAGCCTGGCGGCACAAACTGCGGTGGGCATTCCAAGTCCGTTTCTGCGAAAGTGGAATTCGGAAAGTCCGCTCAGCCGCGGGGAATGCAACCGATGTTCGTCACGCCTTCGGCGCTGATCACCCGGCCCCGCGGTTGGGGACCGTCCAGGCGACGCGTCAAGGTGGAGGCGTCCTCGTCGGCGGAGGTCAGGCGGTCTCCCTGCCCGTCAGGGGCGAAGATGGAGACGTCGATGGGCGCCTCACGCCATAGCCCCTTGATGTCGCTGCGCAGCCGGATGAGGTGATAATTGGGGCGCAGCTTTTCGAACATCTCCCGGTAGCCGTCATCCCACCAGGTTTCGGGAAACTCGAAGACAAGGTGGGGACGGTGACGCCCGATCGTTTCCAGCGCACCGTCTATGGCGTGCGGCTCATGTCCCTCGACGTCCAGCTTTATGAAGTCGGGAACGATTTTCCTCTCCTCGCAGAAGGCGTCGATGGTGGTGCATTCGACCGTCGCCTCCTGTCCTTCGAATCCCGGAACCGCCTCGACCGAACTGCTGGAGCCCTCCGGCGTGCGCTGGTCCACATGGAATTTCACCATCCCCTTGCGGTCGCTGATTGCCAGAGGAAGACGTTCGATCTGCTTGTACCCGGCCAGATTCGCCCGCCAGATGTCCTGGATCAGGGGATTGGGTTCAAAGGCAAACACACGATCGGCACGGCCGGCGAAAAATGCGGCAAATACCCCGATGTTGCTCCCGACATCCAGGGCCGTCGCGCCCCGGCGCAAAAAGCGCTCGGCGAAGCGGCGGACCTCGATATCCGGCCGGTACTGGAAGATTTGCAGGATCGGCCAGAGATTCCAGACCCCCGTCACGCCAAGCCGCGAGAGATTTGCGGAGATCTCGACATGGGCCTGGGAGCACACCAGGATCTGGTTTCCTTCCCGATGAAGGGCAAGGTACTCGTTAAGGGAGTGACAGTGCAGCCCCTCGACCTCCCCCGACAGTTTGCTGTCGATGAAGCCGGCGACGCGGGTGAAACCGCTGAGAGCCAGCCGCTGCCGGATGGCGCGGCCGAAAACGCTGCACCCGTAGATGAAGAGCGGCGCGTCCGACGGCAGCGCTTCGAGAGAAGTCAGTATGGTCATGGCGGTCTCCTGGCTTTCCGTTTGTGGCCCGGCGCCGCACCGGCTCAGGCGGTTTTGATCGCCATGCGGCCGGTATAGTCGGTTCGGTTCATCAATGGCAACACGCCCTGTTCGGCGAAATATTCGTCGACCGCCTTTCGCGCGCCTTTCAGATGGCCGTAATCGTCGACGATCAGGACGCCGTGCATCGACAGCCGGGGATAAAGGTGGACCATCTCGTGTCTGGTCGAGGTGTACCAATCGGTGTCCAGGCGCAGCAGCGCGATCTCTTCCGGGGCGGCGGCCGGCAGGGTGTCTTCGACCATGCCTTTGACGAAGCGGAACCGCTCTGGCGGATAGCCGGTCGAGGTCATGTTCGCCGTCACATCCTCCAGGGTTGCGCGGCCCCAGGTCGAATGGCCGTCCACCAGATGTTCAGCCCAGATCTGTTCGTGCCCCTTGCCCCACAGGTCGAGGTCAACCATGTCGTCCGGTTTCGGCAGGCCTTCAAAGGTGTCGAACAGCGCCAGTTCCCGGTCGGCTGCCCCCAGATGCAGCAACGTGCAGGCGGCGACCATCATGCTGCCGCCGCGCCATGTGCCGCATTCAACGATGGTTCCGGGAATGCGGTTGAATACGATGTATTCCACTGCCTTATAGACGGCGAACATACGTTCCGGAGTGGTCATGGTATAATGACGGCAGCGCTCATAAATCGGCAGGAAATCCGGGTCCATGTCCAGCATACCGGCTTTCAAATGGCACTTTTGTGATTCTTGCTGCCAATCGACGCTTCCCATGGGCGGGTAGTGGCTGGGGATTTCCAACATGCTTGATCTCCGGAATAAAATGGGAATCTGGATTTGCGTCCATCGCAAAAACGGGAGGCGGAATTCTCAGTCGTAGCGCGCAGCACCCCATTCATAGGGCACGTCGCATTTGGCGCATAGGGGCAGATGGGAAATATCGCCGTCGAGAAAAGCTTTCACCAGCGCCTGGAACTTCTCTGTGCGCCGGAGAGCGCCGAGCGTCGTCGTCGTCGCATCGCCCAGGTCCAACTCGCCGTTGGAATCCAGGCAGCCGCAGGCGGTTGCACGACCGTCAATGTAAACGCCGGGCGAACTCATGAGCACCGGGCACAGCGCCGGACGGGAGGATTTCAGCGTCTTATGGGAATGCAGGGCAGCGTTGGAGCGATACTCTCCGGCTTCGACCACACCGCCGAAATTGTGAGGAACCGCGATGTTGACCTTGTCCTCCGGCACGCCGAGTGAAGCGATGTAGGCCTTGGTGCGGCTGACGAACTCCTCGCGGGAGTAAAGCCCCATCACGCTGTCGGCGTAAACGCCGTGGACTGAAAACAGGGTGGGCGAGCCTGTTTCCGTCAAATGGCGGTGGATTGCCGCCAGATTGCGGGACACCTGCTCGAAACGAGCGCCCGCATAGATCGTCTCATAGCTGCGCCGGTCGAACCCCGCGAACGAGAACTGCAGGTGATAGAACGGGATGGACGCCAGCCGGGCGATGCGCTCCTCGGTGAAGGGAGTACCGTTCGTGGACGCCTGAACCTGAAAGCCGCGGCGGACCGCTTCCTCCAGCAAGTCGAAAATCCGGGGGTGCAGGAAGGGCTCCCCCTGGGCGGACGCGAAGATCAGTTTGCGTACACCGTCCCGGTCGCATTGATCCAGCGTCGAGCGGAAGACGGCGTCGGACATGAAGCCCTGATTGGACTGCCATGCCGCAAAGCCGCACATGGTGCAGCGCAAATTGCATCTGCGGGCGACCTGGACGTAGACCTGTGGCGGGATGCCGTCGCGGCTGGCGAATTCCGCCAGAATGCGGGCGTTCTGGGTGTCGATGTCCAACGAGACGTCCAGCAGATGGCGCTGGACGGACAACTCGTCGGAATCGGCGCGCACGGATGCCAGTTGATGATCGACCGACTTGTCCAAGTCCCTGTTCCCCTTCGGCTTGCTCGGCGCGCGCTCTCTGGTCAATGATCCCGGCCCATCCGTTAAGCTTGGGTGAATTTCCCCTTTCGCCGCCGGTTGGCATAGTCCTGGGCCTGGGCGATGAAGGTCAGAAAGCGATGGACATGAGTGGCGATGTTGAACGACGGCGCGGCCTCGTCCATCTGGGCCCACATCGTTTCCCAATCCTGCCGGCGCAGGATTTCCCCCAGGAATTCGGCTTGGGAGAAATCGAAGGGGATGGCGCAGCCCTTTGGAAACAGTCCGGCGACTTCATGGAGGATGCTGTTGTGGATCACCGGCAACCCGGCAGCCCCGAACGCCATCGCGCGGGACGGAACGGTCGCGCGGCAGAACATCCCGTACAGATCGCGACCCGTGGGCGTCCGGATCGTGGCCACGATATCATCGAAGACCCGCAGATTGGCGACGCACCATCCGGCGTGGTACTGCGAGATCTCCTGCACCAGCGCCGCCTGATCGATGTTCTGCGGGTGCAGGAACAAATGCCGGGCTTCCTCTTCCGGCAGGTTGCTCCGGAAGACGTTACTGTCGGGCGATCCGGTATAGTAATGCAGGTCGATTCCCTGCTGTAGCAGGGTCCGCACCGTATCGCGCAGGTCGGTGCCGGGGTCGGAAACCTCGTTGGCGATGGGGCTGACCAGGGCGAGGGAGAGATTCTTGGTCCGCGGCGGACGGGGTTTTTTCGGCGGCAGATTGTAGCGCAGAAAGGCGATCGACGGGCTGTCGGCACCGGCGGCGCGCATAATGAAATCGGCCATGTATTCCGATGTGCAACCGAAATGAACACCGTCTGCCCGGCGAATCGCCGCGGCGTAGGTGCGTAGTGCCCGCTCCTCGAATTCATAGTCAAGATTGGCCGGCTTGATCGGATCGTAAAGGCACAGGATACGCGGCCCTTCGATCATTTCCAGCAGGGCGGCGGTGTAGGCGTAATGCCAAGTGGCCCGCTCGAAACTCCAGGATGCATGAAGAAAGCCGTCGTTGAGCAGCCACCACGGGCAATCCTTCAGCGCCCGCCCCAGATACAGCCCCTGCACCAGATTGACTGGATAGATCGCGGCAGCCCCCAGGGCGCGGATGTCCATCAGGCGGTGCCCCAGGCCGGCGTTCTCCTTGAACCGGGATAGAACCACCACGTCGTAGCCGGCATCCCGCAAGGCTTGCAGGGTCGAGATGTAAGGCGGGGTGAAGCGATGGCACAGAATAATGAATGGATTGCGCAAGGAGCGGATTTCCTGTTCCGTATCCTGCGCAGACTTCAGAGATGCTTCGTTCGTTACCGCGACGTCTTCCAGAACATCATAGAAATTGACGGTCTTCTCTTTGGGAAGTTGGTTGGTAAAAAGCGCGCGGATGCGCTGGTCGACGGTTCCGATAAGGATACCGTCGAAATCATCCAGAGATTCTTGCGCCTCGTCCAGGCTGATTACCGGGGCGCAGTTGGAGATCCGCTTGCCGACCTTGTAGTTGTCGCATAGGACGACTTCGTCGAATTGGCTTTCAAACAGTACAATCAGCGGCTCCAGATATCCGGGAACGGGGGCGATCAGCAGACGTTTAACTGGATGCCCTATTGCGCCCTCCACCAGGCTGCGCAAATTCCCGGCGTTGGACAGCAGCAAATAGATCGCCCACAGGTCCAGGGAATCCGGTTCGGTCATCCGGATGACCTGCTTGGCCTGCATATTGCTGTCGTCCGGCGACAAGCCGGCTTCGTTCAGCAGAGCGGCCAGCCGGGCCTGGAACTCGTCGCGCAGGCCACGGGCCTGAGACGCGAGCGACTCGTTGTCATGCATGTGGGTTTCTCCGTCCGCTCTGGTCGGCGGGTTCTGGAAGGGGAGACGTAAGGGACGCTCAGTAGGGCCCTTTGAAATCGTCCGTCCGGTCGGTGGAATCGATCCGGTCGGTGCGACCCAGCAGAGCCAGGGCCGCCTGGACGATGGTCGATGCCTTGGGATAGAAGGCTGCTTCCAGCGGTTGCGACACCGGCGTCGGGCAGTCGGGCAGACTGATGCGCCGCACCGGCGCCTTCAGGGCAGTGAACGCCTGCTCCGCCGCCAGGGCGGCGATTTCGCTGGCAACGCCACACAGCTCCCAACTCGTATCCGCCACCAGCAGACGTCCGGTTTTGCCCACCGACGCCAGCACGGTTTCGGCGTCCAGCGGGCGGATGCTGCGCAGGTCCACAAGCTCGGCGTCAACGCCGACCCGGGCCAGTTCGTCGCAGGCGCGCTCCGCCTCATAGGTCATGAGAGAGGTGGCGACAATGGTCAGATCGCGTCCCGGCCGCAGCACGGCCGCCTTGCCCAACGGAGTCGGTTCTGGCTCTACCGGGACCGGTCCCGACACGCCGTAAAGTGCCCGGTGCTCCAGAACGACCACCGGGAAATCGGCCTGCAGAGCCGACAGCAGCAACCCCTTAGCGTCGCGCGGCGTCGCCGGCATGACGACGCACAGGCCGGGAAAATGGGCCAGCGGGGCCTGAAGGCTTTGGGAGTGAGTGGCCCCCTGGCCCCAGCCCTTGCCGATCACGGCGCGCATCACGATCGGCATGCGGCCCGCCTCGCCGCCGTACATGTACGACCATTTGGCCGCCAGATTGATCAGCTGGTCGAATGCCAGAAACGAGAAATCGGCGCGCGGATGCACGATCACCGGCCGCTTGCCCACCGCAGCGGCACCGATGGCGATGCCGGTCAGGGCGTTCTCCATGGCCGGCGCGTCGAAGACCCGCCGCTTGCCGAAACGCTGGCAAGCTGCCGAAGTGGTGCCGAATATGCCAGACGGATAATCGACGGCGATCCCGGTGACAAAGATGGAGGGGTCCAGCTCCATGGCTTGAACCGTGGCTTCGGAAATCGCTTCCGCGTAGGTGAGGTTGCGGGTCATGGGGTCATCGTCCTGCAGAACCGGGCCAAACATTGTCGAACAGCGTGGCGGGTTGCGGCCAAGGCGCCTGCCGCGCCCGCTCCACGTCCGCCCTGATCCGCGCCAGAGCGGAATCCCGCACCGTCCGCAGTTCCGCAGGCGTCGCCAGCTCCTCGCGCACGGCCTGCGCGCCGGCGCGGCGAACCGGGCAACGCTCCATCCAGGCCGTTACCTCATCGAGCGAGCGGTAATCGCGCCCGGCCTCATGATCAAACAGCGGTCCCACATGTTCGCGCCAGCGATATGTCATGCATTCCAGAAACACCGGTCCCTGGCCGGCAAGGCAGAGCTGCTGCGCTCGCGACGCCGCATTGTAGACCGCGGCAACGTCATTGCCATCCACCTGCTCCGCCGTCAGGCCGAAACTGCGCACCCGGTCGCACAGGCTGCTGTCGGCCGCCTGACGCACCGAGAGCGGACTTTCCGTGGAGTAGAGGTTGTTTTCGCAGACGTAGATCACCGGCAGCCGGCGGATGGCACCGAAATTGATGCTTTCGTAAAACCCCCCTTCCTCCAGCGTCGCATCGCCGAAGAAGGCGACCGCAACCCTGGACGCACCATCCATGGCGAAGGCGAGAGCACTTCCGGTGGCGGTCGCCACGGTTTGGCCGAGAATGGCGCTGGAGATGATGAATCCCTTGTGGCGTGCGGTCAGATGCACCGAACCGCCGCGCCCGCGGGCACACCCGTCCTCGCGGCCGTAGAGTTCCGCCGCCAGCCGATAGAAATCGCCGCCCCGCGCCAGATAATGGTTGTGGGAGCGGTGATGGCTATAGACGACGTCGTCGGGTCCAAGAGCCTGACAGACGCCAACCGCCACCGCCTCTTGTCCAGTGCCGAAATGCGTGGGGGTCCGCATTTCCTGTTCGCGGTACCGGGATGCGAGAACTTCCTCGCTGAGACGGAGATTCACCAAGCTCTTGAAAGCTTCAAGCAGATTGAATCCCTTGGAGGCGGCGGCCAACGGCGGTTGCCGCTCCAGATCGTGGTCAGTTGCTAGCACCTCAAGCATCCGCGGCCCTTCTGAACGCAATTTCCCGAAAACGAGGATAGCAGATGATACCAATAAGAAATCCTTTATGCGTGCCGGCGGTGTTGCTGCGCGGTGTCATCCGCCATGGGGAGCCGTGTTTTCGGCCGGCTCGGCCCGCCATGCACGTTATGCAGCTCTTGGCGTTTTTAGCTGACACCTATCGCGCTGTCCCCGCTTCGGAAATATTTCCCTTGGGACAGCTTATCCATTGAGCGAGCAGCAATCGTATTTCGGCTATCTCCAGCTATCAGAAGTCTATATATTGTTAAATAAATCTAATCATTTCCATCCAGAAAAATGCAATTTCGAGTTCTCTCAGCAAATAAATGGTAAATCATATAATTTCCATTTCACGCTTTATTGTTTTTCAAATATTGTCCAATAGTAATCCCCGCTGTACCCGGCTTCCATGAAAATTTCCCGCCAAACATCCGGCGTGCAATAGGTCCTGGCCGTCAGCATCCAATCCATCAGAAGATCCAATTCGTCTTGGTTGCGATAAGCATCCACCTGAACGAATCCCGCTCCCGGCGCAACCCGCTGCATTTCCCGCAGCGCCTCCCGACAGCCGGCTTGCTCTAGGTTGTGGATCGTGTTGATGGAAAGGGCCAGGGCAAAGCTGTCGTCCGCGAAGGGCAGCCGATCGCAACTCCCCTGCAGGATACGTTTGGCGACATCGGGATGGGCGTTGCGGATCGCATAGGCGGAGATGTCGAGCCCCCAGACTTCCAGACCGGGCATCAAGTCCATCAGATCCTTCATCAGGAACCCTTTGGCGCAACCGATATCCAGAACCCGATCTCCCGGCTTCAGGCGATAGCGGTCGATGATCGTGCGTGCCACGGCCACCCAGCGGCCGTCATAGTGGTAACCGCCATAGCCTTGGGTTCGGGGACCGTCAAAATACTCAGCGCCGAACGCGAGCGCGAGGCGCCGGTTCTCCTCCTTGTTTGCCAATCGGCCCGGGATGTCGCGGACGATCTTGGGAACGGATCGCAGCAGGTTGAATTCCGGCATTCGCAGTCTCCCTCACGCCGTCAGGCGGCGCTGGTTGACGTGAAGCCACAGGACGAATGCATCGCAACGCACCCCATGGGGTTCCAACAGCAGGGCGGGATCGAGGGTGGCATCAGCTGGTCGCCATCATCTCGGCATGGGCCTTGGCCAGCCCCACCTCCAGCGGCGTGAAGACGAAATCAGGAAAAGCCTTGCGCAAAGCGGTGATGTCGAAATGGCGATGAGTAACCGGATTCTGCCGGGGCGTTCCATTGACCGACACACCGCCTCCGAACAGTGCAGCCACCTTGTCCGCCAGATCGCGGTAGCTGATAGACCGGCCCGTCGCAAGGTTCAGCGTGCCTTGGCTTCGTTGGAAGAGGACCCGCACGGCCAGTTCCACCACATCGTCCACAAGGATGTGATCGCGCGTTTCCTCGCCCTCTCCGAACAGCACGATGCGGCCATCCTGACGTGCCATCCGGCGCAACCGGTTGGGGCCATAGGAGTTGTGGGTGTCGGTTGCCCCGAAAATCAAGGTGGGCCTCAGCACCGCCGAAGGGACCGCAGACATTTTCAGCATCAGTTCACGGGCCAGATGCATGGCACCGTAAAGATCCTTGGGCTCGGCCGGGGTTTCCTCGTCCACAGGACTGTCGCCCATCGGATAGACGGCGTCGCTGCTGAAATAGACCACATGGTCGACGGGCCGGGCTTCCAGAGCGGACACCAACGCTTCGCCCATACGCAGATTGGCCATGAAGGGTTCGATGCCGCGTCCCTTGTCGGGGGTGAGAGCGGCCAGGAACAGCACAGCGTCGCTGGGTTGCAGAAGTTCTGCCAAGTTTGCACCGGCTCCGGCCGAGGCAAGCTCCAGCACCGTCCGATCCGGAGCGAAGACCGGCACCCCAGCACGCGCCAGCCGAGCGCTCAGCCGGCGGCCGACGAAGCCGCCGCCTCCCAGAACGACGACGCGGGCGGGCGGGCGTGGTGCGGGGGCCAAATGGGTCAGCATGGGGCTGTCCTTGAGTCGAAGGCGGAAAAATTCGGAGCACCCAGCACGATGGAATGCAGCCCGGCGGCAGCAAGGCGTGTCGGGTCCAGCACACGATAGGGATCGATGACGATCCGACCGGCCAAGACCGCCGCCAAGGCGGCTGGGTCCAGCTCGGCAAAGGCCGGCCAGGGCGTCATCACGACCAGCGCATCGGCTCCGCGGCAGGCATCCAGAGCGTCCGCAGCCTGCCGCAGCCCGGGATGCATCTCCGCAGAGGCACGAACCACCGGATCATAAGCTGCGACCGGGCGCGGGCCGATACTCTTCAACAGGTTCAGAGCCGGCGAATTCTTCGTCGAATGCGTGTTTTCCTTGTAGGCCAAGCCCAGCAGCGCCAGGGCCGCATCCGGCTTGTGGGCGAACACATGTTCGTGCAGGCGGGCCAGAACCCAGTCCTTCCGGTAGCGGCTGTTGGCCGCCCAGGCGCTCACCACGGCGGATTGGCTGCCATGGGCCGAGGCCAACCGCGTGAAGGTGGCAAGGTCGCGTTCGAGGTTGCCACCCGCAACTCCCAGGCCGGGAGAGAGATAGGCATGAGGCCCGATGCGCCGGTCGAGCCGCAGGGCGGGCGCCATTTCCGCCCAGTCCGCACCGATCCGCTCGCACAGTTCCGCGATCGTGTTGGTTGTGCTGACCGAGGACACCAGGAACAGATTGATGGCGATCTTGGTCAGTTCGGCGCTCTCGTACCGCATGGGCAGGATCGGGCAGCCGAACGCTTCCAGAAAATGCTGCAAAGGCGGTGGCAGAGGGGCCGACGGGTCGGCGCAGCCCAGGATGTAGCGTTCCGGCTTGAGCGCCCGCTCAACGGCGCGTCCGAAGATCAAAGTCTCTACCTGATAGAAAAGCGTCTCCGGTTGCCGCGACAAGCTGCGGGTGAACCCTGGAGGAACTTGACTCAGCACCACCATCACTGTCTCGGGACTCAGGTGCTGGTCAGCCAAGGCGATCAGTGATCGCAAAACGGTCAGGTCGCTTCGTCCCGCTTCGTCCGTGGCCACATCAGGCGCCACATAGCACAACGCTACATCAGCTAGATCGGCTGGATCGGCGCTGAACCGGATGTTCCGGCCATGCTCGTGCAGCAATTCCGGCAGGCCGGGTTCCATTACCGGAAGCCGCCCGGAGGCAAGGGACTCCGCGAGCGCGGGATCGGGGTCGAAGCCGATGACGGAGAAACCCAGAGCGGCGGCGGCGGCGGCGTGGTTGATGCCCAGATGGGTCATCCCCAAAAATGCGATTGGCTGGTGGAGGGCGGCGCTCATCGACTCGATGCCTCCTGGGCTAGAAGGGAGAGTTGGCGATTGATCCAGAGATCGTTTGCCACATTTGTGCCGGCGTCGCGGCACAGCTCGAGGAAATGAGTGTATTCCGCAGCCCAAGTGGGGTCGGCCTGCACCAGAACCGATGTTTCCTCATCCGGACGGCCGCTCGGCAGCTTTCGGCTCCGGACCGTAAAGGTGGACGGCCCCCATTTGCACAGGGACTCGATATGGGCGGAGCCGTTTTCTGCGAAGATGTCGCAGGTGAAATGATTCCGCCAGGACAGCAGAGTCATTTCCAACTCGACCCCAGGCAAGCCGTCCACCCCAATCACGACGTGATCGAACGACCTGTTCTCATAGCGGTTGGCGGACAGGATGCGGAAATTCCCTTGAGTCTCTCCGAACCAGAACAGCACCGTGTCCAGCAAATGGGAGCCCAAGTCGGGGAGGACGCCGGGCCCCTTGTCCCGCCAGGCGGAATTACGCACATCCCGGGCCGTGCCGTTGCCGTAGAACATCCGGCAACGGTAGATACGGCCCAGCCGGCCGCTTTCCAGAAGCCTCTTCATGGCCTGGAAGTGGGGCTCGAATCGGTGATTGTAGGCGGTGTACAAGGTCCGCCCCATCCGGGAGGCCAAGGTCGCCAAATCTTCAAGCACCGCCGGTTCTTCGGTGATGAGAGGCTTTTCCACCAAGACATGCTTGCCGCTCTCCAAGAGGCGGCGCAGCAAATCCGGCTTGGCTCCATCGGGAGTACAGACGAGGGCGGCTTCATAACTGTCCAGGGGAACGGCTTCCAGGTCACGGTAAATCGCTTCCTGCCTGACCGGGTCCACCGTGGCGACGCAATCGGACCCGGCGACCCGCTGCCGCTTGGCACCCTGGATGCCCAAACCGATGACAATGCAGCGCATGGGCAATCCTTCAGGAATACCGGACGGCATTTTCGGCGCGCTCGATGCGTGCCAGCAGTTCAACCGGGCTGATCGGCGCATTGCCGTCATAGCCGCATTCGAGCCCCGCGGCAAAACTGCCGAGAATGCTGGCGATCACGTCGTTGCCCGTAGCGGCCATGGCCAGACTGGCATAAGCGAGCAGCGCATCCCCGGCCCCCACTGGATCGATCGCCTGTTCAGCAAAGCTGTCCAATATGAAGAAACTGCGGGTTTCATGCCCCACACGCCGGAACGTGATCATGCCACGCTCCCCCATCTTCAGCATGAGAGTGCGACAGCCGGCACGTTTGAAAAGCTCGGATCCCAGAGGACGCACCGTCGCATCCTGGTCTCCGAGAGCAAAACGGGCCTCCCGCTCGTTGGGGGTGATCAGATCGAAGCCGGGGAAATCCAGGATATTGCCCCATCGGCTTGCCACCTGGCTGTCGGCCACGCGAAAGCAACCTTCGGGAATCGCGTCAATGAAGACGGGAATGGACTCCCGATTGAACAGACCGTGACGGAAATCCGAGAAAATCACCACGTCCGCCGGCACATCGCGGATCTGCGCGCTGAGTTGCCGGACAATCCGTTCGGAAATCGGCCGGTTGTCCAACGTGTCGATCTTCAACATCCGATAACCGCCGACCACAATGGCGTTCTTGTTCGTCGTCGGGCGTGTCGGATCGATCACCGGCCGGCAGTCTACGCCAAAGGCTGCAAGGTCTTGCAGCACATGGTCGCAATCCGCATCCTCTCCCATGACGGTGGAGAACACGACCTCGGCGCCGGCGGCCTTCAGGTGCTTCGCTACAATGGCCGCTCCGCCGGAAAAGTCCTGACGCTCCTCGTAACGCACGCTCATGGTCGGGGTTTTGGTCATTCCACCGATCATGCTGCATTGGGTGTAGCTGTCGACGATCGTATCGCCCACAACATGCACCCGAAGGCCAGCCATCTTTGCAACAGCCTGACGCAGATCGGAGAAGCTGATCTTCTCTGCATCCATCAAGACCATCAATTTTTCGTTATTGATGTCAGGAGGCGCCAGATCAATCAATTGCGTTGATGAATAAACGACGTCACCAGGAGTAAATATGATCTCTCCACCATACTCTTCAAGCGCATCGATCTCTTTCTGCGTTTTCGGATGGACAGATCCTTTTACGTATTCGTATCCTTTTGCAAAGTAGTCTGGCTGAATGGTCTTGATGTTAGAAATCGGAGTCGCCTCCATGTCGATGATGACATAGTCGACGATCTCGAAGGCCGCAAGATTGAGAGCCCGCAAATCCTGCGGGACGTATGGCCTGACATTCCCCTTGGTGATGTGCTGGTCAGCGGTCAGGCTGACCACCAGAATATCGCCTTTGGACTTGGCATAAATCAGATGCCGCAGATGTCCAGGATGCACGACGTCGAAGACGCCATGGCACATGATGACCTTCTTCGCACGGGGACGGCTGCCGACCAGCGTGCGCAGTTCCGCCGCGGACTTGATCTTTCGCCGATACTGGAACAGGGTTGCTTCTTCCATGTCAGCTCTCCCGTGAAAGCATCGCGAACCAAGTCCGCGTGGCGTCGGCGATGCGCTCCGGGGTCCAAAGAGGAGCATCTTTCCAGTAATCGATGTCGGCAAGCACCCGACCGACCCCTTCTTCAAAACTCACCTGCGGGGACCAGCCCAGGTCCGCGCGGATCCGGGTCGTGTCTGCCCACGTGCAATCGGGTTCCCCCGGACGTTTGGGAAGATGAACGACCGGACCATTGCCCAGCAACTCCACCAACCGGTTGACAGGCTGTGGACTGGATGCCCCGAGATTCCAGATACGCCCCGTCAGGGTGGTGCGCGCCGCCGCCAGGAAGGCCGCCGCCACGTCGGTGACGTAGAGGAAATCGCGTTTCTGGGTTCCGTCCCCCACCACGGTGAATGGCTGTCCCCCCAGTTTCTGGCGCAGGAAGACGCCGAATACGGCACCATACGCCCCGGATGTCCGCGACCGCGTGCCGTAAGCGTTGAAGATCCGGATCACGTTGACCGGCAGGCCATAGACCCGGTGCCAGTGCAGACAGGCTTCCTCACCCTGATACTTGCTCAAGGCATAAGGATACTGCGGCGCAATGGGGTGATCTTCGGTCGTGGGAACGGCAGCCAATCCATAGCAGGACGAAGACGCCGCATAGACCAGCTTTTCCACCCGGGCATGGCGTGCCGCTTCCAGGACGGCGACCGTGCCCTGTACATTGACCGCCATATACTCGGCCGGCCGTTCGATGGAGGGCACGATGTCGCCGATGCCGGCGAAATGCAGAATGCAGGATGCTCCCCGGACCATGGCGTCGTCCGCCGCCATGGTCCGAACATCGCGTTGCTCGAACACCAAATCCTGGTTGTTCCGGTGATGGGCCAGGTTTTCCAGCCGACCGCCGGTCAGGTTGTCGATAACGTGCACCCGGTAGCCCTGATCCAACGCAAGATCGACAGCGTGGCTGCCGATGAAGCCGGCTCCTCCGGTGATGACGGCAATGGGTCTGCTGCTCATACGGAAGCGCCGCTCTTGAGAACCTTGACGTTGATGTAGCGCTCGTCCTTAAGGCTATCGGGCAGCAGACCGGCCTTGAAGGCGCGGCACAGGTCGCGTGCTGCGTCCTCAATCCCCCGCTTGGGTCGGAACCCCAGATGACGAGCGATCTTGTCGGAGTTGATGTGGTAGGAGCGAGGATCGTTGGAGGGGGTGCGCACGATTTCGATCGGTGCCCGCTCGGGAAACTCCTCCTCCACTACGCTCCGCACGAACTCCGCGATCTCATTGATCGTATGGTTCTGATAGCCGGCATTGAAGGTCTGCCCGGCAATCTCGCCGTCTTCCGCCTCCAGCAAGAGCTTGTAAAGGTCGCACATGTCCTGGATGTGCAGGTTGGGCCGCTTCTGGTCACCACCGAACACGGTGATCTTGCCGTTGTTGACCGCATGATTGGTCAGAATGTTGACCGAAAGGTCGAGGCGCATGCGTGGGCTGTAGCCGCACAGCGTAGCGGGGCGAATGGTGACGCAAACAAAATCGGGGGACTGGTGCTTGAACAGGAGCGGTTCGCACATCCCCTTGAACTTGTTGTACAGCGTCAACGGTACCAGAGGGTGTTCCTCCGTGACGTCGGGAGCGTCGGATACCCCGTAGACCGAGCTTGACGAGGCGTAGATGAAGCGCTTGACTCCCTGCTCCTTGGCCGCGATCACCATCGGCTCGAAGCAGTCGTAGTTGATGCTCGTGCTGAGCTGTTCGTCCAACTCGAAGCTCGGATCGTTGGAAATGCAGGCGAGCTGGATAACCGCATCTACCCCTTCGCACGACACACGGAAATTGTCGGTGTCGCGGATGTCGCCCTGGACGATCTTCAGGCGCGGATGCGGTGCCAAAAAGCAGCCGTAATACATCGTGTCGTAAACGGTCACGTCGTACCCCGCATCCAGGAGCTGCGGTGTGAGCAGTGTGCCGACGTATCCGGCGCCGCCGGCGATCAAAACGTTGCGAATAGGCATCTTTTCCATCGCTGCTTTGGGGTGGCTGCGTTGTCCGGTGTGAATTTCCGCGACCTGCATCATACCGCGGCCGGCACGGGAAGCGGCTGAGCGATCCTGTAGCCGGCAGCCATGGCGTCGCGGTAGAACATCTCCACCGTTTCCAGTGAGTAATCCTCAAGGTTCTTGCCCAGAAGGCCGAGCTTGCCCAGCAAGTCGTTGGTCATCGTGATGATGTGACAGCCCATGGCTTCAGCCTGCACCAGGTTCAGCAACTCGCGGGGGCTGGCCCACAAAAGCTCGAGTTCCGGTCGGTTGCGCAGGGTGTCCAGGCAATCGCGCATGACGCCGACCGGGTCGACGCCGGTGTCGGCCACCCGTCCAGCGAACACGCTGACGATGGCAGGCGTGCCATCCGCCAAATTGTCCCGGACCGCGGTCACCTGCCCGACCGTCATGAGGGCCGTGACATTGAGCTTTACCCCGGCCTGCGACAGACGGCGCAGAATGGGACCGGTGAATTCACGTCTGGTGTTGGTGACCGGCACCTTCACATAGACGTTCGGCCCCCATGACCCGATTTCCCGGGCCTGCTCCTCCATGGTCGGCAGATCGTCGGCGAACACCTCGAACGAGACGGGGCGGTCACTCACCGCGTCCAGCACGCTGTGGGCGAAAGCGGCGTAGTCGCTGATCCCGGCCTTGCGCATCAAAGTCGGGTTGGTCGTGAATCCGCGCACCCAGGGCTTTGCCGCCATCGCCAAAATGGTCTGGAGGTCGGCCCCATCCGCGAAGATCTTGATCGAGAAGTCGGACGGGTTGGTCATGACGAAGTCCCGGTTATGGTAGGCGAAGAGTTGTGGGCGAGGATGAAGTCCACCGCGGCGGGCAGGTCCGTGCAGGTGGCGTGCGGGGCCATACGCAAGGATTCGGCGTACCCGCGGTCGATATGGATCGTGAAACACCCGGCGTTTCGGCCGCAGTCAACGTCCCGCCAACGGTCTCCGACCATCCAACTGCGGCTCAGATCTATGCCGTGTTCGCGTGCAGCCTCCAGAAGCATTCCCGGTTGCGGCTTGTAACGATCGCTGTGTTCGTCGCAGCAGACCTCGATGCCATCCAAGGGCAAAGCCGCTCGCAGATGGCGGTGCATCGCCTCCAGCGTCTCGGAGCTCTGCAATCCTCGTGCGACATCCGGCTGATTGGTTGCGACGATCAACATGAAACCTGCGGAGCGCAGGCGCTGGAGCGCCTGCCCGGTGTTGGGGAACAGCTTAAAATGATCCAGGTCTGGGGGCGGATAGGGTTTGCCGTCACGTATGACTGGCTGGTTGAGCACCCCATCCCGGTCCAGGAAGACCGCCCGCCGGATCATCGAATCTCTTTGGGGGCGTTGACAGCGCTTTCCCACTTCGTGCTGACCGATTGCAAGGCCGGATGGGAGACGAGGCAATGCCAGATCACCGCTTGAAACGCTTCCGACAGGGGCGTGACATGACCGGGATTGACATCTGGAACGACGATCACGTGATCTCCGTTCTTGGCCGTGTGCCCGCTGGCGCGCCCGACGATGCCGAACACCGTCATTCCTCGTGCCTTGGCCTCATCCACTGCGCGCACAATGTTCGTGCTGATTCCTCGCTCCGAATCTCCGCCGCCGACCGATAGGACGAAAAGGGCATCGCGCTCACCGGCCCGGCTGACCGCGAGCCACTCGGCGAATACGCTGTCCCATCCCTCATCGTTTGTCCGGGCAGTCAGTTCCGCAACATTGTCGACAGGCGAATAAGCCTCAATTCGGCACAGCTTTCGAAAATCATTGACCGCGTGAGAGCAATTTGCGGCACTACCGCCAACACCCACGAAGAAAAGACGTCCGGCCTGAGTGCGGAGGGCAACAAGTGCTTTGACCATATTCTCGATGCCTGTCCGATCAATGCCGCCTGCAACGGCTTGAACCTCGGCAAAGAAGCGGTCGGCGTGTGACAATACATCCTCCACTGAATTAAATCCGCCAGTTGTGCGCATTGGCACACCTGATAAACCGATCGGCTCTTCCAAACGCCGTATACGCCCTGGAGGGCATACTCTGCCAGCACAAACAGGGACATGCTAATAGCGGTTGGCTCAACAAAACCTTAATTATCTCTTGACGGATTTCGTGGTGATGACGGACAGCACTGTCCCGACATGACCAGCGAGACTGTCAAGAAAGATGGGAGCCGCGCTTTGGCCATGCGCGGCATCCGGCGCGAAAGAACATCGTGCCTCTCGATGGGGGCGTGAATGGGACACACCCCTTTCACTTCCCCTCCCTCACCCCACGATCTTCCACGACCCGTCGGGCTGGCGGCAGGCGGTGCCGAAGGCCTGTTCGGTGCGGCCGCCGACGACGATGGTCTGCTGGAACTCGCGGCAGTAGGAGCCGGACCCGTCATAGCCGTCGCGCACCGGGACGATGACGCCCTGGTTGCCGGACTGCGGGTTGTTCCAGCTGATCCGCTGGCCGATGGGGGCGCTGTAGGCTTGGGTCGCGGCGCGGTCGGCATAGGCCTGGTCGGCACGGTCGAGCGAGGCGCCGAGTTCCCGCCCGGCGAAGGCGCCCAGCAGCGTGCCGATGCCGACCGCCACCAGCTTGCCCGAGCCGCCGCCGAAGCGCGAGCCGATCAGGCCGCCGGCAACGGCGCCGCCGACGGTGCCGAACCCTTCCTTGCTGCCCATCGAACCGGTCTGGCAGCCGGCCAGCGTGGTGGACAGCGCAAGCACCGCGACGGCGGCGATCCGGGTGAAACGGGTGTGGGCACGCATCGGAGGCTCTCTTCTTTTCCGAGGGTTGTCCCCCGGTTATAGCGCAAGCGGCGCCGTTTGTGCAGCCGCCCTCTCCCGGTAGTGGGCGAGCAGGCGCGGGCAGAGCCTCTCCAGCTTCGCCTCCAGCGTCGGGGCCTCCAAATCCGGATCCTGCGGCTTGTGGCGAAACCGTTCCGACACTCCCCGGCCCTGCACGTTGCCGAAGGCGAACTCGACGCGCTCCATCAGGTCGGGCACATGCCGCCACAGGGCGCCGGCCAGCTCGTCGTGGCGGCGGCGGTAGTCGTAGAAGCCGTCATCCACCGGCCAGCCCAGCGCCGTCATCGCGGCCGGCACGACGGGATCGCGGGCGACGAAATCCTCGTAATGCACCACCGCGTCGAAGCGCTCCTCCCGGCCGGCGAAGACCTCGTCGATCAGGGCGAACTTCTCGTCGATCAGGCCGGAATGGTTGCGGTAGGGCTTGGCCGACAGGCTGCGGTAGGTGTCGCGCGGGTCGCGCAGCAGCAGGACGGTGCGGTCGGGGCGGAAGCGCTCCCGGTGGACCTCCAGCGGGTAGGCGGTGGTCACCACCGCCTTCACCACCATGTCCAGTTCGGTGTCCACCCGCGGAGCGGCGTAGTTGTTGAGGATGTCGACCAGCGCCAGGCAGTCCGGCCGCTGGGCCAGGAACAGGGTGAAGGCGGTCGCACCGCTCGACTGCATGCCGTAGACCAGGAGACGCATCGCTGGGGGATTTCCTTGCTTTCGCGGCGGAGCGGTCAGGCCGCCCGCTCCGTCCCCTGCCCTGCCGTCAGCCAATCCTCTTCGATCTCGGCGCTGATGAAGACGTATTGGCGGGTGTGCGGGGTGGGGTGGCGGATGCCGACGCCGTGCAGGGCGTGGGCGCTCTGCGGGAAGATGACCATCTGGTTGGAGCGGTAGGGGATGACGGCCACCCGCTCCACCGCGTCGGCCGGCAGTTCGTAATGCTCCAGGCTGGCGATGCGGCCGTCCTTCCAGCGGAACAGCTCCAGGTCGCCGCCTTCGGCGTCGTCTTCCGGCCGGCGCAGGTAATAGAGGCAGGTGAACAGCCGGTTCGGCGTGTCCAGATGGGCCCCGCGCGAGGAGGAGGCCGGGCCGGTGACCGGCGTGTTGATCTCGGCCCGCGCATCCATCAGGATCCGCGCCCGGTCGAAGCCGTCCCGCAGGATCAGTCCCGTCCCGTGCCCGGTCAGGCTGCCGCCCAGCGCGCGCAGCAGGCCGTCCGGCCAGTGGCCGCGGAACAGCGCCGCCACATCGGCCAGCCATTCGGGGGAGCTGTGCCGGCGGACGAAGTCCTTCCACACCTGCGGCAGCTCCGGATGGTTCATGATGAGCGAGGCCGACAGCTGATAGCGGCGGTTGCTGCCCGGCGGACGGCGCGGGTCGGCCCAGCCGATCTGGGCGAAGCCGGGAAAGCCGGCGTTCAGCGCCCGGTGGGTCTCCTCGTCCAGAACGTCGGACAGGACGATGTGGGGAAAGGGATCGGTGCGGATGTCCGCCGCGGTGACACCGGCCAGCAGGGACTGCATCTCAGGCCCCGCCCTTCATGCCGCCCGCGGTCCGGGCCTGGGCGTGGGCCTGCATGGCCATCATCCTGGAGATGTGTGCCTGGGCCTGCGCCTCCACCTGGGCGGACAGCGCTTCCAGCGCGTCGGCTTCCGGATGGCCGGGGGGCAGCCAGCCCATATGGAAATGCGGCGGTTCGTAGCCGGTGGTGCGGAAGCCCAGCCGCTGGTAGACCTGCCGCCCGTGCGATCCGATGATCGGGGTGGACAGGGTGATGCCCATCATCGGCCCGGCCGCCGCCGCCTGCAGCCCGCGCAGCACGTCCGACCCGATGCCCTTGCCGCGGGCGCGTTCCAGCACCTGCAATTCCGACACCCGCCAGTTCCGATAGCCGAGGTCGACCACCACCCGGCCGACACGGTCGCCGGCCTTCTCGATCACCAGATCGATGTGTTCGGGATAGACCATCTCCTGCCCCGCCCGCATCGCCCGGTACTGCTGTTCGTACAGCGCGCGCAGGAAATCGGGGCTCCCCTGCGCCCAGGCCAGCCAGGGGCGCGCCTCGATGAACAGGTCCAGCAGGAAGCTTTCGTCGCCGGCGGTGGCGAAGCGGGCGGTCAGGTTGCCGGGAAAGGGGAAGGAACCGGAAAAACCGGACATGGTTCGACGCATCCTCCGCGAAGGAATGGCAAAGGAATGAAGGGCGGAAGGCCGCCGCCTTCCCCCGGAGGGAACCCCCAAGGGAAAGGCGGCGGCCGACCGTGAGGCGAGCCTCAGTTGAACGTGATCTGGAAGACCGCCCGTTCCGATCCGCCGGCTTCCGGCAGGATCCGTTCCATATGGACCGGCCCGAAGGCCGGCATCTGCGGATGGGTGACGGTGAAGGACGCCCCGTTGAAGAAGGGCAACCCGTCGGCCGGACATTCCAGGAACAGGCTGAAGGCGGTGCGCGGGCTGCCGGGCATGGTGCCCTTGGGGTTTTCCGTGCAGGCCGTCAGCGTCGCCTCGATCACCACACCTTCTTCCGACGTCATGGTGAAGACGCTGTTCAGATAGGGGGTGAAGAGGCCGGCGGAGAGTTGGCTGAGATCGGTCATCAGTTGCGGCTCGGATAGAGGCCGTTGACGGCGATGATGAAGTTCAGCGCCAGATAGGGCGACACGGTGCCGAAGGCAGTGCCGCCGCCGTTGACGTTCGGGCCGACCGTGACGGTGCCGCCGCCCGTGCCGCCGCTGGCGGTCAGGGTGATCGGGCCGGACGCGGTGCCGCTGACCGAACCGCTGGCCGTGCCGCTGAGGGTCTGGGTCGGGCCGATCGGAATGTTCGCCGTACCCGCGAGGTAAATGTTCGCCTGGGCGCCACCCTTCGTCAGAACGCTGTTGTTCGCCGGCGTGACGACACCACCGCCAGCCGCACTGGCAATCGTCAGGTCACCGCTCACCGTCGTCGGCAGGGTGGCGGTGGTGCTGAACGGCAGCGACGCCGTGCCGGTGATGGTGGTGGTGCCGCCGGCGCCGCCGGAGGTGAAGGTCGAGGTGTGGGTGTGGAACGGCACATTGGCCTGGTTCAGGGTGGAGACGAAGGCGCCGCCGGTCTGGCCGACGTTCAGCACACCGACACCGGTGCCGATGGTGCCCTGGCCGGAGCCCATCGGCATGCGGCATTGCAGGTTCGGCACGTTGAAGGTGGTGGAGCCGTTGCCACCATAGATGGTCCCGATCAGGGAGTAGAGCGCCGCATACTGCTGGAGGTTCATCTGCTGGCCAGTGCAGCGGACATAATCCATCGGCGCCCAGCTCCACGGAACCATGAACACCATACCGAGCATCGGATCCATTGAAAATCCTCTCTTTCGAATATTTTTGTGCTATGCACAACTAACGGGAACCCGACTAAAGATCGCTCCCTGCCGGTTGTCGTTCTATACCAATGTAATCTGCAAGAGTCGATACGCCGTCTCAATTTCTCGCAATGTTTGCTTTTTTGTAATGAATTGCGATCATCGTGCACATATGACGCTGGCCGCAAAATAGCTTTTTCCCATGAGACAGCCCACCTGCACGAAAGAAGCTGACCAGCGTCCTATGCATCGGTTGTTCCCCAGGGCGCATGGCCGACCAAAGATCGCCGATGGCAGGGTAGTGGCTATTCCCTGGCTTCGCTACCGTCATGCGCCATGGCTGCACGTTTATTTCCGACACAGCGAATAATGTTTCAATAAAGTGTCGCAATGCGCGCACCGGCCCGGTGCCGTTTGGAGTCTTGCCGCGCCCCCTTCATTCGCGGAGCGGGGCATGCGCTGATCTCAGATTTATGTAACGGACAAGACTCGATGGATTTCGTCGACCGTCATCCGCACGGAGGCGCTACGGGATGAACAAAGCTAGCACTTGCCGAAAATTGTGCAGCTTGGCATTGAGGAAGGCCCTTCTCCCCTCGCGGGAGAGGGGTTGGGGTGAGGGGCGCAGACCTGGTTTCCACCGGCTTTCAGCCGATCGCACCCCTCATCCCGCCCCGCAAGGGGAGAAGGGCTATTCGCTGCCAAAGGCTCCTGTTCTTTCGCAGATGCGAGATCTGTGCATCCCGTAGCGCCTTCGCGGGGATGACTGGTTTCCTTGGAAAGGAACAGGATTTTTATATGCGATTGCCCTGCCCTCCTGCCGATCCTGTCTTTCAAAAGTCACCGCCAAGAACCGCCGGCATGGCCCCGTCCGGTCGCGCCGCCCATCCTCAATTTTTTCCTCCATCGGCGACCGGTGAAAAAAGGACGGAAACGGAAAATTCGGGGAGAATGGGCAGCCCTCCCACCCCGAAGCCGCCTGATTCTCTCCCCCACCCTCCCTCTTTTCGTGACTTTCGCCCGAAAAGCCCCTGTTTTACCGAAATTAGGAGCGACTGAAATCAGGCTCCCGGATTTTTCCCTGCGAATTCACCCGGAAAACAGCGATTTTCTGCGATTATTTTCGAAGACTACATGCAGGAGTATGTACGCTTCCTCATCCGATCCGGCAGACCCGGTTCGGCGGACGATCCGCACGCAAAACTTCCTTAACTGTTCTTCTCCAAAATCGGTTCATCGGTGCAAAAGTCCGGAATCACTCCCGCATAGGGATGATAACCGCCGACCCCTTGCCTACGATGCCGAATTTCCTTCACGAATTCTCGTTTGAAAATTGCGATGCGGCAGGAATAATATTCCATCCCGTGCTACATTTCGGCACATATTCGCATGTTGCGAATGGTGGGTTTCTTTCTTAGAAATCTACGGTTGGTTTGATAACTCCCCTTTTCGGGCTGCTGGCGGGTGTGGCGATGAAGTCCAGGTTCACGCGGGTGAAGGGTTCGGCGAAGAAGACCGGTGCGAAGACGGGGGCACAGGCGGCGCACAAGCCGTCCGCCCGTCCACCCTTGGCCTATGCGCTGGAACCGCGCTTCATGTTCGACGCGGCCGGTGCGGCCACCGCAGTGGCCGATCAGGCATGGGCCGGCGACCATGCTGCCGACCCGACGGCTGCCAGCCACGACACCACCGACCACAGCACCGATCAATGGCAAGCCCAGGCGGGTGCAAACGCCACGCCTGCCGCGACCGCTCCGGTGGAGGTTCGTGCCGTCGGTGCGACGCAGAATGACGGCAGGAAGGAAGTCGTCTTTATCGAAACCAATGTTGCGGATTATCAAACATTGGCGGACGGCGTGAAGGCCGGGATCGAGGTCGTGCTGCTGGACCCCGGCAAGGACGGCTTGACCCAAATGGCACAATGGGCCGCCTCTCACAGCGGCTATGATGCCATCCACATCATCAGCCATGGTCAGGAGGGTGCGGTCTCTCTTGGAACACTCACCCTTAATGACGGCAGCCTCGCCACCAGATCCTCTGATTTAACGATCATTGGAAATGCGCTGAGCGAAAATGGCGACATTCTCCTTTATGGCTGCGATGTTGCCCAAGGCGCCAACGGATTGAATTTTATCGGTGATCTTGCTGCCTATACCCATGCGGACATCGCTGCATCGCAAAATTCCACCGGCGCTGCCGCCTTTGGTGCAGACTGGACGTTGGAGAAATCTGTTGGAAGTATCGAAGAGCACACCTTACTGACATCAACTGCGATCGATAGATACTCAAGCATCCTTGCCGATACAGCGTTTGATGCGACGCTTAATTTAACTGCCACCAACGGCATTGACGATGTCTATTCGATCAATGGGTCTACGACATTCTCGCCAACCATAAACAATTCAGGCGGTCAGGATACTGCCATTTCCGTCTCATCAGAGACATACATAATTACAAATTTTGATGCTGCAAATGACAAGATATCAGTAGTAGATTGGGCAACAACTTTATCGAATACATTTTTTGTTCTAAATAGTGATGCGCAGAATACAAACAACCTCATTGGCGGCTACGAAGCGGACGGCTCGACAGCTTCAAGTTTTGGCATATTGGTAACATCCGGATTCGTTGCTGGAAATTCTGGAACAGCAACTGGACAAAGTTATCAGATTGGAGATCTGGTTATTGCAGATCCTTCAAAAAATCTCGCGCAACCTGGCGACACATCTGGCACGGGAATTGTTCTGTACAACGGAACAACTGGAAACTATATCACAATTTTTCTTCCCGGAGTTACCCCAACCTCATTAACAAGCGATAATTTTCTTTTTGAAGCCCCCGTTGGCACCGCTCCCAGCCTTACCGGTACCGGGGCCACGACGACCTATGTCGAAAAGGGGGGGGCGGCCACCCTGTTCAGCGGCGTGACCGCCAGTGTCGGCGCGCATCAGGACGATAGCGGACAGACCTTCACCAACATGACCCTGACCGTCACCAACGTGACGGACACCAACGAATATTTGAACATCGGCGGCGTGGACGTGGCGCTGAACGCCGGCACGGCGACCCTGACCGGGCTTGGCCTGGGAGGGACCACCGACGCCACCGCCACGGTGACCAAGAACGGCAACACGGCGACGGTCACGGTCAGCGGCCTGGGCCGGACCGAAGCCGAAATGAAGTCGCTGATCGAAACCATCACCTATAACAACAGCAGCGAAACGCCGACGGGGGGCAGCACCCGCACCGTCACCGTCACCAGCGTCAAGGATTCCGGCAACATAGCCGCCGCTCCGGCGCTGGGGGCGGCCACCGTCACCGTCAAGCCGGTCCCCGATATCACCGGCGTGTCGATCGCCGGCGGCAGCCACAGCAACACCTATATTGCCGGAGAAACCATCGACGTCACCGTCACCTTCGACCAGGCGGTCGACGTTACGGGAGCGCCGACGCTGACGCTGGATCTCGGCGGCTCCACCAAAACCGCCACATTGACCGGAACGTCCACCAACACATCGACGCTCACCTTCCGCTATACGGTGCAGGCGGGCGATGTCGATCCCGATGGCGTGACCGCCACGGCCAGTGGGATATCGCTGACGGGCGGGGCGACCATCACCGCTCACGGCGACAACACCAACAACGCCACCCTGACCTATACGCAGCGCAACGAATCCACCGCGAAGGTGGAGGCGGTCGTCCCGACATTCGACGTCTCGCCGTCGACCGGCAGCATCACCAGCACCGGCTTCACCCCGTCGGCCAGCATCGACGAGGCGGGCAACATCTATTACGTGGTGGTTGCCAGTGGCGATACGGCGCCGACCGCAGCCCAGGTGATCGCCGGCAACAATGCGAGCGGCGCGGCGGCACTCAAGGCAGGCAACCAGACGGTCGGCACCGCTCCCTACACCAGCAGCTTCGGCGCCGTCACCGGCCTGTCGTCCGGCACCGCCTACGACGTCTACGTGGTGGCGAAGGACGCCCTGGGCAATGCGATGTCCAGCCCGGTGAAGGTCTCCGTCACCACCACGCCGGCCACCCCCAGCGCTCCGACGCTCGACACCGCGTCCGACAGCGGCAGCAGCAACAGCGACGGCAAGACCAGCGCCACCACGCCCACCTACACCATCACCGGCGTGACCAGCGGCGCCACCGTCACGCTGTTCAACGACGCCAACAGCAACGGCACGCCGGACGCCGGAGAGACGCTGGCCAGCGGCACCGCCAGCGGCACCAGCATCTCGCTGACCGTCGGTTCCGCGCTGTCGGAGGCGAGCTACGCCAACATCAAGGCGATCCAGACCATCGGCAGCACGAACAGCGCCGCCTCCACTGCCGCGTCGACTCTGGTCGTCGACACCACCGGTCCCAGCTGGAACACCTCGACCAGCCTGTCGGTGGCCGAGAACATCACGGCGGTGGCGACCCTGTCGACCAGCGACACCCTCAGCGGCGGCGTCACCTATTCGATCATCGGCGGCAGCGACCAGGGCAAGTTCACTCTGTCGGGAACGTCGCTGAGCTTCACCAGCGCTCCCAATTACGAAAGCCCCACCGACAGCGACACCAACAACAGCTACGTCGTCATCGTCCGTGCCACCGACGCGGCCGGCAACACGTCCGACCGGACGATCACCGTCACCGTCACCGACGCCAACGAGGCGCCGACCGACGTCACCCTGGCGAATGCGACGCTGACCACCGCCGCCGCCACGGCGGGCGCCACGGTCGGGGTGCTGACGACGACCGATCCCGAAACCAGCCAGACCCACACCTACACGCTGGTCAGCGGAACCGGCGATACCCACAACGCCTCCTTCTCGATTTCCAGTTCCAATCTGGTGGTGGGGGGCACCGGGCTGTCCGCCGGCACCTACAGCGTGCGGGTGCGCGCCACCGACAACGGTACCGGCAGCCTCTTCTACGAAAAATCCTTCACCATCACGGTGACCGCCAACTCCAACCCGGTCATCGGCAGCCTGGACGGCAACAGTGTCGCCTGGGCCGGCGAAGGCAACACGGTGACGCTGGATCTCGGCACCGACGCCACCCTGTCCGATACGGAGAACGGCGCCGGCAACTGGAGCGGCAGCGTGCTGACCGTCCGGCGTTCCGTTTCCGGCACCGCGACGCCGCTGACGTCGGACGTGTTCTCGTTCAAGACCAACGGGACCTTCTCGGAAAGCGGCGGCAACCTGCTGGATACGGCGAACTCCAACGCCGTCTTCGGCACCGTCAGCAACGCGAACGGCACCCTGAGCGTCACCTTCAACGGCAGCGCCACCGCGACGCTGATCCAGACGGTGATGCGGAACATCCAGTATCGGAACGACACGCCGACCGGCGACACCGTGATCCGCTATTCCATGACCGACGGGAATGGCGGCAGCACCAACGCCGACGTGACGGTGACCAGCGACACCATCTATGTCACCAACAACGCAGACGCCGGCACCATCGACGTATCGAATGGCGTCAGCCTGCGCGAGGCGGTGGCCATCGCCCTGGCCGACGCCACCGGCACCCAGACCATCAAGTTCGCCGGCGACGTGACCAGCATCGCGCTCACGTCCGATCTGGCGGTGACCGAAGATCTGACCTTCGACGCCGATCTGCCCGGCACCCTGACCATCAGCGGCAACAAGATCAGCGTTTCGTCGGGCAAGACCCTGACGCTGACCAACGGCACCGGCGACACGCTGACCATCTCCAGCCAGATCACCGGCAGCGGCGGCATCACCAAGACCGGCGCCGGCACGCTGACGCTGAGCGGCGGCAACGATTACACCGGCGCCACCACTGTCAGCGCCGGCACGCTGACGGCCAACGGCGGCATCGGCGACAGCAGCGCCGTGACGGTGTCCAGCGGCGCCACGCTGAACCTGTCCGGCAACGAGACCATCGGGTCGCTGACCGGCAGCGGCGCCGTCACGCTCGGCAGCTCCACGCTGACCATCGGCGCCAACGCCAGCACGACTTTCGACGGCGTCATCGGCGGCACCGGCGGCCTGACCAAGGCCGGCACCGGCACGCTGACCCTGACCGGCACCAACAGCTACACCGGCACCACCACCGTCAGCGCCGGCACCCTGGCGCTGAACAGCAGCGGCGGCACCGCGCTGTCCGACAGCAGCGCGGTGACCCTGTCGGGCGGCACGCTGACCCTGTCGTCGGCGAGCGAGACCATCGGCACGCTGAGCGGCGCCAGCGGCACGCTGGCGCTGGGCGGCAACGCGCTGACCATCAACCAGACGAGCAACCAGACCTTCAGCGGCGCCATCACCGGCACCTCGTCGGCCAGCCTGACGCTGAACGCCACGGGCGGCTCCACGACCTTGACGCTGGACGGCACCACCAACAGCACCGGCTTCGCCGGAGGCATCACCGTCACCACCGGCACGCTGCTGGTGACCTCCGACAGCAACCTGGGCGCCGGCACCGTCACCTTGAACGGCGGCGTCCTGCGTCTGACCGGCACCGTCGGCACCATCGACAACGCCGTTTCCATCGGCAGCAGCGGCGGCACGGTCAGCGTCGCCCCCGGCGGCAGCGCCACCCTCTCCGGCATCATCAGCGGGTCGGGCACCCTGATCAAGGCCGCCAGCGGCGACCTGACCCTGTCGGGCAACAACGGCAGCTTCAGCGGCGCCTTCAACATCAACGCCGGCACGGTGACGGTCAGCCATGCCAACGCGCTGGGCAGCACCGCCGGCGGCACCACGGTGGCCAACGGCGCCACGCTGCAGCTCGCCGGCGGCATCGTCACGGCCGAGAACCTGACCGTTTCCGGCACCATCCTGGTCTCCGGCAGCGGCGTCATGGCCAGCGGCACCGTCACCTTGGCGGCCGACGCCACCTTCAACGTGTCGAGCACCCTGCACCTGTCGGGCGTGGTCAGCGGTTCCAACGCCCTGATCAAGACCGGCACCGGCAGCCTGACCCTGGCGGGCAACAACACCTATACCGGTTCCACCACCGTCAGCGCCGGCACGCTGATCGTCGAGCACAGCAACGCGCTGGGCACCACCGCGGCCGGCACGACGGTCGCCAGCGGCGCCGCGCTGCAGCTCTCCGGCAGCCTCACCCTGGCGGAGGCGCTGACCGTTTCCGGCAGCGGCCCGTCCTCGACCGGCGCGTTGCAGGTCACCAGCGGCAGCGCCACGCTCAGCGGCGCCGTCACCATGGGCGCCGACAGCACCATCGGCGTCACCGGCACCGGCCTGACCCTGTCGGGCGTGCTCGGCGGCGGCTTCAACCTGACCAAAACCGGCGGCGGCACGCTGACCCTGTCGGGCACTTCCAACACCTATACCGGTACCACGACGGTCGGCGGCGGCACGCTGGCGATCGCCGGGTCGGGCAGCATCAGCAACGCCGCCATCACGCTGGCCGGCGGCACGCTGGACAGCACCGGCAGCAGCGTCACCCTGACCAACGCCATCGCGCTGGGCAGCGGCGACGGCACCGTCAATGTCGACAGCAGCAAGACGCTGACCCTGTCGGGCGTGGTCAGCGGCTCCAACACCCTGACCAAGAACGGCACGGGCACGCTGACCCTGTCGGGCAACAACACCTACACCGGCGCCACCACCGTCAGCGCCGGCACGCTGGTGGCCGGCCACAGCAACGCGCTGGGCACCACCGCCGCCGGCACCACGGTCGCAGACGGCGCCACGCTGGCGGTATCGAACGGCATCACGCTGGCGGAAGCGCTGACCATCTCCGGCAGCGGCGCGTCCTCGACCGGCGCGTTGGAGGTCACCAGCGGCAGCGCCACCATCAGCGGCGCCGTCACCATGGCCGCCGACAGCACCATCGGCGTCACCGGCACCGGCCTGACCGTGTCCGGCGTCATCAGCGGATCCTACGCCCTGACCAAGGACGGCACCGGCACGCTGACCCTATCGGGGGCCAACACCTATACCGGTTCCACCACCATCAGCGTCGGCACGCTGGTGGCCGGCCACAACAATGCGCTGGGCACCATCGTCGGCAGCACGACGGTCGCCAGCGGCGCCACGCTGGCGGTATCGAACGGCGTCACCCTGGCGGAGGCGCTGACCATCTCCGGCACCGGCGTGTCGTCGGCCGGCGCGCTACAGGTCACCAGCGGCAGCGCCACCATCAGCGGCGCCATCACCATGGGGGCCAACACCACCATCGGCGTGTCCGGCACCGGCCTGATCCTGTCGGGCGTCGTCGGCGGCAGCCACGCCCTGACCAAGGACGGCACCGGTACGCTGACCATGTCGGGGAACAACACCTACACCGGTTCCACCACCATCAGCGCCGGCACGCTGGCGGCCGGCCACAGCAATGCGCTGGGCACCACTGCCGGCGGCACGACGGTCTCCAGCGGCGCCACCCTGGCGGTATCGAACGGCGTCACGCTGGCGGAGAATCTCACCGTCTCCGGCAGCGGCGTGTCGAGCGCCGGCGCCTTGCAGGTCACCACCGGCAGCGCCACCGTCAGCGGCACCGTCACCATGGCCGCCGACACCACCATCGGCGTGACCGGCACCGGCCTGACCCTGTCCGGCGTCGTCGGCGGCAGCCACGCCCTGACCAAGAGCGGCAGCGGATCGCTGACCTTGTCGGGGAACAACACCTATACCGGCGCCACCACCGTCAGCGCCGGCGTCCTGATCATCAATCACGCCAACGCGCTGGGCACGACCGCCGCCGGCACCACCATCGCCAGCGGCGCCACCCTGCGCATCGGCACCGGCCTGACCGTCGCCGAGAATCTGACGATCAGCGGCATCGGCGTGTCGACCGGGATCGGCGCGGTGAAGGTCAACGGCGGAACGGCCACCATCAGCGGCACCGTCACCCTGGCGGCGGACGCAGACATCGGCTCCTACAACAGCGGCGACACGCTGACGATCAGCGGCGCGGTGTCCGGCAGCTTCAACCTGACCAAGGTCGGCGGCGGCACGGTGGTCCTGAGCGGCACCAACAGCTACACCGGCACCACCACGGTCGGCGAAGGCACCCTGTCGATCGCCGGGTCCGGCAACATCAGCAGCGCCGCCGTCACGCTGAGCGGCGGCGGCACGCTGGATGTGACCGGCAGCAGCGTCACGCTGGCCAACGGCCTGACCGTCGGCACCGGCGGCGGCACGGTCAACACGGCCAACGCGCTGACCCTGTCCGGCACCTTCGCCGCCGGAACCAACACGCTGACCAAGTCGGGCAGCGGCACCCTGACCCTGACCGGCACCAACAACACCACCGCCTGGGCCGCCACGGTGACCGGCGGCACGCTGTCGGTCGGTGCGGCCGCCAACCTCGGCACCGGCACCGTCACGCTGAACGGCGGCACGCTGGCCTCCACCGGCACCCTCACGCTGGCCAACGCCGTCGCGCTCGGCAGCAGCCACGGCACCGTCAGCGTCGGTACCGGCAACGCCCTGACCCTGTCGGGCGTCATCAGCGGGGCCAACAACCTGACCAAGTCGGGCGCCGGCACGCTGACCCTGTCCGGCACCAACAGCCACACCGGCTCCACCACGATCAGCGACGGCACGCTGATGGTCACCGGCACCCTGAACGGGTCCGGCGCGGTCACGGTGGGCAACGGCGGCACGCTGGCCGGTACGGGCACCGTCAACGGCGGCCTGACCGTGCAGTCCGGCGGCATCCTGTCCCCCGGCATCGCCGGCACCAACAACGGCGTCGGCACCCTGACCGTCAACGGCGGCCTGACCATCCAGTCCGGCGGCACCCTGGCGGTCGATCTGGTCAGCACCAGCAGCTACGATCAGGTGAACGTCACCGGGGCGGTCAACGTCAGCAGCGCCACCCTGACCGCCGGCGGCAGCTACACTCCGGTGAAGACGACCGGCGGCGACAGCTTCGCTATCATCTCCAACGACGGCAGCGACGCCGTCACCGGCACCTTCACCGGGCTGGCGTCGGGCGCCACGCTGACCCTGAACAGCGGGTCGATCACCGTCAGCTATGCCGCCGGCAGCAACAGCAACGACGTCGTGCTGACCGGGCCGGTCAACCAGGCGCCGGCGCTGGCCGGCACCTTCACCACCGCCGGCACGGTCAACGACAACGCCACCACCACGCCTTTCGGCGGCGTGACGGTGGCCGACACCGACGACAACACCGGCACCTTCACCGTCACCATCACCTACACCGCGGCCAACGGCACGCTGTCCAGCGCCGGCGGCGGGCTGAGCGGCAGTGCCGGCAACTACACGCTGACCGCCACCACGCCGGGCGGGCTGCAGACCCTGCTGCAGGCGCTGGTCTTCACCCCCACCAACAACCAGGTGGCGCCCGGCAGCACGGTGCAGACCACCTTCACCCTGACCGCAAGCGACGGCACGACCAGCAGCAGCGCCAACACCAGCACGGTGGTCACCGCCAGCTCGATCAACGACGCGCCCACCGACATCGCCCTGTCGAACAGCTCGGTCACCATCTTCGACGGCACCAACGCGGTGGTCGGCACCCTGTCGAACACCGACGCCGACACCGGCCAGACCTTCACCTACACGCTGGTCAGCGGCACGGGCAGCACCCACAACAGCCTGTTCAACATCTCCGGCACTTCGCTTCAGGCGAACAACGCCAGCGTCCTGACCGCCGGGCAGAGCTATTCGGTCCGTGTGCAGGTCAGCGACGGCACCGCCACCTACGAGAAGACGTTCAGCATCAGCGTGACCAACGACCTGACGGTCGACGTCACCGCCATCGACGGCACCACCAGCGGCACCTACAGCGGCGACAAGTCCGACGGCGGCGGCCTGGACCTGAAGGAGGCCATCGCCCTTGCCAACGCCGTGACCGGCAACGTCACCATCCGCTTCGCCGCCACGTTGGGCGGCACCATCACGCTGCCCGCCACCCTGACGGTGCGCGACGGCGTGACGCTGGCGATGGACAGCGACACCGACAGCCGGGGGATCACCATCACCGGCAACGGCTTCACGCTGGGCAACGGCTTCGGCGTCAGCGTCGGCACCGGCGACACGCTGACCATCAACTCGACCCTGGCCGACAATGGCAGCGACACCGCAGCCCTGAGCAAGAGCGGCAGCGGCACGCTGGTGCTGGGCGGCACCAACAACACCGCGACCGGCGGCACCAGCGGCACCGGCATCAACACCATCACCGTCGGCGGCGGCACGCTGTCGGTGGCGGGCGACGCCAACCTGGGCACCGGCACGCTGACGATGAACGGCGGCAACCTGACCGTCACCGGCGCCACCACCATCGACAACGCCATCGCCCTGTCGTCCAGCGCCGGTATCGACAACGCCAACGCCGTCACCCTGTCGGGCGACGTCACCGGCACCGGCGGCCTGACCAAGTCCGGTACCGGCAAACTGACGCTGGGCAGCACCGGCAACAGCTGGTCCGGCGGCACCACCATCGGCAGCGGCGAGGTGGAACTGGGCACCTCCGGCACCATCGGCAGCGGCACCATCACCCTGAACGGCGGCACGCTGAGCACGACGGCGGCCAGCCAGACGCTGACCAACGCCATCGATCTCGCCGGCACCGGCACGGTGAAGACCGCCAACGCCCTGACCCTGTCCGGCACCGTCAGCGGCACCGGCACCCTGACCAAGGACGGCAGCGGCACGGTCACGCTGTCGGGCACCAACACCCATAGCGGGTCGGTCACCATCAACGCCGGCACCCTGACGGTGTCGGGCGGCAGCGCCATCGGGGACGGCAGCGCGGTGTCGGTGGGGGCCAGCGGCACGCTGACCCTGTCGGTCAGCGAGACCATCGGTTCGCTCACCGGCTCCGGCGCGGTGGCGCTGGGCACCAGCACCCTGACCACCGGCGGCGACAACGGCACCACCACCTTCTCCGGCGCGATCGGCGGCACCGGCGGCCTGACCAAGGCCGGCACCGGCACGATGACGCTGTCGGGGACCAACACCTACACCGGCGCCACCACGGTGTCCGGCGGCGGGCTGACGGTGTCCGGCGGCTCGGCCATCACGGATAGCGGGGCCGTCTCGGTCGCCTCCGGCGCCACCCTGACCCTGTCCACCACCGAGACCATCGGCTCGCTGGCCGGGGCCGGTTCGGTGGTGTTGGGCGCCAACACCCTGACCACCGGCGGCGACAACAGCAGCACCACCTTCTCCGGTGTCCTGTCCGGCACCGGCAACCTGACCAAGGGCGGCAGCGGCACCCTGACCCTGTCCGGCACCAACACCTACACCGGCACCACCAGCGTCCGCGGCGGTACCCTGTCGGTGACCGACGCCACCAACATCAGCACCGGCGCGCTGACGATCGACAACGGCACGCTGGCGATCACCGGCACCGGCGCCAGCTTCGCCAACGCCGTTACCGCCGGCACCTTCGGCGCCACCATCACCGTGGCCAACACCGCCACCCTGACCGGCGTGGTCGGCGGCACCGGCGCCCTCACCAAGACCGGCAGCGGCACCCTGACCCTGTCCGGCACCAACACCCGCAGCGGTGCCACCACCGTCAGCGCCGGCACGCTCGCCGTCTCCGGCGGCAGCGCCATCGCCGACACCGGCGCGGTGACGGTCAGCTCCGGCGCCACCCTGGAGTTGGGTGCGGCCGAGACCATCGGTTCGCTCGCCGGTGCCGGTTCGGTGACGCTGGGCAGCTACACCCTGACCGTCAGCCCGTCGAGCGGCTCCACCACCTTCTCCGGCGCCCTGTCCGGCACCGGCGGCCTGACCAAGTCGGGTTCCGGCAGCCTGACCCTGTCGGGGGCCAACACCTACACCGGCGCCACCACGGTGTCCGGCGGCACGCTGACGGTGTCGGGCGGCTCCGCCATCGCCGACGGCAGCGCGGTGACGGTCAGCTCCGGCGCCACCCTGGACCTGTCGGCCGCCGAGACCATCGGGTCGCTGGCCGGTGCCGGTTCGGTGACGCTGGGCAGCTACACCTTGACGGCCGGTGCCGACAACAGCAGCACCAGCTTCTCCGGCGCCCTGTCCGGCACCGGCGGCCTGACCAAGTCCGGCACCGGCACCCTGACCCTGTCCGGCACCAACACCTACACCGGCACCACCACCGTGTCGGGCGGCACCCTGTCGGTGACCGGCGGCAGCGCCATCGCCGATACCGGCGCGGTGTCGGTCAGCTCCGGCGCCACCCTGGACCTGTCCTCCAGCGAGACCATCGGGTCGCTGGCCGGTGCCGGCTCGGTGACGCTGGGCGCCAACACCTTGACGGCCGGCGGGGCCAACAGCAGCACGACCTTCTCCGGCGCGATCAGCGGCACCGGCGGCCTGACCAAGTCCGGCACCGGCACCCTGACCCTATCGGGCGCCAACACCTACACCGGCACCACCACCGTGTCGGGCGGCACCCTGTCGGTGTCCGGCGGTTCGGCGATCAGCGACAGCAGCGCGGTGACGGTCAGCTCCGGCGCCACCCTGGACCTGGGTGCGGCCGAGACCATCGGGTCGCTGGCAGGATCCGGCTCGGTATCCCTGGGCGCCAACACCCTGACCGTCAACCCGTCGAGCGGCTCCACCACCTTCTCCGGCGCCCTGTCCGGCACCGGCGGCCTGACCAAGTCCGGTTCCGGCAGCCTGACCCTGTCCGGCACCAACACCTACACCGGCGCCACCACCGTGTCCGGCGGCACCCTGACCGTGTCGGGCGGTTCGGCCATCGCCGACGGCAGCGCGGTGACGGTCAGCTCCGGCGCCACCCTGGACCTGTCGGCCGCCGAGACCATCGGTTCGCTGACCGGTGCCGGTTCGGTGACGCTGGGCAGCTACACCCTGACCACCGGTGCCGACAACACAAGCACCGCCTTCTCCGGTGTCCTGTCCGGCACCGGCGGCCTGACCAAGTCCGGTACCGGCACCCTAACCCTGTCGGGCGCCAACACCTACACCGGCACCACCAGCGTGTCGGGCGGCACGCTGACGGTGTCGGGCGGTTCGGCGATCACGGACGGCGGCGCCGTCTCGGTCAGCTCCGGCGCAACGCTGGAGTTGGGGGCGGCCGAGACCATCGGGTCGCTCGCCGGTGCCGGCTCGGTGACGCTGGGCAGCTACACCCTGACGGCCGGCGGCGACAACAGCTCCACCACCTTCTCCGGCGCCCTGTCCGGCACCGGCGGCCTGACCAAGAGCGGTTCCGGCAGCCTGACCCTGTCGGGGGCCAACACCTACACCGGCGCCACCACCGTGTCCGGCGGCACGCTGACGGTGTCGGGCGGCTCCGCCATCGCCGACGGCAGTGCGGTGACGGTCAACTCCGGCGCCACGCTGGGCCTGTCTGCGGCCGAGACCATCGGCTCGCTCGCCGGTGCCGGTTCGGTGACGCTGGGCAGCTACACCCTGACGGCCGGCGGCGACAACAGCAGCACGACCTTCTCCGGCGTGCTGTCGGGCACCGGCAACCTGGCGAAGACCGGCACGGGCACTCTGACCCTGTCCGGCACCAACACTTACACCGGCACCACCGGCGTCACCGCCGGCACTCTGTCGGTGACCGGCGGCAGCAACCTGGGCAGCGGCACCGTGACGCTCAACGGCGGCACGCTGGCGATTACCGGCACCGGCGCCACCGTCTCCAACGCCGTCACGCTGGGCAGCGGCGGCGGTACGGTCGACAACGCCAACGCCGCCACCCTGTCCGGCGTCCTCTCCGGCACCGGCGGCCTGACCAAGTCGGGCACCGGCACAATGACGCTGTCGGGAACCAACACCTACACCGGCGCCACCAGCGTGTCGGCCGGCACGCTGACGGTGTCCGGCGGCAGCGCCATCGCCGACACCGGCGCGGTGACGGTCAGCTCCGGCGCCACCCTGGACCTGGGTGCGGCCGAGACCATCGGCTCGCTGGCAGGAACCGGCTCGGTGTCGCTGGGCAGCTACACCCTGACGGCCGGCGGGGCCAACAGCAGCACGACCTTCTCCGGCGCGATCGGCGGCACCGGCGGCTTGACCAAGTCCGGCACCGGCACCCTGACCCTGTCGGGCGCCAACACCTACACCGGCACCACCACCCTGTCGGGCGGCACCCTGTCGGTGTCCGGCGGTTCGGCGATCAGCGACAGCAGCGCGGTGACGGTCAGCTCCGGCGCCACCCTGGACCTGGGTGCGGCCGAGACCATCGGGTCGCTGGCAGGATCCGGCTCGGTGTCGCTGGGCAGCTACACCCTGACGGCCGGCGGGGCCAACAGCAGCACGACCTTCTCCGGCGCGATCAGCGGCACCGGCGGCTTGACCAAATCCGGCACCGGCACCCTGACCCTGTCGGGCGCCAACACCTACACCGGTGACACCACCGTGTCCGGCGGCACCCTGACCGTGTCGGGCGGCTCGGCCATCGCCGACGGCAGCGCGGTGACGGTCAACTCCGGCGCCACCCTGGACCTGTCGGCCAGCGAGACCATCGGCTCGCTGACCGGTATCGGTTCGGTGACGCTGGGCGCCAATACCCTGACCACCGGTGCCGACAACAGCACGAGCAGCTTCTCCGGCGCGATCAGCGGCACCGGCGGCCTGACCAAGACCGGCACCGGTACGCAGACCCTGCTGGGCACCAACACCTATACCGGCGCCACCACCGTGTCGGGCGGCACGCTGACGATTTCCGGCGGCTCGGCCATCGCCGACAGCAGCGCGGTAACGGTGGACAGCGGCGCCACGCTGAACCTGTTGGCGGCCGAGACCATCGGCTCGCTCGCCGGTGCCGGTTCGGTGACGCTGGGCAGCTACACCCTGACGGCCGGCGGCGACAACAGCAGCACGACCTTCTCCGGCGTGCTGTC